>CAXBMB010000088.1:0-14796 GCA_963976695.1 uncultured Rhodovibrionaceae bacterium
CCGCTGTTTGGCGACTTTCTCAGCGAGACGGCCAGCGGCCCGAATGCCGACCTGCAGACCCTGGTGGCCAAGCGCGCGGGACGCTATGGCGCGGTGGTGGATGAAAATCTCCTGATCCGGCTGGGCTTGAAGCTGGGCGACCTGCTGGATATTGGCGAGGAAAGTTATCAAATTCGCGGCACGGTATCCTGGGAGCCGGACCGGGCGTCGCGGGGCTTTACCCTGGGGCCGAGAGTGGTGGTGGCCCTGGACAGTCTGGCGGCCACGAAGTTGGTGCAGCCCGGCAGTCTGATTTATTATCACTACCGCCTGGAGACCGCGCCGGGTCAGCGCGGCGACGCCTGGATCGCAGCCCTGAACGACGCGTTCCCGCAAGCCGGCTGGCGGATTCGCAGCACCAAGAACGCCGCGCCCGGCCTGAACCATTTTATCGACCGGGTAACGCTTTTCATGACCTTGGTGGGCCTGACCTCGCTGCTGGTCGGCGGCTTGGGCGTCGCCAACGCGGTCGGCGCGTTCCTGGAGGAAAAGCGCGCCACCATCGCCACCTTGAAATGTCTGGGGGCGCCGGCGCGGGTGATTTTCTGGACCTATCTGCTGCAGGTGTTGGTCCTGGCCAGTCTGGGCATCGCCGGCGGCCTGCTGGTGGGCGGTCTGGCGCCGCTGGCGGTGGCGCCGCTGCTGGAGGCCCGGTTGAATTTCTCGCTGGCCCAGGGACTGTTCGGCGGCGCGTTGGCGCAGGCCGCCGCCTATGGCTTGTTGATCACCTTGGTGTTTTCACTCTGGCCGCTGGCGCGCGCGCAACAGATCCCGGCCGGTGCGCTGTTTCGGGCGGTGATTGAGCCGCGTCGCGCCTGGCCGCCGGCGCGGGCCCTGTGGGCCCTGGGATTGGCCATTGCCGCGCTGTTGGCCCTGGTGCTGCTCGGGGCCGATGATCGACTCTTCGCGCTGGGCTTTATCGGCGCCACCTTGGCCTCGCTGGTGATTCTGCGCCTGGCGGCCTGGGGCCTGGTCTGGCTGGTGCGGCGCGCGCCCCGCGCCGGTCGCCCGGATCTGCGTCTGGCGCTGGCCAACCTGGTACGGCCCGGCGCCGCCACCGGCGCGGTGATCACGTCCTTGGGGCTTGGCCTGACCGTGCTGGTGGCCATTGCCCTGGTGGAGGGCAACCTGCGCCAACAGGTGATGGAGGATCTGCCGGAAGAAGCGCCTGGCTTCTATTTTATCGACATTCAGCCGCAGCAGATCGAGGCGTTCGATCGGATGGCGCGAAGCTTCCCCGGGGTCAGCGCCGTTCAGCGGGTGCCGATGTTGCGGGGTCGCATTACCGGCGTGAAGGGCGTCCCGCCCGAGCGGTTGACCATTCCACAGGAGGTGGCGTGGGTTTTCCGGGGTGATCGGGGTCTGACCTGGTCGCGCCTGCCGCCGGAGGGCGTCCGGCTTTCCGAGGGGCGGTGGTGGCCGGAGGATTACCGGGGGCCGCCGCTGGTGTCGCTGGACGCCGAGGTCGGACGGGCGCTCAACCTTCATCCCGGCGATCGCCTGACCATCAATCTGCTGGGCCGGAACATCGAGGTCGAAATCGCCAATCTGCGCGAGATCGATTGGCAGGGGCTGACCATTAACTTTGTCATGATCTTCTCGCCGGGACTGCTGGAGGCCGCGCCGCAAACCCATATCGCCACGGTGAAGGTGGCGGAGGATCAGGAAACCCCCTTGGAGTTGGCCCTGACGGACGCCTTTCCCAATGTGTCCTCGGTGCGGGTGAAAGAGGCCCTGACGGCGGTGGCCCAACTGCTGAATACTATCGCCACGGCGGTATCGGCCACGGCGGCGATTACCCTGCTGTCGGGCCTGCTGGTGCTGGCCGGGGCGGTCGCCGCCGGCCATCGCCGGCGGATCTATGACGCGGTGGTGTTGAAGGTTCTGGGCGCAACCCGCTGGGACGTCACCCGGGCCTATCTCCTGGAATATGGCTTGCTGGGCCTGATTGCGGCGCTGATCGCGGCTTTCGCCGGCAGCTTTGCGGCCTATCTGGTGATCACCCAGGTGATGAACGCCGCGTTCGTGCTGCTCTGGCCGCAGGTGCTGCTGACCGTGGTTCTTTCCGTGGTGGTGACCCTGGTTATCGGCTTTATCGGCACTTGGCGGGCGCTTTCCCACAAGGCCGCGCCGCTGCTGCGCAATGAATAGCCTGGCCATCGCTAGCCTGGTCGCCGGACGGCGTGGCAAAAAAGGCGTGACCCTGGAGAAAAATTAAAGCGTTGGTCTGAAAGGACCGTTCGCCGCTTTTTGTTGATTTTCTTGCGCGCTTCACCCATATCTTCGGTGTGGCTGCCGACGCGGCCCTGTCTTGACCGTCGCTTTTGCCCTCCGGCCGAAGCGACGGCGGGGGCGGGGCTGGCAAAAAGGCCGCCGATCTGAATTTGCCTCTGAAGGAGAGGAATAAAATATGGCTTTCGGTCCCAACCGCACTGTCATGAGCCGCACCCAGGCTGCCCAGGCCGAGATGGACCTGGGGCTGCGGGCCTACATGTTGCGGGTCTACAACTACATGTCGCTGGGCATCGCGCTCACCGCCATCATCTCGTTTTTCTTTGCCAGCAGCCAGGAACTGCTGCAGTTGGCGCTTAGTCTGAAATGGATTCTGTTCATCGGCCTGCTTGGCTTGGGCTTTATCGCCCCGCGGCTGATGATGACCAAATCGGTCGCGATCGCGCAGATCAGTTACTGGGCCTATGCGTCGCTCTGGGGTATCTTGATCGCGCCGATGATGGCGGCTTACGCCGCCATGGATCCGATGCTGATTGTTCGGGCCTTCGCGATCACCGCCGGCACGTTCGCCGGGATGAGCCTGGTGGGCTATACCACGAAGAAGAACCTGTCGGGTCTGGGCGGTTTCTTCACCATGGCCACCATCGGTATCCTGATCGCGCTGCTGATCAACGTGTTCTTCGTTCAGTCCAGCGGTTTGAGCTTGATCATTTCCATCGGCGTGGTGCTGCTGTTCTCGGGCATGACCGCCTATGAAACCCAGATGATCAAATCCATGTACTATGAAGATGACGCCGGCGACACCTTGGCGAAGAAAGCCGTTTTCGGCGCCTTCATGCTCTATGGCTCCTTCATCACGCTGTTCATCTACATTCTGTCCATCCTGGGCATTATGCGTGACTAGAGCGGGATCGACGGAGACAGAAGCGCCCGCCGCACGGCGATGCTTTGAAAAGGGAGTCCTTCGGGGCTCCCTTTTTTTGCGCGGCGCCCGAACCGATCAGGGCAGCGGTCGGTGCGCGCTTTCCTTGACGAAAAACAATGTCGCCAGGCCCAGCAGGGCGACGGCCAGCAGATAGTAGCCGGGGGCGATGGGATTGCCGCCGGCGGTGATCATCCAAGCCGCCATCAGCGGCGCGGTGCCGCCGAAGACCCCCACCGCCAGATTGTAGGACAGGGCAACCCCGGTGCAGCGATTGTGCCGGGGCAGCATTTCGACATTGGTGACGCAGACGCTGCCGGCCAGAAGGCCCACGCCGCTGGCCAGAATAAACTGGCCCAGGGTCACGGCGCGCCAGTCCTGGCTGTGGATCAAGGTAAAGGCCGGAAGCGCCCCGACGGCCAGAATCAACAGGCCGGCGGCAAGCAGCGGCTTGCGCCCCCAGCGGTCCGAGAGCCAGGCCCCGGCCGGAAGCACCAGCAGCAGCAGGGCCATATTGAAGCTGTTGATTTCGAAAGCCAGACTGCCGTCCAGCTTGTCGATGCCCTTCATGTAACTGACCGAGTAAACGAAGACCAAGTAGAAGCCCACGCCGTTGGCGATGTTGAGGCACACGATCCGCAGCACGTCCGGGAAGTTTTCGGTCAGCAGGGAAACCAGCGGCGCTTTGGGCCGCGCGGCGCCTTGCGCGGCGCTGTCGCCGGGCTCCACGCCTTGACCGGGCTCGTCCAGCAGGCCCCGGCGTAAAATCAGGCCGAGCAGCGCCAGCAGGGGGCCGATCAGGAAGGGCACGCGCCAGCCCCAGCGCAGGATCTGCTGGTCGTCCAGCGTTCCGGTAAGCAGGGTCCCGACCAGCGAGCCCAGTAGGATTCCCAGCACCGCCCCCCAGATCGACCAGCTGGTCAAGAGGCCGCGCTGCCCGGCTTGCGCCCGCTCAGCCAGAAACACCGATGACGAAGTGAATTCGCCGCCCACCGATAGGCCCTGGATAATGCGCAAAAGCACCAGCAGCAGCGGCGCCATGATGCCGATTTCCGCCTGGGTCGGTAGCGCGCCCATCAAAAAGGTCGGCAAGGCCATGCACAGGATCGAGACGATCAGCACGTGACGTCGCCCGATCAGGTCGCCCAGGCGGCCCAGCAGCAGGCCGCCGATCGGGCGGGCGAGAAAGCCGGCGGCAAAGGCGCCGTAGGCGGCAATGAGCGAAACCGAGGGATCGTCGGAGGGAAAAAACAGCTTGCCGATGACGATGGCGAAGTAGCCATAGACGGCGAAATCGTACCACTCCATCACATTGCCGATAATCCCCGCCATGATCAGACGGCGATTTGTGGCCGGTTTGTGAGCCATGACCCAATCCCCTAGCATGTGATCGACCAAGAAAGCAGCGCCCGACGCTTGCCGCGCCGCTCCGGCTTTTACCATAAAACGCAGTTTTGCGCGCGCCCGTCGCGCGCTGGCCGGCCGGCCGCCGCCCGTCATGTCGCCTGCTCTGTCCTGTTGCGCCCTGCCGCGGGGCCGTCGCGACGGCTTTTCCGGCGCGGCGAAAGCGGCCGACGTTTGGGGCTTGTCACTCTCCCTCGACCCCTTTATAAACCGCGCTTCTGCACCATCCGAGGCGGCTCGGCCCAAAGGCATGCCCCGTCGCCTTTCTATCCACCTTCAACGAAGGATGAGAAAATGCCAAAAATGAAGACCAAGAGCAGCGCCAAGAAGCGCTTCAAGCTCACGGCCAAGGGTCACGTGCGCGCCAGCGCCGCTTTCCTGCGCCACGGCCTGCGCAAGCGGTCACAGAAGATGAAGCGCGACGCGCGCGGTACAATGATCTTGGCCCAGGCGGATGCCCGCGTCGTCAAGCGTCATTTCCTGCCGAATTCCTGATCCGGAGGACATGATCAATGGCACGTGTTAAACGGGGCACCACCGCCCACGCCCGTCACAAGAAGGTCATCAAGGCAGCCAAGGGCTACCGTGGCCGGAATAAAAACGTCTTCCGCGCCGCTGTCGAGCGGGTTGAGCGGGGCCTGCAGTACGCTTATCGCGACCGTAAGGTGCGCAAGCGCACGTTCCGCGCCCTGTGGATCCAGCGCATCAACGCGGCCAGCCGCGAGCATGGCCTGAGCTATTCGCAGTTCATCAACGGCCTGTCCCTGGCCAAGATCGAGCTGGATCGCAAGGTTCTGGCTGACTTGGCGGTGCGCGAGCCCGAGGCCTTTAAGTCGCTTGTTGATCAAGCCCAGGCGGCCTTGGCGGCGTAAAGCCAAACAACAGACTTTTTCTGTTAGGAAAAGGGGCCGGCGGCGGATTTGCCGAACCGGCCCTTTTGCTTTCTTGCGGCAGCAGACGGCAAGGATTGGCGGGAATTTGGCGAAAGCATCGGCCGGGGATCCTATCGGGTCCCGCCGGCGACTTTCGACGCCAAGCGCGCGGTCGACGCTGGCGCGATGAAGCGAAGCGAAAGGGTGAGTTTCCGAGCGAGGCTGGAATGGACGTAGAAGTTGGGGAAAAGATGAGCGAGCAACAGGATGAGCTTCGCGCCGAATTGCTGGGGGCCGTTGCCGCGGCAACGACAACGGCGGCGCTGGACGAAGCGCGGGTCGCGGCGTTGGGCAAGAAGGGCCGGATCACCGCCCAGATGAAGAACTTGGGCAAGCTGGATCCCGAGGCGCGCAAGGAAGCCGGCAAGGCGATCAACGAGCTCAAGCAGGTGGTGGCCCAGGCGATTGAGCAGCGCAAGGCCGCGCTGCAAGCCGCCGAGTTGGAGGCGCAGCTGCAGGCCGAACGCATCGATGTGTCCCTGCCCGCCCGTCCGGCCGCGATCGGCCGAATCCACCCGATCAGCCAGACCATGGAAGAACTGGTGGCGATCTTTGGCGAGATGGGCTTCTCCGTGGCGCAGGGGCCGCATATCGAGGACGACTTTCACAACTTCGAGGCTCTCAACATTCCGGCCTGGCACCCGGCCCGCCAGGACCATGACACCTTTTATCTGCCCGCCGCCACGCCAGGCGCGGCCCGGCCCGTGCTGCGCACCCATACCTCGCCGGTGCAGATTCGCCACATGGAAAACGTCGCCCCGCCGCTGCGCATCATCGCGCCGGGCCGCACCTTTCGCGCCGACTATGACGCCACCCACAGCCCGATGTTCCACCAGGTCGAGGGGCTGGTGATCGACAAGACCACCCATATGGGCCATCTCAAGGGAACGCTGATCGAGTTCTGCCGCGCCTACTTCGGCGTTGATGAACTGCCGGTGCGGTTTCGCCCGAGCTATTTTCCCTTCACCGAACCCTCGGCGGAGATGGACATCGGCTGCACCAAAAAGGACGGCAACCTGGTGATCGACGGCGGCGATGATTGGCTGGAAATCCTCGGCTGCGGCATGGTTCATCCCAAGGTTCTCAGCCACTGCGGAATCGATCCGAACGAATATCAGGGCTTTGCCTTCGGTATGGGCATCGAACGCATCGCGATGTTGAAATACGGCATGCCCGATCTGCGCCCGATGTACGATTCGGACCTGCGGTGGATGCGCCACTTCGGCTTCCTGCCGCTGGAAAGCCCCTCTCTGGTTCGTGGTCTGTAAGCGTAAGGAAAGCTAGCAAAATGAAGTTCACTCTTTCCTGGTTGAAAGATCACCTGGAGACCGAGGCCAGTCTGGCGCAGATCGTCGAAAAGCTTTCCATGGTCGGCCTGGAGGTCGAGGCGGTGGAAAATCGCGCGGCGGAATTGGCGCCGTTTCGGGTCGCCTACGTCACCCAAGCCGTGCCCCATCCCGACGCGGATCGGCTGCGGGTGTGCACGGTGGCGACCGCCGAGGGCGAGGTGCAGGTGGTGTGCGGCGCGCCCAACGCCCGCACCGGCATGTATGGCGTTTTTGCGCCGGTCGGGGCCTATGTGCCCGGCATCGACATGACCTTGAAGGCCGGGGTTATCCGTGGCGTGGCCTCGAACGGCATGCTGGTGTCCGAGCGCGAAATGGGCCTGAGCGACGAGCATGACGGCATCATCGACCTGACAAAAGACGACGGATCGGCGCCGGCGGCGGTGGGCACGCCCTTTGCCGGGCTGGTCGGATTGGATGATCCGGTTATCGAAATCGCCATCACCCCCAATCGCGGCGATTGCCTGGGCGTGCGCGGCATTGCCCAGGATCTGACGGCGGCCGGCCTGGGGACGCTCAAGCCGCTGGATCTGCCGAAGATCGAGGCCAGCTTCGACAGTCCGCTGCAGTGGCGGCGGGAGCTGCCCGCCGACCAGCAGGCCGCCCAGCCCTTCGTCCAGGGCCGCTACATCCGCGGGGTAAACAATCTGCCCTCGCCGCAATGGATGCAAAACCGCCTGATCGCCATCGGCCTGCGGCCGATCTCCGCGTTGGTCGACATCACCAACTACGTCACCTTTGACCTGGGTCGCCCGCTGCACGTGTTCGACGCCGACAAGGTGGTCGGCAACCCGACCATGCGCTTTGCCAAGTCGGGCGAGGAAATTCTCGCCCTGGACGGCAAGCGCTACGAGTTGGACAGCCAGACCCTGGTCATCGTCGATGACAACGGCCCGGAAGCCATCGGCGGCATCATGGGCGGGGAGCGCACCGGCTGCACCGCGCAGACCGTCAACGTCTTTGTTGAAGCGGCGCTGTTCGATCCGGTGATGATCGCGATGACCGGCCGCCGGCTGGGCATCAATTCCGACGCCCGCTATCGCTTTGAGCGCGGCGTCGACCCCAGCGGCCCGAACTGGGGCGTGGATGTGGGGGCGCTGTGGATTCAAAAGCTGTGCGGCGGTGAGATTTCGCACCGCACGATCGCCGGCGAGGAACCCCGGCAGGACAAGACCCTGGCGCTGCGTAAGTCCCGGGTCGAGAGCTTGGGCGGCGTCAAGCTGGCCGGCGACCGCCAGGCGGAAATTCTCAAGGGACTGGGTTTTGCCGTGGTGGATCAAGACGACCGGCTGTTGGTCACCGTGCCCGGACGCCGCCCCGACATCGAGAGCGAGGCCTGCCTGGTGGAAGAGGTGCTGCGGATTTACGGCTACGACCACCTGCCCACCACGGCGGTGGGACTGGAAGGCGCGCTGCCTCACCCGGTGCTGACCCTGGCGCAACGCCGGGTCAGCGCCGTGCGCACCGCCCTGGCCTGGTCCGGTCTCAACGAGGCGGTGTCCTTCTCCTTCGTTTCCGAAAAACAGGCCCGCGCCTTCGGCTGGGACAATGAAGCCACCCGGTTGGAGAATCCGATTTCCAGCGACCTGGATGTGATGCGGCCCTCGGTCCTGCCGGTGCTGCTACAGGCGGCGCAACGCAACGCCGACAGGGGCTTTCCCGACGTTAATCTGTTTGAGATCGGGCCGCAGTATCTTGGCATCGCCCCCGAGGACCAGACCCAGGTGGCCGCCGCCTTGCGCGCCGGCAGGTCCGGGCCGCGCCACTGGGACGCCACACCGCGTTCGGTGGACGCCTTCGACGCCAAGGCCGACGCGCTGAAGGCGCTGGAGGCGGCCGGCGCGCCGGTGGAAAATCTCCAGGTCTTCGATGGCGCGCCCGCTTGGTATCATCCCGGCCGCAGCGGAACCCTGCGCATGGGCCCAAAGATGGTGCTGGCCAACTTCGGCGAGCTGCATCCGGCGATCATCAAGGCGTTCGGCCTGGAAGGCCGGGTGGCGGCGATGGAGGTCTTCCTGGAGCGGATCCCAATCCCGAAGGCGAAAAAGGGCGGCGACAAGGGCGGCAAGATGAAGCCCGCGCTGACCGTCTCGCCCTTCATGCCGGTGGAGCGCGACTTTGCCTTTCTGGTGGACCTTGACCTGGCGGCGGATAAGCTGATCCGCGCCGCCAAGGGCGCCGACAAGGCGCTGGTGGCCGAGGTGTCGCTGTTCGACGACTACCGGGGCAAGGGGGTGCCGGCGGGCAAGAAGTCGCTCGCCATCGCGGTCACGCTGCAGCCCAGGGACAAGACCCTGACCGATGAGGAACTGGAGATTGTCGGGCAAAAGATCATCACCCAGGTGATCAAGAACACCGGCGGCGAGTTGCGCGGCTGACGCCGCTGTCAGCCTTAATCCACGTCGAAGTTGACACCGAAGTCGACCTCGCCACCCGCCCCGGCCCCGGCAGTTGCCGCTGGGCCACTGGGCCGGTGAACGGCGCTCAAGACAGTCGCAGCGTTACCCGCGGCCAACAGGCCAGCCAGCGCTTGGTCGCCACGCGCTGGTGAAAGCGGGCGAGCCGCGCCGGGTCGGCCTGGGCATGGGGCGTGGGCCGAAGGGTGAGCGACAGAAGATCGGTCAGCCCGAGCGGGGCGAGAATTTCCACCTGATCACCCTCTGGACTCAAGCGGGCGGCGACCGCAGTGGGGGTTTCCAGCCAATGGGTCAAGGCGTCGGCGCTGTCCCGGTAAGGTCGATCACCGTTGCGCTTGTGCATGCGGGCCTGGTTTCGCACCTGCCAGGTAACCTGAAGTCCGGCGCGCCGCAGCTGTTGCGCCAGCCGGGCCTCAAGCCAGGCTTCTTGCCGGCCCTCCCGGTCCGCCGGATCGAAATAGATCACGTCGACATCGGCCAGGGGTGTGGCCGTGGCATAGCCGTGCAGCTTGTCCCAAACCAGGTTCCGCAGAAATCCGGCCCCGATCCAGGCGTCGGGCAAGTCCTGCTGGCGTAGCGCCGCCAAACAGGCCCGGTGCAGCGGCGCGTCGAACAGCAGCGCCGGCAGATCTTGCGCGGTGAGACGGGGCAACGACATCACGGGGGGGCTCCTCTCCCGGTGCGGGCATTGGGCGTGGCGCTGGGCGCACCAGACGGCTTGCGCCAAACGGCGGCCTGGCGCAAGTCCCTATGGTTTTGCCCGCCACTTCTCGATGCGGTTGTTGCCGAAGTCGGCGACGAAAACCGACCCGTCATCGGCCACGGCGACGGCGATGGCGAATTTGAACTGCCCCGGCCCCTGGCCCGTGGCGCCGAAGGCGGTGAGAAAGGTTCCGTCGGGTTTGAATTTTTGGATTCGATCGTTGTAGAAATCGGCGACGAAGAGATTGCCTTGCGGCCCGATGGCGATGCTGGTGGCGACCGCGAACCAGCCATTGAACGGACCGAAGATATTCATCGCCAAGGGTCCGCCCCACTTGTGGGAAAAGCTGCCGTCGGCGGCGAAGGCCTGGATCCGGTCGCCATAGCCGTCGGCGACATAGAGCGTGCCGTTTTGCGCCCGGGCGACATCAGTTGGATAGTTGAACGCCCCGGCGGAAATGCCCAGTTCGCCCGTCGTCCCCCATTGGCGCAGAAAGCGCCCGTCGGCCGTGAGCTGTTGAACCCGCTGGTTATAGAAGTCGACCACGAACAGGTCGCCGTTCGGCGCAACCGCGACGCCGCCGGGGGCGTTGAACGCGCCCGGGCCCTTGCCGGCCTTGCCGATGGTTCGCTTCGGCGTGCCGTCCAGGGCGAAGACCTGGATTCGGTCGTTGAAGTACTCGGGCACGTAGAGTTCGTCGTTCCAGATGGTCAGGTTCATCGGCCGGCCCAACGCGCCCAATCCCTCGCCGGGCTTGCCGAACTGGCGCTTGAAGTTTCCCTCCAGGTCAAAGACCTGAATGCGGCCGTTGCGGGCGTCGCTGACGAAGACTTCCCCGTCCTTGACGGCGATGCCGGTGGGGTCGCTGAACTGGCCTTCACCGCCGCCCTTCCCGCCCCAGGCCCGGACAAAGACATAACCGGGCTCCTTGGCGAAGGGGACGAAGAGGAGCCAGGCCCCGGCGACGAGAAGGAGGATGGCCGTCAGGCTGGCCAATGCGATCTTACGGCGTTTCGATGTCATGCGGCCTGTCCGTCGCCCTGTTGGGGTTAAGTCCGGTCTCACTTCTGGGCCGTTGCCTCGAGCTGTTGAAAGCTCTTCAAGGTAAAGCCTGCATCCTCGACGATTTGCGCCGCCTGCGCTTCGGTTATGGTGGCGCCCTCGGCCATGGTGGCCGTTACCGTCCCGGCGTTGATATCAATGTCGATGGACTCCAGACCTGCTGTTCGGTTCATTTGCTTTTCGATGCCGTAGGCGCAGAACGGGCAGGCCAAGCCGTCGACTTGCAGCTGAAACTTGGTTTGCGCCGTCGCGCCGATGCCGGGCAGGGCCAGCATCAGCGCGACAATTGCTGTTCGAATAAAGCGGATCATGGGCGCTCCTTATTTGTCCTTGATTTGTTTCTGGTCGGACCGGGTCGGGCCGGGCCGGGGGGGCCGCAGCGCCGGCCCGGCGGCCAGGGTGGGGTCAGAAGTGATAGACGAGTTCGATGCGCGATCGGTAGTCGCTGGACGGCTGCGTGCCGTTGAGGTCGCGCGCCACGCCAAGCTGCACGCCGGCGCGCACCGCCAGTTGCCGATAGGTCCACCAAACCACCGGCGACAGAAACAGCTGCCAACCGCCGCTGTTGGCGCGCGCCAGACCGTTCAGGTCGTCACGCGCCGCGTTCTCGAAATTCAATTCGAGCATCAGCACCGTATCGGGTTCTTTGTACCCGCTCAGCACCGGCCGGACGCCGCCGACCAAATTGAGGAACTGCCGGTCGCCGCGCTTGAGGCTTCCCGCGCCCTCGCGGTTGGCGCGGTAAACCCCGCTGGCGAACCAGTACCAGCGCCGCGATTCATAGCCGGCCACGAGCCCGGCGGAGAGATCGACCGACCCGCTGCCCAACGGGGGTCGGCTGCCGTCGTCGCCGCTGGGCAGCTTTAGCTTGACCAGCGCCGCCGCCTTATATTGGGCGGCGCGCAGGTCGCGCTTCCAGAACTGATACTTGCTGTCCAGCGTGACGTCGCCCAGACCGTTGGCGTCGGCCTGGTTGCGCCGCCGCCAGGAATAGGGAGTCCGGAACCCGATTTCCCAGTCGGCGGTCAAGCCATAGTCGGCCTCCAGCACGCCATCGCTTTGGGTGACGGTCTCGCCGGCGCCGCTGGCCCGTTGCCGATCAAAGCCCAGGGTGAGTTGTGTGCCGCCCTTGAAAATCGTTTCGGGCGCCGGGCTGAACAGCGGGCCGTGGGCTTGCGCCGCGCCGTTAATCGCCACCAACAAGACAAGGCCGGCGGCGGCGGATAGAACAAGCCGTTTCATCGCGCTTCGTCTGTTCTGGCGGGGCGGTTCGCGGTTGTTTGCGCGGCGGTGAGCGACCCCAGGATGGTGCAGGTCCGCAGCGCCCCGCGCCCCGGGCAAGCCGCGACCAGTTCTTTCAGCGCGCCGCGGATGTCGCTCAGCCGGGCAATCTTCCGATCCACTTCTTTCAGCTTGGCGGCGGCGCGATCGCGCATGTCGCTGCAATCGGCCGTCGGGTCGGCGCGCAGCGACAGCAGCTCTTCGATCTCGCGAAGGGAAAAGCCAATCTCCTGCGCCTGGCGGATAAAAACGATCCGCTGAACGGTTGCAATCGGGTATTCGCGAAAGCCCGGGCCGCGTGGCTTGGGCGGCTGGTCGATCAGACCCTTACGTTCATAAAACCGGATGGTTTCGACGCCGACTTCGGCCTCGCGGGCCGCTTTGCTGATGGTCATGTGGTTCATCGTTTTCTCCTCGAGTGGCCAGCTTGCTTTCCGTACCATGATACGGAGTCAAGCGGCGACTCTTGACAACTTTGTGATCGCGCGTCGCCGGCTGGCTTGGCGAAAACAGCGCGCCGGCGCCGACAAGCGCGGCCGGTCATTGCGGAAAGGGCGCGCTGGCCCTATGGTCCGGCTTTCGTGGTCATAAGCTGGGGACGCCCAGCCGATCTGACCGGCCACGGCTTCCCGGGACAGCAGTTAAATCGACGATGATCACAGACCTTAAAAAAATTCGTAACTTCGCGATTATCGCCCATATCGATCATGGAAAATCGACGCTTGCCGATCGGATGATCCAGTTCTGCGGCGGCTTGACTGACCGTGAGATGAAGGAGCAGGTGCTTGATTCCATGGATCTGGAACGCGAGCGGGGCATCACCATCAAGGCCCAGACCGTGCGGTTGGAATACCATGCAAGAGATGGCGAAACCTACCAGTTGCATCTGATCGATACCCCCGGGCACGTGGATTTTTCCTACGAAGTCTCCCGGTCGCTGAAGGCCTGCGAGGGGTCCTTGCTGCTGGTCGACGCGAGCCAGGGCGTGGAAGCCCAGACGCTGGCCAATGTCTATATGGCGATCGACAACAACCACGAAATTATCCCGGTGCTCAACAAGGTCGATCTGCCCGCCGCCGAACCGGAGCGGATCAAGGCGCAGATTGAGGAAGTGGTTGGCCTGGACACCTCCAACGCCATCGAGATTTCCGCCAAGACCGGCAAGGGCGTGGCGGAGGTGCTGGAGGCGATTGTTCAACGCCTGCCCGCCCCGACCGGCGACGCCGACAAGCCGCTCAAGGCGCTGATCGTCGACTCCTGGTATGACGCCTATCTGGGCGTGGTGACCTTGGTGCGGGTGATGGAGGGGCAGGTGCGTCGGGGCACCAAGGTGCGGATGATGATGACCCGCGCGGTTTACGACATTACCGAGGTGGGCGTGCACACGCCTCACAAGACGAAACTGGCAGCGCTCGGCCCGGGCCAACTGGGCTATCTGGTCACCGGCATGAAGGTCATCG
This sequence comes from uncultured Rhodovibrionaceae bacterium, assembly GCA_963976695.1. Classification (GTDB taxonomy): domain Bacteria; phylum Pseudomonadota; class Alphaproteobacteria; order Kiloniellales; family DSM-21159; genus CAXBMB01. The sequence continues at coordinate 13,799 of CAXBMB010000088.1, forward strand.
CCGACGCCAAGGTCGGCGACACGGTGACCGACGAGCGCAATCAAACCGCCGAACCCCTGCCTGGCTACTCGCCTTCGGTGCCGGTGGTGTTTTGCGGCCTCTTTCCGACCGACGCGGCCAACTATGAGGAACTGCGAGAATCACTGGGCCGTCTGGCGCTCAATGACGCGTCATTCCTGTTCGAGCCGGAAGTCAGCCCGGCGCTGGGCTTTGGCTTTCGCTGCGGCTTCCTGGGGCTGCTGCATTTGGAAATCGTTCAGGAGCGCCTGGAGCGCGAGTTCGATCTCGATCTCATCACCACCGCGCCGTCGGTGGTCTATCGCATTCACCTGCGCAACGGCTCGATGGTCGAGTTGCACAACCCGACCGACATGCCCGATCCGACGCATATCGAGTCGATCGAGGAGCCCTGGATCAAGGCCACCATTCTGGTGCCGGATGACTATCTGGGCGCGGTGCTGAGCCTGTGCCAGGAACGTCGCGGGGTGCAGCTGGAGCTGACCTACGCCGGATCCCGCGCCATGGTGGTCTACCGCCTGCCGCTGAATGAGGTGGTGTTCGATTTCTACGACCGCCTGAAATCGGTCACCCGGGGCTACGCCTCTTTCGACTATCACCTGGACAGCTACCAGCAAGGCGACCTGGTCAAGGTCACCTTGCTGGTGAACGCCGAACCGGTGGATTCCCTCTCGCTGGTGGTGCATCGGGCCCAGGCCGAAACCCGTGGGCGGATGCTCTGCGAGAAGTTGCGCGAATTGATTCCGCGGCAGCTGTTCAAGATCGCCATCCAGGCGGCCATCGGCGGCAAGATCATCGCCCGCGAGACCGTATCGGCGATGCGCAAGGACGTCACGGCCAAGTGTTATGGCGGCGATATCTCGCGCAAGAAGAAGCTGCTGGAAAAGCAGAAAAAGGGCAAAAAACGGATGCGCAACATCGGCAATGTCGAAATTCCGCAATCCGCCTTCCTGGCCGCCTTGAAGATGGACCGCGACTAG
>CAXBMB010000089.1:0-14647 GCA_963976695.1 uncultured Rhodovibrionaceae bacterium
CCGCCGACCTGACCGACGTCCAGGCGATCATCAACCGGGCCAATTACCGCGCCTATTATCAGGGCAAGGATGGCCGCGCCCAGGTCACCATGACCCTTCGCGACGCCCAGGGACGCGAGCGGGAGCGCAAGCTGACCATTTTGCGCCGGGATCTGACGGACAGCGACGCGCAGGACGACCAGGCCTACCGCAGCGGCCAGTTGTTCTACATCTACTTCAGCCGGCCCGCCGACGTCGCCAAGATGGTGTTCATGGTTCAGAAGAACCTCGACCGTGAGGACGACCGCTGGCTCTATTTGCCGGCGCTGGATCTGGTCAAGCGCATCGCCGCCACCGACAAGCGCACCAGTTTTGCCGGGTCTGACTTTGTCTATGAAGACGTGTCGGGCCGGGCCCTGGAGGAAGACCGTCATGAACTGATCAACACGACCGACAGCTACTATCAGCTGCGCTCGACGCCAAAGACGCCGGAAGCGGTGGACTTCGCCTATTTCGAAACCTTCGTGCACAAGCAAACCTTTCTGCCGGTCCAGGCCATCTACTACGATGCCAAGGGGCAGCCCCTGCGCACCATCCGAACCCTTGAGGTGAAGAATATCCAAGGCTTTCCTACCGTGGTGCGGGCCGAAGCGTTGAACCAGCAGACCGGCAGTTCGACGGTGATGAGCTATGACAGCGTGAGCTATAACCTGGGCTTGCCGGCGGATATTTTCACCGAGCGCTATCTGCGCCGCGCGCCGCGCGAATATCTGCGCTGAGGCCGGACCGTGACCGGCTTCGCGCGCGTCGCATTTATCGCCCTTGGTGCGCTTGCCGCGCTGGCCTTGCCGTTGTCGCTTGTCCGGGCGCAGGAACCGGCCTTGCCGCAGGGGCTGGGCGCACCGACCGTGCCGGCCTTGCCGCAGGGCTTGGCGGCGCCTTCCCAACCGGCCCCGCCCGAGGGACTGGGGCGTCCGTCATCGGGACCCTTGACCGCCGATCCCGACCCTGACTGGCCGGCGCGGCTGGGATTGGTTTTCACCGGCTTCGCCGAGCTGCGCGGCGGCGCGCGGGTGACCAGCGATCCCAATGAGCGTCCGGCCTCGCTCGCGGAGGGGCGGTTGCATCTCGACGCCCGCCTGCCGCGCGACAGTTACGAAGCGACGCTGGTGGCAGATCTTGTCGCCGATGGCTTGGCCGATCGCCAGACGCCGGATCTGGAAAGTGGCGCGGGTTTTCTCGATCTGCGTCAAGCCAACATCGTGACCTCGCCCTTGCCGCAACTGGACATCAAACTGGGTCGTCAGGTGCTGACCTGGGGTACCGGGGACCTGGTTTTCATCAACGACCTGTTCGCCAAGGACTGGAACGCCTTTTTTTCCGGCCGGGATGAGGAATACCTCAAGGCCCCCTCCGACGCGCTCAAAGCCTCCTACTTTTTCGATTGGGTAAATCTGGATCTGGTCTATGCGCCCCGCTTTAACGCCGACCGCAGCGTCGACGGCAGCCGACTTAGCTACTACAGCGCCGAGCGCGCGGAGATCGTCGGCCGAAACGCCGTGGTGGCGACCGACCGGCCCAATCGCTGGTTCCTGGACGACGAGTTGCATGTCCGGGCGTCGCGGCGCTTTGGCCCCTATAAGGCCGCGGTCTATGGCTATCGGGGCTTCTGGAAGTCGCCCGGCGGTCAGGACCCGGTGGCCGGTCTGGCCACCTATCCGGGCTTGGCGGTCTATGGCGCATCGCTGTTGGGGCCGTTGGCCGGCGGCATCGCCTCGGTGGAGGTGGGCTACTACGATTCGCTGGATGATCGGCGCGGCGACAATCCCCGGATCAACAACTCCGAAGCTCGCTGGCTGCTGGGATTCGAGCGGGAACTGGCGCGGAATCTGACCGGCGGTGTTCAGTACTACGCCGAATGGGTGCAGGATTTCGGCAGCTATGAAAAGTCACGGGACCTTGCCACCGAGGGGCGGCCGGAAACCCGCCACACCGTGACCGCCCGGCTCAGCTATCTGACCCACAACCAGACCGTCGCCTGGTCGCTGTTCGGGTTCTATTCGCCAAACGGGCGCGACGGCTATCTGCGGCCCCGGGTCAGCTGGTCGGTGAATGACAATCTGTCGCTGGAAGCCGGCGGCAATCTGATCTGGGGCGCGCGGAATTCGAGTTTTCTCGGCCAGTTCCAGCGGAACAGCAATATCTATGGCGCGCTGCGCTATGGGTTTTAGCGCGCCGTCGGCAAAAGCTCGAGCGGTTTTCGGCCGGCGGCGGCGGGGCCCTGGTCGGTTTTCCGGATCGAATCGTCGGCGCGTGGAAAAGTTCGCTGGCGCGGCAAAATCAACGGCGATAAGAAGGGGGGGCGTGCGTTGACGAGAGAACAAGGGTGAGAAGAACATGCCGGGAGAGAACGCGAAGCAGCCGCCGATGAATGTGCTGCTGATCACCGCCGATCAATGGCGCGCCGACAGTCTTTCGGCGGCGGGCCATCCTGTGGTCAAGACGCCGCATACCGATGCTTTGGCCGCCGAGGGGGTCCGGTTCGCGCGCCACTTTACCCAGGCGTCGCCCTGCCAGCCGGGGCGGGCCTCCTTGCTGACCTCGCTCTATCAGATGAACCATCGGGTCGGTTGGAACGGCATTCCCCTGGACCACCGGCATGACAACATCGCCCGGGCCCTCCGGCGCAAGGGGCATGACGCGCTGTTGATCGGCTATACCGATACCGCGCCGGACCCCAGACAGTATCATTCGAAAGACCCGGTTCTTCACAACATGGAAGGCATCCTGCCGGGGTTCGACCGGGTCGGCCATTGGGGCACCGGCGACGTCGGTGAAATCTGGGCCAACCACCTGCGTAAGCAAGGGGTGGCGATTTCCGACGATGACGAGGAGGCCTTTCATCCCCTTGGCGATTACAGCGAACCGTTGGACAACCGGCCGACCCGCTATGCCGCGGCGCAGAGTGAATCGGCCTACCTGGCCGACGCGCTGATCGAGCAGATGGAAGCCTGCCGCGGCCAGGCGCGCCAGGGTCGCGGCCGCCCCTGGCTGACTCACCTCTCGGTCTATCGTCCCCATCCTCCCTTTATCGCGCCGGCGCCGTTCAACAGTCTCTACGATCCGGCCGACGTGCCGGATTTCGTCCGCGCCGAAACGCCGGAAAAGGAGGCGGAGCAGCATCCCCTGCTGGCCGCCCTGCTTCAAGGCATCAGCAAATCCCACTTCTATCCCGGCGCGCCCCATGCGCCGGTGGCCACTTGGGACGACCGCTCGTTCCGCCAGATTCGCGCCAACTACTACGGTCTGGTTTCCAAGGTCGATGAACAGATCGGGCGTCTTGTCGCCTACTTGAAAAAGTCGGGTCAGTACGACAGCACGCTGATTATCGTGACCTCCGACCACGCCGAGCAGCTGGGCGATCACTATTTGCTGGGCAAGCTCGGTTACTTCGACCAAGGCTTCAACATCCCCTTGATCGTCCGTGATCCCAGCCGGCCGGAAAGCCATGGCCGGGTGGTGGAGAACTTCACCGGCACCATCGATATCGCGCCGACCATCCTGGACTGCCTAGGCTATGAGGTTCCCCGCGCCTTTGACGGTCATTCCCTGCGCCCCTTCCTGGACGGTGAAACGCCGGAGGATTGGCGCGAGGAGATCTATTGGGAGTTCGACTATCGCATCATTCGTGAGATGCTGGCCGCGCAGGGCCGCGATCCCAATCTCATGGGCCGGGACAATGATTCCTGCTCGCTGGCGGTGCAGCGCGGCGCGCGCTATAAGTACGTCCACTGCGCCGAGCTTCCGCCGCTGCTGTTCGACCTGTGGGAAGACCCCGCAGAGCTGCACGATCTGGCCCAGGATCCGGCCCATGGCGCGGTGCTTTTGGCCTGCGCGCAAAAGATGCTGAGCTGGCGTCTGCGCTATGCGGAACGCACCTTGACCGAACTGCGCATCACGCCGGAGGGCCCGCGCGGCCCCTACTATCAGGAGCTGGACTAGCCTGTGATCGACGTGCCGGGAAGCGCCGGGCGCTTCGGCCCCCTGGTGAAAGCGCCGCGCGCCGAGCGGCGAGGAAAAGCGTGACGGATGCACGACGAATCGGCAAGCGACCGGCTGTTTACCGTCACCGAGGTGGTCGAGGCGACGCTGGAGGAAAAGAACTCCCGCTTTCTGACCCGGCTGCTGCCCTATGCCGACTTGGCGCCGCAGTTGGCCGAGATGCAGCGGCTCCATCCCAAGGCCGTCCACCACGTCACCGCCTGGCGCTGTTTCAATGACCGGTGGCGGATTGAGGAAAAAGGCCGTGACGACGGCGAACCGGGGGGCACGGCCGGAATGCCGGCGCTGCGGGTGCTGCAAGGCGCCGGCCTGATCCAGGTGGCGGTGATCATTACCCGCTATTTCGGCGGGGTGAAGCTGGGAACCGGGGGGCTGGCGCGCGCCTATGGCGGCGCGGCGAAGCTGGCGGTGGCGGCGGCGCGCCAGGAACGCAAGATCATTGCCTTCGTGCGCCAGGCGACGCTGACGCTGCGCGCCGACTTCGGCGACAGCGGGGCGTTGGAACAGCTCTGCGCCGATCCTCGGATCGAAATTTCGGCCCGCCAGTTCAATGAAAGTGGCGTGGCTTTGAGTCTTGCCGGCCCGGAGGATCTTTTGGCCGCGCTCGAAGAGGCCTGGGAAACGCGGCGCCACCGCTAGAGTGTAATCGACGTGGCGAAAAGCGTTTCACGCGTCGACGCTGTGGTCCATCACCCGGCAGCAGCGTGACGCCAGGCGGCGCGGTCTTGCCCGGCCTCGAATGGGAGCGGCGCTTGGTCGCCGATCGCGCAATGGCGCGGCGTTGGATTGTGGAAGCCCGTCGATAGAGCGGCCAATAGGTCCAGATAAACGTCGTCGGCGCGAATTAACGAGAAAGGCCGCGCCCTTTGCGGCGCGGCCTTTCTTATGGGTGACGGAGAGCCAGGATAAGGCAGCGGCGCTTAACTGGCCCGCTTCATCGTCCAGTCGCCGTTATCCGCGCCCGCGCGGGCCGGCTTCTTCTTCTTGAAGGGCCGCGCTTCGGCTGGCTTAGCCGAACCGGCACTCTTGCTGAACTTGCCTTTGTTGGCAAAAGTTTTGTCACCGAAGGCTTCTTTACCGCCGGTCTTGCTGGGGTGCTTGGTCGGCGGCTTGCTGCCCTTGCGATGGGGTTTGGTGCCGTCGGGGCGCTTGGCGAAGGGGCTGTCTTCGGCGCTCCGACGCTTGAAGCCGCTGCTCTTGAAGCCGTCCTCGGGACTGCGCTTTCTGCCGTCGCCCTCGCCGTCGCGCTTCGGCTTGCCGAAGGCCGGCTTGCCGTTCTTGGCGAAAGGCTTGCTACTCTTGCCGAAGGCCGGCTTGCCGCCTTTGCCGAACGTGCGGCCCTTGCCATTCTTGCCCGGCTGGTCGTTGGCCGCCCGAAGGGCCAGGTGATAGGGATGGTCGGCATCGATCACGACCTTCTGCCGGATCACCCGCTCCACGGCCTTCAACAGATAGTGGTCGTGGTTGTCGCAGAAGGAAATCGCGATGCCATTGGCGCCGGCCCGGCCGGTGCGGCCGATGCGGTGGACATAGGCTTCGGCTTCCATCGGCAGATCAAAGTTGAAGACGTGGGTGATGTCCGGCACGTCGATGCCACGGGCGGCCACGTCGGTCGCCACCAGAATGTTGAAGCGGCCGTTGCGAAAGGCCTGCAAGGTCCGCTGCCGGACCTTTTGCGGCTTGTCGCCGTGGATCGCCGAGGCGGAAAGACCTTCGTCCTCCAGCGCGCCGGTCAGCAGATCGGCGTCCATCTTGGTGCGCACGAAGATTAATGTCCGGCCAACATCATCGCCGGCGAGCAGATGCTGCAGCAGCGCGCGTTTGTCCCGTCGGGCGACGTGCATCACCTTGTGGTCGACCGACGCCGCCACCGTTGCCTCGCGGGCCATTTCCACCTGCACTGGATTCTTCAGCAGCCGTTGGGCGAAGCGGCGGACAGCGGAATCCATGGTGGCGGAAAACAGCACGGTTTGGTGCGACGGCAGCAGGTCGGCGATCCGGGTCACGTCCTCGACGAAGCCCATGGCCAACATCCGATCGGCTTCATCCAGGATGAAGTTGCTGCATTCGTCAAAGCGAACAGAACCGCGGTCCAGGTGATCGATCAGGCGGCCCGGCGTGGCCACCAGAATGTCGATGCCCCGGTTGAGTGCCTGGAGTTGCGGACGGTAGGGCGCGCCGCCGTAAATCACGGTGTGGCGCAGACGCAGGTTCCGTCCGAAGTCATAGATCGCCTGGCCGATCTGCATGGCCAGTTCACGGGTCGGCGCCAGAATGACGGCGCGCGGCTTGCGCGGCGCGGGGCTCTGATTTTCTTCTTCCAGCCGCTGCAGTAGCGGCAGCAGGAAGGCGGCGGTCTTGCCGCCACCGGTCTGGGCGATGCCCATCAGGTCGTTGCCGTCAAGCAGCGGCGTCAGCGCGGCGGCCTGAATTGGGGTCGGCGCGGTAAAGCCCTGTTTGTCGATGGCCTTCATCAGGATCGGCAGAAGGTTAAACGGCTCGAAGCCGTTTTCCTTGCGGGACGACGGGTCCAGGTCGGCGGACGTCGGCACAGCGGAAGCCGCGCCGGAAAGATCGTTGGAAATCTCGCGGACAGGCGAGGGGGTGGCGTTCACAGGCTGGTCAGCCATTACGCGTTAATCCTTAGTTATTTGGCCCAGCTTTTGCCTGACCGCAGGGCTTGCCGGGGTGTATTGCCGATGAGGAGCCAGAACGCGCTTTCCTCATACAGGCGTTAACGCGTGAAGGGTTTTGTCCCTTCCCGGCTCGATCCCATGCAAGGGGATGTCCGGTGCGAAGCCAACGTGGAATTCGAGTTCACGAGGCACAAACAAAACCGGGCGGAAAGTTTTCCCCCGGTTCGTAAGGCGGTCTAATTCTTGTCTTGGCGCTAGATGTCTGTCTTTCGAGACGGTTTGTCAAGGAATTCCGCCTGCAGGGCTGCCCTGTTGCACCGGCCAGGCATGCCAACCGGGATTAAGTCGGCGTTCAGCCGGCCGGTGTGACCGACCGGTGTGACAAGCGGGCGGGGCAGGCGGGCCGGGCCGGTGCTGCGCCGGGCGAGGCCCGGCGATCCGATGCCGCCCGGCCTGTTTCCGGCCCGGGTTTTGTGCAGTGCAAAAAAAGTGTCTCGTGTTCGCCGCGCCTTTTCTATATGGTCCGCCGCTTCATGCCAGGTGGGATTTGCCCGGCCCAAGCTGTAAGACCAGGGCGCGCCATGCGCTGCTTTCCAAGTCGATCATCCGCGAGATAAAAGGACCAATTTGTGCAGTCGGTAACCAACTACTTGACCGGTGGCGGACGCAGCGACCTGTCGCCAACCCAAATTAAAACCGAAGTTCTCTCCGGCCTGACGGTGGCCTTGGCGTTGGTACCGGAAGCTGTTGCCTTTTCCTTTGTCGCCCAGGTTCATCCGCTGGTGGGGCTCTATGCCGCCTTTATCGTCGGCGTGATCACCGCGCTTTTCGGCGGGCGCCCGGGGATGATCTCGGGCGCGACCGGCGCGCTGGCGGTGGTGATGGTCTCCCTGGTGGTGCAGCACGGGGTTGAGTATCTTTTTGCCGCCGTGGTGCTGATGGGGATCATCCAGATGCTGGCCGGGATTTTCCGGCTCGGCAAGTTCATTCGCATGGTGCCGCATCCGGTGATGCTTGGCTTCGTCAACGGACTGGCGGTGGTGATTTTCCTGGCGCAGTTGGGTCAGTTCAAGGTTCCCGATGCTACCGGCGCGCCGACCTGGATGACCGGCTTTCCGCTCTATTTGATGCTCGGTCTGGTGCTGCTCACCATGGCGGTGATCTGGGTGGTTCCCAAGATCACCAAGGCCGTGCCGGCGCCGCTGGTCGCCATCTTGCTGGTGACCGGCCTGGTGTTGATCCTGGGTCTGGAGGTGCGCGCCGTGGGCGACATGGCCTCGATCAAGGGCTCCTTTCCGGCGTTCAGCATTCCCATGGTTCCCCTGACCCTGGACAGCTTGATGATCGTGCTGCCCTACGCCGTGCTGCTGGCGGCCATCGGTCTGATCGAATCCTTGCTGACGCTCAATCTGGTCAGCGACATGGTGGGGGCCAAGGGCGGCGCGTCGAAGGAATGCGTTGCCCAGGGCGCGGCCAACGTGGTGACTGGATTTTTCGGTGGAATGGGCGGCTGTGCGATGATCGGGCAGTCGGTGATCAATGTGAATTCCGGCGGGCGCACGCGGATTTCCGGCGTCATGGCGGCGCTGTTTCTGCTGGCCTTTATTCTCTGGGCTTCCGACCTGATTGAGATGATTCCGCTGGCGGCGCTGGTTGGCGTGATGTTTATGGTGGTGATCGGGACCTTTGCTTGGAATTCCTTTCGCATTCTCTCCAAGATCCCCAAGAGCGACGCCTTCGTGCTGATCTTGGTCACCGCGGTTACCGTGATCAGCGATCTGGCTGTCGCCGTGGTGGTTGGGGTTATCTTCTCCGCCCTGGTCTACGCCTGGCAGAGCGCCAAGCAGATCAAGGCGACCAGCAGCGCCACCGCCGAAGGCGGCAAGGTGTACGTGCTGCAGGGGCCGCTGTTTTTCGGCTCGATTTCCTCCTTCGCTGATCTGTTCGACCCGAAAAACGATCCCGACGAGGTGATTATCGACTTTCTCGGCTCGCGGGTTTGGGATCACTCGGGGCTGCAGGCAATCGACGATCTGGCGGAGCGCTATATCGCCGAGGGCAAGCAGCTACACCTCAAGCACCTGAGCGAGGATTGCAGACATCTGCTGCACCGGGCCGGGCCGCTGATGGAGATTTCGGTGATCGAAGACCCGCACTATGGGGTGGCGGTGGACTACGAAGACGACTTCCAGAAGGTGGAAACACCCGCGGCCGCCTAACCGGCGCGCGCCGGTCAAACCGCTCCGACGTTAGACCACCTGTCCGGCGCACCAACCGGATGACCAGGCCCACTGGAAGTTAAAGCCGCCCAGGTGGCCGGTGACATCCACCACCTCGCCGATGAAGTAGAGGCCGGGCTGCTGCTTGGCTTCGAAGGTCTTTGAGGAAAGCGCGCGGGTGTCGACGCCGCCCAGGGTGACTTCGGCGGTGCGATAGCCCTCGGTGCCGCTGGGCGTGAGCCGCCAATGGTTGATCCGTGCGCCCAGCGCTTGAAGCTGCCTGTCGGGCAACTCGCCCAGGCCCCGCTGACGCTGGGGCGGGTGGAGAACTTCCGCGACGATCGACTGCGCCAGACGCTTGGGGAGTTGGCCGTTCCATTGGCTGGCGAGGGTGTGGCTTGGCCGGGCCGCCTTGCTGTCCTTGAGATCGCTGACGCAGTCCCGCCCGGGCAGCAGGTCGACCTGAAAGGCCTGTCCCTCGCGCCAGTAGGAAGAGATCTGCAGAATGGAAGGCCCGCTGAGACCACGGTGGGTAAAGAGCAGGCCTTCTTGAAAGATCGCTTTGCCGCAGCGCACCACCGCATCGACTGAAAGGCCGGAAAGGGCCTTCAGGCTGTCCAGTAGCGCCCCTTCGAAGGTCAGCGGCACCAACCCGGCGCGGGTTTCAATCAAATTGAGACCGAATTGGCTGGCCAGCTTGTAGCCCAACCCGGTGGCCCCGATCTTGGGGATGGACTTGCCGCCGGTCGCCACCACCAGGGCGCGGCCGAGGTAGCTGCCGTGCGACGTGGAAATCTTGAAGTCCTCGCCCTGGCGGGTTACCGCGTCAATGCGGGCCGACTCCTGGAGGCGGACCCCGGCGGCCTGGCACTCGCGCAGGAAAAGCTCGATGATCTGCTTGGCCGATCCATCGCAAAAGAGCTGCCCCAGGGTTTTTTCGTGATAGGCGATGCCGTGACGCGCCACCAGCGCAATGAAGTCCTGCGGGCGGTAGCGCTTGAGCGCCGAGATGCAAAAGTGCGGATTTTCGGATAGAAAATTGGCCGGACTGGTGTGCAGGTTGGTGAAGTTGCAGCGCCCGCCGCCGGAGATGCGGATTTTCTCGCCGATCCTGGCGGCATGATCGAGCAGCAGCACCCGGCGGCCGCGTTTGCCGGCTTCCAGCGCGCACATCAGGCCGGCCGCGCCCGCGCCCAGGATAATGACATCATAGCGGGCGGCGGTGTTGCGCGATGGAGCGTTTGGGATCATCGGGACAGGTATCTCTGGTCAAGGGTGGCGGCGTTATAACCTCTCCGCCCGACGAGGTCACGCCGCAGATCCGAAGCGGCGACGGGCGGGCAGCGAAATTTTTCCCGTTTTTCAGCCCCTGCTTGCCGGCCTGTCGAAAGTCTGGCCGGGTCGCTTTATCGACCTTAATTGGGTGGGAAGGAAACAAAATATCCGGTTGCTGTCGTTTCCTGTTTCAGTTTTGTCGTCTGCAGGGCGAATGGGGCTTTTGAGATCAGGTCAGATTGGCGGGTCGATCGGGAAAGGGGAGGGTGGCGCGGTGAAGGGGCAAGGTATGGTCCAGTATGTTGCCGGCGTGGAAAGCCCGCGGTTTTTTGCCGGTGCGGCGGGGGAAACACGCCATATCGGTTTTTTGCTACTTGATCATTTCCCGCTGCTCTGTTTAAGCGCGGCAACCGAGGCTTTGCGCGCCGCCAACCAGGCCTTGGGGCGCGACGCCTTCAATTGGTCGTTTTATTCGGTGTCGGGCGGGCCGGCGCTTTCCAGCAACGGCATCGAGGTTGTGGTGCTGGGGCCGGTCGCGAAGGCGGCAAAGGCCGACGTGATTTTTGTCACCGCGGGCCTTGTCTTGGTTCCAGCCGGCGCCGAAGACTGCCTGGCCGACCTGCGGAATTTGGCCAGACAGGGTGTGCCGCTGGGGGCCAGCAGCGGTGGCGCCTTCCTGTTGGCTCGGGCGGGCCTGTTGGATGGCTACCGCTGCACGCTGCACTGGGAAAATCGGCCGGAGTTCATGGCGGCGTTCCCTCATCTGGAGTGCACCAGCAACATCTACGAGATCGACCGGGACCGCATCACCTGCGCCGGCGGCCTGGCGACTTTGGATGTTATTCTGCGCCTGGTGGCCGAAGAGCATGGCCAGGCCTTGGCCGAGGCCCTGGCCAACAACTTTCAATACCAGCGGATCAGGGGGCAGAGCGATCAACAACGCGCCTCGACCCTGATCGATCTGGAGGGCAAGCCGGCGGTGATCCGCGGTCCGATCGAGCGCATGTTGCAGAACATCGAAGCGCCGCTGTCGATTGCCGATATCGCCCGGCTGGAAGGTCTGAGCCAGCGCTCGCTGGAGCGACTGTTTCACAGTCAAATGGGCTGCGCGCCAGGTAAGTTCTATAAGCAGGTGCGCTTGAATTTCGCCCGTTCCCTGCTGGTACATTCGGCCAAATCGATTCTGGAAGTGGCGGTCGCCTCGGGCTTTGGCACCAGTTCCTACTTCGCCAAATGTTACCGGGAAACTTTTGGAACCAACCCATCCGATGACCGGCGCGACAGCGTCACGCCTTTAGAGGGAAACTTCCAAGCCGGCAGCCACGCGGCGGCCTGAGGGCGAGGACCTCGGCGCGGGTCTTGCCGCGCCGGTCGGCGGGGCCGGCGGCCGGTGCGGGGGGGCGCCGGGCGGGCGGTCGGACCAGTAGCCCGGCCTGGCTGCGTCCTTTGGTGTCATTGCAAGTCATTCCAACCCCTTATCAGCCTGGTTGTGGCGTCGAATTGAGACCAAACCGACTGAAATGGCCACGGGCAAAAGACTCCTGCCGCGAGTTAAGCTGGCGCTTTGGCCGCTGATTGATCATCTTAGGGCGATGACAAGCACACAACCGTCCCTTGAGATACCGGCGCCGCCGCCTCGTCCGCGTCCGCCCCTGTTCATCCTGGTCGCGATTTCCGCGATTGGCCCGCTTGCGCTGAACATTTTCATCCCCTCCATGCCTGGGCTGCAGCAAGAGTTCGGCGTCGACTACAGTTCGGTGCAGTGGACCTTGACGCTCTATCTGATCGGCCTGGCGATCAGCCAACTGTTTTATGGCCCCTTTTCCGATCGCTACGGCCGCCGCCCGGCCTTGCTTCTCGGTTTGAGCCTGTTTGTCGTCGCCTCCTTTGTCGCAACCCTGGCCCCCTCGATCGAATGGCTGATCGTGTCGCGGGTGTTCCAGGCCATCGGCGGGGCCTCGGGCCTGGTGCTGTCGCGGGCCATGGTGCGGGACCTCTACGAGCGAGACAAGGCGGCCAGCGTGATTGGCTATATCACCATGGCTTGGGTCCTGGCGCCGATGCTGGCGCCGACCCTGGGGGGACTGCTGGACCTGTGGCTGGATTGGCGGGGCGGTTTTTATCTCGTGACGCTGGTGGGCGGGCTTGTCGGGCTGTCGGCGCTGCGCTGGCTCCATGAGACGCATCACGATCGCGGCGTCGGCGAGGGCCTGGTCGGAATGCTGTCGAGCTACGCAACACTGATGCAAAACAGGTCCTTTTGGGTCTTTACCATCAGCTTGTCCTTTTCCAGTTGCGCCTTCTTCTCCTTCTTGGGCGGCGTGCCCTACGTCATGATGGAGGTGTTGGGCGAAACGCCGCTGTCCTATGGGCTGTGGTTCGGGTTGACGGCGCTGGGCTATATGGCCGGCAATGGCTTGGCGGGCCGCTTTTCCCAGCAACTGGGGGGGGAGCGAATGATTTTCATCGGCACCGGGGCGTCGTTCCTGGGGGCCTTTGCGGTGCTGGTCGGCCTGTGGAGCGGCCAGCTGTCCCCCGCCACCATCTTTATTCCGATGTTCGTTATCGCCTTGGGCAACGGTCTTTCCATCCCCAACGGCGTGGCGGGGGCGGTGTCGGTGCTTCCGGCCATCGCCGGGGCGGCAGCCGGTCTGGCGGGGTTTCTGCAAACCGCGATTGGCGCCGCCGGGTCGCAGTCGGTGGGTTTCCTGCAGGTCGAGACACCCTATATCGTCTTCTATGTCATGGGATTTTTCACCTTTGGCGCCTGGGTGGTCCCGCTGATCACCCGCCGACAGGCCAAGGTGGTTGCCGATCAAACCGCCTCGTAACCCAACGCGCCGGGAACTGCGCAAGGGTCGCCAACCTACGCGGGTCGAGGATTTCAAACCGATCATGCGCGCGCCGCGTGAACAGAAACAGGAGACATCATGAAGCAACGTTGGAATGTTTATCTTTCCGGAGAAATCCACACGGACTGGCGCAAAAGGATCGAGGTCGGCGCGCAGGCGCTCACCCTGCCGGTCGATTTTCTATCGCCCAACACCGACCATGGCAGCAGCGATGACTGTGGGGTTGTGCTGCTGGGAGAGGAGGACAAGCCCTTCTGGAAGGATCACAAGGGCGCCAAGGTCAATGCGATCCGAACCCGCCGCCTGCTGGCGGAATCCGATGTGGTGGTGGTGCGGTTCGGCGAGAAATACCGGCAATGGAACGCCGCGTTCGATGCCGGCATGGCGGTGGCCATGGGCAAGCCCATCATCACTCTGCACGACCCCGCGCTGACCCACGCCTTGAAGGAGGTGGACGCCGCCGCCCTGGCGGTGGCCGAGACGCCCGAACAGGTGGTGCGGCTGCTGAATTACGTGATCACCGGGCAACTGGCGTAACGCCGCGCGCCGCGCAACAGCGGTCCACCCGGCAGCGCCCCGGTCGTGCCGGGTGAACCGCCTTGGCCGCGCGGCCGTCGAAAAAACGGCACGCCATGGCTAAGCGGCGTGCCGGTGGTTGCTTTCTTTCAGCCGACGGCGTCGCCGCCGCTGGCCGGCGGATAGGCCGTTACAGTAGCCATTCGGCGCTAAAGCTTGAAATCCCCTCCAGCGTGACAACCGCGCCGTCGGCGAAGTTCAGCGTGACATCGCCGCCGTCCTCGCCGACCTCATAGTCCGCCGTGCTGCGCAACTCCAGGCGATCGCCGTCGCCGAACAGGAAGTCGAGGATTACATCGTTGCCGTCGCCATTGCGGATGACAAAGGTGTCAGCGCCGTCGCCGCCGGACAGCGAGTCGTCGCCGTAGTCCCCGAAGATCAGATCGTCTCCCGCGCCGCCGTTGACGCTGTCGTCGGCCTTGCCGCCGCGGACCGTGTCGTCGCCGTCATCGCCATAGACCGCGTCGCCGCCGATGTCGCCCTTGACCAGATCATCGTCCTGGCCGCCATGAACGGTGTCGTCATCCTTGCCGCCGCGAACCGTGTCGTTGCCCAGGTCCCCATTCAGGTCGTCGTTGCCCCGGTTGCCCTGAACATAGTCGTCGCCCGCGCCGCCCGAGGCTTGGTCGTCGCCATCCAGGCCGAAAATTTCATCGGCGTCGTCGTTGCCGACCAACTCGTCGTCGTCTTCCGACCCATAGTGGTCGTCCAGGCCGTCGTAATCATCGTCGACGTCGTCTTCTTCAAGCTCATAGCTGGCCAGGAGATCATAGATTCCGTCGCCGTCGTCATCGCTGTATAGCTCGAAGGACAGCGCGTTGCCCCCGACCTGGGCATTGACGATCAGTCCATTGAGTTGGAAGAAGCTCTGCAGGTCGCTGTTTGCCGGATCAATGGGAAGTTGGTTGTTGTCGCCGTCAACCTCGTTCATGCCGACAATCAAATCTCCGTCAAACTCGAAGGAATAGTGTACGCCGCTGTCGTCGTCCGGATCGTCCAGTTCATCCGCGTCGTCGTCCGCGTCGTCCAGCTCATCGATTTCGTCGTG
>CAXBMB010000090.1:0-14233 GCA_963976695.1 uncultured Rhodovibrionaceae bacterium
GCAAAGCGGCAAGCGGCGCCGACGAAACCGGTCGATAGCGACAGATAAAACCACTACAGTCGGATTACCGCAGGCAAGCCACACATCGCGCTGCTTTCCTAACCGATCACACCACAAAATTGGGAGTAAGGCATCCATGGCAAACTTCACGATTTCAGCCAATGACGGCGGGTCCTTTGGTGGATATCTCGCCCTGCCCGCCAGCACGCCGGCCCCGGCGATTCTGGTGATTCAGGAGATCTTCGGCGTCAATCAAGTGATGCGCGATACCTGTGATTGGCTGGCCAAGCAGGGCTTTGTCGCCTTCTGCCCGGATCTGTTCTGGCGGATCGAACCAGGAATCGACATAACCGACAAAACCGAGGCGGAGTGGAAGCACGCCTTCCATCTTTTCACCACCTTTGACGTCGACCAGGGCGTGGACGATCTGAAGGCCTCCCTGGCGGCGCTGCGCGCCCATGACGCCAGCAACGGAAAGGTTGGCGCCGTGGGTTACTGTCTGGGGGGGAAGATGGCCTACCTGATGGCGGCCCGCAGCGATGTGGACGCCAGCGTCGGCTACTACGGTGTCGGCATCAATGAACTGACCGACGAGGCTGCGGGGATTGTCAAACCGCTAATGCTGCACATCGCAACCGAAGACGAATTTGTTCCCAAGGCGGCGCAGCAACAGGTCAAGGCGGCTCTGTCCGGCCAAACCGGGATCACCCTGCACAGCTATCAGGGCCAGGACCATGCCTTTGCCCGCATTGGCGGGGCGCACTTTGATCAGAACGCCGCCGATCTGGCCAACGGCCGCAGTTTGGATTTTTTCCGGCAACACCTCAATTAGCGCGACAGCGCCGGCGCGCCCGGATTTTATAGCTGGCGAGGAATAGATACTGATCCTGCCCGGTGCTTGCCTTCACGCTGAGAAGCGGTCATCAAACAGGTTGCCAAAAGGCCAACTGCATACCACCCCCCCACGGTTGAGCGGCGGGCGCCAAATCGAGCGCTGCTGGCCGGCGCCGTCTGTAATAAAGGGACAAACACAATGACTCACGCCATTCGCTTTCATCAAACCGGTGGTCCGGAGGTCTTGAAGTGGGAAGAGGTTCAGGTGGGGGATCCCGGACCGAAGGAAGTCCGGCTCGCGCATAGCGCCGTTGGCTTGAACTTCATCGATGTTTATCACCGCAACGGACTCTATCCCACAGCCGGTTTGCCCAGCCCGATTGGTATGGAAGCAGCCGGCGTGGTGGACGCCGTGGGTTCCGAGGTGACGGATTTGCACGTCGGCGATCGGGTGGCCTACGCCAGCCCGCCGCTGGGGGCCTATGCCGAGGCGCGCCTGATCAATGCCGATCTGCTGGTCAAGATCCCCGACAATGTGGCTGATGAAACCGCTGCCGCCATGATGCTGCAAGGCATGACGGTGCAATACCTGATTCGCCGGACCTATCGCGTAAAGCGGGGCGAAACGGTGCTGTTTCACGCCGCTGCCGGCGGTGTGGGCCTGATCGCCTGCCAATGGCTAAAATCCTTGGGCGTCACCACCATTGGCACCGTCGGATCGGCCGAAAAAGCCGCGTTGGCCAAGGCCCACGGCTGCACCCACACCATCAACTACAGCGAAGAAAACTTTGTTGAGCGGGTGAAGGAGCTGACCAACGGCCAAGGCGTTCCGGTGGTGTATGATTCGGTCGGCAAGGACACCTGGGAAGGCTCGCTGGATTGTCTGCAGCCGCTCGGCACCATGGTTTCTTTCGGCAATGCCTCCGGCCCCGTCGCGCCGATAAATCTGGGCATTCTGGCCCAGAAAGGCTCGCTCTACCTCACCCGCCCAACCCTGATGACCTACACCGCCAAGCGCGGCGACCGGGTGGCCAGCGCCAACGAGCTGTTTGAAATCGTCGGCTCGGGCGATGTGAAGATTGAGATCAACCAGCGCTATCCGCTGGCCGAAGCCGCCCAGGCCCATCGCGATCTGGAAGCACGCAAAACCACCGGTTCCACCATCTTTACCCTCTAGCACGCGGTCGACGGAGGCGGAAAAGGGGCGTTGTACAACGCCCCTTTTCTTGCGCCACGTCCCTGCCCCGCCTCCGACCCATCGAACTGCCGCCACCTGCTAAAGCCGGCTTTCTTCCGGGGGCTTGGCTTGCTTCAAGGCCTGCCAGACCTGTTGAATCAGCGGTCGCGACAGACTCTCCGGACGGGCGGTCAGCCAAAAGGGTCGCCCCTTCAGGGTCGGAAGCAACGGTAAGCGCCGCAATTTTTCATCCCTTTCGGCCACGTACAGCGGCAGCACCGCCAAACCCAATCCGGCGCGACACAGCATCAACTGCGCCACCACGGAATTGGCTTGAACCAGAGTTTTGTTCAAATCCACCGCGGTCTTCAAGGGATCCATTTCCGGCAGGTCGGCAAAGGCCGGACCAAAGGCGATCACCGCGTGCGACGCCAAGTCTTCCAGAGTTTCCGGGTCACCGACCCGCGCCAGATAGCTGCGCGCGCCATACAGGCCATAGCCCAAACGGAACAGCTTTTCGCTGACCAATCGCACCGAAGGGCGCGCGCCGCCGCGCAAGGCGATATCGGCCTCGCCGCGCTGCAATGCCGACAGCGCGTTGCCCGCCAGCAGTTCAATCGACAGGTTGGGCCGTTGTTGACGCAGCGTGCGCAACACCGCAGGCAGCCAAAAACTTGCCAGTCCCTCGGTCATGGAAAGCCGCACGACGCCGCCGCTTTCATCCCGCTGAAAGGCGGTAATATCACGTGACAACCGCGTCGCCAGATCATCCAGCGGCGCCAACAGCCGCCAAAATCGCTGACCGTCGCTGTTCAGGGTTAGTGAGGTTGCCTGGCGATCAAAAAGCGAGCAGCCCAAACGCTGCTCAAGCTCCATCAAACGGCGCGACACCGTCGGCTGGGTAACCCCCAGCGCGCGCGCCGCCGCGGACAGCGTGCCCTGCCGCACCACAGCGGCAAAAACCTGATAGTCATTCCAATCGTCCATCTCATCTATTTTGTATAAGTAATATAGAAATTTAAACGATTTTCTTTAGATGAAGGGCGCGTTAAGAGCTCTGGATGCGCCGGGCTCTGTTCTTCCCACCCGGCTGTTGCAGGCCCATCACGCCGTCTGATCGGCGTCAAAAAATCGAAAATTAGGAAAATCCCATGCGCCAGAACCCGCCGAAAGCCAATCGCCACGCCAGCGGGTCGCCGCCAGCCAAGTCACACCGCTATCACGTCAACCTGACCTGGACCGGCAACCGCGGCGACGGAACGGCACACTACCGGGCCTATGAGCGCGCTTACCAGGTGGCGGCAAGCGGAAAACCGACCATTTTGGGCTCTGCCGATCCGACCTTTCGGGGCGACGCCGGCCGTTGGAACCCGGAAGAACTGCTGCTGAGCTCAGTCGCGTCCTGTCACATGCTGTGGTTTCTGCATCTAGCCGCAAACCAAGGTCTGAAAGTCCTGGATTACCAGGATTCCAGCCAAGCCACCATGACCGAGGATGGAGACGGCGGCGGACGCTTTACCGCGATTTGCCTCTATCCACAGGTTCAGTTGGCCCAGCCCGACAGCGATGAACAGCGCCAACGCCAACAAGCCCTGGTCGAAAGCCTACACGACGAGGCCAATCGACTTTGCTTTGTCGCCAACTCCCTGAGCCTGCCGGTTCACCATCAAGCCAGCGTTATCTTCAAACCAGTCCCGCCGTCAAGCCAATCGGACTCCAACTTGGCCTGATGGTTCGCACCACGCGCAAGGGGCCGTCCCCTTTTGGGAACGGCCCCTGACGATTTTTTGCGCTGGCCGTTAAAACCCGGACTTCAAAACCAGCGGAAAAATTCAATCCTACTGATTCATCGATTCGAAGAATTCGGCGTTGGATTTGGATTGCTTCAACTTGTCGATCAAGAAATCCATTGAATCGGTAATTCCCATCGGCATGAGAATTCGACGGAGAACCCACATTTTCGACAACGTGTTCTTGTCGACCAACAGCTCTTCCTTACGGGTGCCCGATTTACCAATATCAATGGCCGGGAAGGTGCGCTTGTCGGCCAGCTTGCGATCCAGCACGATTTCCGAATTGCCCGTGCCCTTGAACTCCTCAAAGATCACTTCGTCCATCCGGCTGCCGGTGTCGATCAAGGCGGTGCCGATGATGGTCAGGCTGCCGCCTTCCTCGATATTGCGGGCGGCGCCGAAAAAGCGCTTGGGCTTTTGCAAGGCATTGGCGTCCACGCCGCCGGTCAACACCTTACCGGACGACGGCACCACGGTATTGTAGGCCCGCGCCAGCCGGGTGATGGAGTCCAGCAGAATTACCACGTCTTTTTTGTGCTCGACCAACCGTTTGGCCTTTTCCAGCACCATTTCGGTGACCTGTACGTGGCGACTGGCCGGCTCATCAAAGGTCGAGGACACCACCTCGCCGTTCACTGAGCGCGCCATATCGGTCACTTCCTCGGGCCGCTCATCGATCAGCAGCACCAAAAGATAAACTTCCGGGTGATTGGCGGCGATGGAGCGGGCCAGGTTTTGCAAGATCATGGTCTTGCCGGTTCGTGGCGGTGCGACAATCAAGGCGCGCTGGCCCTTGCCGATCGGCGTGGTTAACTCAATGACCCGCGACGTCTTGTCCTTGATCGTCGGATCATCGGTTTCCAGGTTTAATTTTTCATCGGGATAGAGCGGGGTCAGATTGTCAAAATTGATCCGGTGGCGGGTCGCCTCGGGCGGATCGAAATTGATGGAATTGACCTTCAGCAAGGCAAAATAGCGCTCGCCGTCCTTGGGCGCGCGAATTTGCCCTTCCACCGTGTCTCCGGTGCGCAAACTGAAGCGGCGCACCTGACTGGGGCTGACGTAAATATCATCAGGACCGGGTAGATAGTTGGATTCCGGCGATCGTAAAAAACCAAAACCATCCTGCAGGACTTCCAAAACGCCACCGCCAAAAATGGCCACGTCGTTTTCCGCCAACTGCTTGAGCATCGCAAACATCATATCCTGTTTGCGCAAACTGCTGGCAGCTTCGATTTCCAGTTCCTCGGCGTAGGCGAGAAGTTCCTGGGGTGTTTTGTTCTTAAGCTCTTGCAGATCCATGTAGGCTGCTCTGGCTGAGGGCGGGGAGGATAAACTCTAGGAAAAAAACACCGATAACAGGAGCGTCCGCATAAACCGAACGTGCGTTCGGAAAGAGACGAAGCCTATTAACTAGCCTGTAGAGAAACCATTGCCCGCGGGGGGGATTGGAAAGGACAGAAGATGACCATCGGTGCTGGGATGGTGGATCAATCTGTTCTGAGGTGGGAGTGGGTCATCGGAACCGAGACCCATGAGATGCGCTGTCCCTATCTTAGGAACTCCAACAAGTCAAGGAGATCGAGGAAAGATGAAGATTACTTCATTTTTCCTCGCCTGGCGACCGCTTACCATAAAAATTATCACTTTTATCGGTCAACCGGCTGGTCGAATCACCGCCCAATGGGGTCCGCGAAATTCCACCTGGGCTTGGCACCGGCACTAAAAGGGTTCCGTCACCACTAGCAGCACGATTGCGATCATCAAAACCGTCGGAACTTCATTGACCAGACGAAAAAATCGATCGGAATGCTCGTTACGATCCTCGGCGAAAGCCCGACGCCAGCGGCTCATCATCATATGGCTGACGATCAAGACCACCACCAGCGCCATCTTGGCGTGAAACCAGCCAAAAGTAAAAATCGTCGACGCTTGCGCCGCAACCATCAAACCCCCGAACAGCAAGGTGAACAGCATTGCAGGATTCATAATTGCCTTGAGCAGCCGACGCTCCATCACCTTGAAGGTCTCGCTGGTCTCCGAGCCGGGCGTTGCCTGGGCATGGTAAACAAACAGCCGGGGCAAATAGAGCAATCCAGCCATCCAAGAAATCACCGCAATAACATGAAACGCCCGAAACAAGTCGTAGTTTTCTTGCAAGAAGGACTGCACCTTCGCTCTCCTCAAGGTTCAATCGGTTTCAACAGAAATTTCTTCTCCGCGCCGGTCTGTCCCGACCCCGCTAGGCGTCAGTGGGCAGATGGCCGGCCAAAATATTTTTATCCGCGCGGCGGTTCAATCCAGCCGGCCAGCTCCTTTTCGGCCAGCTTCGCCAACATTTCGATGTGCAGATCCCGGTCGTTCAGGCAGGGAAGGTAAGCAAACTGTTCACCCCCGGCGCGCCGAAAGATTTCTTGCAATCCCAGCGCCACCTCCTCCAGCGTTTCAACACAGTCGGAGGCGAAGCCGGGACAGAAAATCGCCAGTTTTTTGGTGCCGGCGGCCGCCAACGCCGCAACCTTGGACGCGGCATAGGGCTGCAGCCATGTTTGCGCACCGAACCGCGATTGAAACACCAGTTGCAGTTGCGATTCTTCCCAGTTAAGCGCCTGCCGCAACAGAGTCACGGTGGTTTGACACTGCCGGGCATAGGGATCGCCCTTTTCCTCGGTAACCTTGGGCATGCCATGCAACGAAGCCAGAACCACGTCGGGCGTCCAGTCAAGCGCGGCCAAATCTTCCTGCAGCGCCGCTTTCAAGGTCGAAATATAGATCGCTTGATCAAAATAGGCCGGCGCCGACCGCAGGGTCGGCTGGTAGCGCAGGGTCATCAACTGTCGATAGGCTTGATCATTCACCGTGGCGGTGGTCGCGCCGCAATATTGTGGATAGAGCGGAAACAGCAGAATTCGTTGGCAGCCGCGCTGTTGCAGCGCGCTGATTCGATCGGCCAATGCCGGCTGGCCATAGCGCATTCCCCAGTCCACCAGCACCTGCGGATGGGTCTGATGGAAATAATCGCCCAGTTTTTGCGCCTGGGCGCGGGTAAGGGTTTTCAGCGGGGATTCGTTTTTTTCCCGGTTCCAAATCTTGGCGTAGGCCTGGCTGCTCTTGCGCGGCCGCAAGGACAGGACAATCCCTTGCAAAATCGGTTGCCAGATCAGCGCCGGCAGCTCGACCACCCGGCGATCAGACAGAAATTCAGCAAGATAGCGTCTTATCGACCAGTAGTCGATGCCTTCGGGCGTGCCCAAATTCACCAGCAAAAGACCAATCTTGTTCTCTTCCACCGGCATAAGTTCTCTCTTTACAGCCCGATCCGGTCGATCAAAAACGCCAACCCAAGTCCCCTACCGGCCTGACAAACAACAAAGGCCTACCCTCTGTCTCGGACCCGCTCCACCAACCTGGTCACATGGTCGGGCGGCGTGGTTTTATCAATGCCGTGACCAAGATTAAAAATCATCGGTCCCTGACCCAAACCGTCCAAGATGTCGTCCACCGCCTGGTCAAGCTGTTCGCCGCCGATAATAAGCCGCACCGGGTCCAAGTTTCCTTGTAGTGTTACCTGGGGCTGCAACGTCTCGCGCGCCCACTGTAGGGGAACCGTAGTGTCGAGCGAAAGGCCCTCGGCGCCGCATTCCTCGGCGACCGCCTGGTACAGCAGACCGGCGCCCCGTGGAAACAGCACGATCGGCACCGTCGGATGAACCGCCTTGACCTTTTTCACAATCGCCTTAGCCGGTTCCAAGCACCAGCGTCGAAACTCCCGTTCCGGCCAAACGCCCGACCAGCTGTCAAAAAGCTGCAGCGCCTCAGCACCCGCGTTGACCTGCGCGATAAGATAGCGGCTGGTTGCCTCCACCAGCAAATCAATGAGCTTCTGAAAAGCCTGGCTGTTGCCGTAGGCCCATTTTTTACCGACGTGAAAGTCACGGCTTGAGCCGCCTTCGACCATATAGCTGGCCACCGTCCAGGGCGCGCCGGCAAAGCCAATCAGCGCGGTATCAAGCGGCAGTTCCCGCCGCAGGCCTTTAAGGGTTTCGAAAATTGGTGAAAGCTTGTGCAGCAGCGGTTCCGGTTCAAGTCGATCCAGGTCGGCTTCCGACTGTAAGGGGGTGAGCTTGGGCCCTGCTCCCTCCTCAAACCAAAGATTTTGCCCCAGCGCGTGCGGGACAACCAAAATATCGGAAAACAAAATCGCAGCATCAAAGCCAAAGCGTCGAATGGGTTGGAGCGTAACCTCAATCGCCAAGTCTGAATTGTAGCAAAGGTCGAGAAAGGACCCGGCCTTTTTTCGGGTCGCTAGATATTCGGGCAGGTAGCGACCGGCCTGGCGCATCAACCAGATGGGAGGAACGTCTTGGCGCTCACCTTTTAGCGCGCGAAGAAAAGGTTTCATCTGGGCTGTGCCTTTTGCTGTTGGGTCGGAAAGGGTCGTCGGGGGTGAGGCTGAACAGATGGCCGGGGACTAGTTGGTGGAAGCAGATGATATGGGATCGGTCGCTGACATGCGGGATCGGCAGAACCTCTGTAAATATAATTGATGGCATCCGTCAAACCATGATCCATTTTAGACGGCGCTTTTACCGTTCGGTCGTCGCCCTTGGCCCGTCGGTCCCGGTGGGGACAATTGGATCACCAATACCTATAGAATCTATAAAAAAATCTTAGGTTGTAGTTGTTGTTGGCGCTGTGAGTCCTGTGGATTATTGCCTGTCCGCTGCTTATCCACCTGGTTTTCCACATCGGCGGGGCTGAAAATAGCGGCCGGTTGATTTTTTGCGGCGGGAACAGTCTATTTGGCCGAGGTAAGCGGCTTGTCAGGATGCGACAAAGCGGGGGATAAGGGGGATAACTTGGTCTTTGGCGTCATAAGGTCGCGGTTTATCCACAGTCCGGGACGGATTGCGCCGCTGGGGTGGAAGCCTTGTTGGCAAGAGTCCGGTAAGCGATGGTGAAAAAATCCGCCGTGCCATAAAGCGGGGAGTTATTCCCGATCTTCCAAGAGCCTGTGCATAGACTGGGGAAAAAGTGAGCATTCATCATCTGCATTTGGTATCCGACGCCACCGGCGAAACGGTCAATTCCGTCGCCCGCGCCTGCTTGGTTCAGTTTGAAGGCATTGAGCCGATTGAACACGCCTGGACCCTGGTTCGAACCAAGGCGCACATGACCAAGGTGCTGGCGGGAATAGCCGCCACCCCCGGCCCGGTGCTCTATACGATGGTGAACAGCCAGCTGCGCGATCAATTGATCGAAGGTTGCCTGGGGCTCGGCCTGCCATGTATTTCGCTGCTCGACCCGGTGATCCACGCCTTGGCCGGACACTACAAAACCCATTCGGTGGGCCGGCCGGGAAAGCAGCATGAACTGGACAGTGAATATTTCAATCGCATCGAGGCGATGAATTTCGCGATGATCCACGATGACGGGCAGCTGCCGTTGGATATCGACCAGGCCGAGGTTATTTTGGTGGGGGTGTCGCGAACGTCGAAAACGCCGACCTGTATCTATCTGGCCAATCGCGGCATTCGCGCGTGCAATATGCCGGTGGTGCCGGGCGTGGCCCTGCCAGATTCCCTGGCGCGGGCCAAAAAGCCGCTGGTCGTCGGCTTGACCAAGGATCCGCGCCAACTCACCGACATTCGCCGAAACCGCTTGCGCATGATGGCCGAAAAAGAAGATGGCACCGATTACACCGATTTGAACGCCGTGAAGGCAGAGGTGGCCGAGGCCCGCCGGCTTTGCACCCGCTATCACTGGCCGGTGATCGATGTCACCCGCCGGTCCATCGAGGAAACCGCCGCCGCCATTATGACGCTGTTGCAAAGCCATAAATACGAACCATCCGACGATGGTGATCCAGCTGCCCGTCCAACCCACGATCCCAGGTGAAGGTGCGTCATGAGCGACCAGATCAGCAACAGTGACAGCGGCCCGTCGCCGTTGCCGGGCAACAGTTCTCAAACGCTGGTGTTGGCGTCGGGCAGTCAGACCCGAAAGCAATTGTTGACTCAGGCGGGACTGTCGCTGCTTTGTGACCCGCCGGCAATCGACGAAGAAGAGATCAAGCTGGGCTTGAAAGCGGCGAACGCCACCGCTCGCCAAGTGGCCGAAACGCTTGCTGAATTAAAGGCGCAAAGAATTTCCCGCCGTCACCCCGGCGCGTTCGTTGCCGGCGGCGATCAGATGCTGGCCTGCCAGGATCGATGGTTCGACAAGCCGAAAAACCTGGAAGAGGTTAAAGCCCACCTGCAAGCTCTGTCCGGCAAGACCCATTCGCTGGAAACCGCGGTTGCGGTGGTGCGCGACGGCCAGCGACTGTGGCACCATAACACGGTGGCCCGTTTGACCGTTCGACCGTTGAGCCCAGCTTTTATCGACGCCTATGTAGCCGAGGTCGGCGACCGGGCCCTGACGTCGGTGGGCGGTTATCAATTGGAGGGTCCGGGGGTGCAGCTTTTCTCACGGATCGAGGGAGACTTTTTCACCATCTTGGGGTTGCCGCTGCTGCCGTTGCTGGCTTTTCTGCGCGAAAATGGATTTTTGATGAAATGATACTGACAGGAAAAGCCAAGCTGGCCGGGGTTTTGGGCTGGCCGGTGGCGCATTCTCTTTCGCCCCGTTTGCATGGATTCTGGTTGTCGCGCCATGGTTTGGATGGCGCCTATCTTCCGCTGCCGGTGGCGCCGGAGAAGTTCGCGTCGGCGGTGAAAAGCTTGCGTGATCTGGGGTTTCAGGGCGCCAATGTCACCCTGCCGCACAAGCAAGCCGCTTATCAGCTTTGCACCAAGCTTAGCCAAAGAGCGCAGCGAATTGGCGCTGTTAACACGCTGTTTTTTCGTCATGGACGGATTGAGGGCGATAACAGCGATGGTTTTGGTTTTTTTGAAAACCTGAGCCAAGCCGCGCCGCAGTGGGACCCCATGGCTGGTCCGGCGGTGGTGCTGGGGGCCGGTGGGGCCGCGCGGGCGCTGCTGGTGGCCTTGCTGGACGCCGGGGTTCCGGAAATCCGCCTGCTGAATCGAACCCGCGAACGGGCGCAAACGTTGGCGACGGCGCTTTCTTCCGGTCTAGGCCCGCCGTCGTCGGGTTGTACCAGCCGCCTTGTGGTTGACGACTGGGCGCGGGCCGCCGACTGTCTGGCCGACGCCAATCTGCTGGTCAACAGCACTCAACTCGGTATGCAAGGTCAAGATCCGTTAACGCTGGATCTTTCCCGCTTGCCACAAAAAGCCCTGGTCAACGATATTGTCTATGCGCCGCTGGAAACCGAGCTGTTAAAGGCGGCAAAAGCTCGCGGCAACCCGGTTGTGGACGGTCTGGGCATGCTGTTGCATCAAGCCCGGCCGGGTTTTGCCGGCTGGTACGGCTTGGAGCCGGAGGTCAATCAAGGACTGCGTGATTTTCTGTTGGCCGGCTAACGGTGGGTCCGGGCTCGCCGTCCTCCCGTTGCGGGGGGTGCCCTCAAACGGAGCGGGGAAGCAAAAGCGGATATGAAAGTTCTTGGACTCACCGGCTCCATCGGGATGGGAAAAACGACCGCCGCGCGGCTGTTTCGCAGCCAAGGCATTCCGGTTCACGACAGTGACGCCGCGGTCCACGCCCTGATGCGAAAAGGCGGTGCCGCGGTTGGGAAAATTGCGGCGGAATTCCCAGATGTAGTAATTGATGGTGTTGTAGACCGCCAATTGTTGGGGCAACAAGTTTTCGGTGATACCCAGGCCCTGCAGCGCTTGGAAGCTATCATCCATCCGCTGGTTCGCCAATCGAGCCGCGCCTTTCTGGCCAAACACCGCCGCCGGGGTTGCCGGCTGGTGGTTTTGGATATTCCGCTGCTGTATGAAACCGGCGGTGAGGCGCTCTGCGATGCCGTGGTGGTGGTGTCGGCCCCGGCCTGGCTGCAACGCCAGCGGGTTTTACGTCGTCCCGGCATGACCCGGGAAAGGTTTACCGCCATTTTGGCGAAGCAGCTTCCCGACGCGCAGAAGCGCCTGCGAGCACAATTCGTTGTGTTGAGTGGATTGGGTAAACACTATACCTTGAGGCAAATCCAAAAAGTTATCGCTCTGCTCTCGTCCAATCCGAACGACGGAGCGTCGGATGAGCGGTAACGATCCAGCGGTCGGTGATGTCGTTGGCAAATGTGATGTGGCGTGGGATTTGCGACAGCGGATCCGGGCGAGCGTGTGATAAGGCGTCAGGGGAAGGCAAAAGCGGGCAATGCGTGAAATTGTACTGGATACGGAAACCACCGGGCTTGACCCAAAGGTCGGCCATCGGGTGATCGAGATCGGCTGCATTGAGCTGGACAATCACATGCCGACCGGGCGCAGCCTGCAGCTCTATATCAATCCGGAGCGCGACGTTCCGGAAGAGTCCATCAAGATTCACGGCATCACCGAAGACTTTCTCAAGGACAAGCCGCCGTTTCGGAAAATTTGCCAGCAATTCCTGGATTTTATCGCACAAGACACGCTGATCATTCACAACGCCGAGTTCGATATCCGTTTTCTCAACGCCGAACTGGCCCGTGAGGGTAAGCCGCCGATCCCGATCGATCGGGCGATCGATACGGTGAAGATGGCGCGCAAGCGCTTTCCCGGCGCACAGGCCAACCTGGATGCGCTCTGTCGCCGTTTCGAGATTGATCTGTCTGCCCGCGTGGTGCATGGCGCGCTGTTGGACTGCGAGCTATTGGCCGCGGTTTATCTTGAACTGAGCGGCGGCCGCCAGCCCGGGTTGGCGCTCAACAAGAACGCGCAGACGCCCGACGGGGCGGACTCGCTGGTCCGTGCCAGCCGCCGCCACCGCGCGCCGCGCGCCCACGCCGCCACGCAGGAGGAAATCTCGGCCCATCACGCCTTCCTCGACGGTTTGAAAGACCCGCTCTGGCGCTCATAATTTTGGCAGCCGGCGCGCTGGGGCGGGGTGTGCGGGATGAAAAAAGAAGACGCCGCGCTTGGCGACGTCTTCCGGGATTTCATCTACATAAAGTGGTTATTTTTAGTCTAATCCACCATAAATAGTTGATAGTTCATAATTAAGCGGTTGCTGGTTCCTGCTCGTCCTGTGCCGCCGCCTTGCGCTGTGCGTACAGTTCGGCGAAATCGATCGGATTGATCAGCACCGGCGGAAAGCCGCCGTCGCGGGTGGCGTCGGCAACAACCCGGCGGGCAAAGGGAAAGATGATCCGAATGCCGTCCACCAGCAGGGTTTCCTCAACCTTGTCTTCGGGAATGTCGCTGTTGACCGTGGCAACGCCGCCATATTCCAGTTCCACCATAAAAGCGGGTTCGCCGTCGGTGGTGGCGTTGGCCTGCATCTTCAGCATGACCTCGAAAACCCGATCCTGGAGATGACGGGCGCCGACATCCAGTCGAACCTCCAGTTGGGGCGCCTGCTTCAAGTTGGCGAGGATCATCGGCGCGTTGGGATTCTCGAACGAGAGATCCTTGACGTATTGGGTATGGACCACCACAGGCAGGTTTTGTTCTGCGGCGGCATTGGGGCTTTGGGCGTCACTCATTTATCGTCCACCTTTTTACGCGGGAGGCCTTCTCGCCAACAGCGATCCTTGCTGTCTGTTTTTCCGAAAGACCCGTCGGCGGCCTGACAGCCACGCCAGATCGACGGGTTGGGGTCGAAGAAGGCATGAATTCCGTTTTTGGCTTTCTTCAAGAAAGAAAGCGGCGAGCTTGGCTAGCATGGAACAACCGTGCGGAACAACTCCCCCGCGCCGGATCGGCCGGACCAAGCGGTTCTGTCCCCAGGCTTGCCGCGCGCGGCCGGTCCTGTTCGATCTCAAGATGGGGCCAGTGCGGCCTGAAGGTCGAACGGCACGATGGCGCCGTTGGGCACCTCTTGCTGGGTCAGGCCGCGGATAAAGCCCCAATGGGTCACCACCAGGCAGGCGCGCCAGTCGCGCCGCTGTCGCATGGTTTCGCTGAACTGCTGGCAGCGTTGCTGAACCGCCGGCTCGAGTTCCTCGTCATCGGGCCACCACTGGTGATCCAAGGCCGCAAAATCCAAGTCGGGCCAGGATTCTTCCAGCCGCGGACGCGGGCTGCCGATGTCGCAGCTGAAGTAATAGCGCTCCCGCACCAGCGGATCGACCTCGATCGGCAATCTCAGCGCTTCCGCCACCAGGGCGGCGCTTTCCAAAGTGCGCTGATAGGGCGAGGCAATGATTCGGGTGATGTTTCGGGTTTTCAGGTCCTGCGCGGCGGCGTGGATTTGTCGCTGCCCTTCCGGCGTCAAAGCCGGGTCGACGATGCCCGGGTCGACCCGGGTTTTGTTGAAATGCAGGTTGAAATGGGATTGCCCATGGCGCAGTAAAAACATGGTCAGGCTGGATCCTTTCGTTCGCGCTTCTTTTGGTCACGCGCGAGTTTTTGGGACCTTTCGATCCCGGCTTTCTGGTCGA
>CAXBMB010000091.1:0-14058 GCA_963976695.1 uncultured Rhodovibrionaceae bacterium
GCCGGAACGACGTCGCCGGAACAACGTCGCCGGAACGACAAACCGAGAGTCCGATCGGTCCAAACGGGATCACGCTGTGACTCCGTTTGGACCGTGGCTGCGGCCCCGCTCAACCTCTTGGCGGACGCCGGGCGACAGAAACCAGGCGCCCAGCGCGTCTTTCTTCGTCGATCACCGGCTAACTGGCTACTTGCGGAAGCCGCCGACGTTGCTTGAAGCTGGCGTAAGTGAAGATCAGCAACCCCAGCCAGATCAGCGCGAAGGTCGCCAGTTGGCGCCCGCCAAAGGCTTCGTCATAGACAAAGACCGCGATTAGAAACTGAACCGACGGGGCCAGGTACTGCAGAATGCCCACCAGCGACAAGGCCAGACGCCGAGCGGCGGCGGCAAAGAACATCAGCGGCAGCGCGGTCATCACCCCGGAGAACATCAACAACCCGTCGATCCGCCAGGATTGCCGCGCAAACACCCCCTGGCTTTGCTGGTCGAGATACAACAGATAGATCAGCGCCAGCGGCAAAATCAGCATGGTTTCAACGAACAGGCCGTCAATCGCGCCGGCTCTGACGGTTTTACGGATCAGGCCGTAAAATCCGAAACAGAGCGCCAATAACAGCGACACCCACGGCACCCCGCTGGCGCCCGTCGCCGCCACCAGCACCCCCAGGGCAGCCAAGCCGACCGCCAGGCTTTGCAAGCGTCCCAGCTTTTCCTTCAAGAAGATCAGCGCCAGCAAAACCGACACCAGAGGATTGATGAAATAGCCCAGGCTGGCCTCGAGAATGCGATCCTGGGACACCGCCCAGATGAACACCAGCCAGTTGACCGAAATCAAAAGCGTGGTCGCCGTCAACCAGGCCAAGGCGCGCCGATCTCGAACCAGCCGGGCGACGCGCGACCAGTTTCGACTGACCGTGATGACCGCCAACAGCAGGATCACCGACCAGACAATGCGATGGGCGACGAACTCCACCGCCGGCACCTGCGCCAACAGCTTGAAGTAAAGCGGCGAGAGGCCCCAGGAAAGATAGGCGGCCAGCGCGTAGAGCATCCCGGCGGGGGCGGTGTTGTCAGACGTCATAAAGGAGGTCTTTCGCAGTACAAAATCCATCGCCGGGCGGGAATAAAAAAACAGCAGACGGCACCCGCCAAGCGCGAAACAGAGAACAGAAAATAGCAAACGGCGGCAAAACTCACACCGGGAACAAGCGCGCCATCGGCTTGTCGGCTATTGGCCAATGCAGCGCCGCCGCCAAAAGACCAAGCCCGATGGAAATCCACCAGACGGCGTCGTAACTGCCGGTCAGATCAATCGAAATCCCACCGAACCAGGCCCCGAAGAAGGCGCCGACCTGATGCCCCATCATGACGATTCCAAACAGCGTCGCCATGTAGCGCGGGCCAAAAATCTGCCCCACCAAACCACTGGTCAGCGGCACGGTGGAAAGCCAGAGCAAGCCAAAAGACGCGGAGAAAAGATAAACCGTTAGTTCGGTTTTCGGGCCGAGAAGAAACAGCAGAATCACCAGCGAACGGGCCAGATAGATGCCACTGAGTAGATACTTCTTGCGGTAGCGCCCGCCAAGCCAGCCGGCCAGCAGGCCGCCGAAGATATTGAACAGGCCGACAAACCCCAGCGCCTGCGCGCCCAGGGAAGCCGGCAGGTTGTTGGCGACAATGTAGCCCGGCAGGTGGGTCGCCACGAAGGCGACATGAAAGCCGCAGACCAGAAACCCACCGGTCAGCAGCCAATAGCCCCTGTGGTCGCGCGCTTCCTGCACCGCCTGCGTCAGACTTTGCACAGTCTTTTCCTGCCGGATCGACGCGGACTTGCCAACCATCGAGGCCGCCAGCGGCACCACCAGAAGCGAGAGCAGCGCCAGACTGAGCAGCGCCGTGGTCCACCCGAAGGAGTCGATCAAGGCTTGGGAGCCGGGCAGCAGCAAAAACTGCCCAACCGATCCCCCCGACGAGGCCAGTCCAAGCCAAAGTGATCGCTTTTCTTCCGGCGCGGCCTTGGCGACGGCGGCCAGCACCAGCGGGAAACCCACCGCCCCGACCGCCAAGCCTATCAGCAGGCCGGCGCCGAGATGGATCATCAAACCATTGGTCGCCATGGCGGTGACGGCCAGCCCCGCCGCGTAAAGCAGCGACCCGAGAACCAGAAAGCGGGCCACGCCGTAGCGATCGGCCAGCGCGCCGACAAAGGGCGTCGCCACCCCCCAGATCAAATTCTGAAAGGCGATTGCCAGGGAAATCGACGCCAGACTGGCGCCGGTCGCCAGGCTCAGCGAGTCAAGAAACAGCCCCATGGTCTGGCGAATGCCCATGCCCAACCCGAGAATGATTCCCGCAGCGAGCAGAATGGCAAGGGGATGGCGCCACCAGTGAGCGTATGCGCGTTGTTGCATCGACCGTTTTTCCTACGTTCCGGCGCCCTCGCCGCTAGAGAGGTTCGACCGGCCGGGGCCAGAATAGCTTCTTCCAGACCCTGGGGGCACCCTTGAGCGCGCACAGCAGCAATTCCCGCCACTCGCCTAATCGACGGCCGGCCCGAACGCCCGCGACCCGCGCTGCCTCTCGTTGCCCCGCTGCCTCCCGCTGCCCCGCAGCGGCCGATCACAGCAGGCCGAGCTTTCCGAAAAACGTCGGTCCGCCGATTGCGTTGCCAAAGACCACATTGCTAACGGCAAAGCCGAACGAAACCACCCCGCCAACCACCACCAAGCCCCCCAGCGCGCGGTTGACCCCGATCAACAGGCGGTCGGACGCCCGGCGGCGCATGGCGGTCGAGCCGGCCATCAGCGTTATCCACCAAAGGCTCGACCCCAAAAACACGCCAAGCACCAGGGTCAGACCAGAAATCCGGTCCATCTCATGGTCGACGAAAATACCGACCGAGGCAAAAATCCCGGCAAAGGCCAGAAAGGTTGCCGGGTTGATGATGGTCAGGCCAAAGCCGGTCGCAATGGCCGAGATCAACTCGCGTAAGTTGGTCTGCGGCTCGGTCGGCGCGACAACGACTTCTTCCGCGTTGTTGCCGTCGCCGCGCGCCTGCCAGATCATTTGCAGGCCCAGGGCGATCAAAAAAGCCCCGCCGAAAAAGCGCAGCCAGAACTGGTTGTTCAGCAAGAATTCGGTAATCAGCGAGAGACCGAAAATCGCGCCGGCGGCAAGGAAACTATCCGCCGCCGCCGCCGACAGGCCGGTCACGATGCCCATGAACCACCGCCCCTCGAAGGCGCGGCGCATGCAAATCGCGCCGACCGCGCCAACAGGCAGGGCGACAATGAAGCCGGTGAGCACGGCCTTGATGATAAGCAGGGCACTCAACACCGCTTCACTTTCTCCTCGCCGGTCCGTCGGCAATTGCCCCCGGGCCAAAAGTTGGCCGATCCGGCGCCGGTCCGCGGGGGCGCGCCGCCAAGCTCTATAGCAAGACCTCCACGCTTGAACCAGCCCCGAAACCGCGCCCAAAGCCGAAACCCTTGGCGGCGAACAGCGCCGAAAGCCGACGTTGAGTTCGCCGGCAAGGACATTTTTCCCGCGCCCAAGCCAGCGCCCAAGACGGCCGGACTTTCCCACGTTCACTCCGCCCACGTCGCGTCTCAAGGCGCGGCCTTGGGGTCGATCTGGCGCTGTTCCGGAAGACCGGCCAGATCGGCGCGCCGCTGCTTGAACAGCGCCGCCAGGGCATCGACGGCGGCGCGAATTCGCGGGGTCTTCAGCAGATCCCGGTGAACCAGCAGCCAAAAGTCACTTTGCAAATCGACGATCGGATCCCCCAGACGCAACAGCAAGGGATGGGCATCGCCGACAAAACAGGGCAAAATCGCCAGCCCCAGGCCCGCCGTACAGCAGTCGCGCAAAATCAGGCCATTGTTGGTTCGCAGGGCGCGCGCGGCGGTCGGATGGCGCCGGGCCAACCAGCGGCTGCTGGGAAAGCGGGCGTGATCCTCGTCGAAATCGATCCAGGGGCCGGCCGCGAACAGCGCGTCCCTGTCCTGCAACGGCTGGCGATCAAGAAAGGCGCGCTGGCCATAGACCCCATAGGAAAACTCACCCAGCTTCCGGGTCACCACGTCGGCGTCATCGGGCGCGCATTCCTTTATCGCCAGGTCGGCTTCGCGCCGGCCGAGGCTGGCCAACAGATGGCTGCTCGCCAGTTCAAAGGTCACCTCCGGCAGGCTCTGCTGCAAGACGTCCGAGCCCTGCACCACGAAGACCGCCGCCCATTCGGCCAAGGAAACACGCACCACGCCGGACACCGTCTCCGCCAAGCTTTCCTTTTGCCGATCGAGGGCCGAAGCCATGCCCTCCATTTGCTGCACCAACGGCAATAGCTGTTCCCCGGCCTGGGTCAAGCGCAGGCCCTCGGGCAAGCGATCAAACAGCCGCACCGCCATCCGGGATTCCAAGGCGCGCAGTCGGCGCCCCACCGTCGGCTGGCTGCTTTTCAGGTCCCGGGCGGCCGCCGTCAGGCTGCCTTCGCGCGCCACCGCGCCAAAAACCTTGAGGTTTTCCCAATCCAGAAGATTTGTCATCGCCGCGCCCCGTCACCCACCATTCAAATTCGACCGATACAACAGCGGCCTTCCGGATCTTAATCATTTTTGTATGAACGCCGCCAGAGCTCCCACCGCCGAAATCGCCGACAATCCCGACCGGGGTGTCGGCCAAGAGGTTCGCCACGATGGTCGGCGCGGCGCGTGGTGATCTGTTGGCCGGGCCATCGGGCGGGCAGCACCGTCGGACGACCGCCGGGCGCAAAAAGCCGCGCCGACGATTGCCAAGCGACGCCAACAGATGATAGAGGCCTGCGGGACACTATTTCCGCCACGCGGTTTCCATCACATTTCCCCGCGAAAGGGAGCTGGCACGATGTCCGAAAAAATCACTGTGCGGGCGGCAGGTCCTGAAGATTCCGCGGTGATCGCCGAATTGGTCCATGGCCTGCTGGCCGAAATCATGCCGGCGGACAAGCTCAAGAGCCAAGCCGAGCTGGAAGCCGCGACCCACAGGCTGTGGCGCGAAGGACCGGGTTTTGCCGCCTATCTGGCCGAAACCCCGGCGGGCGAGGCGGTGGGCGTGCTGACCCTCACCGAGATGTGCGCCATCTTCGCGCTGGGCTGCTTTGGCGAGGTGACGGAACTCTATGTCACGCCGCCCTGGCGCTCGGCCCAGGTCGGCGAACAGCTGCTGGATCAGGCCGTCCGTCACGCCAAGCGCCAAAACTGGACCCGCCTGGAACTGACCGCGCCCGATGAAACCGCGCAAGGGGCCCAGCGCGCCTATGCCTTTTACAACCGCATCGGCTACGAGACAGCCGGTCCCCGTCTCAAAATATCCATCTGAAAAAGCAGTCCGTTTTTGCCCTTTCTTCTAAGCTTCCAGCCTAGTTGATTTCGCGTATTGACCTGGGCCAGCCGCTTCCGACACAAGTAAAGCATGTGAATTTCCGCTCGGGTTTCGCATCCATCGGCCGCTCGCCCGCCTAACAGATGAACAGGGAGCTTCGTTGCTGGGGCGCGTGGTCTTGCGTTGCGCAGGGCCCGTCCCGCATTTTGGCGCTACTCAGCGCCCCATTATCGCGGCAGGCAGCCCCCAGGGGCGCGCCAAGATGCCTGCACCGATCAGAGGAGACTATTCATGGCCCTTCGCCCAAATTCACCCGCGGCCCGCGATGTCGCCAACCAGCTCCACCCCTACACCAACGCCCGTCTGCATGAGAAAAACGGCCCGGTCATCATTGAAAAAGGCAAGGGCGTTTATGTCTACGACGACCAGGGCAAGGAATATATCGAGGGGCTGGCCGGCCTGTGGAGCGTCGCGGTCGGCTTTGGCGAGCCGCGTCTGGCCAAGGCGGCGGCGGCGCAGATGGACAAGCTGCCCTACTACCACAGCTTTGCCCACAAGGCGCACAACCCCTCCATTGACCTGGCGGAAAAGCTCAACCAGATGGTGCCGATCGACGGCGGCAAGGTGTTCTTTGCCAACTCCGGCTCGGAAGCCAACGACACGGTGATGAAGCTGGTCTGGTTCTACAACAACGCCCTGGGCCGGCCGGAGAAGAAGAAGTTCATCTCCCGCATCAAGGGCTACCATGGCATCACCATCGCCTCGGGCAGCTTGACCGGGCTGCCCTACAACCATATGGACTTTGATCTGCCGATCAAGAACGTCCTGCATACCGCCTGCCCGCATCACTACCGCTTTGCCGAGGCCGGCGAGAGCGAGGTTGAGTTCGCCAGCCGCCTGGCCGGTCAACTCGAACAGCAGATTCTCGATGAAGGTCCGGAAACCATTGCCGCCTTCATCGGCGAGCCGGTCATGGGCGCGGGCGGCGTCATCGTCCCACCCGCCACCTACTGGGACAAGATCCAGAAGGTTTGCCGCAAGTACGACATCCTGGTGGTCGCCGACGAGGTGATTTGCGGCTTCGGCCGAACCGGCCAGCTCTTCGGCTCCAACACCTATGACATCCAGCCCGACATCCTGGTGATGTCGAAGCAGATGTCCTCCTCCTACATGCCGATCTCGGCTTTTGTCTTTTCCGACGCGATCTACCAGGTGGTGGCGGACAACACTGCCAAGATCGGCACCTTCGGGCATGGCTTCACCGCTTCGGGACATCCGGTGGCCACCGCAGTCTCGCTGGAAAACCTGAAGATCATCGAGGAACGGGATCTGGTCGGCAACGCGCGGCGCGTCGCGCCGCGCCTGCAAGACGGCCTGCGCCAGTTGGCGGATCACCCGCTGGTGGGCGAAGTGCGCGGCGTCGGCTTGATCGCCGCCGTCGAACTGGTGGCCGACAAGGCCAGCAAGCGGCCGTTCGATCCGGTTGGCAAGGTCGGCGGCTACCTGTTCAACCGGGCGCAGGAACATGGCCTTATCGTCCGCAACCTGGGCGACAGCATCGCCTTCTGCCCGCCGCTGATCATCACCGCTGAACAATTGGATGAAGTGGTTGCGCGCTTCAGCAAGGCTTTGGATGAAACCGCCGCCTGGGTGGCGTCTGAAGGTCTCTAGGATGTGATCGACAGAATGTGATCGACAGCGAAAGCAGCGCTTGGCGCGTCATCGCTGGCGTGAAGATGACACCGACGCCAGAGCGCTGCGCCGCCCGCGGCTCTTGTGACCAGGGCGCGCATCCGAAGAAAGAGCGATTCCCCGGGGATCGCTCTTTTTCCTTGCCTATGGTCGAAAGGCCACGAAATCCGCGCCTTTCCGGCTTATTTTTTGGGGCGCCAGGCACGGGTTGAGGCGCACGTCCTTAAAGCTTCCTTTAGAAGATTGATTTCGGTCAAAGCACGCCTTTGATCGAAAGGCTAGACTGCGACCGAGTTGAACAGAAGCGCTTGGCGCTTCGATCCGGTGGTCAATTCGCCGCCCGCCGATCGGCCAAGGGCGGCGAAGGAAGACAAAGGGATTGAACGTTCCGGGCGCAGCGGGTTTAGTACCCTATCGCTCGTTGCCGTCACGACGTTCGGGTCCGCGCTGTCGCCACCGCACTGATGCGCGGGGGTAGTGGATAACTGTCGGCGGGCCGGGCTTGCGTCCATTCGCCGCTTGTTATCGGCGTTTTGTGGATAGTCGGCCTGCCGCCTGGATGGTAAATCCGGGGGGGCGTTCTCGGTTGAATCCCGGACTTTTCAACCGACGGACAGCGGCTAAAGGATGACGCAATGCGGCCAAAAGCAATAGATCTCGTAAGCGGCCAGCAGGCCACGGGTAGGAAGATGGACTACAAGAGTTACTTCACCAACGCCCTGGACGAACTAAAGACCGAAGGCCGCTATCGGGTTTTCGCCGAGATGGATCGTCAGACCGGGGATTCGCCCCATGCCCTCAAGCATGAAGACGGCCAAGCGCGAAAAGTCACGGTCTGGTGCTCCAACGACTACCTCAACATGGGCCAGCACCCTGCGGTGCTGGCGGCGATGTGCGAGGCGGTGATGAACAACGGCGCGGGCGCCGGCGGCACGCGCAACATTTCCGGCACCCTTCACCAGCACGTCCTGCTGGAGCAGGAACTGGCCGACCTGCACGGCAAAAACGCCGCGCTGCTATTCACCTCGGGCTATGTCTCCAATTGGGCGGCGCTTGGCACGTTGGGCAGCAAGCTGCCCAACTGCGCCATTTTCAGCGACGCCATGAACCACGCCTCGATGATTGAAGGCATCCGCTACTCCAAGGCGGAGCGGTTCATTTGGCGCCACAACGACCCGGAAGACTTGGATCGCCAACTCAGCCAGATTGACCCCGCACGGCCAAAAATCGTCGCCTTTGAATCGGTCTATTCGATGGATGGCGACATTGCCCCCATCGCCGAAATCTGCGATGTGGCGGACAAACATGGCGCCCTGACCTATCTGGACGAGGTCCACGCTGTTGGCCTCTATGGCCCCCGCGGGGGCGGGATCGCCGAACGCGAAGGTCTGATGGATCGCTTGGATGTGATTGAAGGAACCTTGGGCAAGGCCTTTGGCGTGATGGGCGGTTATATCGCGGCCTCCAGCGAATTGGTTGACTTCGTTCGCTCCTTCGCCAGCGGCTTTATTTTCACCACCTCGCTGCCGCCGGCCATCGCCGCCGGCGCCCTGGCCTCGGTAAAGCACCTTAAGACGTCGCAGCGCGAGCGCCAACTGCACCAAGCCCACGCCGCCGATCTGAAAGCCCGCATGAAGGCGGTGAACCTGCCGGTTATGCCCTCCATCAGCCACATTGTGCCGCTGTATATCGGCGATGCGGCGCTGTGCAAAAAAGCCAGCGACCTGTTGCTGGAGCGGCATGCCATCTACGTGCAACCGATCAACTTCCCGACCGTACCGCGCGGGAGCGAGCGGCTGCGCTTCACCCCCAGTCCGATGCACGGCCCGGACGAAATGGACGCGCTGATTGAGGCGCTGCTGGATGTCTGGAGCCTGCTGGCGCTAAAGAAGGCCGCCTAAAGCCGGAGCGGTTCAAACGGCATCGCGACGTGATGTGATTTGAACCGGGACTCCGCCGCTTATCCCGCCATGCGCCAACGCTTGACGATAACGTCAAAGCGCGTGGGGTTGCGTTCCTCGCCGACCCTATGCCCTGATCGTGCGCCCTGATCGTCTGTCCCGATCATCCGCCAAGGGGAAGCGACTGATTTTATGTCGCAAATAAGATGATTCCTCCAATTATTTGGCGCAAGCCGGCGGCCGATCGACCGTCCTTTCCGGCGGCAAACACAGGCCAACCCCCAGGCTGGGGACTTTTCTGCCAATCAGAATTTTTTCTAATAGCACCATAAGTTTACCCATTGTTCTGGAAAAACTGACTCGTAATTTACACAGTGATGACATAGCATTCCGTCGTTCGCGTGGCAGCTCTGCATTTTATGCATTGCTTATGCGTGGGCCAAAGAAACGAAACAGCAATGCGACGGGACAAGGATGGCCGACGGGAACGAACCTCACGTTCAATTCAAGGAAGTTCAGAAAAGCTATGACGGCGAAACGCTGGTCGTAAAGAATCTCAACCTCGATATCGCCAAGGGTGAGTTTGTGACAATGCTAGGGCCGTCCGGCTCGGGCAAAACCACGACCTTGATGATGTTGGCCGGTTTTGAGACGCCGACCCACGGAACGATTCTGCTGGAGGGTCGCACGCTTAATAACGTGCCGCCCCACAAGCGCGACATCGGCATGGTTTTTCAGAATTACGCCCTCTTTCCTCATATGACGGTGAGTGAAAATTTAGCCTTTCCCCTACAGGTTCGGGGCATGTCCAAGGCTGAGGTCGAAAGCAAGGTTACTGTTGCGCTGGATATGGTCCAGCTGGGCGACTTCGGCAATCGCCGACCCGGCCAGCTTTCCGGCGGCCAGCAGCAGCGTGTGGCGCTGGCCCGCGCGCTGGTCTTCGAACCAACCTTGATCTTGATGGACGAGCCCCTCGGGGCTCTCGACAAGCAGTTGCGCGAACACATGCAACTGGAAATCAAGCATATCCATGAAACCCTTGGCGTGACGGTGGTCTATGTAACCCATGACCAGTCCGAAGCCCTGACCATGTCCAACCGGGTGGCGGTGTTCGAAGACGGGATCATTCAACAACTGGCCCCGCCCGACGAACTGTACGAAAAGCCTCTCAACGCCTTCGTGGCCCAGTTCATTGGCGAGAACAACCAGTTGAACGGCACGGTGCGAGCCGTTTCCGGCCAAAATAGCTGCGAAGTCGCCTTGGAAGGGGGTGTGGGGGTGGTGCAGGCCCTGCCGATCAACATCAATGGACAGGGCAGCCAGACAACCCTGTCGCTGCGTCCCGAAAGGGTGATGATCAATCCGGAAAGCGGGTCCTTGCCCAACATCTTCAGCGCCAAGGTGGAAGAGCTGATTTACCTCGGCGACCACATCCGCACCCGCTGTTCCATCGCCGGGCATGATAATTTCGTGGTGAAGGTGCCGAATTCCCAAAACCATCCCTCCTTGAAAAAAGGTGCGGAGGTGTCGCTGGGCTGGAGTCTTGAAGACTGTCGAGCCCTCGACGCCTGAGTGGGAGGAAGACGAGGTAAGATTCGAAGTTTTAACTTGATTATGGAAACAAATAATCCCCGCCGCGCACTTGAAAAAAACAACGACCGAGGCGCGCGGCGGGAAGAACACGACCAACGTGTCACCCATCAAGCCTTATAAATCGCAACAGGGAGCGTTTCTCATGCTGAAAACCCTCAGATACACCACCGCTGCCGTGGCCTTGCTGGCCACGGCCGGTCTGTCCGGCAACGTGCTGGCCAAGGAACTGACCATCGTTTCGTGGGGCGGCGCCTATACCAAAAGTCAGGTAAAGGCCTATCACGAGCCCTACACCGCCAAGACCGGCACCAAAATTCTCTCCGAAAACTATTCTGGCGGCCTGGCCGAGGTAAAGGCCCAGGTCGAGGCCGGCAATGTAACCTGGGACCTGGTTGACGTGGAGCTGTCCGATGCCGTGCGCGGTTGCGACGAGGGCCTGCTGGAGCCGATCGACGTTTCCATGCTGCCCCCGGCCCCCGACGGCACGCCCGCAGTGGATGACTTCCTGCCGGGCACGCTGACCGATTGCGCGGTGGGCGAAATCGTCTGGTCCACCATCATTGCCTATGACGGCAAGGCGTTCGGCGACAATGGTCCCAAGACCTTGAATGATTTCTTCGATGTCCAGAAATTCCCCGGCAAGCGCGCGCTGCGCAAATCTCCCAGGGTCAACCTTGAATGGGCGTTGATGGCCGATGGCGTGCCCAACGATCAGGTTTATGAGACGCTGGCCACGCGCGAAGGCGTCGACCGCGCCTTTAAGAAGCTGGACACCCTCAAGGGCAATATCGTTTGGTGGGAAGCTGGCGCGCAGCCGCCACAGCTGCTAGCGGATGGCGAAGTCGCCATGACCTCGGCCTACAACGGCCGCATTTTCAACGCGCAGGTCTCCGAGGGCAAGGACTTCCCGATTGTCTGGGATGGCCAGGTTTGGGATCTGGATCTCTGGGTTGTTCCCAAAGGGGCCCCGAACAAGGATGAAGCCATGGACTTCATCAAGTTCGCCACCGACACCCAGCGTCTGGCCGATCAAGCCCGGTACATCTCCTACGGTCCGGTTCGCCAGTCCTCCAACGCCCTGGTCAGCACCCATGCGGAAACCGGCATCAAGATGGCCCCGCATATGCCGACGTCGCCGGAAAACTTCAAGACGGCGCTGCAGAACGACTTCGAGTTCTGGGCCGACTTCAATGATGAGCTGAACGAGCGGTTCAACTCCTGGCTCGTCAACTAGCTGATACCGGCAGGCGGGGGTTTTCGCCGCGCCGCGACCGATCCCTTCTCGCCCCTTCACCCGAATCTAATACGGGACAAGCGCGCATGGCCTCCGTGGCTGATACCCTTCCTGCAAACCTTCCCTTGACCACTGCCGACGGCCAGCCGCTCAAACAAGCTCTGGTCCGCGCCGAGCGCCATCGCCGCTATCGCGCCGTCGGCCTGGTGGCACCGCTGCTGATCTTTCTTTCCATCACCTTTCTTTACCCGATTGGCTTGATGCTCTGGCGCTCGGTCGACAATCCGGTGATCGTCGAGAACCTGCCCAATACGGTGGCGGCGCTGCAGAATTGGGACGGCAAGGGGGTTCCTGACGAAGCAGCCTTCGCCGCGCTGGTCACGGATCTGACCAAGGCCCGCGAAACAAAGACAGTTGGAAACATCGCGACCCGCCTGAACTTTGAAACCTCCGGCCTGCGCAGCGTTATTACCCGCACCGCCCGCAGGGTCGCCAAAATCAAGGCCGGGCCCTACAAGGAACAGGTGATCAAGGCCAACGCTCTGTGGGGCAAAAGCACGCCCTGGGCGACCATTCAGCGACTTGGCAGCGCCTTGACCTACACGCAGTATCTGGCGGCGACCGATCTGCGGGTCAATTTGGACGGTGATATCGTACAGCAGCCTGACGAACGGCAGATCTATATCAGCCTGTTCAAACGCACCTTGTGGATGTCGGTGGTGGTGACCATCGCCAGTCTGCTGCTGGGCTATCCAATCGCCTACCTGCTTTCCACCCTGCCGGTTCGACTGTCCAACCTCATGATGATCATGGTGTTGCTGCCTTTCTGGACGTCGCTGCTGGTGCGCACCACCTCCTGGATCGTGCTGCTGCAAACCCAGGGGGTTGTAAACGATCTCCTGGTCTTCTTTGGATTGATCAGCGACGACGGGCGCATTCAGTTGATTTTCAACGCCGAGGGCACGGTTATCGCCATGACCCAGATTCTGTTGCCCTTCATGGTGCTGCCGCTGTACAGCGTGATGAAAACCATCTCGCCCAACTACATGCGGGCGGCGCAGTCGCTCGGCGCGCACCGCTTCGTCGCCTTCTGGCGGGTCTACGCCCCCAACTCGCTTCCCGGAGTTGGCGCGGGGTGCCTGCTGGTGTTCATTTTGGCCATCGGCTACTACATCACCCCGGCTTTGGTCGGCGGTGAAGACGGCCAGATGATCTCCAACCTCATCGCCTTCCACATGCAAAAGTCATTAAACTGGGGTCTGGCCGCCGCGCTGGGCAGCATTCTGCTCGCCGGCGTGCTGGCGCTCTACTGGCTGTATAGCAAGCTGGTCGGCATCGAAAACCTCAAGCTGGGATAAACGACGATGGCACTTCCGAGCTACGCCGGACCGGCTGAAAAGATCTGGCATTACGTCTTCATCGTGATCTGCGCGAGTGTGTTCATCTTTTTGATGGCGCCGATCCTGGTGATCATCCCGCTCAGCTTCAATGCTGAACCCTATTTCACCTTTACCCAAGGCATGCTGTCGCTCGATCCCGAAGCCTTTTCGTTGCGCTGGTACGAGGATTTTTTGAGCAACGAGCGCTGGCGCGATTCGATCCTCAACTCGCTATTCGTCGCGGTCGCCTCGACCATCCTGGCCACCACCCTGGGAACCATGGCGGCCTTGGGGCTGTCGCGACGGGAAATGCCCTTCCGCGCGCTGATCATGGGGCTGTTGATCTCACCGATGATTGTCCCCCTGATCATCACGGCGGCCGGCATCTACTTCTTCTATGCCTCGGTGGGACTGACCGGCTCCTTTACCGGCATCATCCTGGCGCACACCGCCTTGGGCACGCCCTTTGTGGTGATCACCGTGACCGCGACGATGATCAGCTTCGACCACTCGCTGACCCGGGCCGGGCTGATGTTGGGCGGCTCGCCGACCCGTGTGTTCTTCAAGATCATCATGCCGCTGATCACGCCGGGGATGATTTCCGGCGCGCTGTTCGCCTTCGTCACCTCGTTCGATGAAGTGGTGGTGGTGCTGTTTGTCGCCTCGGTGGAGCAGCAAACCATTCCGCGGCAGATGTGGGCCGGCATCCGGGAAGAAATCAGCCCGACCATTCTCGCTGTCGCAACCTTGCTGATCGCCTTTTCCGTGGTTTTAATGACCGTCATCGAGCTGCTTCGCCGACGGTCGGAAAGAACCCGCGGTCTGTCGCCCGGCTGATCGGCCGGGCTTGATCGGGTCCGGCCGGGCCCGGCCAGTCGAGGGGGCCGCGACCGCTTCTTTC
>CAXBMB010000092.1:0-13967 GCA_963976695.1 uncultured Rhodovibrionaceae bacterium
ATAGTCAACCAACTCAGCCCGCAAGCCAGACCGCAACAAAGCCTGCTCAATCACCGCCTTCTGCGCCTCAGGATTGGGCACGGTAAAGCCGTTGGAGGCGCCGTCCTGGTTGACCGCCGATCCAGCGATCACCGCCCGAACCCGGTCGCCGTCCGCCAGCGCCTCAGACAGGCGCTTGAGCACCACAACACCCGCCCCCTCGCCGCGCCCGATCCCGTTGGCGGCGGCGTCAAAGGCCTTGCAGCGGGCGTCTTCGCTCAGCGCGCCGGTGCGCGACATAAAGACCGAAGCTTCCG
This sequence comes from uncultured Rhodovibrionaceae bacterium, assembly GCA_963976695.1. Lineage (GTDB taxonomy): Bacteria > Pseudomonadota > Alphaproteobacteria > Kiloniellales > DSM-21159 > CAXBMB01. Next base: position 297 of record CAXBMB010000092.1, read on the forward strand.
GCGTCAGCATCAGATTGACGCCGCCGGCCAGGGCCAGCTCGCACTCGTCGCTCCGCAGCGCCTGGCAGGCCAGATGCACGCTGACCAGCGACGAGGCGCAGGCTGCGTCCAAGGCAATGGAAGGCCCGGTCAAGCCGAGCAGATAGGACACCCGGCCCGGCGCCCCACTGGCCACATCGGCGGCGCCGGTATAGGCATCGATGTCAGTGGGGTCGCGCGCCACCAGCAGCCCGTGATCGTTGCCGTTGATGCCGACAAAAACCCCGGCCCGTCGATCCTTCTGCCCGAGCGGATCAAGCCCGGCGTCCTCCAGCGCCTGCCAGCAGACCTCCAACAGCAGCCGATGCTGGGGATCGGTGCCCCGGGCTTCCTTCGGCGTCATGGCGAAAAGCTGGTGATCAAACCGGTCGACGTCCGACAGAAAACCACCCCGGCGCGTCACCATCTTTCCGGCGATGGTCGGGTCAGGATCGTACCAGGCGTCTCGATCCCAACGGTCCGCCGGCACCGGAACAATCCCGTCGCGCCCCTGACAGAGCAGCGACCAGTAGCTGTCCGGCCCGGTCACCTCCCCCGGCAACCGACAGCCCACCCCGATCACCGCGATGGCGTCGCGGTCGCGGGTTTCGCGCCGCGCGTCAGCCAAGGCTTGCGCGCTCGCCTGCTTGTCCGCCTCCAATTGCTTGATGGTTTCCAGCGCCCGGGTCAGCAGGGCTTGATAGCGGGTTTCGTCGCTCATGCCTGCTCCTCGGCGGTTCCACCGGCAAGCCGCGCCAAGGCCGCTTCCAGTTCGCTCGCGATATCCGGGGTCGCAGTATCCGGGGTGGCGGCAGCCAGATCCGACGCAAACAATGGCGCCAGCGGGCCATCGGCCAGGTAGTCAACCACCGAGACCGACGTGAAGGTCTGGAACGCCAAAGTTCGCGGAATGTCCCGCCCCACCATCCCTTCCAGCTTCTTGTGCAGGCTAACCGCCCCAAGCGAGGTCATGCCGAGTTGGAAAAATCCACTGTCCGGCGGCACCGCGCCTTCGTCGACCGCACCGATCAACCCGGCCACCAAGCGGCGAATTTCCAACAGCAGCGCCGGCTTGCGTTCGCCCAAGGGCAAGTCGCGCAGCCGCCGGGCCAACGCCCCCGCGTCGTACGGCGCGCCGGATGGATCGCCGGAGATATCGCCGGCCGGATCGCCGGCCGGGACGGCGGGTCGGCGCAGCGCGGCGAAGGTTTGCCGCTGCCAGGGATAGCCGGGCAGGATCCCGTCCCGTCGCCGGCCATAGAGACCGGACCAGTCACAGGGGCGTCCCGCCAGATAATCTTGCGCCAGCGGCGGCGCGCTGTCGGCCGGCGGGTCGTCTCGCAAACAGGCCCGCAGCCCGGCCCGGTCGCGCCCCCAGGCCACCGCCCGCCGCGCGAAATGCTGGCGGCCATAAATCGCCGTGGCGCACAGCTGGGCCAACGACTGGTCGCGCCCCCCGCCTTCGGGCCCGAGCCAGGCGCGCCAAGCCTGGCGCAGGGCGGCCAGCGCTTCGGGCGTCTTGGCGGAAAACGGCAACAGCCAGCCGCCTTCCGGCAGCGCCGCGTCAAGCTCTTGAAGATTGTCGGCGGCTTGTTTTTCCGGACCTTGCAAGACCAAATGGGCATTGGTGCCGGACCAGCCAAAGGAGCTTACGGCGGCAAATTTCAGCGCCGCGGCTTGCCCCACCAAGGGAACGGAACCCGCCAATTGCAGCCGAGTGCCGGCCAAGTCGCTGTTGGGATTGAGGCGTTCGAAATGCAGGTTGGCCGGAACGACCCCCTTGCGCAGCACCAGCAGCGCCTTGATCAGGCCAACAACCCCGGCGGCGGCGGCCAGATGGCCATAGTTGCTTTTCACCGCCCCCAGCACACAGGGGATCTCATCCGCTGCGCGGTCCCGCGCATCATCGGGCGCTCTTTCCCCGGCTTTGCCGTCTTGTCGGCGCTGACCATAGGTCGCCGCCAGCGCGTCCAGCTCAATCGGATCGCCCAGCGCCGTGCCGGTGCCGTGGGTTTCCACAAAGCCCACCGCCTCCGCCCTGACCCCTGCTTCCGCCAGGGCCCGCCGAATCACCGCCACCTGGGAGGGGCCGTTGGGGGCGGTTAAGCCGTTGCTGCGGCCGTCGTGGTTGAGCGCGCTCCCGCGGATCAACCCGAGGATCCGGTCCCCGGCCGCCTGGGCGTCGCTGAGGCGTTTGAGCGCCACCATCCCGGCGCCCTCGCCCAGCGCAACCCCATCGCCGTTGGCGTCAAAGGCGCGACAGCGCCCGCTGGGCGACAGAAGGCGCATTCGGCTGGTGCCCATCAAGCCTTCCGGCGAGAGCATCAGGCTGACTCCGCCGGCCAGCGCCAGGTCGCAATCACCGGCGCGCAGGGCGCGTAGGGCCTGATGCACGGCCACCAGCGAGGACGAACAGGCGGTGTCAACCGAGATCGCCGGACCCTTCAAATCCAGCAGATAGGATAGCCGCCCGGCGGCCACCGAATGGGAACTTCCGGTTTCGCTGAACGCCCCCATGCCGGCGGGGTCGCTGTGGGCCAGTTCGCGCCAGTCGCTGGCGGCAATCCCCAGATAGACCCCGGTGGCGCTGCCGGCCAAACCGTCCGGGGCAATGGCGGCGTCTTCCAGGGTCCGCCACGCCACTTCCAACACCAAGCGCTGCTGTGGATCCAACACCGCGGTCTCGTCGGCGGTCAGGCCAAAGAAGGCCGGGTCGAAGTCCTGCACCCGGTCCAGGAAGGCCCCTTCGCGCAACGCCAGCTTGCCCGCGGCATCCGGATCCGGGTCAAACAGCGCCGCGCCGTCCCAGCGGTCCGCCGGCACCGGCGTCACCGCGTCACCGCCGGCCAGGAGAAAGTCCCAGAAGCTCTGCGGCTCTTCCACACCGCCCGGCAGCCGCAGGCCCAGCCCGATCACCGCAATGGCCTCGCGCTGTTCGGCGCGCGCCCTGTCCAGCTGACCTTGCAGCCGGTCGATGGCCGCCAAGGCCTGCTTTAACGGCGAAAGGCTTTGTTGGCTCATGTCAGTCTTCTCCCCGATCCCGGCCAAGGTCTTCCAGATCGCGATCGTCCTGATCCTGACCGTCCGGGTTCTGGTTTTCCAATCCGGCCAAACGCTTCAACAGTTCCGCCTCGGCTTCATCTTCGCTCATCGCCGCGATGGCCGCTTCGCCCAGCCCGCCAAACCGGGAGCTGTCGGGCGTAGCGGGCTGGGGCCCGGGACCACCTTCGGGCCGCCCCGCCGGATCAGGATCGGCCAGATCAAGTCGCGTCAACAGATGCGCGGCCAGATCGGCGAAAACAGGGTAGTTCCAGGCAAGAGTCGCCGGCAGCTTAAGGTCCAGCGCCGCCTCCAAGCGGTTGCGCAGCTCCAGTGACATCAGCGAATCAAAGCCCAGCGTCCCCAAGGTCTGCTCGGCGGCGTCGATCTGGGCGGCCGTGATCCCGAGGATCGCCGCCGCCATGGCGCACAACTCCGCCACCAACGCATCCTGACGCTGCGCCGACGCCAGGCCGGCCAGTTGATCCGTCAGGGCCGTCGGATCCGTAGTATTTGAATCCCCGCTGTTTAAATCCCCGGAAATTCGACCTTTGGCCCCCGACCCAGCGGCGGCTCCCTGCGTCCGGCCGGCCAGCAAGGCGAACAGGCCCGGGTCGCCGCCGGGATGCCGCGCCAGCCAGAGCTCGGCATCCAGGTCCATGATCGCCGCCCGGCCCGCCCGGCTTTGCAGGACCTGATCGAAGGCGGCCAGGGCGGCAGCCGGACGATGGGGCGTCAGACCAAGGGCGGCAAAGCGCCCCTCGAGCCCCAGCCGGGCAACCCCGCCCACCTCGGCCCACGGCCCCCAATCGATCACCGTCACCGGAAGTCCGGAGGCCCGCGCCTTTTCCGCCAAAGCCGCCATGACCCCATTGGCCACCGCGTAGTTGGCCTGCCCGGTGGTGCCGAGCAGGGCGGCCGTCGAGGAAAAGCATACGATGATTTTCAGTGGCTGATCGCGCAATGCGGCCAGCAGATGAAGCGCGCCCGCCACCTTTGGCGCCAGCACCGTCTCAAAGTCGGGCCAATCCAGCCGGCTCAACGGCCGGTCCGCAATCGCCGCCGCCCCGTGGAACAGGCCCTCAATCGGCCCCAGCTCCGCCGCCACCTCGGCCAGGGCCCGGTCAACTTGATGCGGTTGGGTGACGTCGCAGGCAACCCAGCGCAGTTCAACCCCGTCCCGTTCCAGATCGGCCAGCGACTGGCGGGCCGCCTCCGGCGCCGTCGCCCGAGCCAACAGCGCCAGTTTTCGCGCGCCCCTTTCCGCCGCCCAACGGGCGAAGCAAAGTCCCAGACCGCCGGTCCCGCCGGTAATGACCACCGCGCCTTGCGGGGAAAACGTCAATTCTTTCCGGTCGCTCAGCAGCGTTTCTTCCGGCTTTTCGAGGGCAATGACAAGCTTGCCACGATGTCGGGCCCGGGCCAGTTCGGTGAAGGCCGCCGACACCTGGTCGTGACCATAAACTTGCCAAGGCAAGACCGGGTAAAGCCCCTTTTCCAACCCCTGGCACAGTTGATCCAGCAAGGCGCCCGCGGCTTGCGGCTGCACGGCCAGCAAGCGCGCCACATCGATTGCATGGTAGGAGAGGTTGGCCGCGAACGCCGCGAGAGCCAGGTGGCCGCCCCTTTGCTGGTCGGCCTTGCCGATCTCCAGAAACCGCCCGAAGGGCGCCAGCAACTCCAGGCTGACCCGCGCCGCCTCTCCGGCCAGGGAATTCAACACCAGATCCACACCCCGGCCGTCGGTGTCGGCGCGAATTTCCTCGGCAAAGGACAGGCTGCGGGAATCATAGACATGCAAACAGCCCAACTCCCGAAGATAGCGGCGCTTTTCCGCCGATCCGGCGGTGGCGTAGATTTCCGCCCCCACCGCCTGGGCCACGGCAACCGCGGCCAGCCCCACGCCGCCGCTGGCCGCATGGATCAAAACCTTCTGACCGGGCGCGATCCGGCCCTCGACCTGCAGCGCGTACAGCGCGGTCAGATAGGCAATCGGCTGGGCCGCGGCAGCCGGGAAAGACAGCGCCTGCCCCGCCACGCGCGGCAGCGGGCGCACCAGCGCCGCCGATGTTACCACCTGCCGCGCCAACGACCGAGGGTGCGCGGTCACCGCCAGCACCGCCTGGCCGACGGTCACCGTGGTCACCTGCTCGCCAACCGCGACAACCCGGCCCGCCGCCTCCATGCCAAACGGCAAAAAGTCGGGCTCGCCGGCAAAGTTCACCAACCCCAGGGCGCGGGCCACATCGAGGAAGTTAAGCGCGGCCGCCGCCACCGCCAGCAGCACCTCACCTGGACCGGGCCGCAGGTCGTCGCTCGGAATCCAGGCCAAGGCGTCGGGCAGGCCGGGTTGCAACTGCGCCAACCGGAACGACCGCGCGCCGGCGGGCAGCAGCTGCCGGGCGTCGGCTTCCTCGACGCGCAAGGGCGCCAGGCGCGCGCTCCAAAGCGCCCCTTCGCGCCAGGCCAGGTGACGTCCGGGAAGATTTTCCAAGGCCGCGCCGACAAGATCGACCGGCAGCGGACGGCCCGATCCGGTCGCGCCATCCAGCAGCACAAGCGACAAGCCCGGCTGTTCCAAGGCCGCCGATTGCCCCAAGGTCCAAACCGCAGCCTGCAGCGGGTCGAGTTGATCCGAGGGCAAGACCTTTTGGCTGTTGTTCGTCACCAGGAAAAACCCGTCGGCAAGCCGCAGGTTCGCTCGGTCGGCCGCTTGCAGTAGGCTTAGCAGCGGCGACAGCTCCCGCGCCAGTCCGGCTTGAAGTGCTGCGGCCGAGGGCAGTTCCGGCCCGCCACTTGGACTTCCGGCCAAATAAAAGATCTGCGAAAGCGAGCCCGGTTCGCCGATCGGGTCGCCGCGCGATTGGCCCCGCGACTCGCGGCTCAACAGATCGGTCAAACGCGCCACCGCCTGATCGGGCGAGGCCAGACTGATCGGCCGCGCCGGGTCGGCGCGCTGCAACTGCTGACACAGCGCCGCGCCGGCTTGCTCATCGGCCGAGACGATCAACGCCCCGCCTTCAAAGCCCGCTTGCCGTTCAGGCGCGGCAATCTCCGCCCACTGCAGGGACTTGGCGCCCAGCTTATCCGAGTTCGCCGCGGCGCGGCGGCGCATCTCGAGACCGGTGGCGCGCAGCACCACCGCGCCACTGGATTGCATCACCGTCAGATCAAAGGTTGCGCCAGTGTCGGTCTGCGCACGACGCAGAACGTGACACCAAAGCGCCGACTCCCGGGTAAGGTCCTGCCAACAGTCCAGCGCGCCAATCGACAGCGGCACCATGGGAACCACCCCCTCGCCCAGCGCGGCGAAGGCAACCTGGAAACAGGCATCCAGGACAGGAATGTCCCGTCCGGGCCCAAAGGGTTTGTCCCGCAGCGCCGCGTCGGGGCGGCGCAACTCGGCCAGCGCCGCGCCCGGTCCCTGGCGCAGCGCCGCGATCAGCCGGAAATCCGGGCCATAGTTTCCGCCGCCGGCCAGGCAGGCATCGTAAAAAGCCGCGGGGTCCAGCGGCGTGGTCAAGTCCTGCGCCAAGCTTTGCAACGCCCCGGGCGAGGGTCGTTGCCCGGCGGGCGCGCGCACTTCGGCGCAAAACACCCGCTGGCTTGCCCTGGCGTCCGGGTCATTGCCGGGCGCGTCGCCGGGCGTGGCTCCGGGGTCGTTGCCGGGCGCGTCATCAGGGTGGCAATAGAGCTCCAGAACACCGCCGTCCTGGTGAAGATCGGAAACCAACAGAGTCTGCCCCAGCGCCGCCACGGCGGCAAAGGAATCGAAGGTGATGTTTTCCAGACGCGCCGGTGACATGCCCGGTGACCTGCCCGCGCGCGCCAGCAGCGCCAGCGAGGTGGTCACGGCGGCGGCGGCGGGCAGCACCGCCACGCCTAAAACCTGATGCTGGGCCAGCAGGTCGCCAAGACCAGACGACGCCCTCAAGGGCCAGAGCCGGCGACCGGGCTGTGCGGGGTCGGTAAAGCCCTGCCCCAGCAGGTCGTCCGCTTCAACGGCGGGCCGGCTCTGGGGATCCCCGGCACCGGCCAGTTCGGGACGCAAGCCATGGCTCTTGTCCAGCCAGTAGGACTGCCGTTGCCAGGGATAGGACGGCAGGTCCAAGACCGCGCGGCGCTTGCCCAGCAGGGCCTCCCACCTCACCTCCGCGCCGACCGCGTACAGCTCGGCCAGCGACGCCAGCACAACCCGCCAGTCGGCTTGATCCCGGTTCAGGCTCGGCACCGCCTTGCCGGTGTGGCCAAGGTCGGCCAGGCAGTCCTGCAGCGCCGGAGTCAGCAGCGGATGGGGCGACAGCTCGAGGAAGCAGGTTAGGCCTTCTTCCTCGATCAACCGCGTCACCAGCGGTTGGAACAACACCGGCTGGCGAAGGTTGTCGGCCCAATAGCCGGCGGTCACCGCCGCGCCGTCCAGCAGTTCGCCGGTCACCGACGACCAGAACGGCACCTGCGCCGGGCGACCGCCCAACTGCCCCAGCTCGGCGACCAGTTCATCAAGAACGGGATCGACAAAGTGGCTATGAGAGGCGAAGTCGACCTTGATCATCCGGAAGAAGATATCGTCGGCTTCCAGGGTCTGCCCCAGCGCCGCCATGGCGGTCGGATCACCGGACAGCACGGTCGCGCGCGGCCCTTGGGCCACCGCCACCGATAGCTTGCCGGCAAAGGGCGCCAAGCGCTGTTCAGCTTGCGCAGCGGGAAGTTCGCACACCGCCATCGCGCCCTGGCCCAGCAGGTCGCGGGCCAGCAGCTTGGTGCGCAAGGTGATGATCCGCGCCGCTTCATCCAGGTCCAGCAGACCGGCGATTTGCGCCGCCGCCACCTCGCCCATCGACACGCCAATCACCGCCGCCGGTTCAATGCCCAAGCTGCGCCAGAGCGCCGCCAAGGCAATCTGGATTCCGGTGAGCGCGGGCTGCAGAAACGTTGTGTCCTCAAACAGCCGGCTGTGGTCGGGCGACGTGGAATCGGCCGGGCGCAACGCCTCGATCAGCGACCAACTGACGTAACGGGACAGCGCCGCGTCGTAGGCGGCCAGCGTCTCGCGAAAAATCGGGGCGGTTTCCAGCAGGGTGCGGGCCATGCCCAGATAGTGGGAACCATGCCCGGAACAGACGAACACCGGTTGGCTCGGCAGGCTCGCCGTGGCGGAACAGCGCTGGTTGGGATGGCCCTTGCCCAGGGCCAAAGCCTGCAGCGGGGCGATCAAGTCTTCGCCTTCGCCGGCCCACAGCAGCGCCCGCCAGGGGCTCGAGTCCTGCTGCGCCGCGGCCGCCTGACATAGGGCGCGCGGATCGGCGCGGGTGTCACCCAGCAAGCTGACCCACTGCGCGGCCTTGGCCTGAAGCGCCGCCTGGGACCGGGCGGTTAACGGCAGGATCCGGGCGCCATGGTCCAAGCCGACCGCGTCGGGCGGACTCTGCGGCGCCTCGGGCGCCGCTTCCACCACCAGATGGACATTGGTGCCGCCGAAGGCCAAGGATGTCACCCCCGCCAAGGGAAGCTGCCCGTCGCACACCGGCCAAGCCAGGGTGGCGGTCGGCACCTCCAGCCCCCACTGCGCCATCGGAATTTCGGGGTTGGCTTGGGAAAAATGCAACGAGGCGGGAATCTGGCGGTTATGCAACGCCAGCACCACCTTGATCAGACTGGCGATCCCACCGGCCGGTCCCAAATGGGCCAGGTTGGTTTTAACCGACCCGAGCCGCAAGGGATGATCCGGGTCGCGGCCCTTTCCCAGCACCGCGCCCAAGGCGGCGGCTTCGATCGGGTCGCCCAGCTGCGTGCCGGTGCCGTGGCCATCGACATAGTCCACCTCCCGAGGCAGCCGCCCGGCCTTGGCGTAGGCCCGGCGCAGCATCGCCTCCTGTCCGGCCCGGCTGGGGGCGGTCATGCCGTTGGAGCGGCCGTCCTGGGTGGTCCCGTTGCCACGGATCACCGCCAGCACCCGGTCGCCGTCCTGTTGCGCCTGGGCCAGCGGTTTGAGCACCACCAGGCCACAGCCTTCGCCCAGCACAATGCCGTCGCCGGCGGCGTCAAAGGCCCGGCAGCGGTTGCCCTTCGCCAGCACCCCCAGCTTGGACAGCCAAATCATTTGATCCGGGCCGGTCAGCACGCAGATCCCGCCCGCCAACGCGGTGTCACATTCGCCGCGCCGCAAGGACTCCACCGCCTGATGCACCGCCAACAGCGAGGAAGAGCAGATCGAATCGACGGTAAAGCTCGGCCCTTTCAGGTCGAAAAGATAGGAAATCCGGTTGGCGACAATCCCGCCATAGCTGCCGGTAGCGGTGTAGCCGTCGACCCCCGCCAGATGCACGTAGTTGTGCCAAGCGTATTCGCTTTCGGTGACGCCGAGAAAGACGCCGCAGGCGCTGCCCTCCACCGCGTCGCCACTCAGGCCGGCGTGATCGAAGGCCTCCTTGGCCACCTCCAAGGCGATGCGCTGCTGCGGATCCATGGCGCGGGCTTCGCGCGGCGAAATACCGAAATAGTCCGCGTCGAAGCGGTCCACGTCGCGCAGCACCGCCCCCGCGCGGGTGATCATCTTCCCCGGCGCCAGGATCTGTGGGTCGTGAAAAAGATCGATGTCCCAACGTTCCGGCGGTATGTCGTCAACCAGGTCCTCGCCGTCGCGCAGCACTTCCCAGAAGCGGGCCGGATCGGCAATCCCGCCGGGCAGCCGACAACCCAGGCCGATAATGGCAATCGGCGCGTTGGCGGCCGCTTCTTGCGCCTTCAAGCGCGACTCCAGAACGCCGATGGCCCGGACCGCCTGCCGCAGACGTGCGGTGGTTTTATCATCACTCATTCACCGCCCTCCACAGCTTCGCCGCGCGAATCACCCAAGATAGCGGCCAGTTTCCGATCCAAATCCGTGGCCAAGGCGTCGTCTTCCGCCCCCGCCGAGGCTGTGCCCTCCGACGCGGCAAAGCGCGCCAGAAGATCATCCTCGTCCGCCTGGTCAGGCGGTTGCGCCCCGGTTTCCCCAGATTTCCCGGTTTCCCCGGATTTGTCGGATTCCCCTGTCGGACCGGCGCCGTCGGCGCTGAAAATCTGCGTTTGCAAGTGCGCCGCCAGCGCCGCCGGGGTCGGGTAATCGAAAATCAAGGTGGCCGGCAGGTTTTGCGCCAAGGCTTTGTTAAGCCCATTGCGCAGCTCCACCGCCATCAGCGAGTCAAACCCGGCGTCCTTGAAGGTTTCCTTGGGGTTCAGCCGTTGCCCGGATTCCAGCCCCATCACCAGACGCACCCGGGCCAGAACCAGCCGCTCCAACGCCAAGGGGGTCAAAGGCTTCTGGCGGGTCAGGGCCGCGGTGTCCGTCACCAAGGGGTTGGCCGCCGCCGCCGGTGGCGCGGCCTTGGCGGCCACCAAAACCTGCGACTGTTCGCCGGCGGCCAGCTCCAGCAACAGCGCCAGCCCTTGTTGCAGCGGCAATCCCGCCAGTCCGCGGCGCGCCAGACGCGCCCGGTCGGTTTCGCCCAACCGCGCCGCCATGCCGACGTCCTGCCAGGGGCCCCAGTTGTAGGCCACCGCGGCAATTCCCTGTCGCCGCAGGTCCGCCGCCTTCTGGTCCACATAGGCGTTGGCCGCGCCATAGGCGGTTTGCCCCGCCGCCCCGAGCAGCGACACCGCCGAGGAAAACAGCAGCAGACAGTCCAAACCGGACAGGTCGATCATACTGCAGAGGTTCTCCAGCCCTTCGACCTTGGGGGCCAAAACCCTTTGCTGATCGGCCCAGGACTGTTCGACGGCAATCCCATCGTTCAGCAGCCCGGCGGCATGGAACAGCCCGCGCAACGGGGGCAAATCGGCGTCCTCAAGCCGCGCCAGGGCCCGCGCCAGCCCGGGGCCGTCGGCCAGATCTCCGGTCAGAACTTCAACGCGCTTGCCCTGGGCGCGCCAGCCGTCCAGCCGGGCCTGCGCTTCGGCCGTCGGCGCGGAGCGCCCCAACAGCGCCACCGCCCCCGCCCCCTCTTCCAGCAGCCGCTCGGCCAGCGCCAGCCCCAACCCGCCCAGCCCGCCGGTCACCAGATAGCTGCCGGTGGCGAAGATCCGCAGCGGCAGCTGGCGGGTTACCACCAATTTTCCCAGATGACGGGCCTGGGCCATCAGACGGAATGCGCCCTGCGTCTCCGCCGCCGCGAAGGCGGTCAGGTTGGTCTCCGGCAAGCGCCCGGCCACCCGGTCGGCCACCGCCTGGGCCAGATGGGCGCGCACCAATCCCGGCTGGGTCTGCGCCAAGCTCACCAGATCAAAGTGATGATAGGCGACATCGGGGCGCAGCGCCTGGCATTCGGCGTTGTCCGGCACCTCACGCTTGCCCAGTTCAAGAAACACGCCACCCCGGGCCAACAGCTTCACGCTGGCGCGCGACAGCGCCCCGCTCAACATATCCAGCACCAGGTCCGGCCCGCGACCGGCGGTGGCCTGCCGCACGGTTTCAACAAAAGCCGTCGAGCGGCTGTCGCCAACCGCCAGCAGGTCAAGCCCTTCCAGATAAGTCCGCTTTTCCGCGCTTCCGGCCGTGGCGATCACCTTGGCGCCCGCCGCTTTGGCCAGATGCACCGCCGCCAGGCCGACGCCGCCGGCGGCCGCGTGGATCAGAATGGTCTGGCCCTTTTTCAGCCCGCCCAGATCAAAGAGAGCGTGGCGGGCGGTCACTTCCGCAACCGGCAAGGCCGCGGCCTGTTCGGCGCGCAGCTCCCGGGGCAGGCCGACCAACCAGCCGGCCGGAGCCATAACCCGGGTGGCGAAACCGGCGGCGCCAAAACAAAAGCCGACGGCCTGATCGCCCGGCCGCAAGCTGTCAACCTGCGCCCCCACGGCCAGAACCCGCCCGGCCACCTCGCCGCCCAGGGGCTGGGGTTCGCCGGGATAGAGACCGAGCGCGGTCAGCACGTCGCGGAAGTTCAAGCCGGTCGCCGCCACCTCGAGCAGCACCTCGTCCGGCGCCAACCCAGGCGCATCGCCGGTTAACGTCTGGTAGGCAAGGCTGTCCAGCAGGCCGCTTTCGCGCACCACCAATGACTCCCGCGCCGCCAGCCGCTGGCGGCGGTTCAACGGCGGCGGCGGCAGTTCCTCCAGGTCGCGGCGCTGCAAGCCGTCCGGGCCGAGGCGCAGTAGCAAGGGGTCCTGCCGGCCGGCGCACAGCAGCGGCACAACAGCCGCCAGGTCGTCGGTTTCCGCCGCTATAAGTTGCCCAACCGACAGGTCCGGCTGCTCCTGAACCAGACCGGCCAGATAACCGCTGACCAAGGCCCCGGTTGGCCCCGGCGGCGTCACCAGCCGCAGCGCGCCGCGAAGACCCAGCTTGGCCAGCGCGCGCAGTTGGCTCAGCAGCCTTTCCGGATTGGCCTGCGCCAGCAAAACCAGAAGATTGTCATCGGGGCTGAGCTGCGCCGCGTCGCTGACCGCCGTGACCCGACAGCCCCGCGCGCTCAAGGCCTGGCTTAGCGCCCGGCCCCGCTGCCTCTCGACGGCCCAAAGACGCCAGCTTTGTCCCTGCAGGGCCTCAAGATTTCCCACGGGATGATGGGGCTGCCAGCGGGGGGCGCGAACCCAGCCTTGCGGCCAAGCCGCCGTCGCCGACTGATCTGGTCCGGCCAACCGCGACTTGGCGATCCGGCGCCCCCTAAACCCCTTGATTTCGGCAAAGGGCGCCGCCGTTGCGTCATCGAACAGCAGGAAATCTGCGGCGCAGAGCCCCAAATCATCTTCCGTGCCCGGGCGAAGCCGCGCCCAACACCAGACTTGGCCCTGGGGGCGATGCAGGAAGTGAAATTCCTCCACCGCAAAGGGGATGAAAATCTCGTCCGCGGTGGAGAGCTTAGCCACCCCTTCCGGATAGCAGCCGCACAGCGCCTGGAAGCAGGAGTCGATCAAACCGGCGTGCAGCGGATAGGCAGCCGTTGGAAGGTCGGCTGCTTCGGGGGCCAGGCGAACCAAGGCGGCGGCCGCGCCCGGCCAGACCTCGGCGATCCAGCGGAAGGCCGGACCCAAGGTATAGCCATGGGCGAAAAAGTCCGCATAGGGGCTTTTACCGGGTCGCGCGGCGCCGAAAGCCCGCCGCAGCGCAGACAGGTCTTGCTGACCGGAGATCGGTTTGGCCGGCTGGCTGCTGAAGCTGCCTTCCAAATGCAGACAGCCCTGCGCGCCATCGTCGGACAGGATGGTCAGGGCATCGCTTGCGCCGCCGGGCGTCAGACACAGATGAACATCGCGCGCCGCCCCGTCGGCCAGCCGCAACGCCGCCGGAAAGTGCAAATTGCTCAGGCGGATGGCTTGGCCGGGATGGAGCTGCTCGCCCGCCGCCAGCGCCATCGACAGGTGGGAAGCCGCCGGCACCACCACCCGACCATAGAGCCGATGATCATCGAGATAGCTGGGCGAGCCGGGTGACTGCCAAGACCGGAAGCGCCGCTCCGGCTGTCCCGGCAGGGCCAGGGCCTCGCCCAGCAGGTCATTGAGGATCGGCGCGCGCGCCCCGCCCGCTTGTGCGCCGGAAAATTCAGCCCCGGAAGGCGCAACGCCTGGAACCTGCACCGGCGCACTGAGCGGCCAGAAGGTGGTTTTTTGGTAGGGGTATGTTGGCAGGTTTTTTGGGCT
>CAXBMB010000093.1:0-13414 GCA_963976695.1 uncultured Rhodovibrionaceae bacterium
GGTCACGTTCTGGGGTTCCGGAGTCTTCGGGGGTCTGGAGTCACGCACGACCGCGCCACCGGATTGCGCCCAACAGTGCAAAACAATAGGGAGGAAACAATGCAGTTGATCAAAAAGACATCCATCGCCTTGGCCGCGGCGGCCCTGCTGGCAACGGCCAGCCTCGGCACCGCCGTCCAGGCGGCGGAAAACGGCCTGCCGGACAGCATGACCTGGACAGCCTACGGCACCGGATCGTCGGGCTATTCCCAGTCGGTCGCCATCGGCAACGTGCTGAAAAACAAGTACGGCACCAACCTGGCGGTTAAACCCGGCAAGAACGATATTTCCCGTATGACCCCGCTGAAGTTGGGCAAAGCCGACTACTGCGCCTGCGGGATTGCCTCTTATTTCGGCTTCGAGGGCGTCACCTTGTTCGCCTCTCAGGCCTGGGGTCCGCAGCCGATCCGTCTGCTGCTGGCCTCCAGCGGATCCTCGGGCTTGGGCATTGGCACCCCGGCCGACGCCAACATCCTGGCGGCGTCCGACCTCAAGGGCAAGCGCATCGCCTGGGTGCGCGGCGCCGATGCGCTGAATGTGCCGATGACCGCCACCTTGGCCTTTGCCGGGCTGACTTGGGACGACGTGACGAAAACCGAGTTCTCCGGCTACGCCGCCAGTTGGGAAGCGCTCAACACCGGCCAGGTCGACGCGGCCTTCGGCAGCACCGTGACCCCCTTAGCCAAGAAGCTTGCCGCCAGCCCGCGCGGCATTCGCTGGATCCCGCTGCCGCACGACGACGAGAAAAGCTGGACGCGGTTCTCCGACGTCGCCCCCTATTTCGTCAAAAAGATCGCGACCTCCGGGGCCGATATCACCAAGGACTCGCCGTGGGAAGGCTCGTCCTATCCCTACCCGATTCTGGTGGGCAACGCCGACCGCAGCGCCGATGAGGTCTACACCTTGGTAAAGGCCATCGTCGAGGGATATGACGACTACAAGGACAACGCGCCCGGGGCCAAGGGTTGGGCTTTGGCCAACCAGAACACCCAGTGGGTGATCCCCTATCATGAAGGGGCCGTGCGCTATCTGAAAGAGGCCGGCGTCTGGTCCGAAGCCGCCCAGCTTCACAACGACAACCTGCTGGCCCGCCAAGACATCATCATGGCCTCCTGGAAGACTTTTATCGCCGACAACCCGCCGAGCGATAAAGACGCCTTCAAGACGGCTTGGCTGGCGGCCCGCAAGGCTAGCCTGGAAAAGGCGGGCCTGCCGGTGGTCTTCGAATAGGCTCCAGCGCGCTTTTCAAGCAAGCAAGAAGGTCGGCGGCCCGCCGCACCCCACGCGGGTCGCCGGTCCTTCTTTTCAATGATTTTTTTGCGCCGCGACGCCCGGCTTCGGGCTCTCCCCGGCGCTCGCTTGGGTAAATGGGACGCATGACCACGCATTCAGATGTGGAAAACGGCGCGGCGCAAGATGGCGCGGCCGCCCAATCGCTAGAGGAATTCGGCCGCCACCCGGCCGCCGCATGGCACACCCTGCTGATCGGCGTTACGCTGTTCACCACCGCCCTGTCGGTCTATCAACTGTTCAATCTGGGCACCATCTTCGGCTACACCTTGCTCGGCAATCAGTACCTCTATCTGCTGATCGCCCTGCTGATGCCGCTGACCTTCATCTTCTGGCCCGGCAGCGGCAAGGAGCGGCCCTTTCAAAGCGGCGAACGGCGACGCGGCTGGATCGGGCGGGTGCCGGTCTACGATGTGGTTCTGTTCTTGCTGGCGCTGGCCACTGGGCTGTATCTGGCGTTCAACGCCGAAACCATCATCTACGAGGGCTGGGAATACGCCGCGCCCGACTCGGCCATTTGGATCTCCTACCTGCTGTGGCTGCTGGTGTTGGAGGCCGCGCGCCGCGTCGGCGGCATTGCCATTTTCATCATCGTCCTCACCCTGTCCCTCTACCCGCTTTACGCCGATCTGCTGCCGGCGGTGCTGGCCGGGCAAACCGTGCCGCTGGCCGATACCGCCATCTACCACACCATGAGCGAGGAAAGCCTGCTGGGCATTCCAATGCGCGCCTTCGGCAATCTGGTGATCGGGTTTTTGATCTTTGGCGTGGCGCTGCAATATACCGGCGGCGGCCAGTTTTTTCTCAACCTGGCCTTTGCCCTGCTGGGCAAGGTGCGCGGCGGCCCCGCCAAGGTGGCGATCTTTTCCTCCGGCTTGATGGGGTCGATGAGCGGCTCGGTGATCACCAACGTGCTGACCACCGGCGTGATGACCATTCCAGCGATGCGCCGGGTCGGGTTTTCACGCAGCTACGCCGCCGGGGTGGAAGCCTGCGCCTCAACCGGCGGCGTGTTGATGCCGCCGATCATGGGCGCCACCGCCTTCGTCATGGCCACCTTCCTGGAGGTGCCCTACATCGACATCGCGATCGCCGCGACCATTCCCTCCATCCTGTATTTCTTCGGTCTGTTCATGCAGATCGACGCCTACGCCGCCCGGGTCAACCTGGCGGGGCTGCCAAAGTCCGAACTGCCCAGCCTGAAGCAAACCATCAAGGAAGGCTGGTACTTCGTTGTGGTCTTTGTGCTGCTGATTTGGATGCTGATTGGCCTCAATCAGGAATCCTGGGCGCCCTACTACGCCACGGCGCTGCTGATCGCCATCAACCAGGCCTTTCCCTACCACCGCTGGGGTTGGCGCGACCTGCGCAACTTCTTCGTC
The DNA here is from genome assembly GCA_963976695.1 of uncultured Rhodovibrionaceae bacterium. Lineage (GTDB taxonomy): Bacteria > Pseudomonadota > Alphaproteobacteria > Kiloniellales > DSM-21159 > CAXBMB01. The sequence goes on from CAXBMB010000093.1 coordinate 2,712, forward strand.
GGAACCGGGCGGCTGTTTATCGAGCTGACCTCGCTGTTGGCCGGGATCGGCTTGATCGTCGGCGCGCTGGTGGTGACCGGCAAGCTGGGCAACATCGCCAACGATCTGCTGTCGCTGGCCGGTGGCAATGTCTACATCCTGCTGCTAATGGGGGCGATGACCTCCTTTGTGCTGGGCATCGGGATGACGGTGACCGCCGCCTACATCTTCCTGGCCGTGGCCCTGGCGCCGGCCCTGATCAAGGGCGGCATGGACCCGATGGCCGTGCACCTCTTCATTCTCTACTGGGGCATGTTAAGCTACATCACCCCACCGGTCGCCCTGGGCGCCTTCGCCGCCTCGACCATTGCCCAGTGCAAGCCGATGGCCGCCGGATTCCAGGCGATGCGCCTGGGCACCATCATCTATTTCATTCCATTCTTCTTTGTCTTCGACACCGCCTTCCTGCTGCGCGGCGACGCCACGACCATTCTGCTGGTACTGGGCGACGCCTTGCTGGGGATCGTTCTGCTGGCGGGCGCCCTGCAGGGATACCTGCTGCGCTTCGGCTCGCTGGGATCGGGGTCCTTCGGACTGGCGTCGCGGATTCTGCTGGGCCTGGCGGGGATCGCCCTGGCGGTTCCAGGCGGTGGTCTGGTTCCGCTCGGCACGGGAGAGCTATGGATCGTCGCCCTCGTGCTGACCGCTGTCGCCTTGGCGCTGGCCCGCTTCGCGCCGGACTCGCGCTTTCCAACCAAGGTCCCGCCGGCAACGCACGAGCGCGCCCGATGACGACGCCGGAAGGTTTGCCGTCGAAACTGCCCGGGTCGATCCGGCGCGCCAGCCGCCACAGCTTGAGCCGCCCGCGCGAAACCGCGCGGGCGGCAACGGCAGCGCCTTATCTGTCCTCACCCCCCGCACAGCGAAGGGCTTAACCCCATGAGCGCGCAGAATATTCCGCCGCAAACCGCGCCGGTCTACGAAACCGATCAACCGGTTCACTACGCCGTCAAGGACGCCGTCGCCTCGGTGACCATGAACCGGCCGCGTTACAACAACGCCCAGAATTCTCAGATGACCTATGCCCTGGACGCCGCCTTTCGCCAGGCGGTCGACGATCCGGCGGTTCGGGCGATCGTTCTACGCGGCGCGGGCAAGCACTTCAGCGCCGGCCACGACATCGGCACGCCGGGCCGTGACATCGCCGCCAGTTGGTCCCGCCGCAGCCTGTGGTACGATCACGCCGACCGTCCCGGCGGTGAATTCCAGTATGTGCGCGAGCAGGAAGTCTATCTGGGGATGTGTCGCCGCTGGCGCGAACTGCCCAAACCGATGATCGCCATGGTCCAGGGGGCTTGCGTCGCCGGCGGCCTGATGCTGGCCTGGATCTGTGATCTGATCATCGCATCGGACGACGCTTTCTTCGCCGATCCGGTGGTGCGCATGGGAATTCCCGGCGTCGAGTACTTCGCCCACCCCTTTGAACTGCCGCCCCGGGTGGCGCGCGAATTCCTGTTCCTGGGCGAACGGATGCCGGCGCAGCGCGCCTATTCCTTCGGCATGGTCAACAAGCTGACCTCGCGCGCGGATCTGGAAGCCGAAACCTATGCCGTCGCCAAGCGCCTGACCGAGCTGCCGCCCTTCGGCCTGACGCTGGCCAAGCAAGCCTTGCAGCAGGCCGAAGACCTCCAGGGACGCCGCGCGGCGATGGACGCGGCCTACGGCCTGCACCAGTTCGCCCATGCCCACAATCAGTTGACTTCCGACAACAATCTCGGCGGCCTGGACGCCAAGGCGATGGCCCGGGCGCAGCGGCAAGCCGGCGCGCAAATCGAGGCGCGGGAGACCGACGACCCAGCCGAGCCCGGCGCAAGCGGTGACGGGGCGGACAACCGGGCAAACTTAGGTACGGCGCGATGACGAAAAACCACTTTCCCACTGGGGGCAGACTGATTTGCGGGGCGCGGGAAATCAGCCAGGACGAGGTCATGGCCAGGGCGCGGCGCGCCGCCAGCGGGTTTGACCGCCTGGGCGTCAGGGAAAACCAGACCGTCGCCTTCTTTTTGCGGAACGACTTCGCCTTCATCGAGGCGGCGCTGGGCGCCAACATGATCGGCGCCTATGGAGTCGCCATCAACTGGCACTTTACCGCCGAGGAAGCGGGCTATGTGCTGCGCGACTGCGCCGCCAAGGTGCTGGTGGTGCACGCCGATCTTCTGCCGCAAATCGACGCCGGCCTGCCCGAGGATCTGTTGGTGCTGACCGTGACCCCCTCGGCGGAAATCCGCGCCGCCTATGGGCCTGGCCAAGCCCCCGACCGGGCCGTGCGCCGCACGCAGGATTGGGAAACCTTCCTGTCCGATTCCCTGCAATGGAGCCAACCGCCGCGGGCGCAGCGCGCCAACATCATCTACACCTCCGGCACCACCGGCCGCCCGAAAGGCGTTCGCCGTCCGCCGTCGGACGACACCGTGTCGGCGCGCGTGCGCGAGGTGATCGCCACCTCCTACGGCATTCACCCCGGCGAGCCGCTGCGCACCATCATCACCGGTCCGATGTATCATTCGGTGCCCAACATCTATGGTCTGCACTGCGCGCGCACCGCCGGCTCCCTGGTGGTGCTGCAGCCCCGCTTCGACGCCGAAGACCTGCTGCGCCTGATCCAGACCCATCGCATCACCAACATTCACCTCGTCCCAACCATGTTCGTGCGCCTGTTGAACCTGCCCGAGGCGGTGCGGCGAAAGTACGATCTGTCCTCACTCAAGCGGGTGGTGCATGGCGCGGCGCCCTGTCCGCCGGACATCAAACGCCGGATGATCGACTGGTGGGGAGAGGTGATCAACGAATACTACGGCGCCACCGAAACCGGCCCGGCGGTCTATCACACGTCGCAGGAGGCGCTGCGCAAACCGGGCACCGCCGGCAAGCCGCTGCCCTGGGCGACGGTCAAGGCGCTGGACCCCCAGGGCGCGGAAGTTCCCAACGGCGAAATCGGCGAGATCTTCATCCGCATCGCCGACTATCCGCGCTTTACCTACCTCAATCGGCCCGAGGAAACCGCCGCGGTCAAGCGCGGCGACCTGGTGACCGTCGGCGACCTTGGCTACTTCGATGCCGACGGCTATCTGTTTCTTTGCGACCGGGCCAAGGAAATGATCATTTCGGGCGGGGTCAATATCTATCCGGCGGAAATCGAGTCGGTCTTGATGACCCTGCCCGGGGTGGCCGACTGCGCGGTCTTCGGCATCCCCCACGCGGAATTCGGCGAAACCGTTTGCGCCCACATCCAGCGGCGCGAACAAAGCGACGTGAGCGAACAGCAGGTGACGGCCTTCCTGGCGGCACGGATCGCCAAATACAAGCTGCCCCGGGTGGTGGTCTTCGAAGACCGCCTGCCCCGCGAAGACAGTGGCAAGATATTCAAAAAACGCCTGCGCCAGCCGTACTGGGACGCGGTCGGCCGTCAGATATAGAATAACCCCGCCGCCGCCGGCTGGCGGGCGGGCGGACAATCAACTTGGGGAAAACGGGCGTCGCGGGTTGGCCGTGGCGACCCCGGCTCTAGCTGCGGCGGTTCTCCTGACGGTAGCTGAAATAGCTGAGAACCCGGTCGACCCGCTGGCCGTCATCGGCCAGCGGCAGGTCAAGGTAGCTGATGATCAGGTGGTCGCGCTCCTGCCAGAACACCCCGCCCTCGCGCACGCCAATGGCTGGAAGACGGCAGAGCTCCTCATAATATCGCAGGTCCGCCTCGATATCATTGAACCGCGGGTCGCCACACTGCGACAGCAGCATGCCGGTGCGGTCGTAGTTGAGGATTTGCGTCTGGGTGGTTCCCCAAAGACGCACCAGCAGGTCGAAAGGCCCGGATTGGACCTCGCTGATCATGATGCGCCCGTGCAGCCCTCGGAAGTCGAGAAAATCGAACTGCGCCCGGGCCGGCAGCAGGCCGTGCGACCGCGCCGCCTGCTTGCGCGACCAAAGTTCCAGCAGCTTGCCGGCCTGACCGAACTCCGCACGATCCTGGCCCAGGGGATAGAGGGTGTAGCGCCATCCCCACGCCTGAAAGCTTCGAGGCAAGTCTGGCGCGCTTGCCGCCGTCTGTTGAAACAAAAGCCACCGTCCTTTTTACCTAAAGTGGTTTTAACATAACCAAGAACACGGATCGCGCCAAGCGCCCAGACGGCGCGGTTGTCCACAGTCCATCGCCGGCCGTGGCGGTCGCCGCCAGCGGTCGATCACCCGTCCCGCCGCTGAGCGATGGCCCACCCGGTTTGGGCGAGCAAGGCCGCCCTCTTTCCCACCTGCAGCGCATCGGCGTGGGCCGCGTTGCCCTGCAGGGCGCGGGCGTAGACACCCTGCAGGATGGCGGTCAGACGAAACAGCGACAGCACCACATAATAGTCAAGGTCGCCCACCGCCGGACGCCCGCTGGCCCGACAGTAGGTCGCCAGCAGCTCGTCCTTGCCCGGCAAGCCAAGGGCGTCCAGATCCAACCCCTTCAACCCCTTCAGGCCGGGGATGTCGGCGCGAAGATAGTAGGGCATCAAAAAATAACCCAGGTCGGCCAAGGGATCGCCAAGGGTTGAAAGCTCCCAATCCAGCAACGCCAGAACCTTGGGTTCGCTGGCGTGAAGGATCACGTTGCCAACCCGATAGTCGCCGTGCACGATGCTGTTGGCCGGATTGGCCGGAAGCCGCGCCTCCAGCCAGGCGGTGAGCCGCGCCATTTCCGGCAAGGCGGTGGTCTGGGCGGCCTGGTACTGTCGCGACCAGACCGCGATTTGCCGGGCAACGAAATTTTCCGGCCGGCCAAAGCCCACCAGCCCGCACGCCCGCCAGTCGACGCGGTGAAGCGCCGCCAGTCCGATGGTCAGCTCATCGAGCAGCGCACGCCGCTGCGCCGGCGCCACCGCCGCGAGAGTTGGCTCCGCGCAGATCCGCCCCGGCGCAAAGTCCATCACGAAAAACGGCGTGCCGATGATGTCCGGGTCTTCACAGAGCAACCGCATGCGCGGCACCGGCACCGGGCTGGACCACAACGCCTTCATCACCCGATATTCCCGCTCCACCAGGTGGGCCTTCGGCAGCAGCGGCCCGGGCGGTTTTTTTCGCAGGACAAAGCACGCCGCGCCCCAACGCAGCAAAAAGGTCGGATTGGACTGCCCGCCCTGAAACTGCCGCACCCGCAACGGCGCCGTCGGCGTCGCGCCGTCGCCCCCGGGCGCGAGATGCGCCGCCAGATAGCGCTGCAAGGCCTGCTGGTCGAAGCGATGCTGCGGCAGCACCGGCACCGTCGCCCAGATTTGCTTATCGCCGTCGTCAGGCGAATTCATCGCCCCTTCCCCTCACCTTGATTAATCGGCTTGCGCGGCGCAGCTCAGGAAATGGTCTCGCCGCCATCGGCCACCAGGGTCTGGCCGGTCACATAGGCGCTGGCCTTGGACGCAAGGAAAACCGCCACGCCCGCAATGTCTTCCGGCAAACCGATACGGCGCAGCGGGGTGCGATGCTCGGCTCGCTCCAGGCGCACCGGATCCTCCCAAAGCGCCCGGGCGAACTCGGTTTTGACCAGGCCCGGGGCAATGGCGTTGGCGCGAATCCCTTTGGGGCCCCACTCCACCGCCAAATTGCGCGCCAGCCCGGCCTCCGCCGCCTTGGAAAGGCCGTAGACGCCGATCACCTCATTGCCGCGAAGTCCGGCGATGGAGGAGATCAAAATGATCGAGCCGCCGCCTTGTTCCGCCATGCCGGGGCAGACCAGATTGCAAAGCTGGAACACCGAGCGCAGGTTGGTGCCGATGATCTTGTCGAACGCCTCGTCGCTGACCTGGGACGAGGGACCATAAACCGGGTTGGTCGCGGCATTGCAGACCAGAATGTCGATCCGTCCCCAGGCCGCCAAGGTTTTCTCAACCAAGCGCTGCAGTTGGGCCTTGTCCCCGACGTGGCAGGGAATTGCCAGGGCTTCCAAGCCCTCGGCGGCGAATTCAGCCGCCACGGCGTCGCAAACCTCCGGCTTGCGGCTGGAGATCACCACCTTGGCGCCGGCCTGGGCGTAGGCCCGGGCAATGGCCTTGCCGATGCCCTGGGTGGACCCGGTGACAATCGCAACTTTATCTGTGAGATCGAACATTCTGTTCCCCTGTGTGCTCTGTCCTGCGCGGCGTCGGCCGGCGGGGCCGTCCCACGCAACCGTCCCGATCGGGGCATCGCGGAGGCGACATTGGGGTGTCCGCGATGCCCCGGCGCGACAACTTTCCCGTTTGAGATCGTCAAACAATAGGGTACCTCTATAGCCTTACGTATGGAATAATGAAATCTAATTCTGATATGTGGAATGGGAAAGTCTTTATGTCCAAGACGACCAGTTCAGAAACGGCCACCGTCCCGGCCACCCCGCCAGCCACGCCGCCGGCCACCTTCCCGGCGATTGTCCCAGGGGTTGTCCCGGGCAGCCACGCGGCGAGCTTCCCCGGCTTTATCGAGCAGCTTGACGCGCACATCGCCAACCAGCCTTCCGCCATCGCCCTGGTCGATGGCGACCAAACGATCACCTGGGGCCAATTCGGCGCGCGGGTGCGGGCCGTCGCCGCACGTTTGCACGCCGCCGGCCTGGGCCGGGGCGACCGTGTCGCGGTGATGGCCCACAGTTGCCCCGCGTATCTGGAACTGTTTGTCGGCACGCTGCGCCTCGGCGGCTGCATCGTGCCCCTGCCGATGATGGCCAGCGCCGACGCGGTGGCGGGCATGCTCAAGGACTCCGGCGCGCGGGTGGTCTTGGCCTCGAAAGCGGCGTTCGAACTGCTCGGCGACGGCTTTTTGAACCTGCCTTCGATCCCGGCCGGCAATCTGCTCAGCCTGGACTTTCAGGCCGACGGTTGGCGCGATTATCAAGACTGGCTGGCCCAGGCCCCGGACCAGCCGCCCGCGCTCCAACCGCACCCCGGCGACGGCTTCAATTTAATCTACAGCTCCGGAACCACCGGAACGCCCAAGGGTATTTTGCAAGACCACGCCATGCGCAGCTTCCAGATCGATCGCCTGGGCAAGTTTGGGTTCAGCCCGTCGAGCCGCACGCTGGTCGCCACCCCGCTCTATTCCAACACCACCCTGGTGTCGGTCATACCAACCCTGGCCAAGGGCGGCCGGCTGGTGCTGATGCGCAAGTTCACCCCCGGGCAGCTATGCCATTTGGTGGCGCGCGAACAGGTTACCCATGTCATGCTCGTGCCGGTGCAGTATGAACGCCTGCTGGCTTGTGACAGCCTGAACCGCACCGACCTCTCCAGCCTGCAGGTCAAGTTTTGCACCAGCGCCATTTTGCGTCCGGAAGTAATCAAGGCGGCCGTCAAGCGGATCCCCGGCAAGCTGATTCTGCTTTACGGCATGACCGAGGGCGGGCTCTCCACCACGCTCGACGCCGACGCCCACCCGGACAAGCATCACACCGTCGGTCTGCCGGCCGCCGATGCCGACCTGCGCATCCTGGACGACCAGGACCGGGATCTTCCCCCCGGCCAGGTCGGCGAAATCGTCGGCCGCTCCCCCGCCATGATGCAGGGCTATTGGCGGCGCGGCGACTTGACCCGGGATCTACTCTGGGTCGACGAACAGGGCCGACAGTTCATCAGAACCGGCGACCTGGGGTGCCTTGATGACGATGGCTTCCTGCTGCTCAAGGGCCGCAAAAAAGATATGGTGATTTCCGGCGGCTTCAACATCTATGCCGCCGACCTGGAGCAGGCGCTGTGCGGCCACGCAGCCGTTCAGGAGGCCGCCGTCATCGCGATCCCAAGCGAGACCTGGGGCGAAACCCCACTTGGCCTGGTGGTGGTCAAGCCCGGTTGTCAGGTCGACCCGGAAGAGATTCGCCGCGCGGCCAACGCCAAACTCGGCAAGCTGCAAAGGTTGTCGGCGGTGGAAATCCGTCCCTTCCTGCCCCGCAGCTCGATCGGCAAGGTGCTCAAACGAACCCTGGCGGCCCCCTATTGGCAAGACCGCTGAACCAGGACCCAGCGGCGAAACCGGACGCCAGGGACGCCGGGGACGACAGGTATAATGGGTTGTGTTCTGCTATGTGGAATATCATTCTGAATTTGCATGACAAGCTGGCGCGACTTTGCAATATTATGGTTATGCGAAAGGCGCTAACCTGAAAAAAAGATCGGGAGGGAACGATCACAGGCAACCGTCAACAAAAGGGTGGTCCACGAAAAAACCGGGCCGCTGAAAAAAAGATGTCGATTGGGAAGGCGTCGGTGTGAGGCGCCGCAGGGATGAAACAAGGGAGACTTATGGATATGTTGCGTAAGAAGCTCTTTGCGCTCACCGCGCTCTCCGGCCTGTTGCTGGCGAGCGCGGCCAGTGCCGAAACCATCAAATTCGCCCTCATCGAGGGACTGTCGGGCCCCTTTGCCGCCAACGGCCAAGCCGCGCTGCGCGAGTTTACCTTCGCCACCGAAAAGTTTATCAACGACAAGGGAGGCGTGGCCGGCGGCACCACGGTGGAATTCATCGGCCTGGACAACAAGACCAGCCCGAAGGAAAGCTTGATCCAACTGAAAAACGCCATCGGTCAAGGCGTCCAGTATGTCTTCCAGGGGAACAGCTCCGGCGTCGCCAACGCGATCTCCGCCGCCGTGGAGAAGTACAACCGGCGCAACCCGGAAAAGCCGGTGCTCTACATCAACTACGCCGCGGTCGATCCGGCCTTGACCAACGAAAAGTGCAACTTCTGGCACTTCCGTTTCGACGCCAACGCTGACATGAAGATGAAGGCCATCGTCCAGCAGCTCAAGGACCGGCCCGAGATCAAGAAGGTCTACCTGATCGGCCAGGACTACTCCTTCGGCAAGGCCGTGGCCGCCGCGGCCCGCAAGTATTTGGGTGAAATTCGCCCCGACATCGAGATTGTCGGCGAAGAACTCCATCCGATCGGCAAGGTGAAGGACTTCACCCCTTACGTCACCAAGATCAAAGCCTCCGGTGCCGACGCCGTGTTCACCGGCAACTGGGGCTCCGACATGGTCAATCTGGCCAAGGCGTCCAACGACATTGGGCTGGATGCGGACTTCTTCACCTACTACGCCGCCGGCACCGGCATCACCGCCACCATCGGCGCGGCCGGCAAGGATCGGATCATGGTGGTGCAGGAAGGCCAGCGCAATCCGGTGGTGACCGACGCATGGGACAACTATCTGACCGAGTTCACCGCCAAGTATCAGGGCGCGGACATCCTCTATCCGCGTGTGGTCTACGCCATCCAGATGCTGGCAAAAGCCATGGATGAAGCCAATTCCGTCAAACCCCTGGACGTTGCCCTGACGCTGGAAGACATGAAGTTCACCACGTTGGTCGGCAATGACATCTTCATGCGCGCCAAGGACCATCAACTGATGATGCCGTTGAACATCGCCGTGCACACCAATGAGGAGATTAAATGGGACTACGACAAGTCCGGCTACGGCCTCAAGACCATGGCGACCATTCCCATCGCCGAGGTTGATACCGGAACCAGCTGCGAGATGAAGCGTCCCGGATAAGGCAACCACGCAGAAAGCCGGACGCCGGCCCGCTTGGGCCGCGCGTTCGGCGGGCGCGCCCAGGCCACCCGGTGTGGCGCCCAGGGGCCGCCTTCTCATTCATCGAGCTTTGTCGCCGGCCAGGTCCTCCGGCCGCCGGCGGCGAGCTTGAGCAACGGTGGTTTGCGCGGCGGGATGAACAATGCTTGAAATTACAGTATTCTCACTGCTCAACGGCTTGGTTTACGGGCTCTTGCTCTTCATGCTGTCGAGCGGTCTTACCTTGATCTTTTCGATGATGGGCATTCTTAACTTCGCCCATGCGTCCTTCTATATGCTGGGGGCCTATTTTGCCTACAGCATCTCCACCTACACCGGTTTCTGGCTCGGCCTGCTGATTGCCCCGGTGATTGTCGGGGCCGCCGGCGCCTTGGTGGAGCGCTTCGGCCTGCGGCACGTGCATAAATCCGGGCATGTGGCGGAACTGATCTTCACCTTCGGACTGGCCTTCTTGCTGGAAGAGATCGTCCAGTTTTTCTGGGGCAACGATCAACAGCCCTTCGTCGGCCCCGAGGCGTTGGACTTCCCGCTGTTCACCCTCTTCGGCGCCAATTTCCCGGCCTACAAGGCCTTCATGCTGCTGACCTCGATTTTGATCTTCATCTGCCTGTTGCTGGTCTTAACCCGCACGCGGGTCGGCCTGATCATCCAGGCGGCCATCACCCACCCCCAAACCGTCGGCATGCTGGGCCACAACGTGCCCTTCGTCTTTATGGCCACCTTCGGGGTCGGCACCGCCCTGGCCGGGCTGGCCGGCGTGATTGCCGGACCGGCCTTGGGCACGTACCCGGCCATGGGGGTCAGCCTGGGGTCGATCGTGTTCGTGGTGGTGGTGTTTGGCGGCCTGGGATCCCTGTCGGGGGCGCTGATCGCCTCGCTGCTGATCGGCATCATTCAGACCTTCGCCGTGGCCCTGGACCTGGGCATGCCCGATCTGCTCAACCTGCTGGGCTATTCCTTCGGACGCGATCACTGGCTCAGCGATATCTGGACCCTGACCCTGCCGCAGATCGCGCCGCTGATTCCCTACCTGATGCTGGTGATTATCCTGATCTTCCGGCCCACCGGACTGATGGGGAACCGCGAAGTATGAGCCCATTGCACGCAATCCGACAAGAAGCGTTGCGCGCGCAACGC
>CAXBMB010000094.1:0-13353 GCA_963976695.1 uncultured Rhodovibrionaceae bacterium
TGCGGATTTCCTCGGGGTCGGCCGCGGCGGCGCCAAAACCCCAGGCTGCCACGAGATCGCCGAGCCCGATATCGAAGGCGCCGTTGGAGGCCCGGCCGATTTCCAGCCCCTTGGCCAGCACCGTGGCCAGCTCGGGCGGCAGATCAAGCCATCGTCCCGGCGCGGCGGCGTTCAGCCGCATCAGATCGCTGTCCGGTTTCCAGGTCGACATCTGCCGATCCACCTTGGCCACCGAAGCGGCCAACGCGGCGGCCAGCTCGGCGGTCATTTCGGTGCGCCGCGCGGTCGGGTTCCAGGCGGGCGGCACCTGGACAAGCGCCGACCAGTGGGTGCCCATCACCGGACCGCTCAAGGCCTGCTGGCTAGGGTCAGTAGACATCTTCGGCATACCTCCCGCCGGCTTTCAACAGGGCGGGGGTCAGGCCGATTGGCGCCAGGATATCGGCCAGGGCGGCCTCCACGCCCGCCGCCATGTCCCGCCCGCCGCAGACCAGAATCTGTGCGCCGTCGGCGATCAAACCGCGCAGGGTCTGCGCCTCCTGGCGCAGGCGATCCTGCACATAGGTCCGGCTCTGCACCCGTGAAAAGGCTGTCGCCACGCCGGTCAGGCGACCATCGGAAAGCCAGCTGTCGATATCCTCCCGATAGAGATAGTCCGATGCCGGATGGCGGGCGCCAAACAGCAGATACATCGGTCGGCGGCGGCGGTTGGCGCTGATGAACCCGGCCAGCGGCCCGATGCCGCTGCCGGCGCCGATCAGAATCACCGCTACGCGGCCCGCGGTTGGCCGAAATCCCCGATTGGGTTGGATAAAGGCGGTAACCTGGTCACCGGGGACGCAGCCGTGCAGATAGTTCGAGCAGAGGCCGCCCGGCTGCTTGCCGACGCAGATCTCCAGCCTGCCCTGGCGGGTGGCCGAGGCCAGTGAATAAAAGCGCGGCTGATCGCTGCCCGGCGGCAGGATCCCGACCAGATCGCCCGCCTCGAACCGAGGCAGGGCGCGCCCGGTCAGCCGCGAGAGGAGGCTGCGGCGGGGCAGGGAAAAGCGCAGGATCGCGGTGGGGGCCTGCACCGCCTGGCCGTAGTCTTGCCGGGACTGCAGCGTCAGGGTGTGGGTTCGGGGCGCGGGCGGCGAATGGCGCAAGATCAGCGTCTCACCTCCCGTGGTCTGGCCGCTGGTGTGGCCGGTGGTCTGGCCGGTGGTCTGGTCGACTGTTTCCAGCGCCGCCCCCAGCGCCACGCCCCATTGGGCGAAGGCTTGGGCGGATTGGCGGTCGATCTCGCCCAGCGGCATCAAGCGGTCCCAGTTCCGCTGCGCCAAGGCGGCCTCCACCGCGTGGGCGAAGCCGCAAAACTTTGGGAATTGCCGATCGCCGAAGCCCAATACCGCCACCGGCATCTTCACGTCCGGTCGCGCCGCCAGCCGCGCCATGAACTGCTGGGCCGAGGCCGGGGCCTGGCCGTCGCCATGGGTCGCGGTCAGGATCAGCATCCGCCGCGCCATGCGGTACCGGCCGGCAAGCGAGTTCATGGGCGCGGTGTGGACCTTGTGGCCCCGCGCTGTCAGCGCCTGGTGCAGCGTGTCGGCAAAGCCCCAGGTGCTGCTGTTTTCGCTGCCGACAAGGATGATCGTGTCGGCGATCTGCGCCGGGCGGTTGGCCTTAATTCGCGGCGTGGCGCGTCGCCGGGCCCACCAGATGAGCGCGCCGCTGACAGCGATCACCGGGACGGCCAGCGCGCTCAGCCCCAGCAGCAGGCTCAGCCACCAGAGACCCTGGCCGGTATGCAGCCTGTAGATCAGCTCATAGGCCTGTCTGGCCAGTCCGTGGGCTTGCCAGACCAGGACCTGGCCGGTGGCCTGATCGATGTAGCCTTCGCCTTGGGCGGTGGCCAGGTGGTAGGCGTCGGTGGGATCGCTGCTGTCGGGAAAGGTCAGCGCGCGCAGGTCCGCCAAGGCGATGGCGTCGAAGGCGGCGATCTTGCCGACCGGCAGGGGTGGGCCGCCGGTTACCTGGGCGGGAAAGCCCGGCGCCGCCGGGCCCTGTGGGATGACCGCGAACCAGGCCAGGGACAGGTAGATCGCCGTCGCCGCCGACAGTATCAGGCCGGGGGCGGCCAGTCTCCCCAGGTCCACATGCAGCCGCTGCCGCCGGGTCCCTTGGGCGCGCGCCGCCAGCCGCCGCCAGCCGCCCTGGCGCCGCGCGGTGATCTGCAAGCCCGAGAGCGTCAGCGCCAGCAGGGCCAGCGCCCCCAGGCCGGCGGTCAGCCGTCCGGCGTCGTCCAACAGCAAGGCGCGGTGCAGCTTGCGCGTCCAGCGGGCAACGGCGGAGGGGGCATAGGCGGCGCTGGCCCTGCCGGTGGCCGGATCGAGCACCGCCTGGCCGGGGCGGTCGTTTTCGAAATAAAAGCCGGTGATCCGGCCGGCCGGGGTGCGGCGGATCTGCTCAATTTGCGGATAGTTCCGGACAACCCGCTCGGCCAGCTGCGTCAAGGTGATTTCGCGGTCGGAAACCCGAACCGCCCCGGCCCAATCCAGCAGTGGAAAGACCGACAGCACGGCGCCGCTGACCGCCAGCAGGCTGACCAGCAGCGCCGCCAGCAGGCCGGGAATTTTGTGTAATCTGTTCAGCATAAAATCTGCCCCATTTGGCAAGACCGGCGCTGATCGCCGATCCCCATCGTCGGTGGTCGTTATCGGTCGCGCTCACCAGTCGTAGGAAAAGTCGCGGATATAGCGCCGACCGGGGATGGCTTGTCCGGCGCCTGCGCGGGTTAGCGGAACGGTGATTTCGGAGGGGCTGTCGCGCAGGTCTTCGACGGCGGCGTCGATATGCAGCTGATAGCCGGCGTCGAACAGCGCGTCGGCCAGGTCGAGGGTGAGGGTCAGCGTCCGCCCGGCCCCGACGCTGGCGCCGGTGATGCCGTTGATTTCGACGGGATTGCCCCCGGTGGCGCGGTACCAGTCGCTCAGGTGCGGGTAGTACTTGGATTTGCCGCCCGCCATCCACAGGCTGCCGGCATAACGGCCCGCAGCGTCGGTCACATAAAGAGCCAGATAGGCGCCGTCGCCGCCGTAGCCGTTCAGGGTGGCGGTCAAGGTGACAGGCTTGGCCAGCGCCAGGCTGGGAAGGGTCAAAACGGTGGTCAGGGCGAGGGCGGACAGCAAGGATTTCATGATCTTTGGTCTCTTGTTTGTGGCGTGATGCGGCAACCTTGAGCGGGCCACCTGACCCGCTGGTGAAGCGGCGGAGAAAACGGCTTCAGCTTGCCGTCAGGTTTGGCTGGGGGGTGAGGGGGGAGGGAGATAAGGGAAAAAAGGGGGGAAGTGAGGGAGACGAGAGAAAAAAAACGCCCCGCACGGGTGGGTGCGGGGCGTTGGGTAAGGTCACGACAAGCAGGACGCGGCTTGGCAAGGTCAGAAGACGTCGCCTGGCTCCGCCGCCCGCTTGTTGCCGGTGACCATGGCGCGCGCCAGGTTTTCCCGATGCCGGTAGCTGGTCAGCACGATGCCGCCGATGTGCAGCCCCGCCAGGACAAGCATCAGGTTGGCCAGCGCCTCATGGACCTCCTTGACCCATTTGTCGCCGCTCCGGCGGTCGTCGTCGCCGTCGTCGTCGGCCAAGGCGCTGGAGACAATCGACGGCGGCGCGGCGGTCACGCCGAGTCGGGTCGGATTGGCCGTCAGCCAGCCGGTATAGGCGGTGGCCAGCAGGGTGATCAGCAGCGCTATGATCATCGCCGCTCCGGCCGGGTTGTGGCCCAGATAGCGCTTCTCGCGTCCGGTAACGAGGGCTTTCAGATAGTTCATCACCATGCCCGGTCCCCGGACGAACTGCGTGAAACGGGCATAGTGCGATCCGATCAGCCCCCAGAGGAGGCGAAGGCCGATCAGCCCGGCGATGACATAGCCGGACCATTCATGCAGCAGACTCAGCTCCTCCGCGGTTAACCAGGCGATGACGAAGCCGGTGACAAGGCTCCAGTGAAAGACGCGCACCAGCGGATCCCAGACGCGCACCATCACTGAACCACCACGGAAGGCTTGGCGCCCTTGTCGAACAGCCCGTTGGCGGGCGGCGTGACGGACTGCGCCGGGCCAGCTTGCTGGGCGCGGGCGCCTGGCACATAGCGGGCCGGATCGGCCCCGGGGCGGAATTTGATTTCAACCGCGACCAGGGCGAGGCTGCCGGGATCCAGCTTGGCTTCCATCCTGTTGCCGTCGCTGTCGCGGCCTTTGACTTCATAGCAGCCGTCGTCGACCTTGACCCGGTTGACCTGCCAGCCGAAATCCTTGGCCATGGCCAGGGCGGCCTCGCGCGGCTGCCACTGGGAGACGGCGGTTTGGCAATCATCGTCGGCCAGCGCCGCGCCAGCGCCCAGGGGGCTCAGCAGAAGCGCGGCGGCAAATAGTGTCGTTTTCATTTTTGAAACTCCTACTAAGATTTGATCCTGCCGTCTGTTAAGCGCCCTGAAGCTGACGGTTAGCTGAACAGTCCTGGGGGGCGACTTCAGGTGGCCGTCAGCTTTGTGCGGCATTAAACTGACGTCAGGAAGAAAGGAAGGAGATCAATGCGCGTTCTGCTGGTCGAAGACGACACCATACTGGGCGCCGCGGTGCGGGATCAGATCGGCGCCGATGGCCATTCGGTGGATTGGGTTGTCCGGCTGGATGCGGCCGGCGATTACCTGAAGGCGGCCAGCTACGATCTGATCTTGCTGGATCTGATGCTGCCGGACGGGCGCGGTCTTGTGTTCCTGCGTCGACTGCGCGGACGCGGCGACGTCACGCCGGTGATCATCCTGACCGCGCTGGACCAGATCAGCGATCGGATCGAGGGATTGAACGCCGGGGCCGATGACTATCTGGTGAAACCGTTCGATCTGTGTGAACTGTCGGCGCGGCTGGCGGCGGTGGCGCGGCGCTATGCCGGCAACCCCAATCCGCTGGTGGAGATCGGCGACTTGGCGATTGATCTGGCCGCGCGCCGCATCACCCGCGCAGGCAAGCCGGTGGCCTTGACCGCCCGCGAATGGGCGCTGTTCGAGGGTTTTGTGCAGCGTCCCGGTCAACTGCTGCCGAAGGCGCAGTTGGAAGCCCGGCTCTACGCCTTTGACAGCGAGGTCGACAGCAACACGATCGAGGTGCACATCAGCCGGATACGCAAGAAATTAGGGCGCGGGATCATCGTTACCGAACGCGGGCTGGGCTATCGCCTTGGCGAGGCGGCGTGACGGCGCCGCGCAGTCTGCAAGGGCGGCTGTCCCTGGCCCTGGGGCTGGGGCTGGGCCTGCTTTGGATCGCCGCCAGCGTCTGGACGGTGCTCAACCTGCGGCACGAACTGGACGAGGTGTTCGACAGCGCGTTGGAGGAAACCGCCCAGCGCATCCTGCCGTTGGCGGCGATTGAGATCATCAACCGCGACGCCGACAAGGGCGTGCAAAGCGTGGCGACGCTGCGCCCGCACAAGGAGTTCTATACCTATCTGGTTCGCAACGCGGCGGGGGAAGTCCTGATTCGATCCCACAGCGCCGACCCCTCGCTGTTTCCGCCGGTGACCCGCCTGGGTTTCATTCAGACCCCGACCCATCGAATTTACAACGACGCGGCGCTGCAGGGCACCATCACCATTTCTCTGGCCGAACCGCTGGCCGACCGGCGGGAGGCGGTATGGGACGCGTTCAAGCCGCTGGCCCTGCCGCTGGGGCTGTTTATCCCCTTCAGTCTGCTGGGGATCTGGGCGGTGGTGCGTCTGTCGATCCGACCGATCTTGAGCTTTCGCGACGCCATTGCGGCCCGCAGCGCCCGCGACCTGGCGCCGGTTCAGGCCGACGGCCTGCCAACCGAGGTTGAACCGGTTGCCCGCGCGGTCAACGCCCTGCTGGCGCGCCTGGGCCGAACCCTGGAGGCCGAGCGCAGCTTTACCGCCAACGCCGCCCATGAACTGCGCACGCCGGTGGCCGCCGCCCTTGCGCAAACCCAGCGCTTGCTTGTCGAGACCGGCGAAAGCGCCGCGCGCGACCGGGCGCGGGAAATCGAGACCGCCCTGAAGCGCTTGACGCGGCTGTCGGAAAAGCTGATGCAACTGGCGCGGGCCGAGGGCGGCCAAATGCGCCGGGCCCAGCCCGGCGACATCGCGCCGGTGCTGGCGATGGTGGTGCGCGAGTTGCAAAGTCCTCCCGCCGACGCGCGGCTGCAACTGACGCTGCCGTCGACGCCGGTGCTGTCGGACATGGACCCCAATGCCTTTGTCATTCTGGCCCGCAATCTGATGGAAAACGCGCTGCGCCACGGCGCCGCCGACGCCCCGGTCGAGGTTTGGCTTGCCGCCGATGGCGTGCTGCGGGTGATCAACAGCGGACCCGTCGTGCCGGCCGACCGTCTGGCGGAACTGACCAACCGGTTCCAGCGCGGCGACACCCGCGCCGAGGGCGTGGGGCTTGGCCTGTCGATTGCCAAGGCGATCGCCGCCGGCACCGGCGCCAGGCTTGAATTGCGCTCGCCCGCGCCGGGGCGTGCGGACGGTTTTGAAGCTGCTTTGTATCCCGCCGCCGACAACTCGGCGCAGACCGGCTAGCGGCCCGCCCGCTGTTTTAGGCCGATCAGCCTAGATTGGGACTAGATTGGGAATATTCCGTCGTCGAAGACGATGAATTCGATGCCGCTCAGGGTGTCCTGTCCCAACAGGCCCTGGTTGTCGGTGACGATCCAGACGCCGTTGACTTGGCTGAATGAAAATCCGCTGCTTTGGCCATTATAGATGGCGGCGTCGATGCCGTCGCCACCGATCAGCGAGTCGTCGCCCCGGTCGCCATAAAGAAAATCCGCCCCGGCGCCGCCCCAGATGGAGTCATTGCCCTGGCCGCCGCGCAGGGTGTCGTCCCCGTCGTCCCCGTGAACATCATCCTCGCCCAGATTACCTTGGATGAAATCGTTGCCGCCGCCGCCCAGCAAAGTGTCGTTGTCATTGCCGGCGTAGGAGGAGATTCGACCGCCATTGATGAAATCGTCGCCGTTGCCGGCGTCGACGTAGTCGTTGCCGATATCGCCATAGAGGCTATCGCCGCCGTCGCCGCCGAAAAGATGGTCGTTGCCCTGGCCGCCGCGCAGGGTGTCGTTGCCCGACTCGCCGTAGAGGTCGTCGCTTTCCTGGTTGCCCTGCAGGAAGTCGTTGCCGGCGCCGCCATAGATGGTGTCGGACCCGCCCCACCCGTAGTAGGTGTCCTGGCCGGCCGTCCCGGTAACCCGGTCGGCGCCACTGCCGGTGCCACCGCCGCCGCCTGCGATCATATAGTTGTTGTCGTTCATCCAACTGACGATCTGATCGTAGGTGAGGTCAAGCCCGGCGCCCCATCCCCCCGTCGAGACGATGCCGCTGACGTAATAGCTGCCGCCGGTCTGATACCAAATGGGACCGCCGCTGTTGCCCGGATTCGACTCCAGGCTGCCGTAGTCCAGCACGTCGTAGAAGGAATTCTCGCTGGCCGAACCGTAATCGTTGGTCATGCGCGGGCCGGTGTAGTCGGCATAGGTGCCGGGAAATCCTGTCAGGTTGAAGTAGCCGCGCTCGTTGGTTGGGTCGATGCCCATCCAGCCGGTCGCGTCGCCGATTTTCTCGTCGAAGCTGAGAATGGCGACGTCGTATTGCGAATCGCTCTGGGACAACAGGCCGTCGCTGTCGTTGTCGATCTGGTAGTAGTTCCAGCGCTCGGCGCTGTAGGACCCGTAGGGTGAATAGCCACCGTCGCGACCCGGGTAGACGACGACCGAGGTGGCCGCGCCGCCGTTGGCGACGCTGTTGACCACATGGGAAGCGGTCAGCACATCGTTCTGGCCAACCACCACCCCGGACCCGGTGAAGCTCTTGCCGTTGGGAAAGGTGGCGGTGATGTAAACAACGGTAGAGTAGGGATAGCTGCCGCTGTTGTTCGATCCAACGTAGTAGGTCATGGCATGCTACTCTGTTTTTGTTGGCGCCGGCCCGATCTTGGCGGGGGCCAGCGGTGGGCTACCTGCCTTTCGCATTGGTTCTGGTCGGGGCGCGCGGGCCGGGATCCCGGTCAGGTCGCCGGTCACTCCAGCGGCGTCGCGGTTAGCTTTCGCGCGCCGGCATTCGGCGGAATTTCGGCCTCGATAATCTGCAAAACCGAGCCCAGCACCGTGCGTTGCCGCGGTGACGCGCCGCCGCTGGGGAAGGGATTGGGATTTTCGGCCAGTCTGATAATCCGCTGGGCGCTGTCGGTAATCACTTCCAGATTGGCGATCTTGTGTCGGTTTCCGGCGCGGTCGGTAACGATAACCAGCGGGGTCGCAAAGGCGTATTCATGCACTGCCGCCCCCATGCTGTCCGGTGAGTCGTTGCGCAGCGGTCGGCTGAGGCTGGGCGCACCCAAAACCGTCGCGATCTCGGCCAGGGTCATGCCCGGCTGGATGGTCAGACTTTGCGGGTGCGACGAGGTACTCTCGAGCTGGGTCACTTCAGGATCCTGCGTAGCAACGGAGCCGCTGTAAGCCGCGCGCTGGTCGGTGCCAACCGCCGGTTGGCAGGCAGCCAGTGACAGCACGATTATAGCACCAGAAAGGATTTTTAGCGAGTTGGCGATTCTTAACCTCCCTTCGTCTCAATAGCCGTGGCCGGGTCTGACAGCAGCGATTCGAGCCGATGATCGATGGCGAAAGAAGCGCTTCGCGCTGCATTTGCCTCGCCACGCGCCCTGGCATCGACGGATCAGCGGCGACGCCACGGGTTAAACGGGATCACGGCGCGGTCCCCTTTAAACCGAGCGGTCCCCTTTAAACGGATCCGACTCTAGCATGGCGCGGCGTTCCGAGAACTCTCCCAGGTGGGAGAAATCAACCGCGGCGCTTATCGGTGTTTTGATGGTTCTTCCGGCCCCGGGATCATCGGTTTTGCGCCAATGGCAATTGAATCGGGCTTGAGATAAGCTCGGGGCGCTGTGTCTGTCCGCCCAAAAGCTTGGAGGCCACCCTTGCCCGCTGACTACCTGTCGATGCTGCCGGAAGACTTCACGCTGTTGGATCTGGCCGCGATCGCTTTCCTGTTCCTGGCCTGGATGGGCTATTCGCCGCTGCTGTCCGCCTGGCACCGTGGCACCCTCAATGTTCAGCTCTCGTCGGTGCGGCAAAGCTGGATGACCCATTCCTGCTGCAGAGAAAACCCAACGTTTGACGCGGTGCTTCTGGGGCATATTCTGAACTCCACCGCCTTTTTCGGCTCGGCGACCCTGCTGGTGATGGCCGGACTGTTTGGCACGCTTGCCAACGTCAAGGGTGTCTATGGCCTGGTGCGGGACCTGGCCTTCATTCAGCCGATTTCGGCGGATCTTTTCACCCTCAAGCTTGGGTTGGTCGGCTTGGTGCTGACCATCAGCTTTTTTTCCTTCACCTACGCCCTGCGCAAGCTGATTTACAGCGTCGCCTTGATCGGGGCCTTGAGCCAGCAAAGCGCCCCCCGCTTCAGCCTCAATCCCAGCCTCGATCCCAGCCTCAATTCCAGTGCCAACCGGCAGGCGAGCCCGGCTGTCGAGGACGCGCAGACCGCCAAACGCCAGGAAAGAATGGTGGCGGCCACCGCCACGGTGCTGACCGAGGGGTTGAAGAGCTTCAACTCCGGCATTCGGGGCTACTATTTCGGCGTGGCGGCGCTGTTTTATTTCGTCAGCGCGCAAGCTTGCCTGCTGGTGAGCGCGCTGGTGCTGGCGATGTTGATTTACCGCCAGATCGGCACCCCCACCGCCCGCGCGATTCGCGACTACGTCGATGCGCTGAACTAGGCCGGGACCGGGGCGCAGCCGGCACGGTCGCGACGGGAACGCAGCGCCCGGCGTTGTGTTCCACCGGTTAGCGGGCGTCCGCCAAAATCGCTTCCGCGCCCTTGTGGCCGACCATGATCGCCGGTGCGTTGGTGTTGCCGGAGGTTACGCTGGGGAAGATCGAGGCGTCGACCACCCGCAGCCCCTGCAGGCCGTGAACCTTCAGGTCCTTGTCCACCACCGCGCTGTCGGCGCTGGGGCCCATGCGGCAGGTGCTGGTGGGATGAAAGACCGTGCCGCAGCGCGCCTTGAAGTCGTTCAGCGCCTGCTCATCGTCCATCAGTCGCAGGTCGGGCCCGTTGGCCGCCTGGATCATGGCGCTGATGGTCGGGGTTTGCATCCAGCGGCGCAACAGGCGGCTGCCGGCGATCACCTCTTCGCAGTCTTCGTTGGTGCTGAGGTAATTGGGTTGAATGACCGGCGGCGCGTCGGGATCGGCCGAGCGCAGAAAGAGCTGGCCCCGACTGGTCGGGCGGCTGGGCTGGAAGGAAAGCAGGAAGCCGTCCCAGGGATCGGGCCGCATCAGCGGGCGCTTGCCCGCCGGGGAGGTCTGGTAGGTCATCGGGGTGGCGTAGAGCTGTAGGTTGGGCCGCGGCTGCCCCGGATCGCTGCGCACGAAGCCGCCGCCTTGGTTGACCGACAGGGAAAGCGGTCCCTTGCGGCGCAGCAGGTAGTTCAGCCCGGCGAGCATCTTGCCATGCCAGGGGGTGAGTTGACTGTTCAGGCTGGGCAGGTGGGTGCGGAAGTGGTAGCTGACCGCCAGGTGGTCCTGCAGGTGCCGCCCGACGTTGGCCTGGGCCAGCAGAACCTCGATACCCTGCCGCCGCAAGCTGTCCACCGGGCCGACGCCCGACAGTTGCAGCAGTTGCGGCGAGTTGATCGACCCGGCGGCGAGGATCACCTCGCCCGCCGCCCGGGCCTGCCGAAGTTGGCCCCTGTGCCGATACTCCACACCGCAGGCGCGCTTGTCTTGGAACAGCAGCCGGGTGGCGTGGCTGTGGGTCTGGATTTTCAGGTTATGGCGGCGGCGCGCCGGGGAGAGAAAAGCGTCGGCGCTGGAGCAGCGCAATCCCTTGTGGGTGGTCAACTGGTAAAAGCCGAAGCCTTCCGGGTCGCCCCGGTTCATGTCCGCCGTCACCGGCAGGCCGGCCTCCAGGGCCGACTGTTTGAACGGCACCTTCAGGGGGTGCATTTGGCTGGTGACTTCGCAAAGATGCAGCGGGCCATCGCCGTCAACGCTGCCGTCTTCACGGTGCCACTGCTCGAACGACCGGAAGACCGGCTCGACGCTTCGCCAATCCCAGCCGGGATTGCCCAGCGCCGCCCAGTCGTCATAGTCGTGGGACAGGCCGCGATGGTAGACCAGCGCGTTGATGGAACTGGAGCCGCCGATCACCTTGCCCCGGGGCCAATAGGCGCTGCGGTCGCCGGTGTTGGGGTCCTTCTCGGTCTGGTATTTCCAGTTGACCTTGGGATTGAAGAAGTTGAAGCCGTAGCCGATCGGGATCTTGATCCAGGGGTGCCAGTCGCGCGGCCCGGCTTCAAGCAGCAGAACGCGATGCCGGCCCGACTGGCTGAGGCGGTTGGCCAGCACGCAGCCCGCCGAGCCGGCGCCGATGATAATATAGTCAAATTCAGTCATGTCGTCGCGGGCCCGGCTTCCGGAGTGCTGATAACAGGCGGCGTTGCCGCTGGAGTGAGAGGGCGCTGGACAGCCTCGGCTTGCCCGACCGCCGTCCAGCGGCCCCGCCCGACTAAAGTTCAGCCGCCGCCATGGGACAAGAAAAATCGCTTCAGCCTGACCCCAGACAAATTTTGTGACGCCTGCGCCGCAAGGGATTTCGACCGCTGGCGGCCGGCGCCAGGGTCGAGGTCTTCCCCCAGGTGTCCGACATCGCGACCCGGTATCGCGACCCGACCTGGCGATCCGGTGTCGGGAGCAGGCGTCGGCAGCGGGCGATCAGTACCAGGCGTCGGACATTTCGGACTTGCGTCGTGCGACGAAGTCCTCCAACGCCGCCAGTGTGGCGCTATCGATGGGTGGGTCCTGGTGATCGGCCAGCAGCGTCTTCCAGCGCCTGTTCGCCCGTTGCGCGGCATCCAGGCTGCCTTTTTCCAGCCACTGTTCGTAGCTTTCGGAATCGGAGGCGGTCGAGTCGTAAAACGCGGTTTCATAGTTCCGCATGGTGTGGCCGCATCCGAGGAAATGTCCGGCCGGCTCGACCTCGCCATAGGCGTCGCGGGCCAGGGCGTTGTCGTCCCAGGCCATGCCGCCCAACAGCACCGCGTAGGCCCCCAAGCGGTCGGCATCCAGAATCAGTTTTTCGAAAGAGGTGGCCAGACCGCCTTCCATCCAGCCGGCGGCATGGAGAATGAAGTTCGCCCCGCCGAGAACCGTGGAGTGCATCGAGTCCGCGCTCTCGGCGGCGGCCTGGGCGTCGGGCAGCTTGGACGCGGTGAGCGAACCGCCGCAGCGCAGCGGCAGCCCCAGGCGTCTTGCCAGTTGACCAATCGCATAGTTGGACAACACCGGCTCGGGCATGCCGAAGGTCGGCGCGCCGCTTTTGAGACTCATCGAGGAAAGAAAGTTGCCCAACACGAAGGGCGCGCCCGGCTTGATCAACTGGCTGTAGGCGCAGCAGATCATCGCCTCGGCCAGGGCCTGGGCAATGGAGGCGGCGGTGGTGACCGGCCCCATGGCGCCGCTGAGGATGAAGGGCACAACCACAATGCCCTGGTTGGCGCCGCAATAGACCTCGATGGCTTCCGAGGCCACCTTGTCGACCATCAGCGGCGAGTTGGTGTTGACGTTGCCCATGATGGCGCAGTTCTCGGCCAGCACCGTCTCGCCGAACAGAATGCGGGCCATTTCAACCGAATCTTCCGCGCGCGACCGCTCGGTGATCGCGCCGAGGAAAGGTTTGTCGCCATGGCGAATGTGGGCCAGCAGCATGTCCAGGTGGCGCTTGTTGACCGGAACGTCACAGGGCTCGCAGATCACCAGCCCCTGATGATGCAGCTGCGGCAACTGGTTGACCAGTTTGAGCAGCTTTTCGAAATCTTCCAGCGAGCCGTAGCGCCGGCCCTTGTCCAGGCAATGGGTGAAGGGCGATCCATAGACCGGGGCGAAGACCGCGTGCGGGCCGCCGATCGTTACCGAATGGGCCGGATTGCGCGCCAACTGCTGGAACGAACTGGGGGCGGTGGCGCAGAGCTGGCGGGCAAGACCGGCGGGTAAGCGAACCCGACTGTTCTCGACCTTGGCGCCGGCCTTGCGCCAAAGATCCAAGGCCCGTGGATTTTCCCGAAATTCGATGCCCACGTCCTGCAGCAGCCAATCAGCCTGCGCCTCCAAGGCCAGCAGGGCTTCCTCGCTCAGCAGGTCGTAATAGGGGATTTTACGGGTGACATAGGCGGGCGCGGGTTGGCTGCTGCGCACGCGCTTGCTTTTGCGGGCGCGCGCGCCCTGTTCCGTCCGGTTCGGCCGGCGCGTCGTCGCGATCTCTTGCGCCGGATCTTGT
>CAXBMB010000095.1:0-13215 GCA_963976695.1 uncultured Rhodovibrionaceae bacterium
TGCCGCGCATTGGCCGATCAAGCTTGCCTGCCCGCCAAGCTGTAGAGCCTTGGAGGGGGTGGGCGCAAGCGGGCTCAGCCGATTGTCAAAAGGGCGACCGCCGTTCCGACCCTAGACGAAGAACCCGCCGCCATCCAGATAGACCACCTCCTCGATCTGGCTGAGGCTGTCCACCGTGCCGTCCAGATAGGTGAGAAAGGTGGTCTCGCCGACGGTGGAAACGCTGTAATCGGCTTCGCCGCCTTGCAGATAGGCGATATCCGTTCCCGCGCCGCCGATCAGAACATCGCTGCCCTTGTCGCCGTAAAGCCAGTCATCGCCCAGCCCGCCGTCCAAGCTGTCGTCGCCCTGTCCGCCGCGCAATGTATCGTTGCCCGCCTCGCCGAACAGTTGGTCGCCCTCCAGGTTGCCCTGCAAAAAATCGTCGCCCGCGCCGCCGTAAAGCGTGTCGCTGTCGTTGCCGGCATAGGAAGCAAAGCGGCCGCCGTTCAAGTTGTCGTTGCCGTCGGCGCCGAACAGCCGGTCGTTGCCGACGTCCCCCAGCAACTGGTCGTCGCCCGCGCCGCCATCAAGCCAATCGTCGTCTTGGCCGCCGCGCAGCAGATCGGCGCCGCTGTCCCCCAGGACGGTGTCGGCGCCCTGGTTGCCGTTGATGCTGTCGTCACCGGCTTGACCGGACAACCTATCGTTGCCGCCGTTGCCCTTGAGCAGGTTTCCCGCGTCGTTGCCGGTCAGGGCGTCCGCGCCCGCCCCGCCACTGGCCTGCTCGATGACAACCCCGTTGGCGATGGTGAAGCCGCCGGAAATATTCCCCGCCTGGGACAGATAGCCGCCGGCCTCGGCGCCCGATAGCAGCGCGGCGCGCAGGTCGATGACCGCGCCGAGCGAACTGCCTTCGGCGGTGATGACGTCGGTGCCGCCGGCGTCCCAAATCGACATCCAGTAGGTGCCGCTCTGGTTGCTGTCGCTCAACTGGTAGACATCGTCGCCGGTCGCATAGTCGTTATTCGCGCCGTACATCTGCTGCAAGGCGTAGATGTCAAAGGCGCTCAAGGCGCCCTCGTAGCCGTAGTCATAGCTGGGCGACGGCGCGCCGTTATAGCCGGCATTGTAGCTTAGCACGGTAAAGATGCCCTGGTTGAGGCCATACATCCCGGTCTCATCCGGATCGCCGGCAAGATCGCCGTCTTCGTCGATGGAGCCGGGTATTCCGGGGAACAGTTCGCTGCCAAATCCGTCGTCGTGCGGATGGCCCAAACCCATGGCGTGGCCCAGTTCATGCAGGATGGTAACGTAGCCGAAGCCGCCTTGTTGCAGCGCTGACTCGGTCCAGCCAAGGCCCTGGTAGTTGTAAATTCCAAGCCCATCGAAGGGGGTGCCAAGCGGGCCGAATTGCGCGCCCTGCGATGTTGGATCATCCTGAATCGAATAGAAGTTAAAATCCGTACCGCTGCTTTCCTGGGCGAAGGTCACATTGACGACCGAGGCGTAGTTGGCGAAGATCTGATCAAAGGCCGAGGTTTCATAGCCCACCCAGTCAACGCCGTCGTAATTCTGGTCGTCGAAATCAACCGGACCGGTTTGAAAGGAATAGCTCAGGTTAACCGGCGATCCGCCATCGCTGTTCGCCCAGACCGAGTCCCCCATGATGGCGTCGATGAAATTGTAATCCGACCGTCCAACCACGCCCGCTTCCACAATAGCCATCTAACACCTCCCGTTCCTTTTGCCACTTGGTGGTTTAAGCAACTCTAGATGAAAAACCCGCCGCCATCCAGATAGGCCACCGCCGCGATCTGGCTAAGGCTGTGCACCGTGGCGCCGTCCCAAGAGCTGAGACCGGTGGTCTCGCCGGCGCTGGAGCCGCGGCAGTTGGCGTCGCCGCCTGGCAGATCGGCGATATCCGTTCCCACGCCGCCGATCACCCACACCGAATTAAGATCCCGGTCAAGATCCCGGTCAAGACTGTGGGGTCGAGTAAGGCAAAAGGGTTAGGTCGGTCGCCGGGGCGACGTCCTGTTCTTTGTTGTTGACCTTGGCCGGCAAGACGGAAACCAAAGGCAACCGGACCCCATAGCGGTTCAGCAAAGCCTGATAGCTTCCGTCGGCCTTCATGGCGCGCAACGCCCGGTTAAACTCATCCCGCAGCGCCGGGTCGGTAAAGGCCGAGCGATAGCGCGACGGCGCGAAGACCTGATAGGCGACCAGTTGCGCCGCGCTTTCGCCGGCCTGGGCCTGGACCTCGGCCTGGCGCTGAAAAAAGTCGAGCGTGCGCAGCTCGCCAACCACAATATCGACCCGGTCGTTCCACAGCATGCGAAGGTGGGTTTTCTGGTCCGGAACTTCCTGATAGCGCAGCGAATCTTGACAGATCTTTTTGAACCCCACTCCCAGGACCCGGCAGGCGTCCTGGAAGGCGACGATGCGTTGGCCCTTCAGCGCGGGCAGGCTGTCCGGCTGGGGCTTGAGCGCCGCCCTGGCCAGCGCCACATTCTGAAACTCAACCAACACATCGGACTGATAGAGATCGGCCGACGCCGGGCCGGTATAAACGCCGACGCCGTCGATCTGGCGATGGGTCAAGGCGTTGACCGATCGGGAATTGGGCAGAGGCACAAGCTCCACCGCCTGACCGATACGGGCAAAAATCCGTTGCAGCAGTTCAATTTCCAAACCGCTTTTTTGGTCGGGCATGACATAGGGCGGACGATAGACGCCCACCGCGATGCGCAGCGTCGGCGCGCCCTCCGGGGCCGCCGCCACGCCCTTGACCGGGCCGGATAACCCGACGCCGATAAACAGCAAAAACAACCCGGCGCGGACCAGACAGTTCGTCACCTTCACCTTACGGCATGCTTGCTTTCCCACCCGTCAACTACTCCCACAGACCAAACCGACGTTATCCCGTTCCCTGCCGGCGCGATCTTCCTGACGGCGCCCACGCGACGGTCGGCCGCCACTGTCGACACGCCTGTCGGCAACATACCGCGCAAGGGTGTATAACAAATTAGCGGGTGAATCACGAGAGGCGCGACCCGGCAAGCCGGGCCGCGCCAGGGCCGACCGCTTCTTCTATGACGTTATGAAAGCCAGGG
Source organism: uncultured Rhodovibrionaceae bacterium (assembly GCA_963976695.1). GTDB lineage: Bacteria > Pseudomonadota > Alphaproteobacteria > Kiloniellales > DSM-21159 > CAXBMB01. The sequence continues at coordinate 3,096 of CAXBMB010000095.1, forward strand.
GCGTTGCCTGGTGGCGGCGCTGGGCCATCTACGGCGCTGTCCGCATTGGCGGCGACAAAGCCTGGCGCGAGGGCGGGAAAGCGGTAAATGAGTCGCCACGTTTAGGTTGAATTAGAAAATAATCAAGCCCATATTCTTAACACCCTAATTTCGCGCGATTTATTAGGTCCAGTGAGATTGAGCTACTTGGATGTCGGATCGGATGCCCATGCAATAGCCCAAAAGCAGCATGCGGATCATCAATTCTGGATCAATCGAAGGGCGGCCATTCGAACTGTAAAACGGGGCAAGTAGAGGTCGCACAGCTCCCAAATCCAGAAATCGATCAATCCCACGCACCGGATGATCCTGCGGCACAAACCCTTCGATAGAGAACTCATAAAACAGAGCACCTTGCGCCACCTGCCTCGGTCCCATCATCTCGACGCCCTCCACTCTCAAAACAAGTGAATCAGAGCTGGAACAGCCAATCAACGGACTTTTTCAACAGTATCCGGACCTTGCTGCCATTCGAGCCGGATGGCTGGACGGCCGGTGTCGCCGATCCGCCAGATGCATTTTAGAAAAATGCTGAGCGATCCTCGACAACGAGAACGGCGTTGTCGATCAGCCGCCACTGCCCCGCTTCATGGGCTAAGCAAACTACGACAACTATGTCGGCATCGACACCTGGACCAAGATCGCCATCAACAACACCGACAAAAATGACGAGGGCGCCTTCGATGCCGGCGCCAACGTCGCGGCGCCGGTGTGCGGCGCATCCAGTACCGAGAACCGCAGGTCAGAGCCCGTCTCAAAGCGCCAACGCATCCAGCACCGGGCAGTCGGGAACGTCTTTGCCCGAACACTGCGCGGCGGTTTCCGCCAGCACCCGTTCGATGCGTTGCAGGTCGGCGATCTTGGCGCGGACGCCGACCAGATGGGCCTCGGTCCGGTCCCGCACCTCGGCGCAGGTCTGGGTGCCGCCATCGGTGAGCGCCAGAAAGCCGCGCACTTCTTCCAGCGTAAAGCCAAGCTCGCGCATCCGCATGACGAACCGCAGCCGGGCAACGTGGCTTTCGTCATAGACACGGTGGCCGGCGGCGGTGCGCGGCGGGTCGGGCATCACGCCGATGTTCTCGTAATAGCGGATGGTTTCCAGATTACAGCCGGTTTCGCGCGCCAGACCGGCGCGCATCAGCGCCGTTCCCGTGTTTGTGATGCTCATCGCCGAAAAACTCCTTGCACCTGTAGTTGGTACAGATCGTAGATATGATACGAATCAAAGGCAAGAGAGGACCGGAATTTCCATGTCGATTTCGCAAGAGACGCTGTCAACCCAGCGTGAGAGTACCGGCGATACCGGCGGCCGGGTTGCCACGGCAGGCAGCCTGTTTGGCGCGCTGGCGATGACCTCGTGCTGCATCCTGCCGCTGGTGCTGGTGAGCCTGGGCGTGGGCGGTGTGTGGATCGCGCAGCTGACGGCGCTGTATGCCTACAAATGGTACACATTTACCTTTGCTGCCGGCTTCATCGCCTGGGGGTTCTGGAAGGTCCACCGCGCCGAAGCGGGCGAGTGCCGCGACGGTACGGTCTGTGCCCGGCCCGTGAACCGGCGGATCATGAAGGCGTCGCTGTGGCTTGCGACCGTTGTTACGGCGGTGGCGATCGTCTTTCCCTATGTCGCCCCCTATGTTCTGAGATTCTGAACGGAACGGAAACCAAAATGAAACATATTGTGACGGCTGCTGCGATCGTGACCGGGTTGTGGGCCTTCGCGGCGTCCGCGGCCGAACAAACCGCCAGGATCGCCGTCAGCGAACTGAGCTGTCCCTCATGCGTCTATATCGCCAGCACCGCCATGCGCGAGGTCCCGACCGTCAAGGTCGACGATTTCATCCAGGGGGAAGACTGGTGGGAGGGCACATTCGTGGTCACCTATGACGACGAATCCGCCACACCCGAGATGATCGCCGAAGCCGTAAGGGGCTACGGTTATCCGGCATCCGTCGTGACCGAAAGCGGATCGTGACGGCGATTATTCCGCATGAGACGGCCGCGGGCAATGAAAAAGAGAAGGCAGGACATGAGTGAAGACAAACTTCTCAGGCGCGGCCTGATCGGCAGCGTGATTGCCGCGATCTGCTGTTTTACCCCGTTTCTGGTGGTGATCGTAGCGGGTGTCGGGCTGTCCGCCATTGTGGGCTGGCTGGATTATGCGCTGTTCCCGCTGCTGTTTGCCTCATTGGGCGTTGTCGCGCACGCGCTCTGGCTTCAGGCCGGGCGGCATGGCCGTTGCCCGAAGAACCTGATCATCGCCCTGGTGATCGCGCTGTCCGTGCTGCTGATCTGGTTGGAGTTCCGCTATGCGCTGCGTCTTTCAATGGCCGCCGCGCTGGCGGTCGCGCTCTACGCCGTCTGGCTGCGCCGTGCCGCAGCGTCCAATCCTGTCACTGTAAAAACCGATCTGAACTGATCCAATGCAAAGAAAGACCCTGTCATGAAAGATGGCTCCGATACCCCGAAAAACCAAGGCTACGACCTGATCGTCATCGGCGCCGGCTCGGCCGGATTTTCCGCCGCGATCACCGCCGCCGACTTGGGCAAGCGCGTCGCGTTTGTCGGTGACGGCACCATTGGCGGCACCTGCGTCAATGTCGGCTGCGTGCCGTCCAAGTTCATGATCCGCGCGGCGGAGACCCAACATGGCGCGGCGGCGGCCAGCCGTTTCCCTGGCATTGTTGCAGAGGGCCGCGTCACGGACTGGCCGGCGCTGGTGCAGGCCAAGCGCGATCTTGTCGGTACGCTGCGCCAGAAGAAATACATCGATCTGCTGCCCGAGTATGAAAGCGTCACCTATATGCAGGGCGCGGCGCGGTTCGAAGACGGCGGTATCCGCGTCGGCGATGCCCTGTTGACCGCGCCCAAGGTGCTGATCGCCACTGGTGGACGCCCGTCCATCGCCCCGATCCCCGGGATCGAGACGGTCGAAACAGTGGACAGCACTGCGTTGCTTGAAATGGAGACGCTGCCCGAAAGCCTGACGGTGCTAGGTGGCGGCTATATCGGCGCGGAACTGGCGCAGGCGATGGCGCGGCTGGGCGTGAAGGTCTCGGTGATCTGCCGCTCGCGGCTGTTGCCGCAGGTCGAGCCGGAAGTGTCGCAGGCGTTGACCGAAGCCTTCGCAGCCGAGGGCATCGCGATGTATTGTGGTGTCACCTACGACGCTTGCCGCCAGGGCGCGGCGGGGGTCACGGTTTGCGTTGAAAAGGACGGCAAACCGCTGGAGATCACCTCCGAGAAGCTGTTTGTCGCCACCGGGCGGCGGCCCAACACAGACGGCATGGGACTGGCGGAGGCCGGAATCGAGTTGAACGTGCAGGGCGCCATCGTGGTGGGCGATGACATGCAGACCAGCAGTCCCGGCGTCTATGCCGCAGGCGATGTGACCGACCGCGACCAGTTCGTCTATATGGCCGCCTATGGCGCCAAGATCGCGGCAAAGAATGCCGTGGCGGGCGAAGCCAATCGCTATGACAATGCCACCATGCCCTGGGTGGTGTTCACCGACCCGCAGGTGGCGGGCGTGGGCCTTTCCGAAGCGCAGGCGCGCGAAGCGGGGCACGAGGTCAAGACTTCGGTGGTAACGCTCGACAACGTGCCGCGCGCGCTGGCGGCGCTGGACACGCGCGGGCTGATCAAGCTGGTAGCGGATGCCAAGACCGACCGGTTGCTGGGCGGACAGATCATCGCGCCCGAGGGGTCTGACAGCATCCAGACACTGGCGCTGTCGCTGAAGTTCGGGATGACCGCCAAAGCACTGGGCGAGACGATCTTTCCCTATCTGACCACGGTCGAGGGGCTGAAACTGGCGGCGCAGACCTTTGATATGGACGTGGCGAAACTGTCCTGCTGCGCGGGCTAGGAGGCGAGGATGGGCGACAGAGGCTGGTACTGGCTGATTGGAGCCAAGATCGCCTGTTGCGGGGCCTTGGTGCTGGTGCTGACCGGGGTGCTGTCGCTTGCCGCCATCGGCGCATTCCTGAGTGGTAACGCCCTGCCGCTGGCAGGCGGAGGTATTCTGCTGAGCCTTTTTCTGGCCAGGCGGTGGTTGCCGGTGCGGCACGCAGGCCATTCAAAATCGATGGGCGCCCGGAAATGACCCCGGCGCTTCTGTTCGCCTTCACCGCCGGGGCGGTCGCCACCGTGAACCCCTGCGGCTGGGCGCTTTTGCCGGCGTGGTTCGCCCGGCGGCTGAACGACGGCGGCGCAGCGGTGCCGTTTTTCGCGGCCCTGCGCGCAGGCGTTCTGGCGACCATCGGCTTTATCCTGATCTTCGGCCTTGCCGGAATTGCGCTGGCCCTGGGGGCGGCCTGGCTGGGGCCGCTGCTGCCCGGTGTCGGGCTCGGCGTCGGGGTGGTGCTGGCGGCGGTCGGCCTCGCCTCGTTGCTGGATCTGCGCTGGCGCGCCCTGCCGGGAGGCGGGATATGCCGGACGGTCAGCGATCGCCACGGCAGCCTGGTTTTTGGCATCGGCTATGGTCTTTTGTCGCTGTCCTGCACACTGCCGATCTTTCTGGCGGCGCTCGGCGTCTCGATGACCGGGACGCCGCTGGATCTGGCCGTGAACATGCTGGCCTATGCGTTGGGCATGGGCACGGTGCTGTCCTCGCTGGGGATCGCGGCTGCCACGGCGGGTGCCGGTTTTGGCCAACTGACGCCGCAAGGCGCTGTCATCGTGCGAAAGATTAGCGCCGCGCTGCTGCTGGTGGCGGCGGCTTATGTCATCTTCTACTGGGGTCGGGTCGTCTTTGGCGATGTCATGGCCGAAAGCCGGATCGTCAATACCGGAGAAATGGTGTCCGGGTCGCTGCGCGGCTGGCTTAGCAGAGATACCGGGCGCGCGATCACCGGCGTGGCGCTGGCGCTGGTGCTGGCGATTGGCGCATACAGCTTGCTGCGCACACGGCAACGGCGCGGGGAACCCCGGTCAGCCGTCGAACATTGGGAAAACCCACAATGACAAACACGAGAGGGATGGACGAGGCACAAGGCATGACTATGCCCGGACGCAATTCACACTTTGACTGGACCGTAGTCACCGATCCGCTTGTAACCACCGCGCTGAAGGCGCTTTTGGTCGGCCTGCGGAAAAGCGCACAGATTTACGCCGTTCTTGGATGCCGCAAAGTGCTCCTGAGCGTCGATGCAGGTCTTACCTGGAGAGTTCTGGGATCCCAGCGAGCGTGGGAGCCGGGTTGCGTGACCAATTCGACTGGCTATGCCGAACCAGACAATAGCTGAACACAACCTGGAACCCTTACCGGAGTTGCCGAAGCCGATTTCAAAACTTGGTTGACTGCTTCAGGTATAGTCCGGGGGATCGAACGACCAACAAGGAGTAAGCCGTCTCGATGGACATACCCGATCATGAGTCGGCCTCAATGAGCAGAGTACTCACCAAGGCCGCGGTTCAATCGCAGACCGTTGAGGGATTTCTCGAAGCCGCAGGGATGGTGCTTTGGTCGTCTCCGCTGCGTGTGGAGCGGATGTTCTTGAGCCTGCAAACTCTTCACCCCGCCTTTCGGGCAAGGACCTACCTGTGTAGGCAAGAAACACAAAGCGTCAGCGTGATTGAATGGCCACACGGTCTCAGGAATAGACCCGGATATTACCATTCGCCGGACTACCACGTTCATACCGCGGGTTCTGAACTCCGAGTGCCAAACCTACAGAAAATGGGTCAGCATTCCTGCGATCTCTACGGGAAACTGAAGGCGGAGGGTTACACCGGCTACCTGATGGCGCCGCTCGCCTTCAGCGACGGCGCCGTAAATACTCTCTCCATATCGACAAGGGCTCGGGATGGGTTCACTTCTGAGGCGCTCGATTGCTTTCGCGCCCTCACGGACCTCTTCGCCGTTATCGTTGAGCGATATGCCGCGCTCGAGACGAGGAACGCCGCGCTCGACACGTACCTCGGCCGCAGCGCTGCAGCTCAGATCCTGAGCGGCAACATCCGTTCGGGCCACGGCGAGGAGACAGATGCAGTTATACTTTTCGCGGATCTCCATGATTTCACGGGCCATTCGGCGAGACTAGATGCCACAGGGACGGTCCGCCTACTGAATGCCTATTTCGACTGCCTTGTTGGTCCAATCGAGGAGCACGGCGGTTACATCTTGAAATTCATCGGTGATGCCGTGCTCGCATTCTTCCCCATTCTGTCCGGTACCACCGAGCCGAAGCCATTCGACGCGATCCTGACAATAAGAAACCGTCTCGAGGACCTGAACCAAGCGCGTTCCACTTCGGGCGAACCGGCGCTCGGACATGGTCTCTGCGCTCATTTCGGCCGAGTGCTGTATGGCAACGTCGGATCGAGCGAACGGCTCGATTTCACGATCATCGGAGAATCTGTCAACGTTGCGGCACGGGGTGTCAGCACCGCGAAGATGCTGGAAACGGATTACGTCTTCACACACTCATTCATAAAACGGTTCAAGAACTCGATGTTTGTGCCGATCGGCCGCCATGATTTCAAGGGGATCGCAGAACCGCAGGAGTTGTTCACACTTGCGTCTGAGGAGGCCGGAGAAGCTGACAATGTGTCCAGGACAAACACGGGCGCTGTGCGCATAGGCGGGGCCAAAGCCTGGCGGGAGGGCGGGAAATGAGCCCAAACAAGCTATTCGGCAATACTTGGGTCACCAAAAACTCTATGGACCGCTACCCCAACTCCAAGCGTGCCCAGCAATGGCAACGCAAAGCAGTCATTATCAGCACTGAACATGGTATGTGGCGGCCTGATGCACGCGGGCTACACCTTCAAGAGAGAGGAAGCGTGGGTGATCCCTATGGAAACGGCCCAGGACTACACCCGCGCCCTGGGGCCTGAAAAGCAGAGCATATTCATTGCTGCTTCCGCTCGGCGTATAACGGCCCAATAACGGCCCGGAGCAGTGCTAAAACTAGCTTGCGCAAATGCTAAAAGAATTTTGCGCGCTACATTGTTGTCGCCGGTATGCGCCGGTATGCGCCGGTGTGCGGCGGCGGGCGGGCGGCAGCTGTGGTTGGAGCTGCATTCTATCGCTGACAAGCGATGGCGGTGAGGGTGGGATTCGAACCCACGATGAGCTATTCACCCATACACGCGTTCCAGGCGTGCGCCTTCAACCACTCGGCCACCTCACCGCTGTGAGGCGGGAACCTAGCGAAGACGCCCAGGGAAATCAACGGCGCAAAAGCGCCTTTTTCGGCTTTCTTGCCGCGCCGGTGCTTTTGCGTCATCGGCGCGCGCCCCCCGGTGCCGTGACGACGCCGGAGCGGCGCGACAATTTCCGCACCATCGCCTTGTTATTCCGTGGTTTTTTGATACCTTGCCGAGCGGGATCGGCAAGCGGTGAGGCCGCCCCCGACCCGGTCCGGCCGCTTGCTCTTTCACCCCCGACTTCCCAAAAGGGCGGCGGCTCCCTATCGTGCCGCGCCACTTCATCCTCGCGGAGGCTCCATGCGTCTTATTCTCCGACTCCTCGGCTTCCTGTTCGTCGCCGCCGCCTTGATGGTTCTCGGACTCGATGTCTGGCGCTGGCTGATGACCAAATCCTTCGCCTTTCGCCCCTTGGGTCAGGTTTGGTTCGATCTCAGCCCCGGCAGCCTCAACCTGGTGCAGGCGGTGATCGAGCGCTACATCTGGGAGCCGCTCTACAATCCGGTGCTGCTCACTCTTTTGCAGCAAAAGGCCAGCCTGGTGTTCGCCGTTCTGGGCCTGCTGCTGCTCTGGCTCGGTGGTTGGCGCAGACTGCGCCGACTCGGCCGATAAAAAGCTAACGAAAGCGATCTTCAATGCGCGCCCTGCTGTTCGAGAACTACAACGCCCCCATGACGGTGCAACAGGTGGCCGATCCCGCCCTCCCGGACGACGGCGTCCTGATCCAGGTGGGGGCCAGCGGAATCTGTCGCAGCGACTGGCATGCCTGGCAAGGCCACGACCCGATCAACAGCCTGCCCCACGTGCCCGGCCACGAGTTTGCCGGCGCGGTGACGGCGGTCGGCCCCGGGGTCCGCAAGTTCCGGGTCGGCCAGCGGGTGACCGCGCCCTTTTCGATCGGCTGCGGCGCCTGCGCCCAATGCCGTCGCGGCCGCCTGAACATCTGCGACGCGGGCATCACCCCGGGGTTTTCCACCTGGGGCTCGGCCGCCGAGCTGGTCGCGGTTCACCATGCCGACGTCAATCTGGCGGCCCTGCCCGCGGCGATTGACGACACCACGGCGGCCAGCCTGGGGTGCCGCTACATCACCGCTTTCCGGGCGGTGGTCGATCAGGGACGCCTGAGCGGTGGCGAGCGGGTGGTGGTGCACGGCTGCGGCGGCCTGGGCCTGGCCTGCGTCCAGATTGCCGCCAGCCTCGGGGCCGAGGTCTTTGCCGTCGACATTTCAACCGCCGCCCTGGCCTTGGCGAAAGACTTGGGCGCCAGTCACCTGATCGACGCCCGGGACCACGACGATCCCGGCGCGCTCGTTCGGGAGATGACCCGCGGCGGCGCCGAGCTGTCCCTCGACGCGCTGGGCAGCGGCATCACCTGCCGCAATTCCCTGCTCAGCCTGGGCAAGAAGGGCCGTCACATCCAAATCGGCTTGCTGGCGGCCGAAGGCGGCACCGCCGAACTGCCGGTGGAGTGGATGATCGGCCGCGAACTGGAATTTCTCGGCAGCCGCGGCATGCCGGCTTGGCGCTATGAGCGGCTCTTCGAGCTTATCCTGCGCGGCCGTTTGAACCCGGCGGCGTTGATCACCCGCCAGGTCAGCTTGGCGGCGGCGGCTGACGAATACGCCGCCATGGGCAGCTACAGCAACCCCGGCATCGCGGTGATCACCCGTTTTTGACGCCTCCACCCAAAAACTGCCGCCCAAAAAACTACCGCCCTGAACCTACCGCCCTGAAACTATTTCCCCGCGGAAGGGGCGCGCGCAACCTTCGGATAGAGCCGGCGCGCGGGACTTTCTATGCTGATGGCGAAACCCCGATGACAGGGAGCCCGGCCCCAGGCCGAAACGCACCCTCTCGACCCGCAAAAAAAAGTGTTAGGATGGAAGCCGATGACACTGCTGGATCGCGCCCGCCAAACCATGACCACCGGCCCAGACTCCTTGCCCCAGGCCCCCGCCGCCGCGCTTGACAACGGCAGCGGCACGGCCCGGGCCAAACAGGCGCCAGCCACCTCGCGAAGCCGCCAGCTTGAGGTGGTGGAGGCGGTCTGCGCCCTGCTCGACGTCCACGAAGGCGGGCCGTTGACCCTGGGCGCGCTGGCCGCGCAGGTGCGGGTCAGTCCTTGGCACCTTCAGCGGCTGTTCAAGCGGTTGGTCGGCATCTCGCCGCGCGACTATGCCGCCGCGCGCCGCGAAGAACGGTTTCGCGCCGAACTGCGCCACCATGGTCAGGTCGCGCAAGCGACCTACGGCGCGGGCTACGGATCATCCAGCCGAGTTTATGAGAAGGCCGCCCGCACCCTCGGCATGACCCCGGCCACCTACGCCAAGGGCGGCAAGGGCGCGCGCATCGCCTACGCCACCGCGCCCACCGACCTGGGTCTGCTGCTGGTCGCCACCACCGCCAAGGGCCTGTGCTTTTTGGCGCTGCACGACCTGGAGGCGATTCTCGTCGCCGAGCTGCATCAGGAATTTCCGGCCGCCCGTGAAATCCTGCGCGACGACCTGTCGATCCGGCCGGCCCTGGAGCAGGTGGCGGCCTACCTAAAGGGCAGCCGCCCCCACCTGGACTTGCCGCTGGATGTGCAGGCCACGGCGTTTCAGCGGCGGGTTTGGAATGAATTGCTGGCTATTCCCTACGGCGAAACCGCCAGCTATTCGGAAATCGCCGAACGACTGGGCATTCCCAAGGGTCAAAGGGCGGTCGGCCGGGCCTGCGCCACCAACCCGGTTTCCCTGGTCATCCCCTGCCATCGCGCGCTGCGCGACAGCGGCGGCCTGGGCGGATACCGCTGGGGTCTGAACCGCAAGGAACAGCTCCTGCACCTGGAGGCCGACCATCAGGCGACCTAAAGGCCGCCCTGTCGCAAGACCGGTTGGAACGCGCAACCCGTCTTGAGCGATGCAACCCATCTTGAACGATCTAACCCTAG
>CAXBMB010000096.1:0-13045 GCA_963976695.1 uncultured Rhodovibrionaceae bacterium
GCCGGGCCAGGGCTCATGGCAGCATTGAGGCCCTCCCCCTTTTCTCGATCTCCGGCAGGGGGTATGCTCCGCCCGCCCGGTGGATAGGAGGATTGAAAAAAACGATGGCAAAACCCCGCACTCTGTTTGACAAGATTTGGGATAGCCATGTGGTGGATCAGCAAGAGGATGGCACCTGCCTGCTCTACATCGATCGCCATTTGGTGCACGAAGTCACCAGCCCGCAGGCCTTTGAAGGACTGCGCCTGGCCGGGCGCAAGGTTCGCCGGCCTTCCGCGACCCTGGCCACGCCGGATCACAATGTCCCCACCGCAAACCGCGCCAAGGGGATCGAAGACACGCAAAGCCGCATTCAGGTCGAGACCTTGATGCAGAACTGCCGGGACTTCGGCGTGCCGGTCTACGGCATGGACGACGCCCGCCAAGGCATCGTGCACATTGTTGGTCCGGAGCAGGGCCTGACCCAACCCGGCATGACCATCGTTTGCGGCGATTCCCACACCGCCACCCATGGCGCTTTTGGCGCGCTGGCCTTTGGCATCGGCACCTCGGAGGTCGAGCATGTGCTGGCCACCCAGACGCTCTATCAAAAGCCGGCCAAGAACATGCGGGTCACCGTCGAGGGCGCGTTGCCCCTGGGGGTGACCTCCAAGGATCTGATCCTGGCGATTATCGGCAAGATCGGCACCGCCGGCGGCACCGGCCACGTGATCGAGTTCGCCGGCAAGGCGATCCGCGACCTGTCGATGGAAGGCCGCATGACGATCTGCAACATGACCATTGAAGGCGGCGCGCGCGCCGGCCTGATCGCCCCCGACCAGGTCACCTTCGACTACGTGCGCGGCCGTCCCTTCGCGCCGAAGGCCGGGGCCTTCGAGCAGGCCTGCGCCTACTGGGCCTCGCTCGTCTCCGATGACGGCGCGCTGTACGACAAGGAAGTGGTGTTGAACGCCGCCGATATCGAACCCCAGGTCACCTGGGGAACCTCGCCGGAGGACGTGCTGCCGATCTCCGGCAAGGTGCCCGGCCCCGAATCGGGACGCGACGCCCACAAGGCCGCCGCCATCACCCGCGCCCTGCAATACATGGGATTGACCGCCGGAACGCCGCTGCAGGACGTGGCCATCGACACCGTCTTCATCGGCTCCTGCACCAACGGACGCATCGAAGACCTGCGGGCGGTCGCTGCGGTGGCCAAGGGCCGAAAGGTCGCCAGCACGGTCTACGCCATGATCGTCCCCGGCTCCGGCCTGGTTAAGGAGCAGGCCGAGGAAGAGGGCCTGGACAAGGTCTTCATCGAGGCCGGATTCGACTGGCGCGAGCCGGGCTGCTCGATGTGCCTGGCGATGAATGCCGACAAGCTCAAACCGGGTGAACGCTGCGCCTCTACCTCCAACCGCAACTTCGAAGGCCGTCAGGGCCCCGGCGGACGGACCCACTTGGTCAGTCCGGCCATGGCCGCCGCCGCCGCCATCACCGGTCATCTGACCGATGTCCGCGAACTCCAGAAGTAAGGCCAGAGGGAAAAGCAATGATGGATAAGTTCACCAAACTGACCGCTGTGGCGGCCCCTTTGCCGCTGGTCAACATCGACACCGACATGATTATTCCGGCGCGCTTTCTCAAAACCATCAAGCGCACCGGCCTGTCGGAGGGACTGTTTTACGCCCTGCGCTATGAAGCGAACGGCAACAAGCGGGAGTTCATCCTCGACACCCCGGCCTACCAGCAGGCTAAGATCCTGGTGGTCGGCGACAACTTCGGCTGCGGCTCGTCACGCGAGCACGCCCCCTGGGCCCTGCTGGACGGCGGCATCCGCTGCGTGATTTCCACCTCCTTTGCCGACATCTTCTACAACAACTGCTTCAAGAACGGCATCCTGCCGATCGTCCTGCCGCAGGAAGATGTAGACAAGCTGATGGACGACGCAGATCGGGGAGCCAACTCGACCCTGTCGGTGGATCTGGAAAACCAGACCATCCAGGGCCCGGACGGCGGCTGCATTTCCTTCGAGATCGATCCTTGGAAGAAGCACTGCCTGCTCAACGGCTTGGACGATGTGGCGCTGACCTTGGAAAAGCAACAAACCATCGACAGCTATGAAGAAAAACAGTCCCTGGCCACGCCTTGGCTCTTTGGCTGACCGAAAAAAGCAGCGCCGCCTTCGCCAGGGCGTCGCTGCTTTATTTGCTTCCGGCTCCGCCCGGCGGGGGAGCCTTTACCACCCGATTGCTTGTGCCGCGCCGGCCGCGACACGCCGCGTCTTCCCGTCTGCTTTCGCACGGCGCCTTACCGCGCAACGCGCACCGACGAGGCCGATCAGGCCGATCAGGAAGTCCGCCGTGACCGCCGGCGCGACGAAGCGCCCACAAACAAGACGCCCATAAAGGGGACAGCGAAAAAATGAGCAACAAGTCTTTATTGGTACTGCCCGGCGACGGCATTGGTCCCGAGGCCATGGCCCAGGTTCACCGCGTGGTGGACTGGATGGACAAGCGCCGCGCCGTGACCTTCAATGTGGAAGAAGATCTGGTCGGCGGCTGCGCCATCGATGCCCACGGCATTCCGGTGACCGACGCCACCATGGACAAGGCCCTGAACGTCGACGCCGTGCTGCTTGGCGCGGTCGGCGGTCCCAAGTGGGACAACCTGGACTTTTCCATCAAGCCGGAACGCGGCCTGCTACGCCTGCGCAAGGACCTGGGGCTTTACGCCAACCTGCGCCCGGCGATCTGCTTTGAATCGCTGGTCAGCGCCTCCAGTCTCAAGCCCGAACTGGTGTCCGGCCTGGATATCATGATCGTGCGCGAACTGACCGGCGGCGTCTATTTCGGCGAACCGCGCGGCATTGAGACCCTGCCGGACGGCACGCGCCGCGGCATCAACACCCAGGTCTACACCGATAAGGAAATCATCCGGGTCGCCGAAGTGGCCTTCGACCTGGCCCGCAAACGCCGCGGCAAGGTGACCTCCAGCGAAAAAGCCAACGTGATGGAATCCGGTGTGCTGTGGCGCGAAGAAGTCACCAAGCTGCACGCCGAAAAATTTGCCGACGTCGCGCTTGAGCACATGTACGCCGACAACGCCGCCATGCAGTTGGTACGCGCGCCCAAACAGTTCGACGTGATCGTCACCGACAATCTGTTCGGCGACATTCTGTCCGATTGCGCGGCGATGTTGACCGGCTCGCTGGGCATGCTGCCCTCGGCCTCGCTGGGCGATCTCGACCAGACCGGCCGCCGCAAGGCGCTCTACGAACCGGTTCACGGCTCGGCCCCGGACATCGCCGGCCAGAACAAGGCCAATCCCTTGGCCACCCTGCTGTCCTTCGCCATGGCGCTGCGCTACTCCTTCGATCTGGGCGACGACGCCGAGCTGATCGAAACGGCGGTCAACAACGTGCTGCTCGCCGGCATTCGCACCGGCGACATCATGGCCGAAGGCTGCACACTGGTTTCAACCACCGCCATGGGCGAAGCGGTGGTCGCCGAACTGGACAAGCTGGCGGCGTAACCAAGCGCTAACCGGGGTTTCAAAACAGGCTGTCGGGGCGACCTGGCAGCCTGTTTCGCCATCCGGTTGACGGCCCGGCGCCGGCTCTGTCAACTGCAACCGGCAAAACCAGCGATATGCCAGATTAAGATGAGCCTCTTGGCGCCGCCGTCACGCCGTTATTGACCGCCTGTCCGCCAACCGTCGGGCGGACAGCCAAACGCTCATCGGGCCGAAGCCTGCTCGCCGGCAAGGCGGCCGAAGACGGACCCGTTGATCAGGCCGGTGCCGCCGGGATAGTTAAAAAAGAAGACCCCGCCGACCAGCTCGCCCGCGGCAAAAAGCCCGGGTATGGGCGCCAGGTCGTTGTCCAGCACCTGCGCCCGGTCCGGATCAATCCGCAGCCCGCCGAAGGTGAAGGTGATGCCGCAGCCGACCTGGTAGGCTTGGAAAGGGCCTTCGTCGATTCTATTGGCCCAGTTCGATTTCGGCACGCTCAGTCCTTTTGTGCCACGCCCGTCCCTGACGTTTGGATCAAACGGGGTCTGGGTATCGACGGCGGCGTTATAGGCCTTGATTTCGTCCAGAAAACCTTGCGGATCAACACCTTCCAACTTGCGGGACAGTTCCTCCAGTGTTGGGGCTGTCACCTTGGTAACCCGCTTGATGCGGTATTCATCGCGCAACAGATGCGTCACCTTGGCATCGAAAACCTGCCAGGCGAATTGATCCGGCTGGTTGAGGATGACCCGGCCGTATTTGGCATAGGTATAGTTGCGAAAATCCGCGCCCTCGTCGACGAACCGCCGACCCGTCGCATTGACCATGATCCCCCAAGGGTAGGAGTGCTTCTGGAACCCATCGCCGACGTCCAGATCGCCGAATTCCGGTGCATTGTAGTCCCAGCCGACGGCGTGGCAGCCCGACCAGTTGCCATAGGTCGACGCGCCGATCTCCATGGCCATCCGAATGCCTTCGCCGGTGTTGAAACGGGAGCCGCGCACGCGGGCCATTTCCCAGCCCGGGCCCAGGTAGCGCGTGCGCATCTCGGTGTTGGCCTGAAACCCGCCCGAGGCCAGAATGACCGAGTGGGCTTTCAGGTCATACACCTCTGCCTTGTGGCGCACCTTGACGCCGGTTACGGCCCGGCCGTCCGTGATCAGCGACAGCGCCCTTGTCTCGTAGCGGATCTCGACGCCCGCTGCTTTGGCGATCTGGGTATGGGCGTCGACCAGCCCCGGGCCACCGCCCCAGGCCTCGAGCGTCAGCCCGCCCCAAAACTTGAACCGCCCATCTACCTTGAAGGCCTGCCGCCCGTAGATCGGCAAAAAGCGGATGCCCTTGTCGCGCATCCACGACATGGTCGCGCGTGAGGTCGTCACCAGCCGTTCGCACAGCGCCGGATCGCTGCGAAAACGGGTGATGCGGAACATGTCGTCAAAGAACTGGTCCGTCGTGTAGGTGCCAAAATCCGTGATTGCGATCTGCTCTTCGCTCAGATCAGGGCAGAGCGCGCGGATATGGTCCACGCCGTCATAGGCAAAGCGAATTGCCCCCGCGGTATAGCGCGAATTGCCACCGTTTTCTGCCTCGGGCGCGCATTCCAGCATCAGCACGCTGGCCCCTTTTTCGCGTGCCGCATGGGCCGCGCAGAAGGCGGCGTTGCCCGCACCCACGATGATGGTGTTCCAGCTTGTCATGTAATCAGTCCTTTTTTGGTGCCTTGAACAGGTCCTTGCGCAGGGTCATCAGCGCACCGGGGTCGATCTTGGCCTGAATGACGGTGGTCTCGCCGCTGGCGAGGGCCTCGGCCAGGGCCGGGCCCATATCCCCCGGTCCCGCGACCCAAATCCCCTTGCCGCCGCAGCTTGTCGCAAACCTGTCGAAGCGGGGCGAGGCAATCTCGGCGCCCAACAGCCGCCCGCCATAGAATTCCTGCTGATAGGCCTTCTCGGCCCCCCAGGCTTCGTTATCGAGCACGATGATTACGATGGGCAGCTTGTGCGAAACGGCGGTCTGGATTTCGATCATCGTATAGCCGATCGCGCCGTCACCCATAATCGCCACGACCGGTCGGTCGGGTGCCGCGGCCTTGGCGCCGATCGCAGCAGCAAGGCCAAAGCCGACAAGGCCGAAATCCAGCGGCGTGATCAGCGACAAGGGTGCGTAGTGGGCCAGCCGGTCGGCGGCCTGCAAACAGGTGTTGCCGGTGTCGAGCGTAACGATGGCGTTTTCGGGAAGCGTCGCGCGAATCTCGGCCAGCGCGCGTCGCGGATGCATGGGCAGGGTTGCGATCTTCGCCTCCTCGGCGCGCTCGGCCAACAGGCTGTCCATGTCGCTGCGGAACGCCTCGCGCCATTCGTCGCAGTTCGGTCTTGCGCTGAGGGGACGCAGCGCCTCGGCCGTCAGGCGCGCATCGCCTTGCGCGGCGATTTCGGCGGGGAAGTAGCGGCCCACGTCAGAAGCTTCGATATCGACCTGGGCAATGCGCGAATCCACGCCTACGTAGTCGTTGGAATGGAAGGTCGAATTGAAGCCCAGCCGCGCGCCCAGCACGACCAGCACATCGGCCACTTTGGTCAGGCGCGCGGCAACGCGGTTGCCGCGCGGGCCGCCTTGGCCGGCAAACCACGGATGACCATGGCGCATCACGTCGGCATGCCCGGTTGAGGCCACCAGCGGGATCTGCAGCTTGTCGACCAGCGCGGTCAAGGCGTCCCGCCCTTTGCCCCACTTGAAACCGCCACCGGCAAAAATGACCGGACGCTTTGCCGAACTGAGCATCTCGGCAATCGCCGCCACATCAGCCGGCGCAGCCGGCCCCGGACGGGCGATATTCACGGGTTTGGGATCGACGGACGGAACCTCGGCCAAAAAAAGATCGCGCGGAACATGTAAAACCACCGGGCCACGGCGACCCGAATTGGCGAGCCGGATGGCATCCTCCAGCATCGGTCCCAGCCGCACCTGGTCGGTTACCATGACCGACCGCTTGGCAATCGGCGCAAAGAGGGCAACCTGATCGACCTCCTGAAAGGTGTCTTTCGCCTGATCCGCGCGCGTAATGGCGCCCGCGATTACCACCATCGGCGAATAGGCCAGATGCGCCTCGGCCACCGCGGTGACGAGGTTCACCACGCCTGGGCCCGCCTGCGCGCCCAACACCACGCCCGGTTTACCCGTCATGCGCGCCCAGGCGTCGGCCATGTGCCCCGCCGCGCGTTCATCACGCGCCCCGACATAGGCAATCGCGCCGCCCTGATGCATCGCATCGTAAAGTTCGAGCATCGACCCGCCCAGCAGCCCAAAAACGCTATCGATTCCGTTTGCCTTGAGCGTGCGGTAGACGACTTCGCCGCCGGTGATCTTGGTCATGACTTACTCCTCGGATCTGGGGCGCAGGTTTTGCGGATCGAAAACAGCGTCCGTGTGAATGGTGACCGGAATGGCGCGATTGAGGATCTGCACCGAAAGGCCGGTCCGCGGCGTCCCCTTGCCCACAAAGAGCCAGCCAAGAGATTTGCCCGCCGTGTAGCCATACCCGCCAGAGGTCGTCACCCCGACGGGTTCGCCGTCAAGAAGTACGGGTTCGCCGCCATGAATATTGACGTCATCGGCGTGAAGTTCCGCATAGCGCAATTCCCACCCCGGCTGCTGCGCCAGTAGCGCCTCTTTGCCCAGAAAACCGCGGCCTTCTGTCACGACGAAGCGCTCCAGTCCCACATCGAAGGGGCCGACATCCGTGGTCAGTTCACCGGACGCGCGATAGGCCTTCTCCATCCGCATGCCGTTGAAGGCGTAGGATCCCAGATCGGTAAGCCCGTGCTTTTCTCCGGCGGCAAACAGCGCGTCATAGAGCGGGGCGATCTGGTCGAGGGGGGCGTGCAGTTCCCAACCAAGCTCTCCCACGAAGGAAACGCGCAGCGCGTAACAGGCGATGCCCGCGACCTCGATTTCCTGGCCGGAAAGCCAAGGGAAGGCCGCATTCGTCAGATCGGCGCCGGTTATCTCCGACAGGATTTTGCGCGAGGCCGGGCCGGACAGGGCAAGCATTCCCCAGTCAGCGGACCGGTTAACCATCTGCACGTCTTCACCGTCATTGATGTGGCGCTTGATCCAGTCGAAATCCGGATCCGCGCGGGCGATGGGCGAGCCGGTGAAATAGCGGTTCTCATCGATCCGCCAGATCGTGATTTCCGTCTCGAACCGGCCCTTCGAGGTCAGTAGGTGGTTCAGTGTCATCCGCCCATTGCGGGCGGGTATCCGGTTGGCAGATAGGCGGTCGAGCAATGCGCCTGCGTCGCGGCCCGTGATCTCGAACTGGGCAAAAGCGCAGAGGTCGATCACGCCCGCCGCCGCGCGCGTGGCCTTGGCCTCATGCAGGGCGTTAACATGCCAGGGCTGATGTCGCCAGCCGACCGGCTCAACCTCCCCCCGCTCACCGAAATAGCGGGGCCGCTCCCAGCCAGCGATTTCGCCAAAGACCGCGCTCTTGGCGGCCAGACGGTCATAAAGCGGATGCCGGTTGAGCGGGCGCAGGCTGTGAAACTGCTTGCCAGGGCACGGCGTGTCATGCCGACGCATGAATTCGTCCTTGGTGCGTTCGACGATGAAATGATCGCTGGTGAAGTCGCCATAGCGGCGCGGGTCCATCGACCGCGTGTTGATCTCAGCCGCGCCATGCACCATCCAGTCGGCCAACACCTTGCCCGCCCCGCCGCCCCAGGCCAGGCCGATCGAAGAACCACAGGACAGCCAGACATTCGGCGCGCCGGACGGTCCGACCAGCATGCCGCCGTCAGGCGTATGGGTGATGGCGCCCCGCACCACGCGTTTGATGCCGAGCGCCGCCAGAATGGTCATCTTGTTGAAGGCGATCGTCAGGAAGTCGCCAATGCTGTCATAGTCGGCCGCGAACAGTTCATTCTCGGCCTGCCACGGCGCCCCTTCGGGCATTTCCCAGATGGTCGGGCAGACATGACCTTCGTAGATACCGATGAGGCCTGATTTCTGCTCCTGCCGGATATAGCCGCCAAAGGCGTTGTCGCGCATTACGGGCAGTTCGGGCCGGCCGGCGAATTCCGGTACGGTATCGGTGACAAAGTAGTGGTGCAGGCAGGAAACGGAGGGGATCTTCAGACCGAACCATTCGCCGACCTGATTGGCGTAGCTGCCGGCGGCAATCACCACATGTTCTGCCAGCACATCGCCCTTTTCGGTGCGCAAAAGCCAGTTGTCACCTTTGCGCGAGGCCCCCAGCACGCAATTACGCCGCTCGATCTTAGCGCCCCGTGCCCGGGCGGCGGCGGCAAGCGCCATGGTCACGCCCGAGGGGTCGATGTGGCCATCCTCGAAGGTCCGTACGGCAGCCTTGACGTCATCCACCTTGTAGAAGGGGTTGGCGCGCGCGACATCGTCCGGGCCGACCAGCTCCATCGGCAGGTCGAGCAGTTTACCCACCCCCATGATGGATTTCATCCAGTCGACCTCGTCTTCGGTCGTGGCGATCCTGAAACCACCAACCTGGTGCCAGCCGATGCTTTGGCCGGTCTCCGCCTCGACGCGTTTGTAGGTCGCGATCGAGGTCTTGTTGATCCAACCCGCAACCCGGCTGCCCACCGCATGGGCGATCTGACCTGCCGCGTGCCAGGTGGAGCCGCTGGTCAGCTCGGCCTTCTCGAACAGGATCGTGTCGGTCCAGCCGTTTTCGGCAAGCTGGAACTGGGCGGCGACGCCCATGATACCACCGCCGATGATGGCGACCTGGGTGGTGCGCGTCCGGTCGGTCATGCAAAGGCCTCCTTGGCGGGGCGCAGGGACGCCTTGGCTTGGTAGCGCGTGCAGGCGATTTCCACCTCGAAGCCTTCGACGACGGTTTCCGCGGTCAGCCTGTCCAACGGCGCGCTCACCAGCGCCAGCGCCGTGGCGCGACCAAATCTGTAGCTCCACGCCGCCGAGGTTATCTGACCGACCAGCTCGCCGTTGAAATAGATCGGCTCATCATGGATCGGATTCGCGTCCGGGGCGTCAAACAACAACGAGACGATCCGACCTTTGGGCAGGTGGTCGCACAAAGCCGCTTCGCCGACAAAGCCGGTGCCAAAGGCGCAGAAGGCATCAAGCCCCGATTCGTGCGGCGTGGTGCCCGGGCCAAGTTCGTGTCCGAAGGCGCGAAAGCCGCTTTCAATACGTAAAGAGCCGCTGGCATAGAGACCCGCATGGCGCGCCCCTGCGGCGACCAACGCGTCATGCGCGGCCATGGCCATGTCGGCGGGGATGTAGAGCTCGTAGCCTTGCTCGCCGGTGAAACTCAGCCGCCCGGCCCAGCCTCGCGCAAGACCGATCTCGACCGGTGCAAAACGGAACCGTTTGAGATCGGGCAGGGCTGTGCTGCTGGTCGCCTGCAACACCGCGCGCGCCTGTGCCCCGGCAAGGCCGAGGATTGCATAGCCGCTGGTCACATCGGTGAATTCCACACGGAACTCGCCCTTGGTCTCTCCCATTCGCTGGAGGTCGCGGATCACTTCGCCAGCGCCAACGATCATCAGATAGCGCTCTGGGCCATGGCGTTGAACGGTAACGTCGCTCTCAACCCCGCCGCGCGCGTTGAGTATCTGCGAGTAGGCGATCCGGCCCGGCGCAATTTCCATCTGGGCCGTGCAGAGGCGATTGAGAAAAACCACCGCGTCAGGCCCCTGCACCATAATCTTGCCAAAAGCCGACTGGTCCAAAATGGCGGCGCCCGTGCGGCAGGCCTCGACCTCCCGTCCAACCTGATCTCGCCAGGCAGGCACGCCAAAACCGAGCGGCAGATGCGCTGCTTCGCCGCCGAAATGCACCGCGCGCTCCCATCCGTTGCGCGCCTCGAACCGCGCCCCCGCCGCGACCAGCCCGACGTGGATCGGAGAGCGCCGCTGGCCGCGCGCGGTCTCCATCGATCGGCCCGGATAGGGATTGTCGTAATGGCGGCCCAGCACCTCGGGAATGCGCGCCTCCAACGCACCCAGCACGTTCATTTCGGGGCCAAAGCGGCGGATGTCGGCCTCGTTCAGCTCCATCGTCGATTCGCCCGCGATGATCCATTCCGCCATCGCCCGGCCCGCCCCGCCGGCCAGCGCGATGCCGGTGGAATTCATGCCGCCCATCAGGAACAGCCCCGGCACGTCGGGGCTTTCGCCCAGCACGAACTGGCCATCGAGGGTGAAGCTTTCGGGCCCGTTGAGCAGCATTCGCACCTCGGCGCGCGCCAGCGCGGGAATGCGGCGCAACGCGTTCTCCATCAACGGCATGAAGTGGTCCCAGTCCTCAGGCAGCAGATCAAAGCTGAAATCGGCGGGCAGGCGCTCCAGCGGCAGACCCTTGGCGTGCGGCTCGAAAGAGCCGACAAGCAGCCCTTCAACGTCGTCGCGAGCATAAAGGAAGGCGTCCTGATCGTTCAGCGTCGGCAGATGCGCGCCGGGGCCAAGCGCTTGAATTTCCGGCAAGGGCTTGGTCAGGATGTAGAAATGCTCACAGGCGTAAAGCGGCAAATGCGCGCCGGCCATGGTCGCCACTTCGCGGGACCACAGACCGCAGGCAATCACGACCTCTTCGGCTTCGATCAGGTGGTCGCCCACTTCGACGCCGGATATTCGCCCGGCTGTCTTTCGCAGACCGGTGACGCACGTATCCTCGAATATCCGCACACCGCGCGCCCGCGCGCCCTTGGACAGCGCCAAGGTCACGTCCGAAGGGTTCACGCGCCCATCGGCCGGCGACCATACCGCGCCGATCACGTCATCCACCTCAATCAGTGGCCACAGTTCCTTGGCGCATGCCGCATCGACGACATGTGCTTCGAGCCCGAAGGCGCAGCCCAAAGAGACCTGGCGTTTGATGTTGGTCAGGCGGTCCTCATTCGTGGCCAATGTCAGGGAACCGGTCTGGGTCCAGCCGGTGGCTTGGCCGGTCTCGACCTCCAACGCGCCATAAAGATCAATCGAATAGTTGATCAGTTTGGTGAGCGTCGCCGAAGGCCGCAGTCGGCGCACCAGCCCGGCGGCGTGCCAGGTTGTGCCCGACGTCAGCTTTGAGCGCTCCAGAACGACGACGTCTTTGCGCCCCTCGCGGGCCAGATGATAGGCGATGGAACAGCCGATCACGCCACCGCCGATCACGACGGTGCGGACATGGGTTGGCAGGCTCATGACACCACTCCGTCGCGGGCCAGTTCCGCAAGGACATCGTCGAAGGCGGCCAGCGCCTCATCGATGAGCTCTGGCGTGTGGGCCAGCGAGGTCACGCAGGAGGTGTGGGACATCAGGTCTACGCCCCGCGCCAACAGGCCGCCGCGCAACCCGGCGACCAGTGCGGGCGGGACCGCCCGGATTTGCGCAGGCGTAAGCGCCGCAGGATCGCTCGCGCCGAACAGCAAATGGCAGGTCGAGCTTTCGCCATAGGCGCAACCGCTGATGCCGTGCCGGTTCATCAAAGCGTTCAGACCATTGCGCAAACGCTCTGCCATGGCGTCGGCCTGCGCTTGCGGCTTACCACTCGCCAGATGCGGCAGGGCGGCCAGCGCGCCGGCGGCGATCAGCGGTGAGCCGTTGAACGTGCCTTTGTGGCTGACCGGCGGCGACAGGCCGTCACGGGTCGCGGCGTTGTTCATCAACGCCATGATCTCGGCCCGCCCGCAGACCGCGCCGCCGGGCAACCCGCCGGTGACGATCTTGGCCAGCGTGGTCAGGTCCGGCGTGACCCCATCGCGCGCCTGCCGTCCGCCGGGGGACCAGCGAAAGCCGGTGATGATCTCATCGAAGATCAGCACAACACCCGCCGCGCGGGCCACGTCGTGGAGCGCGCGCAAGCGGTCGGTCGGCAGCGGAACAGAACCGTAATTCGCGCCCGACGCCTCGATGATCACCGTGCCGATGCGATCATCCTGAAGCGCGCTTTCCATGGCCTGCGGATCAGCGGCGCAGACGTCGATCAGGTCGCTTACAGCCTGCGGCACGCCCAGCGACGTCGCCCGGTTGCTGCCGGGTTTTGCCCCCTTCAGCGCATGATCGTGCCAGCCGTGATAATGCCCGTCGATCCGCAGAATCCGCTCCTTGCCGGACCACGCGCGGCCGAGGCGCAGCGCCAGCATCGTCGCCTCGGACCCCGAGGCCGTGAACCGCGTGCGGTCCGCGCAGGGGTAAAGTCGGTTGACCCATTCCGCCCATTCGATTTCCATCTCGTGGCAATCGGCGCTGAAAATCGCCCGCGCGGCCTGCTGGCGCAGCGCAGTGATCACGTCCGGGTGCCCGTGTCCCAGCATCTGGCTGGCGCTGCCCATCTTAAAATCAATGTAGCGCCGCCCCTCCACATCCCATTTCTCCGCCCCCAGGGCGCGCTTGATGAACAGCGGATGCGGCGCGCGGTAGCGCAGCTCGTGGCTGACCCCGCCGGGCAGCGCCGCACGTGCCCGTTGGCTCAAGGTAGCAGACGTCATCCCGCCCTCCCGATCTTGGCGCGGCTCAACCGGATATCAAATCGCGCGCGCAGGGCGCGGTCGATCTCATCGCTGATATGG
>CAXBMB010000097.1:0-12653 GCA_963976695.1 uncultured Rhodovibrionaceae bacterium
GTTGGACGATCCCAGTTGGATGATCTTGGCGGTGCGGCCGCGAAAGCGCGAGGCACGGCAGGCCGAGGAGAGAGTTCGGAGGAAGACCGGAAGGGGCGCGGAGGAAGACCGGAAGAGGCGCGGAGAGAATGCTGGGATTGAGCGGGAAAGATGCCATATTAACCGGTAACAGCGCGCAACCGAGCGCAGCGCCGATTCCCCTAAGCAGTTTCACGTGAGCAGAGTCCCATGAGCCAGCAAGTTCCCTCCGCAAGCCCCCAGCCGGCCGACAGCACGCCGGCCAACCCCGAAACGGCGATCCGGGGCTACCACGCCCACATCTATTTCAACCAAGCCTCGAAAGCCGCGGCCTGGGCCTTGAAGGAAGAGGTGGGCCGCCGCTTCACCGTCAGCCTGGGGCGCTTCCACGAGCGCTTGGTCGGCCCCCATCCGCAGTGGTCGATTCAAATCGCCTTCGCCGCGCCGGTGTTTTCCGAGCTGGTGCCCTGGCTGATGCTCAACCGCCAGGGCCTGACCATCTTCATTCACCCGGAAACCGGCCGCGATCTGGCGGACCACAGCGATCACGTGCTGTGGCTTGGGCCGAGCGATCAGCTGAACATCGAGATGTTCAAGAGCTAAGCCGCTTTCAGCCCGAGGCTGCCAGATTTTGTGTGGTTTGGCGCGGTAGGGCGCGGAGTCACGGTTCAAACGGGATCACGACGTGATTCTCCGGTTGAACCGCTCCGACTCTACAGGCAGACCACCTTCAAGGGGGGAAAGCCGTTGAAGCCCACCGAGGCATAGCTGGCGGTATAGGCGCCGCTGGCCAGGATCAACAGCGGGTCCCCGGCCTTCAGGCTCATCGGCAGTTGCAAGGGGCGCTTCTCGTACAGCACATCCAGCGAGTCGCAGGTCGGCCCGGCCAAGATGCAGGGACCGCGCTCGCCGCCCTCGACCGCGGCCAGCACCGGATAGCGAATCGCTTCGTCGGCGGTTTCCGCCAAGCCGGAGAACTTGCCGATATCCAGATAGACCCAGCGGGCCAGATCGCTGGCGCGTTTGCGCGACACCAGCAGCACCTCGGCGCGGATCACCCCGGCGCCGGCCACCAGACCCCGGCCAGGCTCAGCCATCAGTTGCGGCACCGGCCCGAACAGTGCCTGCACCTGCGCCATCACCTCACGGCAATAGGTTTCGCTGTCCTGCACGCCCCGGTCATAGCTCGCCGGAAAGCCGCCGCCCAGATTGAGCAGGCTGAGCTCGAACCCCAGTTGCCGCGCCTCCCGCCAGACCGCGGCGGCCTGGGCCAGGATCGGTTGCCACATGGCGGCCTGCCGGGTTTGACTGCCGACATGGAAGGACAGCCCCACCGGGGTCAGCCCGAGCCGAACCGCTTCCTGCAGCAGTGCGGGGATTTCCTCGGCGGGGGCGCCGAACTTGCGGCTGAGGGGCCAATCGGCCTCACAGGTTTCCACCAGCAGCCGAAGGTAGACCTTGGCCCCCGGCGCCTGGGCGGCGATCTTCGCCAGTTCCTCGCGCGCATCGGCGGCAAACAGCTCGATGCCTTGCGCCCAGGCCCAGGCGATGTCGGCGGCCCGCTTGATGGTATTGCCGAAGCTGATCTGTTTCACCCCGGCTCCCTGGGCCAGGCAGAGCTCGATTTCCGCACGCGACGCGGCGTCAAACGACGCGCCCAGCCCGACCAGGCGGGCGATGATTTCCGGCGCCGGATTGGCCTTGACCGCATAGTGGATCGCAACCCCGGCCAAGCCGTCGCTCAAGGTCCGGTACTGGCGCGCCACCGCGTCGAGATCCATCACCAGCACCGGCGCCTCATGGGGCGCGCTCGCCAGATAGTCCGCCTGTTTGCGCGACAAAAGACCCAGGTATTGCCGCGCTACCTGATCACGGCGTCGCGCCGTCGCCTGCCAATTGTTTGGCATCGGTTTATCTTTCCTGAAACGATCCGCAACGCTGGCGGACGGCGGCCCAAGCCGCATTGACTTTGATGAAAAGACGTTAACTGGGTATCAGGGAAAAAGCGCCTGAACATAGCCCGGCAAGGCGAAGGCGGCCTTGTGCACCTCGGGAGTGTAGTAACGGGGGGCGAAGCCAACGGCGTCGAACCGCTTCTGCAGGGTCGCCAGATCAACCGCGCCGGCTTCGCTATCGCTGCCCCAGCCAAAGGCCATCGGCCCGCCGGCATAGGTCGGCACGCTGGCTAGGTAACAGCTCGCATCATAGAACAGCGCCCGGAAGGCCCGCAGGGTGGTGGTCAGTTCCGCACCTTGCATGAAGGGCACGCCGTTTTGGGTGACGATAATGCCGCCCGGGGCCAAGCGCCGCTTGGCCCAGCCGTAGAAGCTGTCGGTGAACAGCACCTCGCCCGGGCCGATGGGATCGGTGGAGTCGACGATGATCACGTCGAACTGCGCCTCGGTCTCGCGTACGAAGGCGGCGCCGTCGGCAATCACCAGCCGCAGGCGCGGATCCTCGAAGGCGCCGGCGGAAAGGCTGGGCAGATACTGCTTGGAAAAGTCCACCACGCCGGCGTCGATTTCCACCATGGTCACCTCTTGCACCGCGCCGTGGCGCAGCACCTCGCGGGCCATGCCGCCGTCACCGCCGCCGATGATCAGCACGCGCGTGGCCGCGCCATGGGCCAGCAGCGGCACATGGGACATCATTTCATGGTAGATGAACTCGTCGCCCTCGGTGGTCTGCACCACCCCGTCCAAGGTTAAAACCCGGCCGAAGCGCGGGTTCTGGAAGACGCGCAGGCGCTGCAGCTCGGTCTCGGAGTCATAGAGCAGCTCTTCGACCTTCAGCGACTGGCGGTAGCTGTCGTGCAGATTTTCGACGGACCACTGGCTGCTCATGCCGCAGCCTCCCGGCTTTTAACCAGCCCCTCGCCGCGCAGCAGTTCGGACACCCGAACCTCTTTAGCGTCAAAGGCGCTGCGCAGGATCTCAATCGATTTCCAAGGCTCGGCCTCGCCGCACATGAACACGTCGAAGGCGCCATAGCCGATTTCCGGCCAGGTGTGGACCGAGATGTGGCTTTCCGCCAACACCGCCACGCCACTAACGCCCTGGGGCGAAAACTTGTGGGTGTGGATGTGCAGCAGGGTGGCGCCACAGGCCGTCACGCAGTCGCGAAACGCGCGCTGAATGCGCGCTTCCTCGTCCAGGCCCCGGCCCTCGATCACCTCGATGATCAGATGGGTGCCGGCAAAAACCTTACCGTCTTTTCGGATAAAATGGTCATCGCGGGACAGGTCGAAAACGTCCCGATCCTCCACAGCGGCAGTTGAGCCGTGAAGTTGTACTTCCTCATGGGTGGCGCCTGTCTCCAGGTCCATCCCCAGTCGGAAAAGGTTGCCGTCAGCCATGACGTTCCTCCCCTACCAGCAGATGAAATCCCAGCGGTTCCTTAGCGCCCCCCCATAAACATGAAGTTGGGATCGGTAACCCTGTATGGCCGGGGTCTTAAAGCAGAATGCCACGCGAGACAAGAAGAAGATGCCGCTTTTGCTCGAAAAAATTTTCCGCCGCTTTTCACCGGCCCGTCATGCCGCGCCGCGCCTGGTCCGGCGGGTGCGACAACCGGGTGAGCGGCGGCGGATTTATGCTAGGGATCCGAGCCGCGAACCCGGCCGCGCCGCTGCTTGACGTCGCCGCGTTTTTTCTTGCTGTCCAGGCGGCGTTGCTTGGCCGCGCGGGTCGGCTTGGTGGGCCGGCGAAACTTCGGCGGGGTGGCCGCCCGCCGCAGCAGCGTCACCAGACGGGCCACCGCCTCGTCGCGGTTGCGGGCCTGAGAAGCATGGGTGCTGGCGAAGATGACCACCACCCCCTCCTTGGTCATGCGTTGGCCGGCAAGGCCCTTCAGGCGCACAAAGGCGGCGCTGGTCAGCGCCGGGCAGTGCTTGGCGTCAAACCGCAGCTGGACGGCGGTCGCCACCTTGTTCACCCGCTGGCCGCCCGCCCCCGGCGCGCGCACGTAGCTGAACTCCAGCCAGTCTTCCACCAGCGACAGGGATGGGGTGACAACAATCATCGCGCCGGCCGGGTTGCAAGGTTCGGTCGGCTGGCGCCGGGCCGGCGGCTCGAAAGCTCCAGCATCGCCACGTTCCGCGCCGCCGCGGTCATGGGAAAATCTTACCCGGATTCATCACGCCGTTGGGGTCCAACGCCGCCTTGATCGCCGCCATGGCGGCCAGTTTGCCGGGATCGCCCAGTTCCGCCAGGGCGGCCTTCTTTTCCAGGCCGATCCCATGTTCGGCTGAAATCGCCCCGCCCCAGGCCTTCAGCTCCTGGTTTACCAGCGCCGTGACCGCCGGTTTGTGCGCCCCGGGAGCCGGATGGGCGCCGATGGTGAGATGCAGGTTGCCGTCGCCAAGATGGCCCATGGCGAACAGTCTCAGACCGGGATCCAGCGCCGCTAACCGCGTTTCCAGGCCTGATACGTAAGCATCAAGCCGATTGAGCGGCAGGGAAACGTCGTACCAAAGCCCCTGCGGATAAAGCCGGTCAATCGCCCAGGAATCCTCCCGGACACGCCAAATATCGACCCGGTCGCTTTCGTTTTTGGCCAGCAGCGCATTGATCAGTAGATCGGCCCCGAACAGCTCCGCCAACAGCTCTTCCAGACGGAGGCGGGCCGCTTCCTCGCTGCCGGCGCCCCACTCAAAGATCGCATAGACCGGGGCCTGTTCAAAGGCCAGCAGCTTGCCCAGCCCCATTTCGGTCGCCGCGGTTTGGGCATAGCGCTGGAACATCATCTCGGCGGCCAACAGCACCCCGCCTTGCGCGCCATTGAGCCGATGAAAGGCCTGCACGGCGGCCTGCGCCGACTCCACCGCCACCAGGCAGGTGGCCCGCGCCGGCACCTTGGGGCTCAGCCGCACCGCCAGGCGGATGATCAACCCCAGGGTTCCTTCCGCGCCGATCAGCAGCTGCTTGACGTCATAGCCTTCGTTGCATTTGGTCACCGTGGCGAGATCGCACAGCAGAGAGCCGTCGGGCAGCACCGCCTCCATCCCCAGCACCCGCTGCCGGATCATGCCATAGCGGAAGGCCTCGATGCCGCCGGCGTTGGTCGAAACCATCCCGCCCAGGGTGGCGGTATCGCGCGCGCCCAGATCGACGCCAAAGGTCAGCCCCTGCGCGTTCGCCGCCGCCTCAAGTTCGGCCAGCGGGGTTCCCGCCTTGACGATGGCGACCGCGTTCAAGGGGTCCAGCAGTTCGACGCCGCTCAGGCCGCGAAGATCAACCTGAATCTGCCCGGGCGCGGAAGCCGCCGCGCCGGCCAAACCGGTCAAGCCGCCCTGCGGCACCAAGCTCAGACCCGCCGCGTTGGCCAGTTGGACCAGCGCCTGGGCCTGCGCCAGCTCGGTGACCCGAACCTGTAGACCGGCCTTGAAATTATCGGCGTGAAATCCCGGGGACAGCCCGTTGAGCGCATCCCCCTGCTTGATCTGATCCGGCGGGAAGATCTGCGCCAGCAGGGTCGTCAACTCCGCCCGTGATTTCTGCATCGTCACTTTCCTTCCCATTGCGCCCCGCCCCATCACGCTTCTTGGCGTTGGATAAGTCTGTCTAGCCTGCCCGGCTTTGCTTGACCAGACAGGAACATGAGACGGAGGGTCATCGTCGTCGCTCTCGACCGGAAATCGCGGGTCCTGTTCCCAGCGATTCGTTGAACTGTCGCGCGAATTGGCCCATCACTGCGCAGGCTGTCTTTTCGCCAGCCTCGGTTTTTTCCCGCGCCGTTGGCGAACCATCGGCGCCCACAGACACACACAGGCGAACACCATGACCCAGACCTTTGTCAGCTATCTTGAATGCTCCATGACCGGCAAGCGTTATGACGCCGGGGTAGTCCAGGGCCTGTCCGAGGTCGGCCGCCCGCTGCTGGTGCGCTATGATCTGGAACGGCTGGCGGCGGCGGTGCGCAAGGAAGATATCGCCAACAGCCGCGCCGCCGGCTTCTGGCGCTATGCGCCTTTCTTGCCGGTGACCCGGGCGGAAAACCGGATTTCGCTGGGTGAGGTGGTGACGCCGCTGATCACGCTGGAGCGCGCCGCCCAAGCCTTGGGAGCCAAGCCCGGACGCGCCATCGTGAAGGACGAAGGCCGGCTGCCAACCGGTTCGTTCAAGGCCCGCGGCCTCTGCCTTGCGGTCTCCATGGCCAAGGAACTCGGGCTGTCTCATCTCGCCATTCCCACCAACGGCAACGCCGGGGCCGCGCTGGCCGCCTATGCCCGGCGGGCCGGGCAACGGGCCACCGTGCTCTGCCCCTCGGACACGCCCGACATCAACATTCGCGAGATCCAACAGCAGGGCGGGCAGGTCTGGAAGGTCAACGGCTTGATCAACGACTGCGGCAAGATCGTCGGCGGCGGCAAGGAAAAAGTCGGCTGGTTCGACGTCTCCACGCTCAAGGAGCCCTATCGAATCGAGGGCAAGAAGACCATGGGGCTGGAACTGGCCGAGCAGTTGGACTGGAAACTGCCCGACGTGATTTTCTATCCCACCGGCGGCGGCACCGGCCTGATTGGCATGTGGAAAGCGTTTCACGAGCTCAAGCAAATGGGGTGGATCGAGGGGCCCTTGCCCCGCATGATCGCGGTCCAGGCCGAAGGCTGCGCCCCAATTGTGAAAGCCTGGCAAGCCGGCGAGGAGCACGCGCCTCTGTGGGAAAACGCCCACACCGTGGCCGCCGGCATTCGCGTGCCGATCGCCGTGGGGGACTTCCTGATTATCCGCGCCATGCGGGACTCCGGCGGGTTCGGGATCACCGTGGGGGACGAGGAACTGCTGGCTGCCCGCGACGTTATCGCCAAGGAAGACGGCCTGCTGCTCTGTCCGGAAGGCGCGGCAACCGCCGCCGCCTATCAAAAGGCCCTCGAACAGGGCCTGGTGCAGGCCAGCGATCAGGTGGTGCTGTACAACTGCGCCACCGGCCTCAAGTACCCGATGGATCCGGTGGTCAACACTCTCGACAAGAATCAGGAGATCGACTACGGGGTTTTCTAGAGGGTGTTTTTTTCTTCCCTCCGGGCCGCCGCACCGCTCATCCGCCGTCTGGATCATCGGCGGCTTCTGGCCGCCCTGATTGCTGTGATCCCGCCTGCTGCGATCCGGACTGGTGCGCCTTCTGATGAGCCGACGCCGGGCTCTCGGGGCCCGGGCCGGCGCGCAGAAACAGCCACTCGCCGGCGAAAACCAACCCCAGGACAATCAGCGCGATAATGATGATAAGCGGGTCGCTCTGGACCTTGTACAGCAGGAAAGCGCCCAGAATGACCGCGTCGAGAACAATCGCGCTCACCAGCACCAGGGCATTGGCCCCCACCTCTTTTCGCAGGTGGCGCAGCAGCCCCCAGTGAATGCTAATATCCATCACCAGGTAGAAAATCGCCCCGAGCGCGGCGATCCGGCTCAAGTCAAAGAATATTGTCAACACCGTGGCGATGACAACGGTATAGACCAGCAGATGCTTTTGCAGCGGTCCGGTCATGCCGAAGTGCCGGTGCGGAATCAGCGCCATGTCGGTCAACATGGTCAGCATTCGCGAAACCGCGAACACGCTGGCGATCAACCCCGACGCCGTCGCAAGAATCGCCAGCGCCACGGTGAACCACAGCCCATAGTCACCAAAGGCCGGACGCGCCGCCTGCGCCAACGCGAAATCCTTTGCTTGAATAATTTCCGTCAGGTTGAGGTTGGCGCCGACGCCGAAGGCGACAAGCAGGTATATGACCACGCAGATGGTGATCGAAATAATAATCGCGCGCCCGACGTTGCGGTGCGGATCGACAACCTCGGAGCCGCTGTTAGTAATGGTGGTAAAGCCCTTGTAGGCCAGAATGGTGAGCGCCAGGGAAGCCAGAAACCCGCCGAGCGGGGTGCGCGTATCGTTGGCGATTGCCGTGTCCGCTGCCCCGTCGATCAGCCCATCGGCGACCCACAGGCTGGCGATCCCAAACGCGGCGATGCCGAGAATCTTCGCCAGCGCCATCAACAGCGAAAAAGCCCCGACCACGCGATTGCCCGACACATTGACCACGAAGGCAAAGGCGATCAGCCCTACCCCCAGAACCGGCACCAGGATGGAATTCTGTTCGACGTCGAAAAGCTGGAGCGTATAGGTTCCGAAGGTTCGCGCCACCAGACTTTCATTGATCACCATGGAAAGCGCCATCAGGATGGCGCTGGCGCCGGTGATGACGCCGCGTCCGTATTCCTTTTCCAGAATCATCGCGATCCCGCCGGCCGAGGGATAGGCGTTGGACATTCGGATATAGGAATAGGCGCTAAAGGCGGTGATGATCGCGCCAACAAAGAACGCCAGCGGAAACAGATTGCCGGCCAGTTCGGCGACCTGTCCGGTCAAGGCGAAGATACCCGCGCCGATCATCACCCCCGTACCCATTGATACCGCCCCCACGAGCGACAGGCTGTTCGGCTGATATTGATCCTTCATTTTTTTCCCCTGCTGATGGGACCCTGACCCTTTCTTTGGCCAGCCCCGTCCCAGTGCCCACCATTAACCGCCACCATCCGCCTCATGGCGCGCGCGATCGACGCGCAATGCCGCGCTTGATCACCGAATAATTGCATCCGGCCCGCCAAAGGACAACTTTCCCCGTGACGCCGCGTCGGTTTTCCGCGCCCTATTTTTCGCGCCGCACGCCGGCCAAGGGTCGCCCAGATCGCAAAAAAGGGCCGCTGACCACGGGCAACGGCCCTTTTTACCGACGCGCTCCGGCCGGCGATCTATTCCAGATTGGCCAGGGCTTCGCTGATGTAAAGCTCCCGCAGGCGCTTGGCCACCGGACCGGGTGCGCCGTCGCCGAGCGCCTGGCCGTCAAACGTCACCACCGGCGTGACGAAAGTAGAGGCGGAGGTGATGAAGGCTTCCTTGGCGTGGCGGGCCTCTTCGGGGGTGAAGGGCCGTTCCTCGATCTTGATCTGGGCTTCTTCGGCCAGCTTCAAGACCGCCTTGCGGGTGATGCCGCTGAGAATTTCCGTACCCAGTTGACGGGTCACCAGGGTGCCGTCCTGGGTGACGATATAGGCATTGTTGGAGGTGCCTTCGGTGATGAAGCCCTCTTCGACCAGCCAGGCGTCATCGGCGCCGGCCGCTTTGGCCGCCATCTTCGCCATCGACGCCGCCAGCAGCGCAACGGTCTTGATGTCGCGCCGGCCCCAGCGCACGTCGGGCAGGGTCACCACCGACAGGCCCTTGGCGGCCTTGGGCGAATCGATCACCACGGCCGATTGGGTGAACAGGACCAAGGACGGCATGACCCCTTCCGGATAGTGAAAATCCCGGTCGGCGGCGCCTCGGGTGATCTGCAGATAAACCATGCCCTCGCGCAGTTCGTTGCGCGCAATCAACTCACGCTGAATCGCCTGGATTTCTTCGTCCGTGGCCGGCGACCCCATGGCCAGTTCCTTCAACGACCGGCGCAGGCGCAGCAGGTGCCCCTTGTTGTCCACCAACTTGCCTTGCAGGACAGTGGCGACCTCATAAACGCCGTCGGCAAAAAGAAAGCCGCGGTCAAATACGGAGATCTTGGCATCTTCTTCCGGCAGGAACTCACCGTTCACAAAGACAATACGGCTCATGACTCTTCCTTTGTTACCTCATCCGGCCAGGGCCTGTTGCCCGGCCTTTTTGCCAGCGACGCTGAAACGCATCCTGATCGTGACCGCCGTTTTGCCCCCGTCGCGCACGGCGGCGGGCGGGGCCGAAAACGGCGATGGTTGTAGCGCGCCGCGGGATCTCGAGAAACCCCGGCTCCTTGGCCGCCGATAAAATTCCGCCGCCGCGCCGTCACCGGGCAGGCCATGCGGCGACCCGGGACGGGGCTAATCGGCCGGTCAGAAGCGCGCCGCGCGTCTAAAAGGCGGATCCAGGGGTTAAGCGCAGATCGCATTGGGCGCCATTTAACCCGATCCGACTCTAGAGGATCCTTTTCTTGTTTGTCTCGACAACAGCAGATTCATCACGTTAATCTTACACTCGTTAGAATATTCCGCCTGCTGCCTGGCCGCACCGAAACAAAGAGGGATCAGATGACCGCGCACCCCTATTTCTCCGCACAACACGAAGAGCTGCGCGCCCAACTGCGACGCTTTGTGAAAGAACAAATCCAACCCCGGGGGCCGGCCTGGGAGATCGCCGGCGAAACCCCGCGCAGCCTGCTGAAATCTCTCGGCGACCTGGGCTTCCTGGGGATCCGCTATCCCCAGGACTATGGCGGGTCGGCGCTGGACCAACTGGCGACCGTGGTGCTGGCCGAGGAATTGGGACGCTCAACCTTCGGCGGCGTGGCGATCACCGTGCTGGTGCACTCGGACATGGCCTCGCCCCACCTGGTCAATGCCGGCAACGCGGCGCAACTGGCCAAGTACCTGCCCGGGGTGATTTCCGGGGATCTGCTGACCGCCGTGGCGCTCACCGAGCCCGATGCCGGCTCCGACGTGGCCGGACTGAAGACCCGGGCGCGGCTGGCCGGCGATCACTGGATCCTCAACGGCACCAAGATGTTCATCACCAACGGCCTGAACGCCGATCTCTACTTCGTGGCGGCGCGCACCGACCCACAGGCCAAGGGATCGCGCGGACTGACCATGTTCGCCGTGGAACGGGACGCGCCCGGGTTTTCCCGCGGCCGCAAGCTGGATAAATTCGGCTGGCGGTCGTCCGACACGGCCCAGTTGATCTTTGAAGACTGCCGCGTGCCGCGCGAGGCCGTGCTGGGCGAGGTCAACCAGGGCTTCTACGCCATCATGCGGAATTTCCAGAACGAGCGCCTGGTGATGGGGGCAATGGCAATGGGCGAGGCGCAAAAGGCCCTGGAAATCACCCTGGACTACGTCAAGCAGCGCAAGGCCTTTGGCGGCGTCCTCTGGGACAAGCAAGCCATTCGGCAGCGTCTGGCCCAGCGCCAGGCCCAGGTGCTGGCCGGCCGTCAGTTGGTTTACCACGCCGCCTGGCTGGCCGCACAGAGTGGCGGCGGGAGCGGCGAGGGTGGCGGCGGCGACGGGGTCAAGGAGGTCTCGATGGTCAAGGCCTACTGCGGCGACCTGGTCAACCAGGTGCTCTACGACTGCCAACAGTTTCATGGCGGCGTCGGCTACCTGAAAGACTCGACCATCGAACGGATGGTGCGCGATGCCCGCATCCATTCCCTGGGCGGCGGCGCGACCGAGGTGATGCTGGAGGAGGTGGCCAAGCGGCTGTAGCCGGGCAGGCTCCCGACGACGCACCGCATCGGGGCCGGTCGCCGATCAGCCGGTCGACGGGGCGTCCTGCTCTTGATGATAGGCCGAGACGCGCGGATGACCGGCCAGCAGATCCTGATTACGCTGCAACAGCCGGGCCAGAAAATCATAGGTCACCCGAATGCGGGCGTTGCTGTGCAACTCCGGCAGGGTGGTCAGCCAGATTTCCTTTTCCATGGCGGTTTCCGCGGTTAGAACCCGGCGCAGACGCGGGTCGCCATCGCCCAGATAGCGGAACACCGGGCCAATCCCCAGCCCGGAAAGCACGGCGGTGCGGACCGACAGCAGCGAGTTGGAAAGAAAGATCATGCGCTCCAGCCCGAACAGCCCGTAAAGCCAGTCCGAGGTCGGGGTGTTGCCGCGCAGCCCCACGCCGCGGTGGTGATCGCCGTCCGGCCCGCGCAGATCGGCCGCCCGCTCGGGCAGGCCATGGCGGTCGACATAGTCCCGGGCCGCATAGAGGCCAAAGTGGAAGCGCGCCACCCGGCGCGCGATCAGATCCTGTTGGGTCGGGCGCAGCAAGCGCACCGCAATATCGGCGTCCCGGCTGAGCAGGTTGACCATGCCGTTGTCGATCAGCAACTCGATGCGAATGCCGGGATAGCGCCGGGTGAACTCCGCCAGTTCGCCGGACAGCCAGGTAATCCCCAGTCCCTCGGTGGTCGAAATCCGAACCGTTCCCTCCAGCGAGGTGTCCGCCCCGATCACCGCCTTTTCCAAGGTCCCGGCCTCCTGGGCCATTCGGTGGGCTTGGTTGAGGATCCGCTCCCCCGCCTCGGTCACCTGCAGGGTTCGGGTGGTGCGCACCAGCAGCTTGACGCCCAACGAAGCTTCCAATTGCGACAGCCGACGGCTGAGGGTGGGCTGGCTGACCCGCAGCCGGGTGGCCGCCGCGGTCAGGCTTCCCGCCTCGACCACCGCGAGGAAATCTCGAATACCGTTCCAATCAAACATTATGCAAGTTTCCGTATAGGTGACATGCGAACTTTCGGGATATTAATGCAAAAACTTTGTTCTAGAATGTGGAATATAGATAGAAAGAGTGGAATTGACACGACAAATGCGTCGCTGCTTGCTATAGATTTGTGGCGCGAGAAGCCTGAGGAACAGGGTGCCGGCACGCGCCGGCGCCAGGGGTCATCCGCTGTTCGATAAAAACAGGTGCGCGGCAAAAACAGACCTTCGGTCGCAACGGGGCTTCGGGCGCGACAGTGCTTCGAAAGCTCGCTGGTAAGGGCCGTTAGAAGCCAGGCCAGGACGATCGAAACGGCAGGCTCTGTGATAATCTCGGTGGCGGTCCCGCCAGATCCGATCCCCGGTTTTCACGGCGTGCTGCGTTCACGGGAGTTGCGTTCGGAGGTCACGTTCTGGGGT
>CAXBMB010000098.1:0-12382 GCA_963976695.1 uncultured Rhodovibrionaceae bacterium
AACCGCCGACGGACAGCTTGATTTTGCCGTCTTCAGCAGCGCTAGCAGCACCAGCGGCCAGACCGGCAACGGCCAGGGCGGTGGAGGCAAGAAGAATTTTTTTCATGGTGATGGCTTCCCCAATCACAAAGTAAACCTGCAGCCTCATTTTGATCCGGGATCTTTTTTTGTTCCCTGGACGTGAGGCCTTTGTCTGGAAGCCAGTCTCAAACGCAAGACCAGACCTACTCCAACGCCGTGGCCTGGCGCAACGACTTGCCGTGCCCGGCGCGACATTTTTCACGCACCTGTGTCCTGAAGGCAACACCTTGGAAAAGTAGGGAAAATTTCCCGCCCCACTGGCAGGAAATTAGTGAAAATATTTTCGATAATCTTTAATTTAGATTGATTGTAAAATATTGATGCTCTTTTCCGTTTTAAATTGTCGTTTATCGCCTATCTATTGCTTGAGCTCAGGCTCAGACGCACAAACTTGCGGGAGGTGGTGACGCGCGAAGTGTCCCCCTCCCGATTTCTTGATTGGCGGAGCCTTGCAACTTCCCCCTGTTATGCCGACATAATGATCTCAGCATTTTAACAAGGGATGGGCCGTGTCTCGAAATTCTCGGGATGGTCTTTAGGTGGGGATGTCCAAGGTCGTTGAACTCAGTGATAGGGGCACTCGCGTGCCGCCGATAGATGCTGCGGAAATTTTGGATTTTCTGCAGGGCTTTTGGCGTCTGCAAAACGATTCACCGCTTTTCCGCGTCCGCAACAGGGATTGGCCCTGGCTGGCTTATCTCCACAAGGCCGAACTGTCGGGCCGGGCGGTCACCATTGGTGAAATCTGTGGCATTCTGAACGTCTCCTACCCCACGGCCCGCAAAATCATGGCCGGTTTCGAGGACAGAGGCTACGTCCGATCCGACCGCGACAGCTCCGATAAACGCAAATCAATTGTCCGGCTGACCGAATCCGGTCTGCGGGAAATGGAAAATTTTGAAACCCAGCTTGCCGGCTCCCTTCATAAACTGGTGCGCAACGCCAACGCCTAACGGCGGCGCCATCCCATTGGAGGGCCCGGCGTTCCGTCCCGCGGGCGAGGCGACAGGCGCGCCCGCCCCCGGTCCCGCCGCCAAGATAGCAGACCGCCATCAAACAACCACCATCCCCCAACTGGCCACCGTCCTGGCCCGACCTTGCCCGCAACAACAGCGCGGGGCATAACCCCTTAGGACGCCCGACTCGGAATTTAACGACTCGGGGTGCAGCGACTCGAGGCGGCGACGGGTAATGACCGTGCAACTTTCTCGCCTGGCGGGACAGCACGCAAAAGCGCTTGCGCGACTTGCCAGCGCTGCTAACATAATTGACCGTTTGGTCAGTTCTGTTGTGACGTTTGATCACCCTTTCGCACAAGAAGGGCCGCGATCATGGAAGCCGGCAAAGACCGGCAAAACAAGGAACCGACCGAGCAGGAGAGGAAACCGGAGACGACCGTCTATCGTATTATGACACGGCAGTCACAGTGGTATTGCGGTGACATCATAGGGCCTTTGCTTGCTTCGGCGCTGTCATCTTAAACAGTGAATTCTTGAAGGGCCCGCTTGGCAGCCAGCATACAGGAGGGATATATGCGACGCCTGGTAAAATCCATTGCGGTCGGGGCTTTGGCTCTGGTGGCCTTTGCAGGGGGCATTCAATCGGCCCTTGCGGAAAAAATTAAAGTCGCCGGCATTTATACGCTGCCGGTGCAGCAAAAATGGGTCGGCACATTGCACCGCGCCCTGGTGCAAGCGGAAAAAGACGGCGCCATTGACTATGTCTATTCCGAAAACGTCGCCAACAGCGACTATGTCCGCGTCATGCGCCAATATTCCGAAGACGGGGTCGCGCTGATCGTCGGCGAAACCTTTGGCATTGGCCGCGAGGCGCGCAAGGTGGCCAAGGATTATCCGGGCGTGGCTTATCTCGTCGGCTCCTCGGGCGGGCCGGACGGCACCAACTTCTCGGTCTTCGACAACTACATTCAAGAGCCGAGCTATTTGATGGGAATGATCGCCGGCGCCATGACCAAGAGCGACAAAATCGGCATGGTCGGCGGCTATCCCATCGGCGAGGTGAACCGTCTGTTCAACGCCTTCATGGCCGGCGCCAAGTCGGTCAACCCGGCGGTCGAATTCAAAGTGTCCTTCATCGGGTCCTGGTACGACCCCCCCAAGGCCAAGGAATTCGCCTTCGCCCAGGTCGAATCCGGCGTGGACGTGCTCTATGCCGAGCGGGCCGGCGTGGTCGACGCGGCGCGTGAAAAGGGCATCATCGCCTTTGGCAACGTCAACGACATGAACAAGGAAGAAAACGGCGGCAATGTGGTGGTGACCTCCGCGCTCTGGCATATGGAAGCCGCCATCAATCACGCCATTGACTTGGTCAAGGCCGGCAAGTTCGAGGCCGACGACTATCGGGAATGGACCATGATGGCCAAGGGCGGCGCCAGTCTCGCGCCGTTCTACGAGTTCGAGGACAAGATCCCCGCCAAGGTCAAGGCGGCGGTGGCGCAAAAATCCGCCGACATCATGTCCGGCGCCTTCACCGTCGAAATCAACGATGAAGAACCGAAGTCAACCTTCTAAAAGTCACCCGGCAACGCCGGTCGGTGAGGAAACAGACGGCTGACGGCGAAGGGGATCGGGATTGGCTTTTCCGTTTCCCGTCGCCGACCGACGCCTTGACGGGCCTTGACGGTCGCGATGACAGGCCGCGATGGCGAACCCTGATAGGGGGCGGCGTTCGCGGCGCGGCGGCGCGACAAGCAGCGGTCAGCGGGCCATCTCGGGAAACCAGCGCCGGCGCGCGACGGTGCCGGACCACTCAAGTTCAGGGGGAACGCCATGGCGGAACCGCCCACGGCCGGACCCGCGGGAAATGCGTCGGAGCCGGCTCAAGAGGTTGTCCTTTCCATGAAGGGCATCACCAAGACCTTCGGCGCGCTCACCGCCAACGATCGAATCTCCCTGACCTTACACAGGGGCGAGGTGCTGGCGCTGTTGGGGGAAAACGGCGCGGGCAAGACCACGCTGATGAACATCCTGTTCGGCCACTACCTGCCGGACGCCGGTGACATCGAAGTTTTCGGCGCCCCGCTGCCCCACGGGTCGCCCCGCGCGGCCATCGCCCGCGGCGTGGGCATGGTCCACCAGCACTTTACCCTGGCCGACCGGCTAAGCGTCCTGGACAACATCACCCTGGGCACGGAAAAGCTATGGTCGCTGCGAAGCCGGAAAGCCGCCGCAAAGGCCAAGCTGGCGAGCTTGTCCGAGAAATTCGGCCTGACCGTCGACCCCGACGCCCTGGTCTCGGACCTGTCGGTTGGCGAGCGGCAGCGGGTTGAGATCCTCAAAGCGCTGTACCGCGATGCCCGCGTCCTGATCCTTGACGAACCAACCGCCGTCCTCACCCCCCAGGAAGCCGAGCGGCTGTTCGCAACCTTGCGCCGCCTTGTCGACACCGGGCTCTCGGTGATTTTTATTTCCCACAAGCTCAATGAGGTTCTGGACATTTCGAACCGCTTCGCCGTGCTGCGGCAGGGGGCGCTGGTGGCCACCTTCGAACGAACGGACGCCAGCAAGCAGGCGCTGGCCGAAGCCATGGTCGGCCGCGCCATTCCGGAACCCAAACGGGTGCGGATGGCGGCGGGAGATCCGGTGCTGGAACTGGACAACCTGGTGGTGGAGGGACCCAACGGCCAAACCCTGCTGGATCGCCTCTGTTTGATCATCCGAAGCCATGAAATCATGGGAATCGCCGGGGTATCCGGCAACGGCCAGGCCGCCCTGGCCGACTTGGTGGCGGGCATGCTGACCCCGCGGGCCGGCGCCATCCGGCTGCACGGCCAAACCATCAGGCGGACCGCGCCGGCCTTGATGGTGGCGCAGGGCGTGGGGCGAATTCCCGAGGACCGCCAAGCCCAGGGGGTGGTCGGCGACCTCAGCGTGGCGGAAAACCTCATCCTGGAGGATTACCGCCGGCCTCCCTACAGCAAGGCCGGCATTCTGCAGGGCGCGGCGATCACCGCCCACGCGCAGCAGATGATTCAAGACTACGATATCCGGGGCGCCGCGCCGCGAACCACGGCGCGTAAACTTTCCGGCGGCAACATGCAGAAGGTCATTCTGGCCCGATCGCTGGAGCGCGCGCCCCGGCTGATTCTGGCGAACCAGCCGATCCGCGGCCTGGACGTGGGCGCGGCGGCCTACGTGCATGAAAGGCTGCTGGAAGCACGGGCGCGCGGCGCGGCGGTGCTGCTGATCTCCGAGGATCTGGAGGAGCTGTTGGCCTTGAGCGATCAGGTGTCGGTCATGTATCAGGGCCAATTGAGCCCCGCCCAAGCGGCGGAAACCGTCGAAATTTCCCAATTGGGCCTGTTGATGAGCGGCCAGAACCATCCGGCTGGAAAGGCCGCCAGCCATGCATCTTGAACCACGCGACTCCGTTCCCTACTGGATGCACGTCGCCGCCCCCTTGGCGGCCATTGCGCTAACCTTTATGCTCAGCGCCGGCCTGTTGATCTGGGGCGACGCCCCGGTGGGGCAGGCCTATTGGGAGCTGATCACCGGGGCCTTCGGCTCGCGACTTGCCCTCAGTGAAACATTGCTCCGCGCCACCCCGCTCGCCCTCACCGGCCTGGCCGCCGCCGTCGCTTTCCGGGCCAAGCTGTGGAACATCGGCGGCGAGGGGCAATTTTATATGGGCGCCTTGGCCGCCACCTGGCTGGGAACCGGAATCATTGTCCTGCCCGCGCCGCTGATGATCCCCTTCCTGTTTTTGGTCGGCGCGCTGGCTGGCGGCCTGCTGCTGCTGTTGCCGACGCTGCTCAAGGTCCGGTTGAACGTCGACGAGGTGGTGACCACCCTGCTGCTCAACTTCATTGTCTTGCTGCTGGTCAACTACCTGCTGTTTGGCCCCTTGAAGGACCCCATGGCCATGGGCTGGCCCCAGGCGCGGCCGATTATCGACCAGGGCGTCCTTGAGGTGCTGCTG
Organism: uncultured Rhodovibrionaceae bacterium; assembly: GCA_963976695.1. Taxonomy (GTDB): domain Bacteria; phylum Pseudomonadota; class Alphaproteobacteria; order Kiloniellales; family DSM-21159; genus CAXBMB01. The sequence continues at coordinate 5,020 of CAXBMB010000098.1, forward strand.
CCGCGCACCCGTCTGCACTGGGGCCTGCTGGTGACCTTTGTCGTCGCCCTGCTGACCTGGGCCTTTCTGCGCTTTACCCGCTGGGGCCTGGAAATCCGGGCGGTCGGCCACAGCCCGGAAGCGTCGCGCTTCGCCGGGGTGCCGGTCAATTGGGCGGTGATCCGCACGGCGCTGATTTCCGGCGGCTTGGCGGGCATGGCCGGGGTGAGTGAATTGGCCGGCACCAAGGGTTACCTGACCATGGATCTGTCGCCCGGCTTTGGCTACACCGGCATCGCCGTGGCCATGTTGGCGGGCCTTCATCCCCTGGGCTGTCTCGCCTCGGCGCTGTTTATTGCCGCCATCTACAACGGCGCCGACGCCATGAGCCGGGCGGTGGGGGTTTCGAGCTACATCGCCGACGTGATGACCGCGGTGGCGCTGTTGAGCGTGATGCTGACGGTCTTTGCCACCCGCTACCGCCTGCGCCTGGCGCGCGGCTAACCGGGAGAGACTTTGATGGAACTACTTGACCTCTTCCTCACGGTTGGTTTCTGGGCGGCGGTGGTGCGCATGGCCACGCCGCTGATCTTCGGCACGCTGGGAGAACTGATTTGCGAGCGCGCCGGCGTTCTCAACCTGGGGATCGAAGGCATCATGACCATGGGCGCCATGGTTGCCTGGATGTACGTCTATCTGGGCGGCGACCTCTGGACAGCGGTCCTGGTCGCGGCCGCCGTCGGGGCGCTTCTCGGGCTGCTCCATGCCCTCTTTTCGGTTTATCTGGGACTCAGCCAGCATGTCACCGGCATCGGCATCACCCTGCTGGCCGCGTCGCTCAGCTACTTCATCGTGCGGATGATGTTGCCGGGAGTAACCACCCCGCCGAAGATTGTCCCCTTTCAGCCGCTGCCAATCCCGCTGCTTTCGGAGATCCCCTTTGTCGGGCCGGCGCTCTTTACCCACTCGCCCCTTACCTACTTGGCCTTTCTCGCCATTCCCCTGGTGGCCTACCTGCTCTATCGCACACCGCTCGGGCTGGCGGTGCGCATGGTCGGGGAAAACCCGATGGCCGTGGAGGCCCAGGGCATCGATGTCTTTGCGGTACGCACCGGCGCGGTCATGGTGGGATCGGCGCTGCAGTCGGTGGGCGGCGCCTTCTTGACCATCTCGGTGTTTGATGCCTTCTATTTCGGCATGATCAACGGCCGGGGCTGGATCAGCATCGCGCTGGTGATTTTTGCCTCCTGGCGGCCGGGAAAAGCGCTGTTCGGCGCGCTGTTGTTCGCCGCCTTCGAGGCGCTGCAAATTCGGGTTCAGCAGGAGTCCAGCAGCCTAATACCTTATCAGTTCGTGCAGATGGGGCCCTATCTTCTGTCCATCCTGGCGCTCATCATCATGTCACGCAAAGCGACCTATCCGAAGGCCTTGTTGGTGCCCTTCCGGCGCGGCGAGCGTTAACCGCGCCACCGCCGGAAAAAGCAGCGCTTGGCGCGCCGACCCGGTCGCGGCCCCGCCGGCAACAGGGTGATTGAGAGGCGAAGATTAAATGAAAGAAAAACCAGATGCTTGATCTCATTGTTCGCAATGCGCGCTTGGCCCGGACCAGCCCGAACGGCCGCCTCGGGTCCGACTTGTCGTCAGCCGGCCACCCGGCGGCGCAGTCCGGACCCTTGCCGGACATTGGCTGCAAGGACGGAAAGATCGTCGCCGTGGCGCCGGCGCTGGCCGCCGAGGCGGTCGAGGAAATCGACGCCCAGGGCTTTCTGGTCACGCCGCCCTTCGTTGACAGCCATTTCCACCTCGATTCCACCCTCAGCTACGGCCGGCCCCAGGTCAATCAATCCGGCACGCTGCTGGAGGGAATCTCGCTGTGGGGCGACCTCAAGCCCGAGCTCACCGCCGAGGATGTCAAGCAGCGGGCGCACGCGCTCTGTCGCTGGGCCATCGCCAAGGGAAACCTGGCAATCCGCAGCCATGTGGATATCTGCGACCCCAGCCTGCTTGCGGTTGAGGCCCTGCTGGAAGTCCGCGCCGAGATCAAACCCTATCTCGACCTGCAGTTGGTGGCCTTTCCCCAGGATGGATTCCTGCGCCGGCCTGAATCGAAGGAGCTGTTGATTCGGGCCTTGGACAAGGGCGTGGACGTGGTCGGCGGCATTCCTCATTTCGAGCGGACCATGGCCGAAGGCGCCGAGTCGGTTCGGCAGCTTTGCGAGCTTGCCGCCGACCGGGGGCTGCTGGTCGACCTGCACTGTGATGAAAGCGACGATCCCCACTCGCGCCACATCGAGTCCTTGGTCTACCAAACACAGCGCCTGGGCCTGCAGGGCCAGGTGGCGGGCAGCCATCTCACCTCCATGCACAGCATGGACAACTACTACGTGTCCAAACTGCTTGCCCTGATGGTGGAGGCCGACCTCAAGGTGGTGGCCAACCCCTTGATCAACATTACCCTTCAAGGCCGCCACGACAGCTACCCCAAGCGGCGCGGAATGACCCGGGTCAAGGAGCAGCTGGCGGCGGGCCTGACCGTGGCGTTCGGCCACGATTGCGTGATGGATCCCTGGTACCCGCTGGGAAGCCACGACATGCTCGAGGTGGCCCACATGGCCTTGCATGTCGGCCAGCTAACCGGGGTTGATGAAATGCGCGCCTGTTTTGCCGCCGTGACCCAGGCCGGCGCTGAAACCCTGATGCTGCGGAACTACGGTCTGGAGGTCGGCTGCAACGCGGATCTTGTCGTGCTGCAGGCCCAGGACGAAATCGAGGCCTTGCGGCTGAAGGCCAACCGGCTTTTTGTCGTGCGCCGCGGCCGCCTGCTGGCCAAGAGTCGCCCCCAGACCAGCGATCTCACCCTGGGGAAACAGCAATGGGAGGTTTCCTTTTTGGCGGCGGAGTCCCACCGGGGGCCGACCGGCTGAGCGACGGAAGCGCCGCACCGGCGCAACTTACGCCAGTCTTACGCCGGTCGTAAAATCATCCAATTGTCTGGGCGACGTGGTAGGCTGCGGATCTCTCTTAATCTTGCCCTAACCGTTTACTGCCATTCTTTTTTCCATTCCACTAACCAGGACCGTGCATCAGCGGACACAAGCTGCAGGCGAAACTCACAGGGATCGAGCAGTAAATGGCGAAGAACACGGTCAGGCTTTCCCGCCGTTTGTCGTTCAAGCAAGCTCTCTACGCGATTGTCGCGGCGGCAATTTTGGGCGGCTTCATGGGCGTGGCCTACTTCATCCGCGACCTGAACAGCTATCGCGACAACACCGCCAGCCTGATTGACCTGTATTTCGAAGCCTCGGTCAACGCCGCGACCCAGGCGGCCTATGAGGTCAACAAGGTGTCGGCCCAGGCGGTGCTTGAGGGCATCATGGCCCACAACACCATCGCCCGGGCGCGCCTCTCCACCGATTTCGGCGACGTGCTGGCCGAGGCGGAGAGGCCCAGCCAGCCCTACTACACCGATCAATTTTCCCGCCGCCTGTTTGCCGGCCTGAAAAGTCACAGCCGACCGCTGGTTTTTGCGCGGTCGGGTCCGGCCGATGGCGACGCCAACACGCCGGTGGCTTTCCCGGTCGGCACGCTGGAATTCGACATCAGCCTTGAAAAGGTGGGGCGTGAATTTATCACCCGCTATCTGGCGACCGCCGGCGGGCGGGTGTTGGAATTCACCTTTCTCGGCGCGCTGCTAACCTGGATTTTCAACTACACCTTAACCCGGCCGGTGATGGATATTGAGCGCGGCCTGTCCGCTGTCGATCCCACCCAGCCGGGCACCACCAAACTACCGCTGCAACTGGAAAGCCGCGATGACGAGCTTGGCGCGGTCGCCAAGGAAACCAACAAGCTGCTCGACCGGATGCAGATGCTGATTGAAGCCCATGCCGAGGCCCAGCAGCGGTTGGAGTTCGCCCTGCGCAACGCCGAGCGCGCCAACTCCGCCAAGGGGCAGTTCCTGGCCACCATGAGCCACGAGTTGCGAACCCCGCTTAACGCCATGATCGGCTTCGCTCAGATCACCGAGCAGGAGCTGTTCGGCCCGGTCGGCAACGACCGCTATCGCGACTACGCGGTCGAGATCGTCAAGAGCGGCGAGCTGCTGGCAGGAATCATCAACGATATCCTTGAATTGGCGAGGATCGAAAACGGCACCCTGAAAATCGAAAGCGAGTTGATCGACCTGCTTGGCATCTGCCAGGAGGCCAGCCGCTATCTGGAGCGCCGCATCCGCGAGAAGAAAATCGACTTTTCGCTGCGGGTCGCGCCGAATTGCCCAAAGCTTCGTGGCGACGACCGCCGCCTCAAACAGGTGCTGATCAACCTGATCGACAATGCCTCCAAGTTCACCCCGGAGTGCGGCAAAATCGACGTCTCCGCCGACGCCCATGAGGACAACTTCGTTCGGATCACGGTGACCGATACCGGTATTGGCATTCCCAAGGAAAAATTGGCCACGGTGCTGCGCCCCTTCGAACAGGTGGAAACAGCCTTCGCCCGCTCCTACGGCGGCGCGGGCCTGGGCCTGGCCATTGCCACGCAAATTGTCATTGCCCACGGCGGTCACCTGGGAATCGAAAGCGCCCTGGGCAACGGCACGGTTGTCACCATTTTGCTGCCGGCGATCTGATCTCCACCGCCCCAGTGGGGCGCAATGGATCACCCCGCCGGGGCGTGATGGATAAAAGTTGCCGGACTTTCACGATATGGAAAGAAAGACTGGGCTATCCTCACCACGGCTGCCGCGCGCCGCTGTTTAGCCGCCGGATCGGTTTCAACGGAAGCGCCCAGCGCTTCTTTCCAAGTCGATCGGGAAGGGCGCCCTGGCACCCCCGGGGCGTAACGCGTTCAGCTTGACGCCGACCCGGGGGCCGAACTGGGCGCCAACTCGACGCGACAGTGTGATACGCGACCACCCCTCTGCGAAAAGACCATTGGTTCAAACCGGATGCGAGAACGAAAATGGGACGGGAACAGCCAGCAACCTCTGACACTGACGAGCGACGCAAAAGCCAAAGGGTTCCGTTGAGCGACGACATAGCGATTTTACTTGTGGTCGAGGGCAGGCCAGTGCGCGCCCTGCTTAGCGACGTTTCGAAAGACGGCCTCTGTCTGGTCCCGGAAGAAAGCATCCCCAAGGGCGCGAACGTGGTGATCGATCTGCCGGCGGACGGCAAGCTGGAGGGGCGCTGCGTCTGGGCCCACAAGGCGGCGGTCGGCATCGAATTCGGGCTGGCGGAAAGCGAGCTGGAGCGGGTGTTGAAATGTCTTCACCTCTTGCTGCAGGATGACGAGTAGCGTCGGCGCGGCGCGCGGCTTGGATCGCCGAGGGGGCGTGGCGACTGCGGCGACGCGCCAAAGGTTTCTTCCCACGTCGATCCCGCGCTAGAGTGCGCCAGCACTGCAGGCAAATAGATCACAGCCATGACCAACACCTCCGCGTCCGCGCCGGCCGAGCCGCCGAACCGGCAAGCCCCGACCCCGGAAACCCCGACCCCGGAAACGCCGACCCCGGAAACCCCAACCTCGGCCGCCGGGCGGCGCGAGCTGGCGCGCCAGCGTCTGACGCGCGCCCAAGTGGTGCTGGCCGATCTGGATGGCTGTCTGGCCAAGGGCAACTGCCCGCTGCCCGGCGCCGACGCCTTGGCCCGGGCCCTGGGCGACCGACTGTACATCGTGTCCAACAATTCCACCGACCTGGCCGACAATCTTTCCGAGCTTCTGACCAGCCGGGGCCTGGCGGTTCCAGCACAGCGGATTCTGCTGGCCGGGCAACTGGCGGTCGAAACCCTGGCGCAGCAACGCCCGAGGGCGCGGGTTTTGCTGGTCGCTGGCTCCAGGTTGATCGCGCTGGCCAGGCGGCTGGAGATCCAACTGGTGGCGGAAAATCCCGACGTTGTGTTGCTGGCGCGCGACCCCGCCTTCAGCTACGACAAGCTGCAGCGCGTGGCCAGGGCGCTGGCCCAGGGCGCTGACCTGCTGGCCGCCAATCCCGATCTGACCCATCCCGGCGCCGATGGCTATCCCGTTCCCGAAACCGGCGCCCTGCTGGCCGCGGTCAGGGCCTGCGCGCCCACCCTGCCCCCCGCGCGTCTCGAAATTATCGGCAAGCCGGCCCCGGCCCTCTATCTGGCGGCCTTGGCCCGCGCCGGCAACCCGGCGCCCGATCAAGCCGTGATGCTGGGCGACAACCCCCTGACCGACCTGGCCGGGGCGACCGCCCTGGGTCTGCCGGCGATCCTGCTGGGGCCCCACGCCGACGCCTTGGTCCCCGGCGTGGAGCAACTTCTCAGCTTCTAAAGCCGGATCGATTTAAATAGACTCGCCAGATGGGCTGTTTGAATTAAGCTGCTCGACACCCGAAAGCGGGGCACGCGTCGGACAGCCGCGCTTCAAACCTGACACCAGCGGTGGCGCCATGAAGTTCATTCACATCACAGATCCCCACTTGGTTCCTTCGCCCGAAAAGCTTTTCGCACTCGACCCGCGCGAACGGCTGGCCCAGGCGGTGGCGGAGATCAACAGCCGACAGGCCGACGCCGAGTTCTTGGTGATGACCGGCGATTTGGCCGATCGCGGCGAGCCTGGGGCCTACCGGGATCTCAAGGCGATTCTTGATCGGCTGACCATGCCCTACCATCTGTTGCTCGGCAACCACGACAGCCGCGCCGCCTACTACGCCGCCTTTCCCGACGCCCCCAAAGACGCCAACGGTTTCTGCCAGTTCGTCGTCGAGGGCCCCCGCGCCGACTGCATCCTGCTGGACAGCCTGGTCGAGGGCGTTCATGGCGGCCAGCTGTGTCAACAGCGCCTGACCTGGCTGGCCGACACCTTGGCGGCGCGGCGAAACAAGGATGTCCTGCTGTTCCTCCACCACGCCCCGCTTGGCATCGGCATCCCCTATATGGATGGCATCGGCCTGGACAATCCCGACGCGCTGCACAGTCTAATCCAGGATCATGGCCGGGTCCGCCACCTGTTCTTCGGCCACGTTCACCGTCCGCTGTCGGGCAGTTGGCGCGGACTGCCCTTTTCCACGGTCTATGGCACCAATCATCAGGTGGCGCTTCAGTTTCATTTGCAAGACCAGCTGCCCGGCCGCAGTGAACTGCCCCAATACGCCGTGGTCCTGGTCACTCAGGACAGCTTGCTGGTGCACTACCACAGCTATCTCGATACGGCCGGGCCGCCCTATGACCTGGATAGCTCGGTGGCGGGCAAGGCCGAAAATGCGCGCGACCTTCCCCCCTTTGCCGGCGACCTTCGTTCGCCGCTTCCCGGCGCGCCGGGGCGCGGCCGATAGCAAACGCTTCGCGCGTCTTTCCAAGTCGATCCGACTCTAGAGCATCGGGTGTTCATTTGGAATCGAAGGGATTCCCAAAAG
>CAXBMB010000099.1:0-12363 GCA_963976695.1 uncultured Rhodovibrionaceae bacterium
GCTGTTCCAGTTCCTTGCCATGATGCCCATGGCCATTCCGGGCATGGTGTTGGGGCTGAGCTACATCTTCTTCTTCAACAACCCCGGCAATCCGCTGAATTTCATCTACGGCACCATGACGATTCTGGTCATCAGTACCGTCACCCACTTCTACACCGTCAGCCACCTAACCGCGGTAACCGCTTTGAAGCAGATGGACCGAGAGTTTGAATCGGTGTCCCAATCCTTGAAGCAACCCATGGTGCGGATGTTTTCCAAGGTCACCGTGCCGGTGTGCCTTCCGGCGATTTTGGATATCTCCGTCTATCTCTTCGTCAATGCCATGACGACGGTGTCGGCGGTGGTCTTTCTTTATGCGCCCGATACCACCTTGGCGGCGGTGGCGGCCTTGAACATGGATGACGCCGGAAATCTGCAAGCCGCCGCGGCTATGTCGATGCTGATCTTCTACACCAACGTCGCCGTGCGGGTGATCCACGCGCTGCTCACCCGGGGGGTCAGCAAGCGCTCCATGGCCTGGCGTCAGCGCTAGAGGTGGCGCGGTTCAAGCGGGATCACGAGGTGATTTCGTTTGAACCGCCACCCCGAGCGCAGCGCTTCTTTCCCCGCCGATCATCCACGCGAACCTGGAACGCCTCGCTCACCCACTCGCTCACCCATCGACCTGTTGGCGCAGGACATCGAGGAATGCGCTGACCACACGCACCGCACGCCGTTCAGTCAGACAGGCAACAGAGGTGCTGTGTTTCAATCCCGGGCCGCGAAGTTGCAACAGATGAAGTCGATCGTCTTGAATGAACTCGCTTTCGGCGACCACGCCGATGCCCAAGCCCGCCGCCACGGCCTCGCGCACCGCTTCCCGGCTGCCGATCTCCATAGGGTCGGGCAGGGTAATGCCTTGTTGCGCCAAAGCCTTTTCGAAAATTGCCCGCGTTGAGGAGCCCTTTTCCCGCAGCACCAGCTTTTCCGTCGCCAGTTCTTCAAGCTTGACCGAACGGCGGCGCGACCAGGGATGGCCCCGGTCGACGAAGGCCACCAGATGGCCGGTGACGAAGGGCTGAACGTGCAGGCGGGGCTCTCTTTCGATCTCCGGCAGGATCCCGACGTCGCAGCGCCGGTCGAACAGCGCGCCGATCACCTGTTTCGAGTTGCCGAAGGTAATTTCCGGCCGAATGCCGGGATAGCGCCGCTTGAAGGCCGCCAGGGCGGGCATCAGAAGGTAGGGCGCGTCGGCGTAAACCCGGATGGTGCCGCGCACCAGGCCCCGGGCCGACACCAGCAACTCCTCGGCCTCGGATATCAGGGCGAATTGCCGCCGGCTGACATCGAACAGCGCGCGGCCCAACTCGGTCAATTCGATTCCACGTCCCCGTCTTTCAAACAGCTTGATGCCATAGGTTTCCTCCAATTCCTTGACCTGTCCCGACAGGGTCGGCTGGGTCAAATGCAGCGCCTCGGCCGCGCGGGTGAAGCTGCCTTCCAGCGCCACGGCGTGAAAGGCCCGCAGTTGGATGTAATTCATCGGCCAGACCTATTATTCTTATTGAGAATATCGATTTGCTTTATGGCAGGCTTGTCCGACATAAACAACAGCGGAACGACAAGGCTGCTGGCCGGAATTGCTGCGAAAGACCGCGGGATTGAGATCGCCGCCCGCGCGACCCCATCCGACCTCGACTCCAGTGGGCGGGCTGGCGGCTTGGCGAGCGCGATCCCGAGACGCCAGCCGTTTTCCACACTGGTAGCCACAGATATTTTAACGTGAAAACGGAGACCCAGACGTTATGTCCACTCTGTCCATGAGCCCTGACGGCAGCGCCGCCCCTCAATCCGCCGCCCGATCCGCCAGCCCGGCCCAGTCGCCTACCGGCGACCCCTGGCTTCTGACCCCCGGGCCCTTGACCACCTCACCCAGCGTCAAGCAAGCCATGTTGCATGACTATGGGTCGCGGGATGCGCACTTCATCGCCATCAACAAGCGGATCCGCGAGCAGTTGCTGGTGATTATTGAAGGCGAGGAAGATTTCGTGGCGGTGCCGTTGCAGGGCAGCGGCACCTTTTCGGTCGAGGCGATGATCACCACCTTCTTGCCCCGGGACGGCAAGCTTTTGGTGTTGGTCAACGGCGCCTATGGCAGCCGGATCGTCAAGATCTGCCAGGTTGCCGGCTTGCCCTTTACGACCCTCGAGTGGCCGGAAGACCGGCCGGTCGACCCCGGTCAGGTCGATGCCGCCTTGGCGCAGGACGCCGCCATCAGTCATGTGGCGATTATTCACTGTGAAACCACCTCGGGAATTCTCAATCCCCTCAAGGAGGTCGCCGATGTGGTCGCCCGGCATGGCCGTCGCCTGCTGATCGATTCGATGTCGGCCTTCGGCGCGTTGCCGGTTTCCGCCAAAGAGCTGCAATTCGATGCCGTCGCGGCCTCCTCCAACAAGTGCCTTGAAGGGGTACCGGGAATGGGGTTCGTTCTTGCCCGTCGCAGCGCCCTGCAGGCCTGCCAAGGCAATTGCCGCGCGCTGACCCTGGATCTGTACGATCAATGGGTGGCGATGGAAAAAACCAAGCAGTGGCGCTTTACGCCGCCGACCCACTGCATCGTCGCCTTTGATCAGGCGGTGACGGAGTTCGTCGCCGAAGGCGGGGTGGCGGGGCGCGGGGGCCGCTATCGCGAGAACTGCAGGCTATTGGTTGACGGCATGCGCGCCCTGGGCTTTCAGACCCTGCTGCCGGACGCGCTGCAGGCGCCGATCATCGTGACCTTCCACCAGCCCGGCGACGATAAATTTAGCTTCCAGGACTTTTACGACCGCCTGCGCGCGTGCGGCTATGTCATCTATCCAGGCAAGCTCACCGTTGCCGATTCTTTCCGGATTGGCTGTATCGGTCGGCTGGGCGGTGCGGAGATCCGGGGCGCGCTCGCCGCGATCAAGGAAATTCTGGCCGAAACGGGTGTCACCCAGACCGCGCCGGCGGCCTGAGTTGTCGTCGTCGAATTTGAACTTGCCCCTCCCATTGGCCCGCTTGGGCGAGGAAAGAAGGCGCTTATGAGCAAGCAAAGCATCACCGTAAACAACCGCAGCTATTGCTGGCCGAAACAACCCTTGGTGGTTGTCTGCATTGACGGTTCCGAACCCGACTATATCGAAAAGGCAGTGGCCGCCGGCCAGATGCCCTTTACCGAGAAGATGCTGGCCCAAGGCGCGGATCTGCGCGCCCACTGCGTGGTCCCCAGCTTCACCAATCCCAACAACCTGTCCATCGTCACCGGCCAACCTCCGGCGGTGCATGGCATATCGGGCAACTTCTTCCTTGATCCGGACAGCGGCGAGGAGGTGATGATGAACGATCCGAAGTTCCTTCGCGCCGGAACGATTTTCGCCGCCTTTGAGGCCGCCGGAGCCAAGATTGCGGTCATCACCGCCAAGGACAAGCTGCGTCGGCTGCTGGGCGAGGGACTGAGCTTCGGCGAAGGCGGCGCGATCTGCTTTTCCTCGGAAAAGTCCGATGAAACCAGCTTTGCCAGCAACGGCATCGAAGGGCTGCTGCAGCTGGTGGGCAAACCTGTCCCGTCGGTCTACAGCGCGGATCTTTCCGAGTTCGTTTTCGCCAGCGGCGTGAAGGTCATGGAACGGCATCGGCCTGACCTGATGTACCTTTCCACCACCGACTATGTGCAGCACAAGCACGCCCCGGGGACGGCGGCGGCCAATGCCTTCTACGCCATGATGGACGGTTACTGGGCGCAGTTGGCAGACCTGGGCTGTACCTTGGCGCTGACCGCCGACCATGGGATGAGCGCCAAGCACGACGCGCAGGGTCAGCCAAATGTCATCTACCTGCAGGACCAGTTGGACAGAATGCTCGGCAAGGCCAAGGCCCGGGTGATTCTTCCGATTACCGACCCCTATGTGGTGCACCACGGGGCGCTTGGCGGCTATGCCACAGCCTACCTGCCCGACGGCCTTGATCCGGCGCCGCTGCTTGCCCAGCTCGCGGCGATCGAGGGGGTGGAAACCGCGATCCCCGCGGCCCAGGCCTGTGAGCGGTTCGGTTTACCCGCCGATCGTCTGGGCGATATCGTGGTGATCTCCAAGGCGGCCTGGGCGCTGGGCAGCAGCCCGGAACGGCATGACCTGTCGGCCTTGAAAGAGCCGCTGCGCAGCCATGGGGGCCTGTCCGAGCAAACCGTGCCGCTGCTGTTCAGCCGGCCGGTGGTCGACCTGCCGGAAGGCCGGCAGCTGCGTAACTTTGATATCTTCCATGTCGCGCTCAACCATCTGGCCGACCGCCAGACGGCGGCCGCCGACTAAACCCATTCCGACTCGTAACCCTGCCCAGACAAAAGGTAAAACCGATGTCCGCTATCGAAAAAACCAAAAGCCTGTCACCGCTGGTGGCCACCCCGCGACATGAAACCATGCGCATTGGCGGCAAGAAGGTCGATACCGACCGTCGCATCGAGGTGACCTACCCCTATAGTGGCGAGGTGATGGGCACCACGCCTTACGGGACGGCGGCGCATGTACGCCAGGCCTTCGAGATCGCGGCCGCCTACCAGCCCAAGCTGACCCGTCACGAGCGCGCCGAAATCCTGCAGAAAACCGCCGAGATCCTGGTGGCGCGCAAGGAGGAAATGGCCCATCTGATCACCTTGGAAGCGGGCTTGTCGCTAAAGGATTCACGCTATGAGGCGGGGCGGGCCTACGACGTCTTTCACTTTGCCGCCCAGCTTAGTTCGAAGGATGACGGCGAGATTTTTTCCTGCGATCTCACGCCGCACGGCAAGCAGCGCAAGATCTTCACCCTGCGCGAGCCGCTGACGGCGATTTCCGCCATCACGCCCTTCAACCACCCGCTCAACATGGTGGCCCACAAGATCGCGCCTTCCATTGCGACCAACAACTGCATGGTGCTGAAACCGGCTGAAATGACGCCCTTTGCCGCCTTGAAGCTGGCGGATATTCTCTATGAAGCCGGCTTGCCGCCGGAGATGTACCAGGTGGTGACCGGCGTGCCGGAGGGGCTGGGCGATGAAATGATCACCAATCCCCATGCGGAGTTGGTTACCTTCACCGGCTCGGTTGGCGTGGGCAAATATATCGCCGGCAAAGCCGGCTATCGCCGCACGGTGCTGGAGTTGGGCGGCAATGATCCGCTGATCATCATGCCCGATGCCGATTTGGATAAGGCGGCGGACTTGGCCGTTGCCGGGGCCACGAAGAATTCCGGACAACGCTGCACGGCGGTGAAACGGATTCTGGTGATGGAAGAGGTCGCCGACCAATTCGTGGCGCTGGTCACCGAAAAAGCCAAGAAGCTGAAGTTCGGCGACCCGATGGACCCGGAAACAGATCTGGGCACGGTGATCACCGAAGACGCCGCCAAGCTGTTCGAGGCGCGGGTGAGGGATGCCGTCGACCGGGGCGCGGTTCTGCGTTACGGCCCCAGGCGGCAGGGCGCGGTTTTCCCGCCGATGGTGGTCGATAATGTTTCCTTCGACTGTGAATTGGTGCGCGAGGAAACCTTCGGGCCAGTGATCCCGATCATCCGCTGCCCCAATCTGGACCGATTGATCGAGATTTCCAATTCGACGGCCTTTGGCCTCAGTTCCGGCGTTTGCACCAACGATTGGGAAACCATTCAGCGCTTTATCAAGGAACTGCGGGTCGGCACGGTCAACGTCTGGGAGGTTCCCGGCTACCGCATCGAGATGTCTCCCTTCGGCGGCATCAAGGATTCCGGTCTGGGCTACAAAGAAGGTGTTCAGGAAGCGATGAAGTCTTATACCAACGTCAAGACCTATTCGCTGCCTTGGTTTTAGAGCGCTTGGCGCTTCTACCCTGTGGCGACCATCCGCTCAGCGACGGCCAACAGATGGCGCCACGGATCAAGCGGAATTACCAGGTAATTCCGCTTGATCCGGTCCGACCGTCGCGCCAATCAGGCGTCAACCGCCGGGATCTGGTCGTCGCTGGCGCGCTGCGCCACCGTTTCGATAAAGCCGGCAATGGCTTTTTCCGTCGCCCGGTTGCGCAGGCAGATCAGGCTGTCCTGGCTGGATCTTTCAAAGCCCGCCAAGGGGCGCGCGAGACAGCGATTGTCGCCGACCGCTTCCAGCGAAAAAAGAAACCCGATGCCCAGGCCGGTGGCCACCGCCTCGCGAATGGCTTCGCGGCTGTTGAGCTCCAGCACCGAGGTCAACCGGACCCGGCCCCGGCTCAGCACCTTTTTCACCGTGTCGTAGGTGTGGGATCCCGGTTCGCGCAGAACCGCCCTTTGTCCCTGCAAATCATCCAGGCAAAGGGTCTTTCGATCGGCCAGCGGATGTCCCAGCGGCAGCAGCACGACCAGGTCCTGCTGGGCCGCCGGTTGAATGAAGAGCCGTTCGTCCGCATCCGGATTGGCAACAATCGCCAGATCGACTTCATGCTCCAGCACCTTCAACAAGGTGGTGGCCCGGTTGCCCAGGCTTACCGTTACCTCCACGCCGGGATGGTCTCTCTGGAAGGCCTGAATCAGATGCAACAGGACATGCGGCCCGTCGGCGGCGACCGACAGGCTGCCGCTTTGCAGTTTTTCCTGGGCGGTCAACTCCTCACGGATCCGGGTTTCGACCGCGAACATCTGGCGGGTCAACTCAAACAAGCTGCGGCCGGCCGCCGTCAGGATGACTTCGGTGTTGGTGCGCCGAAAAAGCGCCAGGCCATAGGTTTCCTCAAGGGCGCGCACCTGCACCGTGACCGCCGGTTGGGTGACGTTGAGCGCCAGGGCGGCCTTGGAAAAGGTTTTGTGGCGGGCCACGGCGTCGAAAGCGCGTAACTGACTGTATCGCATGGCCGGCTGCCCTTCATGCCTCCCAATGAAATTTATTTAATCGAAGGAGTTTGGTAGAAAAATATATACTCTAATCGCGCCGCGATCCAGTCGATTTGTTGATCGCCCGGTCCCGCCGGGGAGCTATTCGAAGGGTTGAAGTGCCGCCTTGGCGGTTTCTTGGTTGGGTCGCCGAGAAATTTTTCAGGGACTGCCCGGGGATTTTCCGGGGATCATCAGCCGGGCGACGCCGGACGGCAGAGCCATTTTGCTGATTCTTTCTTTTACATTATAAATGAAATTGATAGCTGCTTCATTATATTGAATTTGAATTGCAGCAGTTTTCGGATCAACAATTGCCGGCGCCAGATCATCGGGCTTTCGGCGGTAGCGGATTTCCCCGCTTCACTCGGAACCCGACCGGAGAGTCCGCCATGTCCACCACCGCCCAGACGCTGCAACCTGACGCCAAGTCGGGTAACGCCAAATCCCCGGATGCCGACCTGGCGGCGTTTCCGCGCGCCGATTTAACCCAACTCGCCAGTCTTTCCGGCCTGGCAAGGCTGTCCATCCCCGTTGTCCTGGCGACGCAAGAGAGTCTGAAGGGTTTTGGCGAACTGGTGACGGATCCCGACAATTACCGGGTTGAGATTGTGCCCTGGCCGCTTGCCGGCTGGCGGAAAATGGACGCCGGCTGTGGTGACGAAGGCGGCACCACCGAAGGGATTTTCTCCTTTTCCTGGGACGACCAGGGGGTGTTGCGCGGCGTCAACCAGGCGGTGGACGACGCCTATGTTCTCGCGCGCGGCCTGGGCGGGGCCGAACTTGACGGGCCGGCACGAGAGCGGGCGGACGGCGTTATTCCTTACGACGAACTGGCGATCCGGCACGCCAACTACCATCCCGACGGCGGGCAACTGTTTTTTCGGCAGCAACAGGGGGCCTTTCTTGTCCCGCTTGCCCTGCCGGGCGACAATGTCACGCCACAGGATTTCGTCTGCTTTTTCGTGCCGTCGGGAAAGGGCATCTACATCCACCCGGGAATCTGGCACGAGGCGGTTTTTCCACTGCGTAAAGACGCCCGGTTTTTTGACAAGCAGGGCAGGGTGCACGCGCGGGTTTCCTGCAACTTCGATCAAGAGTTTGGCGCGCTGGTCACCTTCAAGACCCAGCCAACCCAAAAGTTTTAACCCCGTTCGAAAGTCGCTTTCGCCATGACCTTAGCCTTTCCATCGGCGCCGCCGGATTTGTCGCTTCAGTCCCATCACAGCGATGCGGATTGGCTTAACCTGACCTGGCTTGATGGCCAGACCAGCCGTTATCCCACGGTTTGGCTGCGCGACAACGTGCCTTCGGGCCGTCATCGGCTTGGCGGCCAGCGCACCTTTGACATTATCGCCACACCGCAGGCGCTGTGCCTTGCCGGGGTCGAACTGGTGGGCGAGGACAGCATCGCCTTGACCTTTCAGCCGGAAGGCCTGAGCGAGGTGTTCTCCTTGGCTTGGCTCCGGGCGCACAGGTTGAGCCAAAGCGGATCGGCGGCGCCGCAGCGGCGGCACCTCTGGGACCAGAGCCTGCAGGCGCGGATACCGCAGGCCGACTTCACGCGGATTTCCACCGATGATCGCGCCCTCTGCGCCTGTCTGAAAGCTGTATGGGAAAAGGGATTGACGATTGTTCACGGCGTGCCAACCGTCCCGCAGCAGCTGTTCGCGGTGGTGGCGTTGTTCGGCTATGTGCGCGAGACCAACTATGGCCGTCTGTTCGACGTGAAAACGGTGGAAAAACCGACGAACTTGGCGTTCACCTCGATGAAGCTGGGCCTGCACACCGACAACCCCTACCGCGATCCGGTGCCCGGCCTGCAGCTGCTGCACTGTCTGGAGGCCAGCGCGCAAGGCGGCGAAACGCTGCTCTGCGACGGCTTTTACGTGGCGGAAAAATTACGCCGTGACGCGCCGGAAGCCTTCGCGCTGCTGACCCGTTGGCCGGTGCCCTTCCGGTTCCAGGATGAGGACAGTGATCTTCAGAGCCGCGCCCCGTTGATTGAACTGTCCAGCACCGGCGAGATTGAAGCGGTTCGCTACAACAACCGGTCAGCGGCGCCGCTGGATCTGCCCGTCGACGTGATGGCGGACTACTACCGGGCCTATCGGCTGTTCGGCGAGGCGCTGCACGACCCGCGTGCCGCCGTCGCCTACCAGCTGCAACCCGGAGACCTGCTGCTGTTCGACAACCGGCGCGTTCTTCATGCCCGCGGCAAGGTCGGCGCCGGCCGCCGTCACCTGCAAGGCTGTTACGCCGACATGGACGGCCTGCGCTCAAAACTCAGTTGTCTGGAAGCTCAAGCGGAGGCCCGCCGATGACCCAACAGCACCCGACCGGCAAGGGCGTCGCCGCGCCCGACATCTCGGCGCGCGATGACGCTGCGGCGCTCGATGAGATTGAGGCGATCTTCACGCGCTTTGGCGCCGAGCTTTACGGCGAGGGCATTACCCAACTGCACCATGGCTTGCAGGCCGCCGCGCTCGCGGCGAGTGAAGGCGCCTCGGAGACGCTGATCCTCGCCGCCCTGCTGCACGATATCGGCCATCTGGTTGAACAGGCCGATGATGCTTTCGGCTACCACAAGCATGACCAAAGCGGGGCCGATTATCTGGAGCCGCTGTTTGGCCGCGCGGTGAGCGAGCCGGTGCGGCTGCATGTTGTCGCCAAGCGCTACCTCTGCGCCGTGCAAGCGGATTACTTCGCCAAGCTGTCGCCGGCGTCGGTCTACACGCTGGGCAAGCAAGGCGGGCCGATGACGGCGGAGGAGTGCCGGGCGTTTGAGGACAACCCTTGGTGTGCGGAAGCCATTAAACTGCGCCGGTGGGACGATTCAGGAAAAATCGAGGGCCTGACTGTCCTGCCGCTGGCGCATTATCGTCCGCTGATGGCGCGGTGGATTCACGCGTCGAACGGGATCACGGCGTGATCCCGTTTAAACCGAGCCAACTCTAATCGCCGGCGATCTTTAACTGCGCGCGCGAAGATTGGTCGGCGGCGATCATGCCATAGAGGTTGCGCGGATCTTCCGGCTCGGCCAGCAGGTCCAGTTCTTCAAAGTAGGGGCTGTCCCGCAAAAGATCGCGCAGATAGGTCAGGGCGGACACATCCTCGATGGCAAAGCCGACGGAGTCGAAAATTGTAATCTGCTTGGCCGAGGTCCGGCCCTTCGCGTCGCCGGTGATCACCTGCCAAAGTTCGGTGACCGGGTGGTCCGGCGCCAACTGCTGGATTTCTCCTTCGATGCGGGTCTGCTCGGGGAATTCGACGAAGATATCGGCTTTCGTCAGGATCGCCGGGGCCAGTTCGGTTTTTCCCGGGCAGTCGCCGCCAATGGCGTTGATGTGAACCCCGGCGCCAACCAGATTGTCTGACAAAATGGTGGCGTTGCGTTTGTCGGCCGTGACCGTGGTGATGATGTCCGCCCCCGCCACCGCTTCGGCCACGTCGTTTGCCACCACAAGGGTCAATCCTTGGTTGGCCATGTTGGCCAGATACTTCCGGGTCGCCGCCGGATCGATGTCGTAGACCTGAACCCGGTCAATGCCGAGAATCCGCTTGAAGGCGAGGGTTTGGAATTCCGACTGGGCGCCCAAGCCGATCATCGCCATGGTCTTGGCGTCGGGGCGCGCCAAATGCTTGGCCGCCAGGGCTGACATGGCGGCGGTGCGCAGCGCGGTCAGCAGGGTCATTTCGGAAATGAAGGTCGGATAGCCGGTCGCCACGTCGCTCAACACGCCCAGGGCCGTCACTGTCTGCAATCCCGATGCGGTGTTCTTCGGATGGCCGTTGACCAGCTTGAACCCATAGGTCACGCCGTCGCTGGCGGGCATCAGTTCAATCACGCCGTTTTTCGAATGGCTGGCGATCCGCGGCGCCTTCTCGTACTGCTCCCAGCGTTTGAAGTCTTCCTCGATGTGGCTGGTCAACCCGGCAAGAAAGGCTTCCGGCCCCATATCGACCACCAGGGAGATAACATTCTTAACGCTTGCGTAATGGACCATCGGGCAACTCCTGGGAACTCGGGCAACAGCGGAAAAATGGCTGAAATCAAAGCCTATCCGGTAAGAGTTGCAGGCAAAATCTCAAAAGCTTATAATTTTATTCAACCTGTTGTGCAAATTGGGTGGTTAAATTGAGCAAAATGACAATGTATTCGATGGATGATCTGGATCGCCTGTTAATCGGCGCGCTGCGCAAGGATGGCCGGGCGCCGCTGTCCAAGCTGGCGAGCATCCTCAAGGTCTCGCGCGGCACTGTCCAAAACCGCCTGGACCGGCTGTTGGAATCCGGCACCGTGCTCGGCTTTACCATCCGGGTGCGCCAGGACTACGAACCGGACACCATACGCGCCATCATGTTGATTGAGGTCACCGGTAAATCGACCGCCACGGTGATCAAGAAACTGCGCGGGATACCTGAACTTCATGTGCTTCACACCACCAACGGCGCCTGGGATCTGGTGGCGGAAATGCGCGCCTCCAGCTTACAGGATTTCGATCGGGTACTGCGCGAGGTGCGCATGGTTGACGGCATTCTCAATAGTGAAACCAGCTTGCTCCTGAGCACCGTTTAGCGCCGTTCGTCGCTGGCGTGCGGCGCGGCGGCGGTGCGCTGGCCGTGGCGGGTGGGGCGGAGCAGGTTTCAGCGCGCGCGGTGGGCGACAACTTGCTCCCGATCTTCCGGCAAGCGTAAACTGTGCAAGGGCTGGCGTGATTCCAGTCCACCGGAGTCTTTTTGACGGCTGTTGGCCGTGCTTGGCTGGTTTGGAACCGGGATGCTTATCTTCTTGCGCGCTTTTTTACCCGCCTTGCTGTTTGTCGCTCTGTCGGCAGGGGCCTTCGAAGCGCGGGGCCAGGACCCGGCTAACGTTGCGCCGGACGCGCCATCGCCGCGCGACAGCTATGCCCAAGGGTTGGACGCCTATGCGGCGGGCGAGGGACAGAAGGCGCTTGAAATCTGGTCGGCGATGGCCCGGCGGGACAGTCCCTTGGCGTTGTATGGCCTGGGCAAACTCTACGAGACCGGGGCGCCCGATCTGCCGCGCGACGAGGCTGCGGCGGCGGAATGGTATCGCAAGGCCAGTTCCGCCGGCGTGGCCGCCGCCATGAACAACCTCGGCCTGCAGTACCTTGAAGGCCGCGGCGTTCCCAGCGACCCGGTAAAAGCGGTGGCGCTATGGCGGGACGCCGCCACGCTTGGTCATCCCTACGCCCAGTACAACCTGGCGCTTGCCTACCTGCGGGGCAATGGCATCAGCAAGGATCCAGCCCAGGCCGCGCAATGGTTTCTCAGCGCGGCGCGCCGGGGCATCGTCGACGCCCAGTATGCCAGTGGCGAAGTCTACCGCCTGGGTATCGGCGGCGTGGCGGCTGATGCGGGCGTGGCCCTGAGCTGGTATCGCAAGGCCGGCGAAAGGGGTCATGAAGAGGCGCGGTTGCAGGCGCAAAATTTGGAG
The DNA here is from genome assembly GCA_963976695.1 of uncultured Rhodovibrionaceae bacterium. GTDB lineage: Bacteria > Pseudomonadota > Alphaproteobacteria > Kiloniellales > DSM-21159 > CAXBMB01. The sequence goes on from CAXBMB010000099.1 coordinate 12,320, forward strand.
ATCGCCGGCGTGACCCCCCGCGATGTGGATCGCGCACCGCCAAT
>CAXBMB010000100.1:0-12226 GCA_963976695.1 uncultured Rhodovibrionaceae bacterium
CGTCCGGCGACGGCCCGCCGCAAAGCCATTGGCGTGACCCCGCCGCAGCAAAAAAAAACTCATTCCATGGCACAAATCTTATTTTCGCCTCAATTCGGGCCAAGGTCGGACACAAGCGCCGCATACCTTCTAATCATTAGAGACTTCCCCTCTCTAACAAGGCCTGTCAGTTAGCCTTCTCGTCCCCCCGAGAAAAGATTGACTCCGAAAGCGGCTGTCGGGCCCGACCCCCGGCAGCCGCATTTCTTTTGCCCGGCCCGACCCCGGCGAGATTTTTGCGTCCCCCCTCTGCTTTAGATCAAGGCCGTCCGGCGGCCCAGGGGTTACAAGCGCCAGGCATCAAGGGGTTTCTTCTTGCCGCATCTTGCTCTAGAGCAACACCTCGCCTCGCGTGGGGGCGGAGGAGCAACCGCCGGCAATCGCTTGCTCTGAATGAAAGCAATGATATTTTACGCCGACGTCACTTGGTCTTGACTTGGTCGGCGATTGGGAACGGCGCGCCGTCGCCAGCAGGTCTGACAAGGCCGGCAAGGCCGGGAGCGCTCGGGGGACAGGATGAACGATGACTTCTTTCGCCGCTGAAAATCTGGGCTGCATCCGGGGCGAGCGGACGGTTTTCTCCAACCTATCCTTTCACCTGGAAAGCGGCGACCTGCTGTTGCTGCATGGTCAGAATGGTTCGGGGAAATCGTCCTTGCTTCGGGTGTTGGCCGGCTTGATCGACCACAGCGCGGGCCGGCTATTCTGGAACCAAGCGGCGTTGGGCCGCGACCTCAGCGCCCACCACGCCAGCCTGACCTATGTCGGCCACCAGGACGTCATCAAGCCCCAGCTTAGCGTGGCGGAAAATCTCGGCTTCTGGGCGCGGCTGCACGGCAGGGGGTCGGCGAAGGTCACGGCGGCGCTGGCGGCCTTCGACCTGGTGCCGCTGGCGCAGCAACCCGGCCGCCTGCTGTCTTCCGGTCAACGCCGACGCCTGGCCTTGGCGCGCCTCTTGGTGATCCCGGCGCGGCTTTGGTTGCTGGACGAGCCCACCGTGGGCCTGGATAGGTCCTCGATCGCGCGCCTGACAAACGTGCTGACCGACCACCGCGCGGCCGGGGGTATGGCCATTCTGGCAACCCACGTGGCGATCGAGCAGCCGGACACCCGCGACCTCAACCTGAACAACTTCCAAGCAAGCCCGACAAATCTCCACCAGGCCAGCAGTGAAGAGCTGGATGCGGCTTTGGACAGGGAGTTGGGCTGGTGAACGGATTGACCGCCTTGATCGCCCGCGACCTGCGGCTGGCGCTGCGCCAGCGTGGCGACGCGCTCACCGCCGTGCTGTTTTTTGTCCTGACCACATCGATTTTCCCCTTTGGCCTGGGGCCGGAGCCCAATCTTCTCGCCCGGATCGCGCCCGGCATCATTTGGGTCACGGCGTTGCTGGCGGTGCTGCTGTCGCTGGATCGACTGTTCCTGATCGACCACGAGGACGGGTCGCTGGAACAGCTGGTGCTGTCGCCCGAGCCCCTGGAAGCCCTGGTGCTGGCCAAGGTGCTGGCCCACTGGCTGACCTCGGGACTGCCGCTGATCGCCGCCACGCCGGTTATTGGTCTGCTCTATAATATGCCCGCCGACGGCTATTGGGTGTTGCTGGGCTCCATGCTGCTGGGCACGCCGACGCTGTCGCTGATCGGCGCCATCGGCGCGGCCTTGTCGCTCGGCGCGCGGCGCGGCGGCGTGCTGGTGCCGCTGTTGGTCATGCCGCTTTATGTCCCGGTGCTGATTTTCGGCGTCTCGGCGATCGACATGGCGCTGTCCGGAATGAGCGCCAAGCCCCATCTGCTGCTGCTGGGCGGCGCCCTGGCGATTTCCTTGCCGGTCACCGCCTTCGCCGCGGCGGCGGCCCTCAGGCAGGCCGTCGAATAGGCCAGCCGCCCAGGCCGGCCACGTCTTGGTGATCATCGGCCGACGATCCTGGTGCTTTCCGCCGTTGCCGGGCGTCAAAGTGTCCGATAGCTGGTGTGGAGGCCGGGCCGTCCCCACCAAACCCTTTTATCGCGGCTGGTTTATCGCGGCTGGCCCTGGTTTTGCCGCTGCCGTTGAACTATTACGCTCCGTGCGACGCCTGGGAGCGCCGCCGGGCGCGGTGTACGAATGGAACAAAACCGGCGGAGTCGGCGGACTTGACGGCATTGTGATCGACTGCGTCAATTGTGCACATGTATTTTTTCCGCCGTTCGCTTGATCTTAGCCCCGCCTGCGGTCGGAAATTGGCTGGCTTAGTGTCGGATCGGTTTAACCGGATTCACTTTGTGATCCGGTTTGAACTGTCACGCCGCCTCTGATCGATATAGTGGCGGGTGGTTGACGACGACGTTGAACGGCGTTGAAGCGTCAAGCGCTGCTTTCGCAATCGATCACACGCTATGGCGGGGAACAGCGGGAAAGCCAACAGATAGGAAATCCTGAACACTTGCCTTGGAAAAGACACACGATTGCTGTAATCGCCGACCTGCGTTTTTCGCGCCTTACCGGTCGGTCTCCCAACGCTGCGGCCTGTGATATGGGCAAGTCCGCGCCAGTGTGGGAGAATATTGACAGATATCAAAGTCAATCCGGGCGGGGTCGTTTACAACCGCGCCAGCAAATACGTTAGACAGAGTGAAGAGAGACCGTGACACAAACCGCCACAGCAACAGGATCTGTCCTGCATCGCTTTGCCAACCCCGCACGTTTCCTGCGGCTGGCCAATAGCTGCTATCCTTGGCTGGTTTCCGCCATGATTCTGAGCCTTTTGGCCGGTCTCTATCTGGCGCTGATTGGATCTCCGGAGGACTATCAGCAAGGCGCGTCGGTGCGCATTATGTACATTCACGTGCCGGCGGCGTGGATGGCGATGTTTGTCTACGCGGTGATGGCGGTGGCCAGCGCCTCGCTGCTGATCTGGCGTCATCCGCTGGCCGGACTGATCGCCAAATCCAGCGCGCCCATCGGGGCGACCTTCACCTTTCTGGCGCTGCTGACCGGCGCGCTCTGGGGCAAGCCGATGTGGGGGACTTGGTGGGTGTGGGACGCGCGCCTCACCTCGGTGCTGGTGCTGTTTTTTCTCTATCTCGGATATATCGCGCTGGTAAATGCCTTCGACAACCCCGATCGCGGTCAACGCGCCGGCGCCGTGTTGGCCTTGGTCGGCGTGGTCAACCTGCCGATCATCAAGTTTTCCGTCGACTGGTGGAACACGCTGCATCAGCCCGCTTCGGTCATTCGCATGGGGGGTCCGGCCCTCCACCCCTCGATGCTCTGGCCGCTGCTGGTCATGGCCCTCGCCTTCAAACTTTACTTTCTGGTGGTGCTGATCGAGAAGGTCCGCGCCGAGATGTTCGCCGCCCGGGCGCGCGCCTTGAGCCGCGCCGCCCTGGAAGGCCGGTAGAGGAGAGAGCAATGGCCACACTCGCGAATTTCTTGGATATGGGCGGCTATGGTGCGTTCGTCTGGTCAAGCTATCTGGCCTGCGTCGCGCTGCTGGCTTGGCTCTATTTTTCCGCCCGCCACAGCCGGCGAAAGCTGGCGCGCGACCTGGAGGCGATGAAAGCTGCCCACCCTGGACGCGATCGTCGCGCAAGAGGCGCGAGCACCCTGTCAGCCACCCGTTAGCCAACAGAACCACGAGCCACATGTTCCCTGACATGCCACAAGTTCCTTTTCATAGTGAGTTTTCCCCATGTCCAAAGGTATGACCCGCAAGCGCCGTCGGCTCTATATCGTGTTGATGGCCGTGCTGAGCCTGGGCACCGCAACCGCGTTGGTCATGACGGCCTTCGAAGACAACCTGCTGTTTTTCTACTCCCCCAGCGACGTGATCGATAAGAACCTGCCGACCGGCCGGATGGCCCGTCTGGGCGGCCTGGTGGCCGAGGGGTCGCTGTCGAGAAAGAACGGCACGGAAGTTGTTTTCCAGATCACCGATGGCGCCAACAGCCTGCCGGTGATTTACAGCGGGATCCTACCGGACCTGTTCCGCGAGGGCCAAGGGGTTGTGGCCGAGGGCCAGTTGCTGCCCGACGGCCGATTTCGCGCCGAGGAAGTCTTGGCCAAACACGATGAAAACTACATGCCGCCTGAGGTCGCAGAAGCCCTGAAGAAGTCGGGTGAATGGCGACCAAAAGAAGGCAATCCACCCGCAGGTGCCATACAAGAGGCAAACCAATGATCCCTGAACTAGGACACTTCGCCCTCATTCTCGCTCTCGCCGTCGCGGTGGTGCAAATGATCGTGCCGCTGATCGGGGCCGCGCGGGGTCGCGTTGCTTGGATGGCCGTGGCCACCCAGGCGGCCTTGATTCAATTCGCCCTAATTCTATTCTCCTTCCTGGCCTTGACCTTCGCCTTCGCGACCAGCGACTTCAGTCTGGCCGTGGTGGTGGAAAATTCCCACTCGGCCAAGCCGATGCTCTACAAGATCACCGGCGTCTGGGGCAACCACGAGGGATCCCTGCTGCTGTGGGTGCTGATCCTGGCGGTGTTTGGCGCGGGCGTGGCGCTGTTCGGCCGAAATCTGCCGGCCACCTTGAAAGCCCGCACCCTGTCGGTTCAGGCGATGATCACCGTCGGGTTCCTGCTGTTCAGCATCATCACCTCCAATCCGTTCGAGCGGGTTTTCCCGGCCCCGCTTGACGGCCAGGATCTGAACCCGATCCTGCAGGACTTCGGGCTGTCGCTGCATCCGCCGCTGCTCTACATGGGCTATGTGGGCTTCTCGATTGTCTTCGCCTTTGCCGTGGCCGCGCTGATCGAAGGCAAGGTCGATCCGGCTTGGGCCCGCTGGGTGCGCCCCTGGACCCTGGCCGCATGGGTCTTTCTGACCGGCGGGATCGGCGTGGGGGGCTGGTGGGCCTATTACGAATTGGGCTGGGGCGGTTGGTGGTTCTGGGACCCGGTGGAAAACGTTTCCTTCATGCCCTGGCTGTTGGGCACGGCGCTGTTGCACTCGGCCATTGTGGTGGAAAAACGCGACACCCTGAAGGTCTGGACCATCCTGCTGGCCATCTTGACCTTTTCCTTGAGCCTGATGGGCACCTTCATCGTCCGCTCCGGTCTGTTGACCTCGGTTCACGCCTTTTCCACAGACCCGCTGCGCGGGGTCTTCATCCTGGCCCTGCTGGGCATCGCCATCGGCGGGTCGCTAACGCTGTTCGCGGTGCGCGCGCCAACGCTTAAAGCCGGTGGCGTGTTCGCGCCGATCAGCCGTGAAGGCGCGCTGGTCCTGAACAACCTGCTGCTGGCCACCGCCACCGCGACGGTGCTGCTCGGCACGCTCTACCCGCTGTTCTACGAAGCCTTCGGCGGGGGACGACTCTCGGTCGGCTCGCCCTTCTTCGACGCCACCTTCGTGCCCTTGATGGTTCCACTGTTCCTGGTGATGGCCGCTGGCCCGCTTTTTGCCTGGAAACGCGCGGACCTGGCCGGCGTGCTCTCGCGCTTGAAGGTGGCGATCGGCTTGACCGCGATTGTCCTTCTCGCCACCTGGTATTTCAAGCGCGGCGGACCGATCCTGGCAGTTCCGGCCATGGGGATCGCCGTTTGGCTGCTGTTTGGCACCTTGGTGGAATGGGCCGAGCGTATCAAACTCTTTCGGGCGCCGCTTGGCGACAGCTGGGCGCGCGCCCTGCGCTTGCCGCGCTCGTCCTATGGCATGACCGTGGCCCACCTGGGCATGGCCGTCGCCCTGATGGGAATGGTGAGCTCAACAGCCTGGAAGGAAGAAGCCATCCTGGTGATGGGCCCGGGCGACAGCGTCGAGGTGGCGGGCATGACCTACCGCTTTGACGGCATCGAGCGCAGCCAAGGCCCCAACTACTTCACCGAAAAGGGCCAGTTCACCGTCCTCCGTGAAGGCAAAGCGCCGATTATGCTCTATCCGGAAAAACGCGTCTATCCGGTAAAATCCATGACCACAACCGAAGCCGCGATCCAGACCAACGGAATGCGCGATCTCTATGTGGTGTTGGGAGACCGGCAAAAGGACAGCGACACCGATTGGGTGGTCCGGATCTACTACGAGCCTTTGGTTCCCTGGATCTGGGCGGGACTGGCCCTGATGATGCTTGGCGGTTTGATCTCTCTGAGCGATCGGCGCTTGCGTGTCGGTGCGCCGCAAAAGCGTAAAGCCGTTCCCAGCGACGCCCTTGGCGCACCCGCCGAATAAGGATCTGATCCGTGCTTCAACGCGTTCTGCTTATCCTCCCCCTGTTTATCTTCCTGATCGCCGGGGCCTTCTTCCTCTGGGGCTTGGATCCCGAACGGGATCCCAGCTTCATCCCCTCGGTGATGATCGACAAGCCGGTTCCACAGTTTGAGCTTGCCCCGGTGCCCGGCGTGGACCGACCCGGTCTGGCCACGCCCGACTTGATTGACAGCCCGGTAACCCTGGTGAATGTTTTCGCCTCCTGGTGCGTGCCGTGCCGGGCCGAACATGCGGTCTTGACCCGTCTGGTCGAGGAAGAGGGCATTCGGCTGGTCGGGATCAACCACAAGGACGAGCCGGTCGATGTCGCCAACTGGCTGGATGAATTGGGCAATCCCTACGAGCGCATCGGATCGGACCTGGACGGCCGGGCCAGCGTGGAATGGGGTTTGACCGGCGTGCCAGAGACCTTTGTGGTCGACACCAAGGGGCGGATCCGCTACCGCCAGGTGGGGGCCCTGACGGCCCTCGATCTGGATACCAAGCTTCGCCCCGTGCTGCAGGCCGCCATGGCCGAGGGAGGGTCGTGATGCGGACGTCTTTCCGATCTCTGTTGGTACCGTTTTTGCTTGCCCTGGCGCTGGGGCTGACCGGCCTTTCCACCGGGGCCGGCGCCGTCGAACCCGATGAAATACTGGCCGACCCGGTGTTGGAAAAGCGCGCCCGGGATCTCAGCCAGGAACTTCGCTGCGTGGTCTGCCAGAACCAGAACATTGACAACTCCAATGCCGGCATCGCCAAGACCATGCGAATTCTGGTCCGCGAGCGCATCACCCTGGGCGACACCGACCAGGAAGTGAAGGACTATCTGGTGGCGCGCTACGGCGACTACGTGCTGCTCAAACCGCCGTTCAAGATCTCGACCGTGCTGCTTTGGGTCGGCCCGGCGGTAATCCTGCTGTTGGGGATCGTGGCGGTTATCAGCCTGCTGCGTCGCCAGAGGGCAAGCCGAAACAACCCCAATGAGCCAACCGCCGCGCCGCTGTCGGCGGACGAAGAAAGCCGCTTGGCGCGTTTGATGGACGAGACCTCGGCCGCCCAAGACCACCCCGGTGGTCGCCACAAACACATTTAGGATTGATCGTTACAATGACCGGTCTCTTTTGGATCATCGCGGCGGCCTTGGCCGCCAGCGTCGCACTTGGTTTGCTCGTCCCGCTGTTTCGGCGCGGAGACGCAAACCAAGACAAGGCGGGTGCGCAGGCTTTGCGCGTCTATCAGGATCAACTCCGTGAACTGGACAAGGACCTGGAACAGGGGCGGCTGAACGAAAGCGAGGCCAGCGCGGCAAAACGAGAAGTTCAGCGCCGACTGCTGACGGCGGACCGCCAGAGCGAGGAGACCGCGAAAGTCGGCACGTCCCGCTCCTCGGCGATCTGGGGCGCGGCGATGGTCTTGCTGCTGCTGCCGTCCATTTCGCTGGGTCTCTATCTGTTCTACGGCAGCCCCGGCCTGCCTTCCCAGCCGCTGGCGGAACGAACCGCCGAGTTGAACGACCGTCAGGACATGTTGAACCTGGTTGATCAGCTGCGCGAAAAAATGAAGACCAACCCGGATGATCCCCAAGGTTGGTTTCTGTTGGGCCGCAGCTATATGACCATGCAGCTTTACAGCGAGGCCGCCGACGCCTTCACCAAGGCCGCCGAGCTGGAAAACAGCCCGGTGCTGTGGTCCAGCGCCGGCGAGGCGCTGGCCTATGGCGCCGGAGGCAACATTCCCCCCGCCGGCATGAAGGCCTTCAACAAGGCCCTGGCGATCGACCCGCAAGAGCCGCGGGCGCTGTTCTACCAGGCGCTTTCCTACTATCAGGCCGGCGACGCCAAGCGGGCCCTGCAGGCCTGGGCGAGCCTGGCCCGCATGAGCCCGGCTTCCGCCCCCTGGCGCCCTTCGGTGATGGGCCAAATCGAGCGCACCGCCAGCGAACTGGGAACCGACATGGCCAGCTTGGACCTGGGACCGGCGCCCGAGCCCAGCGGCGCGGGCGGCCCCTCGGCGGAAGACGTGGCCAAGGCCGCCGAAATGTCGCCGGAGGAACAAAAGGCCTTCGTTTTGTCCATGGTCGAACGCTTGCAAACCCGATTGGAGGAGAGCCCGGACGATCTTGACGGCTGGCTACGCCTGGTGCGGGCGCAGTTGGTGCTGGGCGACAAGGCCGAGGCGTTGGCCGCGCTCAAGCAGGCCGCGCCGCTGGTCACGGAACTGCCGGCCGATTCGCCGCGCCGCCGGGCGGTTGAGGAAGGCATAAAGCGACTCAGCGCCACGGAATAGCTGCCGATTGCGACGCCCTTGCGGCTTTTTCCTTTGCATCAGTGATCAAAGCACGTAATTTTTACGAAACCGGTGGCCGTACGGCCACCGGAGCTGATCGGCAAAAAGGGAGAAGCGCTGCCGTGGCGGTCAAGGAGCCTGCGTTACTGGTGAGGAACCTGCACAAATCCTTTGGTGATTTGGAGGTCCTCAAAGGTGTTTCGCTCAAAGCCCACGAGGGCGATGTCATTGCCATGATCGGCTCCTCCGGCTCGGGGAAAAGCACCTTCCTGCGCTGCCTGAATCTGCTGGAAATACCCAACTCAGGCGATGTGCTGATCGATGGCGAACTGATCAAGATGGCGCCGGACCGTCGCGGGATTCACCATCCCTCGGATTGGAAGCAGGTTGATCGGCTGCGCACCCACTTGGGCATGGTTTTCCAAAATTTCAATCTTTGGTCGCATATGACGGTGCTGGAAAACGTCACCGAAGCTCCCATTCACGTGCAGAAAAAACCAAAGAAACTCTGCATGGACATGGCGATGGAGCTGCTGGACAAGGTCGGCATCGCCGACCGGGCGGACTATTATCCGGCGCACCTGTCCGGTGGACAACAGCAGCGCGCCGCCATCGCCCGCGCGCTGGCGATGGAGCCAGCCGTGATGCTGTTTGACGAACCCACCTCGGCGCTTGACCCGGAACTGGTTGGCGAGGTCCTCCAGGTGATGCGCAAGCTGGCCGAGGAGGGCACCACCATGATCGTGGTGACCCACGAGATGGGCTTTGCCCGCGAGGTCTCAAAAGAAGTAATTTACCTGCATCAGGGAAAGATCGAAGAACAAGGTCCGCCCGATCAGGTTTTCGGCAACCCCAAGTCCGAGCGTTGCCGTCAATTCCTCAGTGCGTCGCTTTAAAAAAACCAGCGGCGGGATACTGGTCGGTTCTCGTGATACAAAATAAGAAAAAACGCCAGTCAATCCGCCAACAAACTAAAAACAGGGAAACAAAAGCATGAAACGTATCGTCACTGTTGCTCTGGCCGCGGCCATGAGCCTTACCGCCTCCTTCGCCGTCGCCGACATGGAAAAGGTGCGCATCGGCACCGAAGGCGCGTACCCGCCATTCAATTCCATCGACGCCAACGGCAATCTGATCGGTTTCGACATCGATATTGCCAACGCGCTGTGCGAGGCCGCCAACTATGACTGCGAATTCGTGGTCCAGGATTGGGACGGCATCATCCCCGGCCTGCAAGCCAAGAAGTACGACGCCATCATCGCTTCCATGTCGATCACCGAGGAGCGGGCGAAGGTGGTGGACTTCACCAACAAATACTACAACACCCCGGCCAAGTTCATTAAGGCCAAGTCCTTCGATCTGACCATTCCCGATGACAAGGCCGAGGCCAACAAGATCCTGAAGGGCCTGTCGGTGGGGGTGCAGCGCGCCACCATCCACGAGAACTACCTCGCCGATAACTTCAAGACCGTCAGCATCAAGCTCTACGCCACCCAGGACGAAGCCAATCTGGACCTGATCAACGGCCGCGTCGATTTGGTGATGGCGGATTCCGTCGCCCTGGGAAGCGGCTTCCTGGCGAGCGACGACGGCAAGGACTACGAGTTCGTCGGGCCGGACTACAATGAGCCCAAGTGGCACGGTGAAGGCGCCGGCATCGCGGTGCGCAAGGGCGACACCAAGCTGCGCGACGGCTTCAACGCCGCGTTGAAGAAGATCCTCGCCGACGGCACCTACGCCAAGATCAATGGCAAATATTTCGACTTCGACGTCTACGGCAAGTGAGGTCGATCTTGACGCGCGCCGTCTTCTCCACGGAGAAGACGGCGTTTTTCTTTCACCTGACCGCCGTGGCCGCCCGGCCGCCTGGTCAGGGCGCGGCGCACCGGCAGGATCTTAGCGGTATGGGACGGATCTGCCATCACGCCGTCTGCGGGACATTGGCGTGGGGTCGACGGGCAAGAAGCGCGTGGCGCTTCGGGTCTGTCGTCAAGCATCCTCTAGTGGCTTGAGCAGAGGCGACGGCACGGCCTGAACGGGATCACGACGTGGCGCCTGCTGGACGGCGCCCTCTCTCGACAGGATCCCCCATCCGCCTTGCCTTCGACCTGCCGGACCGAAGCGGAGAAGTAGCAATGTTTGATCTTCAAGGCTATGGCTGGACCCTCTGGGTCGGGTTGGGAATGACCCTTAAAGTCGGGTTCACCTCCCTGCTCCTGGCCATCCTGATGGGCCTGCTGGGCGCTTGGGGAAAGCTCAGTCACAATCGCATCGGGCGCGGGCTTGCCAACAGCTACACCACGATCATTCGCGGCGTGCCCGAACTGCTGCTGCTGCTGATCATCTTTTACGGCGTGCCGATCCTGATCCAGGACAGCTTTGAGAAGTTGGGCTTCGACGTCATTGTCGACTTCAATTCCTTCATCGCCGGCAGCCTGACCCTTGGGGTCATTTACGGCGCGTTTGCCACCGAGGTTTTTCGCGGCGCGTTTTTGGCGGTTCCCAAGGGACAGATCGAGGCCGCCCGGGCCTGCGGCATGAGCAAGGGCCTGGCCTTTCGCCGGATCATCCTTCCCCAGGTTTGGCGCTTCGCCCTGCCCGGGCTGGGCAATGTCTGGATGGTGCTGATCAAGGCCACCGCCCTGATCTCGGTCATCCAACTGGAAGAGTTGATGCGCAAGTCCTTCATCACCATGGGCACCACCAAGGAGCCCTTCACCGCCTTCTTCGCCGCCGCGCTGATGTATCTGGGCATCACGATTGTGTCGATGCTGATCCAGCAGCGAGTCGAAAACTGGGCCAATCGCGGTGTGAGGAGGGCCTAGGGCATGTCAAACTATTCCGAATTCGCGGCGCGACTGCCGGAAGCCCCGGTCGACATCGCCAACATCGTCGGTTCGATTCCCGACCTGCTGCAAGGGCTGGCCTTGACGGTCGAGCTGACCGCCTTCGCCTTGATCATCGGCCTGCTGCTGTCCATGCCGCTGGCGGTGCTGCGGGTGCATAAAAACCCGCTGATCTGGGCGCCGGTTTACGGCTATATCTTCTTTTTCCGCGGCACCCCCCTGCTGGTGCAGATCTTCCTTATTTACTACGGCTCGGGTCAATTCCGACCCTTTCTGCAGGACATCGGCCTCTGGTATCTGTTCCGTGAACCCTACTTCTGCGCCCTTCTGACCCTGACCCTGAACACCACCGCCTACACGGCGGAAATTCTGCGCGGCGCGATCCAAGCGGTGCCCCACGGCGAGGTCGAGGCGGCGCGGGCCTGCGGCATGTCGAACAGCCTGCTCTATCGGCGGATCATTCTGCCCAAGGCTTTTCGGCTCGCCCTGCCAGCCTATTCCAACGAAGTGGTCTTTCTGTTCCAGTCCACCTCCCTGGTCTCGATCATTACCTTGATGGACCTGACCGGCATCGCCCGCAAAATCGTCGCCCGCTCCTTCGACGTGTTCGAGATCTATATCACCGCCGGCGTGCTCTATCTGATCGTCACCTACCTGATTCTCTGGGTCTTCAAGAAGGTCGAGTTCAACATTTCCGGGCACCTGCGGGACCGGGCGCTGTCCAACGACCCCATGGCGTTGCAGTCGGAAGCCCCGCTGACCGGCCCGGCTTCGCTGAGCGGCAAACCGGCCCGGGCGTCCCGCGATCTTTAGTCTGTGGTCGGTGTGGCGCCGGACTCGACAACGACTTGCTCGACGACGACTTACTCAATGGCGACTTG
>CAXBMB010000101.1:0-11145 GCA_963976695.1 uncultured Rhodovibrionaceae bacterium
CGGGAGCAAACCCGCGCGCCGGCTGAAAAACAGCGGTGGCGACCGAGCATCGCCACGGTTCTCACCCTGGGCCTGGCGCTGTTTTTGCTGATTTCCTTGTCGGCGGTCGGCATCGTTACCCTGACGGCGGCGCAGAAGAACACCACCGAGTTTATGGCCGCCTATGCCGAAAACACCGTGGAGACCATCGAGTCCCTGATTGATTCCCAGATGCAAAGCGGCCAGTTGCAGGTCAATTTCCTGGCCCAGCAGCTGAACCAGAACGAACGCCTGTTCGAGGACGCCGACGCGCTGGCCAACCTGATGTCCGGATCGCTGGCCGGCGTGCCGCAAGTCAAGGCGCTGGCGACCTTTTTTCGGCAGGGCAATTCCGTGCGGGTGGCGCGGGAGAAAAATGATCTGATCTACGCCTTTTCCCCCTGGACGGAAGACGACGACGCCACAAGGATCAGCGAGCTGATTCAGAGCAATCAGCAGCGCGAATCGGAAAAGCGCTGGATAACCTGGATCGGCTTTCTGCAACAGGCCGGGATCGGCGTCGCCGCGCCCTTTTTCAAGGCCGGCAGCGGCGAGAGCGACCCCCGGAAGATTGACGGCGTTGTCGGCGCGATTATCACCATCAGGGAGCTTTCCGAGTTTGTCGCCGAGCTTTCCGAATCCTACGGCATGACGACCTTCGTGCTCTACGGCCGCAACCGGGTGATCGCCCATCCCAATCTCGCCGGCGGCACCTCGCAAATCTCCGGCCTTTCGACCGAAGCCCCCTTGCCGGAGATCACCCAGTTGGGCGATCCCGTGCTGCCGCTGATTTGGAGCGCCCAGGCCGAGGGCCTCAGCATTCTCGACGGCACGGATTTGCGCGCCCAAAGGGTGCCCTATGGCGGTGACGATCAGATTTTCATCTTCAAGGAAATCTTCGGCTGGAGCGACGAACCCTGGATCATCGGCGTGCACATGCCGGGGGAACTGGTCGCCCTGCCCTATAAACGACTGGTGTGGGCGGCCTCGACGGTGTTGGTAATCGTGCTGCTGGCGGTCATCGTGGCGTTGATCGTCGGCCGCGCCATCGCCCGCCCGGCCCAGCGCCTGGCCGCCGCGTCCAATGCCATCCGCGACCTGGACTTCAAGGACGCGCCCCGGCTCAAGGGATCCTGGCTGCGCGAACTCAACGATGCCGCCGGGGCTTACAACGCCATGCTCGATGGCCTGAAGCTGTTTGAAACCTATGTGCCGCGCGCCCTGGTCAGCCGCCTGCTCCGGCGCGGCACCGACGCCTTCGAGTCGGAGGCCCGCAACATCACCGTGCTGTTCACCGACGTGGTGGGCTTCACCTCGCTTTCCGAGCGGCTGTCACCGGACCAAACGGCCGCCTTTCTCAATGACCACTTCGCCATCCTGGGCCGCTGTATCGACGCGGAAGACGGCGCGATCGACAAATACATCGGCGATTCCATCATGGCCTTCTGGGGGGCGCCGACCCGGCAGGAGGACCATGCGCAACGCGCCTGTCGGGCAGCGTTGCAGATGTCCCGGGCGCTCTGCGCCGAAAATCAGCAGCGCAAGGCCCGCGGGCTGGCCGCCATTCGGCTCCGCATCGGTATCCACAGCGGCATGGCCATTGTCGGCAACATCGGCGCGCCGGGGCGGGTCAACTACACCTTGGTGGGCGACACGGTCAACACCGCCCAGCGGCTGGAGGCGCTGGGCAACGAGTTCCTGACCGACGATGTGGTGGTGCTGGTGTCGGCGGAAACCGCCGCGGCGCTTCCGCCCAACTTCCACCTTCAGTCAAAGGGTCGCCGGCAGCTGCGCGGCCGCGCGGAGGCCACCGAGGTCCTGCTGCTGGAGCGCGAGGAATAGAGGCCGGGGGGGGCGACAGGAGGGTGGCTCAGGCCTCCAGGCACTCCAGCAGCACGCCGTCGGGGGAAAAACAGCCGGCCAGCAAAGAGCCGCCAAAGCCGCAGCCGTTATCCAGGGTGACGGTCACGGCGGTTTCGCGCAGGCCCGGCCGGCTGGGGTCGGCCCCGCGAACAATCCGCTGATAGGGGCCAAAGGGCTCGGAAATCCGTGAAAAGGACCCGCTGTTCCACCAGAAGGAATCCTTCTGGTTGTCCAACGGCCGCGTCGGGTCCAGGCCGGCGTTGACGAAAAGCACCTTGCCCTCGTCCATGAAGGCCGCCCGCCGAATGGCGCCGAAAAAATCATAGTGGCCGCGGCGGGCCTGGATCGACTTGCGCAGCGACTGGGTCCAGCGGGTGAGACCAACCGCACCGGAAGAGGCCTGGCTGACGGCGTCCTTGGCCGAGGAGCCGTAGGCGGTCAGCGTCGCGGCCAGGCCGTTGTCCAGCATCCAGTTCAGCACACCCCGGGGATCGGTGGCGAACTGCAACTGCAGCAGCTTGTGCCACATCTCTTCCTGGCTGCCGCGCAGGATCGCCACATGGTGCCGTTCATCCGGCGCCATCGCCATAAAGGCCCGACGGAAGGACAGCAATTCGTCAACGGTGCCGGCCACATCGGGCCCATGGCCCAGCACGTTGCCCAGATAAACCAGCCGGTCGCCGGGCGCCACCTTGGTCCAGAGGAGCGCGTGCAGTTTCGCGAGGCGCGCAACCTCCCCATGAATCGAAGCCACCGCCCAGACACGACGGCCGGGTGGTAATTGCGCAAAAATCTTTCGTTCTGACATGACGGCGAATGGACTGGTCCCTGGAGCATGGCGGCGGATTAAATAGCACGGGAAGCAACGCGGCGGAATCAATAACGCAGGATCAACAAGGTGAGATCAGCAAGGTGAGATCAGCAAGCTGGAATCAACAACGCCGACGCGGAGCCGGGAGACAATCCCGCCAAAACAACGGGGTTCTGCTCCACGACGGGCGTCGGCGTGACGACCCACCCGAAAGACATCGGGTGGGGATATACTAAGCGGCCTTGAGCAGCTTCTCCAGCTTTTCGGTGGCTTCCGCCTCTTCAATCCGCTCCAGCGCCGCCAATTCGCGGGCCAGGCGATCCAGCGCGGCTTGATACATCTGCCGTTCGCTGTAGGACTGCTCCGGCTGATCGTCGCCGCGATGCAGATCCCGGACCACCTCAGCGATGGAAACCGGATCGCCAGAGTTAATCTTTGCCTCATACTCCTGCGCCCGGCGGCTCCACATGGTGCGCTTGGCCCGGCTGCGGCCTTTCAACGTGGTCAGCGCCGAATCCATCATCTTGCGCGAAGAAAGTCGGCGCAGGCCGGAATTGGCGGCCTTGGCAACCGGCACGCGCAGCGTCATGCGATCAGCATCGAACTTGATGGTGATCAGTTCGATCGACAGGCCGGAAATTTCTTGTTCTTCAATTCCTGTGATCCGACCCACGCCGTGGGTTGGATAAACAACGTAGTCACCTTCAGCGAATTCCAACTTCTTAGCCATGGGTAGGTCAACACTCCAATATTGCCTGGCGCCACTCGAGCCCGCGCGGCTCTTCTTGCACGCCGACGGGTTGAACAGGACTTGCACAACAGTCGGTCGGCTGGCAAGAAAACGGAGCAGAGAAGAGATCGCGCCACCAGCATCTGTCCCACACGAGACCAACGGCTTGCTGCCGGACTCACCTTGGACACTCTTTGAGGCACACCCCGTCCCGCGCTTTCGCGGTCAAGCTCATCCACACGGCACAGCGATCAGGCCCGATTCCACGCCCCACAACCCGCAGGCCGCCTCCCCGGAGGGAACAGGGCTTGTCCGACAGCGATTGATCGCGTCCGGCAACAGCAAACCGCTGGGTGTGAGCCAAAATCGAGAGAACAAAAAGCCCTCCGGTGTTCGATTTCTCTAGGAAATCCGAACCCGTGTGACCTTTTCCTCTATTCCTTGTGCCGAGTAATAAACTTAGGCATCCTCCGCCTGCCAAGTATGGAGGTCGCCCGTCCATACTTAACTTTTGCGACTATACTACAAAAGTGTGCGCTGCACAACGGCGCGAACAAGTCAAAGAAAAACAGCCCCGCAACACTGGGTCGCGGGGCATTTTTTTCGGACAATCCGCGCCGCGGGATAGGCGGTCGCGCGGCGTCTCAAACCGGTGGCAGGTCGACGGACCGCGGGCGGTCACGCGCCCTGCTTTGAAGACCAGGCCCGCACCGCGCCGCTAGATCACCGGGGTCTGATTGGGCCGGCGGGCGACACAGCGTGAGGCGGCCGCTCTGAACGAAACCATCAAGTGATCCCGTTCAGAGTGATCCGACTTTACGAGCCTTGGCCGGGCTTCTCGCTGAAGTATTTCTCAAACTTGTTCGCTTCGTCCTTGGCCTCCTCGGCGCCCGGCATGGGATCAATCTGGCGATTGATGTTGGGCCAGGTTTCCGAATAGGTCTTGTTCAACTCCAGCCAGGCATCGGCGCCGGGATCGCTATCGGGCAAAATTGCCTCGACCGGGCATTCTGGTTCACAGACCCCGCAGTCGATGCACTCGTCCGGGTGGATCACCAGCATGTTTTCGCCTTCGTAGAAGCAATCGACCGGGCAGACCTCGACGCAGTCGGTGTACTTGCACTTGATGCAGGCGTCGTTGACGATATAGGTCATCTTAACACTCTCCAGAATCACCTTTTGGGGACGGTTTCGCCCAGCCCCGGTATTTGTTGTTGGCTACCCTGTTCCCGGCACGGGTGACGCAGCACACCGCTTGCGGGGACAGGTTTGTTTGGCACAGCTCTGTTTCCGACGGACCGGCGGCCCTCATCCACCCACCCGCTGGTTGTCTTTGTTGACGCTCTTGCCCGCCGGCCGGCTTTGCCTGACCGCTAGTCCGCGAGCCCCATTTTCCTTCGGGCGCGTTTGCGCGCCTCCCCGCTGTCACGGTCGCTGACCCCCAACAGGCCGACGAGTCGGCGCATCAAGGCCGCTTCCAGATCATCAACACGGCCGTCCGCATAGATCACCTCCCACAGCATCGCCAACAGTTCAAGCCGTTGCGCGCTGTCGAACTTCGCCATGATCACCCGGGTGAACCCGAAAAGCTGGCTGCTCTGCGCCGCTTCGGTTTCCGCCATCGCAATAAGCTCGGCTGTTTCCGTCGCGTTCAAACCGAAGCGTTCGGCCACCAACTGTTCGATGCGCCGTCTTTCCGCCTCGGCGAAATTGCTATCCAAGCGGGCAGCCGTCACCAGCAAGGCCGCCGCCGCGACCTGGTCTTGGTCCCCTTTCGACAGGGACTCCTTTCCCGCATCGGAAAAGAAAGCTTTGATACGATCAATCATCGCGCTTGCCTATCACCGCACCCCGGTTGGTTCAACCCCAGCCAAAGTACGGTTTTTATTTCCCCGCCAGCTTGGTATTTCTTCACCTAAAACATGTTAGAGGACGAATCAATGAACCCACCCCCATCCGACAAGCAGACCGCCCCGGCCGCACAGCGCAATCGCCAGGCCATTCTCACCGTTCTCGAGACCGTCCTTCCAAGGCAGGGCAAAGTCCTTGAAATCGCCAGTGGAACAGGTGAACACGCGATATTTTTCGCCGCCGCCCTGCCCGGGTTGACCTGGCAACCCAGCGAGATAACCGCCGACCGACGGGCCAGCATCGACGCCTATCGGGCCGAGGCCGGCCTGGCCAATTTAGCGCCGGTCGTGCCGTTGGATTGCACCGCCGCGACCTGGCCGCTGCGCGCGGCCGACGCGCTGGTCTGCGTCAATTTGTTGCACATCGCGCCCTGGGAGGTGACCGAGGGACTGTTTCGCGGCGCCGCCCAGTTGCTGCCGAAGGGCGCGCCGCTGTTTCTCTACGGCCCCTACAAGCAGGGCGGCAGGCACAGCGCGCCGAGCAACGCCGCCTTCGATCAAAGCCTGCGGCGGCGGAATTCGGCCTGGGGGGTTCGGGAGATGGAAAGCGTCGCCGCCGAGGCGAAGCGCCGGGGCTTCGAGCTGGCGGAGGTGATTCCCATGCCAACCAACAACCTTTCGCTGATCTTTCGAAAGTAAGGCGCGGCAAAGGGCGGGGTCCGCGCTCATAGACGGCCAAGCCTCGTCGGCTGACAAGCAGCGCCGGCACGGCTCAAACCACCCAGTCGTCGCTGAATCCGCTGATCGTCTCCAAAACCACCAGCCCGCCATCATCAAGACTGAGGGTGACGCTGCCGTCCGCTTCACTGCTGGCGTATCCGCTGCGGATCTCCAGCAGGTCGCCGGCGGCCGGGTCGAAGTCCTTGATCCGGTCCAGGCCATCGCCCGCGCGAAAGACAAAAAGATCCGCGCCGTCGCCGCCATACAGGGTGTCGTCGCCCTTGTCGCCGAAAAGCACGTCGTCGCCGAGATCACCGAACACCGTGTCGCTGTTCTGGCCGCCGCGCACCGTGTCGTTTTCCTTGCCGCCGCGCACGAAGTCGTCGCCCTTGTCGCCCTGAACCAGGTCCGCGCCCTTGTCCCCCTTGACGAAATCGTTGCCCTGACCGCCGCGCACCGTATCGCCGTCG
Source organism: uncultured Rhodovibrionaceae bacterium (assembly GCA_963976695.1). Taxonomy (GTDB): domain Bacteria; phylum Pseudomonadota; class Alphaproteobacteria; order Kiloniellales; family DSM-21159; genus CAXBMB01. Next base: position 6,463 of record CAXBMB010000101.1, read on the forward strand.
GCGCCGCCGCGCACCGTGTCGTTGCCCGCGTTGCCCTGGGAATAGTCGCTGCCGGCGTTGCCTTGAACAAAGTCGTCGCCGTTGCCTCCCAGCAGGGAGTCGCTGCCGTTGCCCCCCAGCAGGGAGTCGCTGCCGTTGCCCCCCAGCAGGGAGTCGCCGCCGTCACCGCCGAACAGACTGTTGGCCACGTCGTTGCCGCGCAGGAAATCCGCGCCGCCGCCGCCGATGGCGTTTTCGATAACCACATCGTAGGCGATGGCGATGTTGTCCTGCGCCGCGCCGGAAAAGACATCGTCACCGATCGAGCTGAAGGCCCCCGCTGTCAACTCCACCGTCACCCCGTCGGTAAAGTTGGAAAGATCGAACAGATCCGTGCCGCCGGCGTCCCAAATCGCGCGGTGCTCGCCATCGCCGAAGGTATAGGTGCTGTCGCCGCTGCGGGTGCTGTCGTTGGCGCCATAGAGATACTGGATCGCCTGAATATCATAGAGCAGCGGCGAACTGGCCGAGGCATCCAGATTGGGATGCTCGTTGTAGGCCATCACCGTGTACTGAATGGAGTCGGTCGCCGTCGGCAGCACGCTTCCGCTGCCACCGTTGTCAAAGGAATGCTTCAGGCCCAGGGCATGACCGATCTCGTGCAACAGCGTTTCAAAGCCGTAGCCGCCGGGCGACAGATCGTCGTTGGTCGCCTCACTGGGCGACAGCCAGATATCGCCGCCGACCGGCACGGAAATCGGCAGGTAGGCCCAGGCCGCCGCGCCGGCGTCGCCCACCGCCCCGGAATAGGCGAAGCGAATGGTTCCCACCTTGTTGGCGCTGTCCGTCGAGGCGACAAAATCAATGTCCGCCACCTCGGCCCAGGCCGACAACGCCTGCGCCGCGTCAGCTTTCTGGCTCGCATTTAGACCGCTATAGCCGGCGGCCCAGGGCTCGCCATCGCCGCCGCTGGGGCCATAGCCGGTGAAGATGGAGGTGTCGAAGGTGGAATTGTTGTTGGGAAAGCTGTAGGTGATGGTGGGGGCGGTTCCCAGCGCGCCGCCCCACTTGTCACCTTCAAGCAGGGCATCGACTGAGTTGATGCCGCTAAAAGCAACCGAGCTGCTGCTGATTTCCGTGGTCGGCTTGGGCATAAATCAGCCTTTCGCTACTGAACGCGCTTTCTGTCGCGCCTGGTTTTCCGATCGAGCCCGCCCTGTTCACGGCGCGGGCGTGGCGGCGCGGGAGCGCGCTGCAACAAGGTAGCAATCGCGACACAGTCGGCGTGACAGGCCTGGCGCGCGCAAGAGCCGGCAACCGAGTCCGGCAGCAGCGTCCCGCAACAGAGTTCGGGTCTTTTCCGATGATCCCCATTCCGCCGCCCCGATTCGTTATCTGCGCCAACTATAGGTGGCCGCCAATCCAAAAGTCCACGCAGCGCCGCTCACGGCGCGATCAATTTTTCTTTGCCGACGAAACCTACTATGGGAAATCTACTATGGGAAACCTGCTATGGGAAACCTGCTATGGGTCGCAAGCAGTGACCGGCCGGTGAAAAATCCAGGCGGCGCCCCCTTGCGAGGGCGCGACGCTGTTGGGCAGCGGCTCCTCCCCCCCCTAGGAGAACTTGCCGGGAGGACTTACCGGGGAAAAGGTGCTGCGACCGGCAAGCCCTGGTCGCGGGCGCTGGGATCTTTAAGCTGCCGCGCCACCACCCCCTTCATTTTTCCATCGGGAGACCAGACCATGCGGGCCTATCAAATTCAATCCGACGGCGGCATCGACGCGCTGGCGCTGGTCGAGCGCCCCAGCCCCCAGCCGGGTCCGGGCGAGATCCTGGTGCGGATGAAGGCCAGCGCGCTCAATTACCGCGATCTCTCCACCGTCGAAGCCCCGGTCGGGCGCGGCTTCGCCTATCCGCGTGTCCCCAACTCCGACGGCGCGGGCGAGGTGGTGGCCTTGGGCGCCGGGGTTTCGGCGCAGAAAATCGGCGACCGGGTGGTCGGTTGTTTTTTCCGCGATTGGCCGGCGGGACCAATTTCAGCCCAGGCCATGGCCACCGCCCTGGGCGGCGCCTGCGACGGGGTGCTGGCCGAGGAAGTGCTGTTCAGCAGCGCCGGCGTGGTGCCGGTGCCCCAACACCTGTCCTATCCGGAGGCCGCCACCTTGCCCTGCGCCGGGTTGACCGCTTGGAACTGCCTGGTCGAGCAAGGCGGCCTGCGCGCCGGCAGCCGGGTGCTTTTGATCGGGACCGGCGGGGTGTCGATTTTCGGCTTGCAACTGGCGGCGATGATGGGCGCCCAGGCGATCATCCTGTCATCGAGCGACGAAAAGCTGGCGCGGGCCGAGCAGCTGGGCGCCTGGAAAACCATCAACTACCGCAGGGATCCGGATTGGCAAGCGACGGTCAAGGCGCTCACCGACGGCCTGGGAGTGGATATCGTGCTGGAAACCGGCGGCGGCGGCACCTTGGAAAAGTCGATTGACGCGGTCAAGGTGGGCGGCACCATCTCCTTGATCGGCATTCTGTCGGGCGGCGTCATCGACCCGACTTCGGTGATGCGCAAGTCGATCAAGCTGCAAGGCGTCTATGTCGGCAATCGCCAGATGTTCACCGAGATGAATCGGGCGCTGAGCGCCAGCCAGCTCCATCCGGTGATCGACAAGACCTTCGTCTTCGACAAGGCCCGCGACGCCTTCCACGCCCTGCGCGCGGCCGGCCATTTCGGCAAGCTGGTGATCACTTTCTAGCGGCGGAATACCCGGGAGAAGCGGCGCGACTAACCTCAGGAAAACCGCAGCTTGCTCGCCGAAGGTTTTCTGGCGCAACGTCAAGGACGTCTTAATGGAACCAAAACTGGAACCAAATTCAAAATCAATGCGGAACAAAATCGGCTAAATCATTGACAAGGTTGGTGACCCCGACTGGATTCGAACCAGTGGCCCCAAGATTAGGAATCTTGTGCTCTATCCAGCTGAGCTACGGGGCCCGTCAACCTTGCGAGGCGCTTGGTAGCACAGTCCCGGCGCAGCGAAAAGGGGGCGCGCAGGCGTCGCGCCTCGGATGCCTGTTGATACCCCAGTAGATCCACCAGAAGCCCAAGGGCGCTTCAATGAGGCCGAGGCGCACGCGCCTCGGATGCGTAGTCGTGAGGCCCAATGTCCTAACCATGGTTTGGGCTTCAATGAGGCCGAGGCGCACGCGCCTCGGATGCCTGGTAGAGGGCTGATTGTGACGACAATCGACGAACTGCTTCAATGAGGCCGAGGCGCACGCGCCTCGGATGCGTAGTCGTGAGGCCCAATGTCCTAACCATGGTTTGGGCTTCAATGAGGCCGAGGCGCACGCGCCTCGGATGCCTGGTAGAGGGCTGATTGTGACGACAATCGACGAACTGCTTCAATGAGGCCGAGGCGCACGCGCCTCGGATGCATGGATTTTTTGCGCCCAACCCAACCGCAAGCCCCGAGCTTCAATGAGGCCGAGGCGCACGCGCCTCGGATGCCCTACGCTTCGGGGTTTCGGCATCAACAGTGTCGCAGATGCTTCAATGAGGCCGAGGCGCACGCGCCTCGGATGCTTCTGCGCACTGCGGCAACCCGTTGTGCGTCAACCCTGCTTCAATGAGGCCGAGGCGCACGCGCCTCGGATGCTGACCCACTTTGGACGCAGGGGTGTCCGCTAAACTGTCGCTTCAATGAGGCCGAGGCGCACGCGCCTCGGATGCCCGCCCGCGGGGTGGATATCGATCTGCGGCCAGATAAAGGCTTCAATGAGGCCGAGGCGCACGCGCCTCGGATGCCGTCGAAGAGATACGTTTGACCGTTAGGCCGTTGAGATGCTTCAATGAGGCCGAGGCGCACGCGCCTCGGATGCCATAGCCGAACACATGGGTGCCGACTGTGCCGTTGCCGGCTTCAATGAGGCCGAGGCGCACGCGCCTCGGATGCGTGTACTCGCTTTCCAGTTTGGCCCGCACCTGTTTTTGCTTCAATGAGGCCGAGGCGCACGCGCCTCGGATGCCGTCATCGTTGATGGCATAGGTATCGGCCCACCAGCCGCTTCAATGAGGCCGAGGCGCACGCGCCTCGGATGCCGAGCCCCAACGGTGGGGCGCATTTCGACTTGCTCGCCGCTTCAATGAGGCCGAGGCGCACGCGCCTCGGATGCTCCATCTTGGAGTACATACGGGCGACAGATTGCTCGTGCTTCAATGAGGCCGAGGCGCACGCGCCTCGGATGCATCTGATGGCTCCGTATCGCCGAGCTTTGGGTCACGCGCTTCAATGAGGCCGAGGCGCACGCGCCTCGGATGCAGAGGGAAAACTGTGATGACCGACGAACCCACATCCGCTTCAATGAGGCCGAGGCGCACGCGCCTCGGATGCCGTGAGGAAAAACACCGTGAGCAACACCGATATGTGTGCTTCAATGAGGCCGAGGCGCACGCGCCTCGGATGCCACGGCCGGCGGTATAGTGGTGGCGTAGTAGGTTGCAGCAGCTTCAATGAGGCCGAGGCGCACGCGCCTCGGATGCCGTTTGGCGCTTTCCGCCGCCTGTTTTCCAGCCGCTGCGCTTCAATGAGGCCGAGGCGCACGCGCCTCGGATGCCCTCCTTAACCTGGTGATCAGCAACCAGCGGGATCAGGCTTCAATGAGGCCGAGGCGCACGCGCCTCGGATGCCCCCCTACCTACAACCTGT
>CAXBMB010000102.1:0-10937 GCA_963976695.1 uncultured Rhodovibrionaceae bacterium
GCCAAATCGACGGTCGCGGGCCGCCGCGGCTCAGCCCCTGTCCGAGCTGGAACCCTTATTCAGGCGATGCAGCACGTCATCAAGCTGCTCGAGGGTTTTGTAGTGAATGGTCAGGTCGCCGCCCTCGCCCTTGATCTCGATGGTCACCCGCAGGCCCAAAAGCCCGGAGAGGTCACGCTCCAACGCCTGGGTATCGGGATCCTTTTCCTGCGCCTTGCCGACCGACTTTCGGCGGGCCGCCAGATCCGGCGCGCCATCCGACGCCGGATCGACGCCCTTGGGTTTGGACTTGGCCGCCAAGCGCTCGGCTTCGCGAACCGACAGGCCCTTCTTGATGATCTGCTGCGCCAGCTCGTCGGGGTTTTCCGCCGCCAGCAGGGCGCGGCCGTGACCGGCCGACAGCGCGCCGCGTTGCACCAGCGCCTTGAGCGGCGCGGTCAGGTTCAGCAGCCGTAGGGTGTTGGCGATGTGCGGTCGCGATTTCCCGATAATCTTACCCAGTTCCTCCTGGGAGTGGCCGTATTCATCAATCAGCCGCTTGTAACCCTCGGCCTCTTCGACCGCATTGAGATCCTGCCGTTGGACATTCTCGACCAGCGCCAGCTCCAGCGCCTCGCCATCATCCAGATCCCGCAGAATGATCGCCACTTCGTGCAGCTGCGCCCGCTGGGCGGCGCGCCACCGTCGCTCACCAGCGACGATCTCGTACTCGGCCGAAATATCCGGATGGCGACGCACCAGGATCGGCTGAATTAGGCCCCGCTCGCGGATCGAATTGGCCAGGTCGACCAGGGCCTGCTCGTCAAAGTTCTGCCGGGGCTGGATGCGGCTGGGGTGCAGATGTTCGATCGGCACTTCCTTGAACGACCGGATCCGGTCCAGGTCGGCATAGCCCTCTTCCTCATCGCCCAAAAGCGCTGCCAGTCCCCGCCCCAGATTGCTTTTCTTCTGCTGATTGTTGTCGCTCATGTAAGATCTCTTTGGCTGGCTTGCTGACGCCCGGCGACGCGCCGGGCGACGAGTGAACGTCTGGTGAACTTCTTCGCCGCCGGGCCGGCGCGGCTCCCATCCGGCTTATGGCTATGACGCGCCGGGATTCCCCCCGCGCCGATTGCGGCGGTTGGCGGCGCGCTATTCGGATTAAGACGCCAGAACCACCCGGTCCTTGTCTTGGTTCAGCACTTCGCGCGCCAGATGAATGTAGGCTTGCGAGCCGGCGCAACTCAGGTCGTAGAGCAGAACCGGCTTGCCATGCGACGGCGCTTCCGAGACCCGGACATTGCGCGGTATGACGGTTTTATAGACCCGGGTGCCCAGGTAAGAGCGCACATCGGCGGCCACCATTTCGCACAAGTTGTTGCGACGATCGAACATGGTCAACACAACACCTTGTAGCTTTAGCTGAGAATTCAACGAGCGCTTCACCCGATCGATGGTGCGCAGCAGATGGCTCAGGCCTTCCAGGGCGTAGAACTCGGTCTGCAGCGGCACCAACACCGCGTCGGCGGCCACCAGCGCATTGAGTGTCAACAGGCCGAGCGCCGGCGGACAGTCAATCAGAATATAGTCCCACTGGCGCTCGGATTGGGCCATCGCCCTTTTTAGGCGCTCTTCTCGATGCGGCAGGTTGACCAGCTCCAGCTCCGCGCCGGAAAGGTCCATCGAGGCCGGCAACACCTGCATGTTGGGGACCGCGGTATCGACAACGCAGGCGTCGAACGGCAGCCCGCCCAGCAGACATTGATACATGTCCTTGGCGCGATCACGCTGATCCAGGCCCAATCCGGTGGAGGCGTTGCCCTGTGGATCCAAATCAACCACCAGCACCTTCTTGGCGCAAGCCGCCAAGGCAGTGGCCAGATTAATGGTTGTGGTGGTTTTTCCCACGCCGCCTTTTTGGTTGGCGATGGCAATGATCTGCGGAAGTGGCGATGACGCCGTGGTGCCGTCAACAACTTGTAGCATAGCTATTCGAGACCCCCTATCCTTAGAAGCGCCCCCTCAGGATCGGAGCGGCTCTCAAAGCGTTGGATGGTCATTGTCTCCGCTTTTTGCAATTGGGTCAATTCTTGATCAACCGTTCGGCCCTTCAAAAAGAGGCAGACGCCGCCGCTTTTCAACAGCGGACGGGCATAACCGATCAGCCGATCCAACGGCGCCAGGGCGCGGGCGGTCACCACATCCACCGTCAGATCGGTAAGCTGTTCAATGCGCTGGGCGTGCAATACCACCGGCGCCTCGGTCTGGCGCGCCACTTCCCGCAAAAAGGCGATTTTTTTCTGGTCGGATTCAATCAGATGGACTTCGCCAACCCCCATTAACGCCAGCACCAGGCCGGGAAAGCCCGCCCCGCTGCCCAAATCGGCCACCCGCCGCGGGATCGCGTCCATCGGGGCGGGAAAAAGCGACAACAGCTGCGCCGAATCAAGAAAGTGCCGCTGCCATGTGGCCTTCCGCGTGTCCGGGCCGATAAGATTGATCACCCGGCTCCATTTGAGCAGCAGCGCATCATACAGCCGCAGCTTATCCAATGTTTCACGTGAAACAGCGGTCGCCGCTTGAAATTCTTCCGGTCCAAAAGCGCGCATAGCCCAGGGCCTCTCCCCAAAAACAAAAACACCTGCCAACTCGGCCGGGGCCCACCCCGGCCATGGCCGTTTTCACCGGGCGCGAAAAAAGGGTCCACCGCCCGTTAGCGCCAGATTACGCGGCGCGGTGGCTTCCCTGGCGCTTGACGTAGCGCAGCAACGCCAACAGCGCCGCCGGCGTCACCCCCGGTATGCGGCCCGCCGCCGCCAAGGTCGCGGGCCGGGCCGCCGTCAACTTCTGCCGCGCCTCGTTGGACAGCGAGGCAATGGCGTCGAAGTCCAGGTCCTTGGGCAACAGCAGGTCCTCGTCCTTGCGAAAGGCGGCGATGTCGGCGTCTTGCCGCTCCAGATAGCTGGCATAGCGCGCGTCGGTCTCGATGTTGGCAATCACCGCCGCCGGCAGCGCGGCCAGCTCCGGCCAGACCGCCGCCAATTGGCTCCAGCTGATGTCCGGCCGGGCCAGCAGGTCATAGATGTCGCGGCGCTGACCGTCGCGATTGATCTTAAAGCCCTGGCGATTAAGCTCATCGGGCGTCGCCGACAGGCTGCGCGCCAACGCCGCGCCCTGGCGCAACGCCGCCTGCTTGCGGTCGAACGCCTGCTTGCGGGCCGCGCCCACCGCCCCCCAGGACCAGCCCAGCGCGGTCAGCCGTTGGTCGGCGTTGTCGGCGCGCAGCCGCAGCCGATATTCCGCCCGACTGGTGAACATCCGATAGGGTTCGGTCACCCCCCGGGTCACCAGGTCGTCGATCATCACCCCGATATAGGCCTGGGCGCGGTCCAGCCAGAGCAGCTCGGTTCCGGCCCCCGTCACCCCACCGGGGCGCGCCGCGCCGCCGCCCGCCGACCAGGCGGCATTCAGCCCGGCCATCAGACCCTGCGCCGCCGCCTCCTCGTAGCCGGTGGTGCCATTGATCTGGCCGGCCAAATAGAGTCCGGGCACCTTCCGCACCTGCAGGTCCCGCCCCAGTTCCCGGGGATCGACGTAGTCATATTCGATGGCATAGCCCGGCTGCAGTACCTTGACCTTCTCCAGGCCTTGAATTTTCCGCAAAAAGGCCAGCTGAACCTCGGCCGGCAAGGAGGTGGAGATGCCATTGGGATAGATGGTCGGATCATCCAGGCCTTCCGGCTCGAGGAAGATCTGGTGCCGCTCGCGCGCGGCAAACCGCACCACCTTGTCTTCGATTGAGGGGCAATAGCGCGGCCCGCTGGACTCGATCTGCCCGCTGTACATCGGCGCCCGGTGCAGATTGTCCTGAATCACCTGATGCACCGCCGGATTGGTGTGGGTGATATGACAGTCAACCTGCGGCACGGTAATCGTCGCGGTTAAATCGGAAAAGGGCTCGGGCGGGTTATCCCCGGGCTGGGTCTGCAACTGGGAAAAGTCGATTGACTCACGGTGCAGACGGGCCGGGGTTCCGGTTTTCAACCGTCCCAGCTTGAGGTTGAAGCGCTGCAACGTCTGCGCCAGCTTCACCGCCGGCGGCTCGCCGACCCGCCCGGCCGCCTGCTGCGTCTCGCCCCGGTGGATCACCCCGCGCAGAAAGGTGCCGGTGGTCAAGACCACGGCGGCGGTGCGAACTTCCGCGCCGGCCGCCGTGACCAAGCCGCAGCAGCGCCCGGCATCGTCCAGCAACAGGTCCGCCGCCTCGCCGGCCAATAAAAACAGATTGGGCTGGGCGGCCAACAGCGCCTGCACCGCCTGGCGATAGAGTTTGCGATCGGCCTGCGCCCGGGGTCCGCGCACCGCCGGACCCTTGGAGCGGTTGAGCAGTCTGAACTGTATGCCGGCCTGGTCAATGGCGCGCGCCATCAGGCCGTCCAGCGCATCGATTTCCCGGACCAAATGGCCCTTGCCCAGTCCGCCGATGGCCGGATTGCACGACATCACCCCGACGGTCTCCCAACTGTGGGTGACCAGCAGGGTCTTGGCGCCGAGACGCGCCGCCGCCGCCGCCGCTTCACACCCGGCATGGCCGCCGCCCACCACGATGACATCCACCCGGGAGCCTTGAGAGAGATCTATTTTCCGCATCGGCAGAAGATGCGAAGAGAACGCCCGGAAGTCAAGCCGGGAGCCGCACAATGCCGCCCTGCCGGCCCGCCACACCGACGAGCGCACCACCCTGCCGACCGGCCGCGCCGCCGCCCCGAACTTGCCCATGTCGCCCGGCGGCGGCAACCGAATGGACGACCACAGGGGCCTCCGCCCCTTACCTGGTGGCGCGGTCCCGCTTTACGTCCAAATCTAGTGATGGCGCGGGAAAATTTCTGTTCAAAATCAAATCACTCCCGCGGCTGTTTCACGTGAAACAACCGTCGGCACTCTCGGTGGGGAAAAAGTCCGCCCGGTTAATGTTTCACGTGAAACAGCCCGGCGAAGGCCTTGCCCGGCCGCCGGCGGCTATTTGCCAATACAAAAATCGCGGAAAATCACGTCGAGCAAATCCTCGACATCCACCTGGCCCAGAATTCGCCCCAAAGCCCGCACCGCCAAGCGCAACGACTCAGCCATCAAGGCGATATCCACCGCCTGCGGCAGGTCGTGCAAATGGGCCACCACCTCGGCCAAGGCTTGGCGATGCCGGTCACGGGTGAACAGCGGCGCTTCGCGCGCCAGGTCATAGCGGGCGGCAACCTCGCGCCGCAACGTCTCCAAGAAGGCCTCCACGCCCTGGCCGCTGGTCAGCGACAGCAGGGAGATCGGGCGTCCCGCCAGCTGCCGGTCCGCGGGCGCGGCATGGCGATCGATCTTGCTGAGCACAACCAGGCTGCGGGCATCGATCAGCGACAGCGTTTCGCCGTCCAGGTCGGGCCAATCGCCGGCGTCGAACAGTATGATCTTCAGATCGGCGCGAGCCACCTGCTGCAAGGTACGCCGCATGCCCTCCCGCTCCACCGGATCCAGATTGTCCAGCCGGCGATCCCGCAACCCGGCGGTATCCGCCAGCACCACCGGATAGCCGCCCAGATCCAACTGCACCTCGATCACGTCGCGGGTGGTGCCGGCGGTCTCCGAGACAATGGCGGCGTCGCGGCGCGCCAACAGATTGAGCAGGCTGGACTTTCCGGCGTTGGGCGGACCGAGAATCGCCACCCGAATGCCGTCGCGCAACCGCTCGCCGATGGCCGATTGCACGACGTGACGGGAAATCTCCTCGGCCAGGTCGGCCAGCCGCGTCAGCGCCTGCTGCAATAGATCTTCCGGCAATTCCTCATCGGCAAAATCGATGGCGGCTTCCAGATAGGCCAGGTCCTGCGTCAATTGCGCCATCCAGGTGGTGATCTGCTGGCTGAGCGCGCCCTCCATCTGCCGCAGCGCCTGCTGCCGTTGCGCCTCGGTGTCGGCGTCAATCAGATCGGCCAGCCCCTCCACCTCGGTCAGGTCCATCCGGCCATTGCCGAACGCCCGACGGGTAAACTCCCCGGGCTCGGCCGGCCTCAGACGTCCCAGCCGCGGCAGCAGGGCAAAGAGCCTTGCCAGCACCGCGCGCGAGCCATGCAGCTGCAACTCGGCGCAGTCCTCACCGGTAAAGCTGTGCGGTGCGGGGAACCACAGCACCAACCCCTGATCGATCTCTGCGCCGTCCAGCGGATCACAGAGCTTGGTCAACTGCGCCCGGCGGGGCACGGGAAGCTTTCCGCCGCAAAGCCGGCGCAGCACCGCGCCCGCGTCCGGTCCCGACAGCCGCACCACCGCCACCCCGGCCCGCCCCGGCGCCGAGGAAAGCGCAAAGATGCTGTCGGTCGGGCCGATGGTGCGCGCAAGCTCCCCAAGCTGCGCCCTCTCCTCCGCGCCCGGCGCTTGCCAACTACCGAAATCCTGGTCGTTGAAATCCTGGTTATCGAGACCCTGGGCATCCAGATCCCGGTTATCCAGATCCCGGTTATCCAGATCTTCGTCGACTTGCGGGGGAACTGTCTTGCTGCTGTCGGTCATGGTGGCACCGGGGCGCTTTCTCCAAAACTGGGGGATGGAAAGTTTCCCGCCCCGGTCCCGCGCGCGCAAGGCCGAAAAGCAATTCCGGAGCGCCCTGGCGGAGTTAGATCGGTCCAGCTGAACCGACGCGGTGATGGGGTTTGAGCCGTCACGCCGCCCGCTATCGGTCGAGCGACCGGAAATTCACCACGGGATGAAAGCGCCGGCACCGCTGTCCAAGTCGAGCGGCGGCTAGCCGTGCCAGGCCCGATAGCAGTCTTTCGCCGCGGGGCGCGTTTTGTCCCGCGTTTCACCCGCCCGCGACCCGACCAGGATAAATCCGATGATTGCGTCCTTGGCGGCCAAGCCCAGGCCGGCCTTGACCTCCGGCGCATAGGCATTGGGTCCGGTCACCAGCATCGCCCCATAGCCCAGCGCGTGCAGCGCCAGCAGCACGTGCTCGGTCGCGGCGGCGGCGGATATGATCTGTTCGATCGGCGGAACCTTGGGATGGCCCTCGGTAATCTCCGCCGCCGCGACGATCAGCAGCGGCGTGCGCTTGGCCTTGCCGCGCACCATCTCCTGAGTTTCTTCGGAGGCGTCGGGCTCGCGCGCCAGCAGACCGGCAACAAACAGCGCGCCCAATTTGTCCATGGCGGGCGCATCCAGGGTGAGAAAGCGCCAGGGCCGCAAAGCGCCGTGATCCGGCGCCGACATGGCGGCCTGAAAAACCTGCTCCAGCTCCGCCGCCGAGGGCTGACCCGCGCCCAAAAAGCGCACCGGCATGGAATGGCGGGACTGCAAAAATTCCAAGTGGTTCATATCTTCTCCATCACAAAACCGGCCGTAAAAACCGACCGTAAAAACCGGCATCACAAAAAACTGGTCCGCGCCCGCCGCGCCGACTCTAGGCTGCTTGACCCGATTTGTCAGCCCAAAGCCGGCCCAACGCCGCCTGGCGGCCGGTCACAACAGCAATGACCCGGCACGCGCCTAACGGCGCCGCAAAACCCCGACCGTTCGACCGGCCGACTGCGCCCCTTCCAGGCGCAATCCCGCTCAATCCTTGGGTTTTCGTCCCATTTGGCTCCAGAACATTTTTTGAATCTGTTCAAAACCCTCCAGCGAGGCCGGAAGCCAGGTTTTCATCAAATTCTCCGGATCCATGGTTTCCAGATTGCTCAACATCCGCCGCTCAATCTCCTTCATCAGGCTTTCCTGCAGCGGTTTGACATCGGGCAGGCCAAGAAACTGCCGCGCCTCTTCCGGGGTACAGTCAATATCAATCGAAATCTTCACCGCTAAAGATCCTTTCCAACAATGAACAGCCACCAGCGCACCCTTTGCCGCCCCCGCGACTTTTACAGGGATGGTTGAGTCACCGGCAAATATAGCAGCTTTTGTCCGGCAGGCGAATTGAACCCACAGCGCACGGCGAGGCGGCACGGCGAAATGTCGGTCACCTTTCTCACCCCCGCCTCACCCCGGCGCAACCGGCGGCAATCGCCAACGACGGAAAAAGCAGTGACGACAAGACGGCATCCCGCCATCACCGATGGCCTCTTGCCCCGCGTCACCGACAGCTCCCCATCGCCTTGGCCGGACTTTAGTCTTTGATTTTCTCGCGCGCCGCCTCATCTCTGCCTTATGCTATTCTTGTTGTTTAGCGTTAACACCGCAACCGGCGTGGCCCGGCTGCCCGAACCGCTTCCCCTCGCATAGGACTGGTCCGATCCCGATGACTTTTGAAAACCACCTGGCGCGCGAAACCAGCCCCTATCTGCTTCAGCACAAGGAAAACCCGGTACATTGGTTTCCTTGGGGCGATAAGGCCTTCGCCGCCGCGCAAGCGGAAAACAAGCCGATCTTGCTGTCGGTCGGCTACGCCGCTTGCCACTGGTGTCATGTCATGGCGCATGAATCCTTCGAACAGGAGGCGATCGCCAAACTGATGAACGACCACTTCATCAACATCAAAGTGGACCGCGAGGAACGGCCCGACATCGACTTGATCTATCAAGGCGCGTTGAACCTGCTGGGCGAACAGGGCGGTTGGCCGCTGACCATGTTCTTGACTCCGACCGGCAAGCCCTTTTGGGGCGGCACCTACTTTCCTCCCGAGCCGCGCTTCAATCGACCGGGGTTTCCCCAGGTTCTGCTGGGACTGTCCCGGGCCTATCAAGAAGCGCCCGACGACGTGAACAAGAACGTCGAAGCCCTTTCCCATGGCTTGGCGCAAATCACCCGCTCCAACCCCGGGCAGGTTGTCACCGCGACAACCATTGAAACGGTCACCCAGCGGCTGATCCCGCTGCTTGATCGAAAATGGGGCGGCAGCAAGGGTGCGCCAAAGTTTCCGCAGATCCCGCTGTTGAAATTCCTCTGGCGACAGGGCGGCGGAAAGGATCCCTTTTTACTCCGCCCCTTTGTGATCCACACCCTCACTCAACTTTGCCAGGGCGGCATCTACGACCATTTGGGCGGCGGCTTTGCGCGCTACTGCGTCGATCAACGCTGGCTCGTCCCGCACTTCGAAAAAATGCTTTACGACAACGCCCAACTGATCGACCTGCTGACCTGGGTCCATCAAGAAAACCCCACGCCGCTGTTCCAGCAACGGATTGAGCAAACCATCGATTGGCTGTTGCGGGAAATGCAGGCCCTCGATCACGACGGCCGCACCCCTTGCGGCGCCTTCGCCGCGTCGCTCGATGCGGATTCCGAAGGCCAGGAAGGGCGGTTTTATGTCTGGCGGGAAGCTGAAATCGACGCGTTGCTCGGTTCCGATGCCGGGCTGTTCAAGACGCATTACGACGTAACCCCAGAAGGAAATTGGGAAGGCACAACCATCCTCAACCGGTTGCGCCAGCCAAATCTTGGCGCCGCAGCGCAAGAAGCCGCGCTGGCCCAGGCCCGCCGCCGCCTGTTGGCGGCCCGGGACGCCCGCGAACGGCCGGCCTGGGATGACAAGGTGCTGACCGACTGGAACGGTCTGACGATCACCGCCCTGACCCATGCCGCGCGGGCCTTGGACCGTCCCGACTGGCTGGATGCGGCGCAAACCGCTTTTGCCTTTATTCAAACCCACGCAACCAAGAACGGGCGGCTGCAACACTCCTGGCGTCGGGGCCGCGCCCAGCACAACGCCACGGTCGATGACTACGCTTTCATGAGCGAAGCCGCCCTGGCGCTGTATGAAGCCAGCCTGGACCGCCGTTATCTGGCCCAGGCCGCCAGCTGGATGGCTTGCCTGCAAAAGGACTATTGGGATGCCGATGGCGGCGGCGGGTTTTTCCTGACCGCCGACGATACGACCCACCTTCCCTTGCGGCCTAAAACCGCCCAAGATACCGCCACGCCCTCGGGAAATGCCGTCGCGGCCGACTGTCTGGCGCGGCTTTACTATCAAACCGGCGACGACATCCATCGCCAGCGCGCCGAAACGGTGATCTCGGCGTTCTCCGGCGATATTCAAAAACACACCGTTGCCTTCACCGGCCTGCTCTACGCCGCCAAAACCCTGGCGCAGGGCTTGCAAATCGTTTTGCTCGGCGACAGGGAATCGCCGGCCATGACCGCGCTGCGCGGCGTTGTTGACGGTTTTTCCCTGCCCGCGGCGGTTCTCCAGCAGGTCGCGCCCGGGCAGTCGTTGCCCAGCGGCCATCCGGCGGCGGATAAGGTCGAGGCGGCGGTGGAACAGGGCCAGGCGCTTGCTTTTGTCTGCCAGAACCAGCGCTGTTCCCTCGCCTTGTCGACCCCCGAGCAACTCAAGACGGAGCTGGCGCAATGCCAGAGCTAGCCATCTCGCGCCTGACCATCGCCTCGCCTGTCGGACCCCTTGCTCTGCGGGCCGACGGCAGCCACCTGATCGGCCTCGACTTTATCGACCGCAACACCGTCAACCACCAGGACAACCCGACCGATCAGGACAACCTGGCCGATCCGGGGGACTTGGCCGCGAGTTGCCGCGCGACAACGCCGCTGTTGGCTGAGACGGCGCGCCAGCTCGCCGCCTATTTCGCCGATCGACTGGAACTGTTCGATCTGCCGCTGGCGCCGGCGGGAACCGTCTTTCAACGCCGGGTTTATGACGCCCTGCTGGCCATTCCCTACGGCACCACAAAAACCTATGGCCATCTGGCGCAAGAACTGGGATCGGTGGCGCGGGCCGTCGGCGGGGCCTGTGGCGCCAACCCCATTCCCATCATCATTCCCTGCCACCGCATTCTGGCCGGCGGCGGCAAAACCGGCGGATTTTCCGGTGGCCGGGGGGTCTCGACCAAACTGCAATTGTTGCAGTTGGAATCCCGCCGACTGGTTCTCACCTGCCCGAACTGACCGGAAAAATCGGCCCGGCAGGAAAAGCCGCGCAAAGCGGCAAGCGGCGCCGACGAAACCGGTCGATAGCGACAGATAAAACCACT
>CAXBMB010000103.1:0-10756 GCA_963976695.1 uncultured Rhodovibrionaceae bacterium
TCCGCGTCGGTTTCGGCGGATTCCAATTCGGCCTGCAGAATATCCGCGGTCACGCTGCGTTCGCTAATTTTGGCCTGCTCGACAATAAAGTCGACGACCTTCTCTTCGAAGATCGGGCCGCGCAGATTGGCCAGCGCCTGCGGGTTTTTCTGATAGGCCTCGAAGACCTGCTGCTCCTGCCCAGGATACTTCTGCACTTCGCGGAACAGCGCCTGGTTCAATTCGTCCTGGCTCACCTCGATCTTGTTGGCTTCGCCGATCTGCGAAAG
This sequence comes from uncultured Rhodovibrionaceae bacterium, assembly GCA_963976695.1. Taxonomy (GTDB): domain Bacteria; phylum Pseudomonadota; class Alphaproteobacteria; order Kiloniellales; family DSM-21159; genus CAXBMB01. The sequence goes on from CAXBMB010000103.1 coordinate 270, forward strand.
CAACAGGCCAAGGCGCACCCGACGCACCGCGATTTCCTGGAACTCGGCTTTCAGGGTCTCTTCGTCCTTGTCGGCGTCTTCGCCTTCAAGCTTGCCGGCTTTGCGATCAGCTTCAACCTGCTGCCAAATGGCGTCAAATTCCAGCTCGACCATGCCCGCCGGCACGTCGAAATCATGCTTCTCGGCCAGAATGTCCAACAGTTCGCGCTTCAGTTTGTTGCGCGTCAGACCTTGATATTCCTGACCCAACTGCTCGCGCAGCTTGGACTTTAGATCGTCCAGCCCTTCGGTGCCGAAGGATTTGGCCAGTTCGTCGTCGATCGTGGCCGGGACCGCTTCGAGGACATCTTTCACTTTGATTTTGAAGACGGCTTCCTGGCCGGCCAGCTTCTCATTGCCATAGTCTTCGGGGAAGGTCACGACCACGTCTTTTTCGTCGTCTTTGTTCAGACCTTCCAACTGCTCTTCGAAGCCCGGAATAAAGGAGTTCGACCCCAGTTCGAGATGATGATCTTCGGCATCCATTCCCGGATGCGCCGTGCCATCGACGGTGCCGGCGAAGTCGATCACGACAACGTCGCCCGCACGGGACTTGCGCGCGCGCTTCAGCGGTTGGGTGGATTTCTGCTGGGAGGCCAGCCGCGTCAGCGCTTCTTCGACTTCGGTGTCCGAAACCTCGACCGTCAGCCGCTCCAGCTCGACCGTGGCAAAGTCCATCGGCTTGACGGTTGGCAAAATTTCGATGGCCATGGAGTACTCGAGATCCTTGCCCTCTTCAAACGAGGTGATCTCGATCTTGGGCTGCAAGGCCGGCTTCAAGTCGCGTTCGCTCAACGCCTGCTGGGAAGAGCTGTTGACCGAGCTTTCCAGAACCTCGCCTAGAACCGATTGACCAAAGCGCTGCTTAAGCAGTCCAGCCGGAACCTTGCCGGGACGAAAACCGGGAATCTTGATGGTTTTGCCGACTTCGTCGAGGCGCGCGTTGATCTTTTCGTCGAGGTCTGCAGCGCTGATGACGACTTTAAATTCGCGCTTCAAGCCCTCGGAAAGTGTCTCTGTTACCTGCATTGAGAGCGAGGCCTTCTTGATGGAGTTGCGTGAAAATCACCTAGAACCCACCACCCTCCATTCCTTCTCCTCGAGGCGCGAGGCTGAAGTCATGAAGACAAAGCGGCTCTAAACCCTATGTCATGAAGCAGCAAAGAACCTGGAAACGCCCCCACGACGCGGCGGGGTTCCCTTCTTTTCCACTCCAGTGCGGCGCAACCCGCAGAAATCAGGCTGACCGGAGAACATGGTGCGGGCGGAGGGACTTGAACCCCCACGAGTTTCCCCACTGGTACCTAAAACCAGCGCGTCTACCAATTCCGCCACGCCCGCACGAACAACTGTTCTCCGGCAAAACCCCTAATTTTGCAGGCTCTTGCGCCAAGAGGCGCGTCTATAGCACTGCGCACCGCAGCGCGCAAGGATACCGCATGAAATCCCAGGATATTCCCCGGTGGGCCAGGTGAAAGGCTATGGAATCATAATGTCTTATTGGCATTGCCTGGCGAGGGGACGGTTGGTCAGTCTTGGCCGCAGAACCTGCATCAAGACGCCGAGATTGACCCCGCCGAGTCCCGCGCCGTGGTGCAGCCCGACCACACAGTTGCGCTGATCCAAAACCGGCGACCCTGACGAACCGGCGCGCGTGGCGCAGTCATAGGAAAAATTGCTGTTGTCCTGATAATTCTTAACCTTGGCGACCAGGCTCTGGACCACGCCGCAGGAAAAGCCGACCGTTGCCCCCGTCTGCCGGCCGCCAGATCCCGAGGCGGAAAGCGGGCCGGAGATTTGCATCTCCGCGCCGCCCGGGTGTTGCAAAATATAGAGCGGGCTGGCTGCGGCCAAGCGATTGGCCGCCAAGGGCCGCCAAGGGCAGCCAAGGCCACTTGCTTTGCCCGTCCGCCAAACCGGCGACCGAGACCAGCGCGAAATCGAGCGCATGGGCGCCGCCAAGGAATTGACCGCAGGCGAAAGTCTCGCCGTCCAGAAGCTTGCCGTTTTCATCACGCCAGTATCCGAAGGTGATTCGGGTTGCCTGACAGTCAGCCTGGTCTTTGATGCAGTGATAGTTGGTCAGCAACAGCCGGCTTTCCACCAGAAATCCGGTGCAGGGATAGTAACGCCCCTGCCCGGCCTGCACCTTGAGCAGCGCCACCCCTGCGGCCCGCGCCATGATGTCGCGACGGTCGAAAACCGACGCCAGCGGCTGCAACGCGCCCGGGGCGGACGGCGCGGCCCGTGCCGCAGCGCCAGGCGACGGACCGCCGGCAAACTGTCGGTCCGGATCGGCGGCCTGTGCCGCCGCAAGGGTGGCGAGCGCCAGGCCAAACCACAGCAGGCAACCCAGCCATCGGCCAGATATTCGCCGGCCGGATTTTGGTTGTTGCTGATCGCACGATCCCAGCATTGCGCGCCTCCTTGTTCGGTCGGACCGCCGACGTCGGCTGCCGCTTGAAATTCCGTCAACGTCGGAAATCGAGTTACTTTCACATCGCCAAGTGAGGACGTTGACAACAAGAACCTGTGAGCGGCTTTGTTATAATTCGCAATGCTGTGTGGGGGCATTTCTTGACGCTATTCCCAGCTTGTTTTGTCCAGATCATACGAATTCTATTGTAGATTCAGCCGCAAGAGGCTGCTAACTAGGCGGATGGGATCTGTTGCGTCGTTTTCTTTCTTCGCTGCCAGAATTAAAGCCGAAAAATAACCGCACCATAAAACCGCGGAAAATAGAGCTGGGGGCCCGGGGTGCTGTTCAACACTGACGAATTTATCTTCTTTTTCCTGCCTGTCGTTCTCGCCGGCTTCTTTCTGTTGGGACGGCTGGGCGCCCACCGCGCCTGCCTGCTGTGGCTGGTGGCCGCGTCGCTGTTTTATTACGGCTGGTGGGACCCCCGCTATCTCATCCTGGTGGGCGGGTCGATGATGTTCAACTACACGCTCGGCTCCTACATCGCCCTGGCCAACCATCAGGTCAGCCAAAGAAAGGCGAAAACCCTCGCCACCGTCGGGGTGCTCGCCAATTTAGCGCTGCTGGGATACTACAAATACGCCAATTTCTTTTTGGACAATCTTGACGGCCTGGTGGGGCAAGACTGGTCACTGGGCGAAATCATTCTCCCGATCGGCATCTCATTTTTCACCTTCCAGCAGATTGCCTACCTGGTTGACGCCTACAAGGGAGAAACCAAGGAGTACGATTTCGTTCAATACACGCTGTTTGTGATGTTCTTTCCCCAGTTGATCGCGGGGCCGATTGTTCATCACAAGGAGATGCTGCCGCAGTTCGCCCGGGTCCATACCTATCGGCCCCGCTGGTCCAACATCGCGGTCGGTTCGACCATCTTTATTATCGGGCTGGCGAAAAAGTTGCTGCTCGCCGACAACTTGGCGACCGTTGCCTCGCCGGTGTTCATCGCCGCGGGCGCGGGCGATGAGCTGTCGTTTTTTCAGGCCTGGGAAGGCGCGATCGCCTACAGTCTACAGCTCTATTTTGACTTCTCCGGCTACTCGGACATGGCGATCGGCCTGGCCCGTCTGTTTGGCATTCGCCTGCCGCTCAACTTCAACTCCCCCTACAAAGCCACTGGAATTATTGATTTCTGGCGCCGGTGGCACATGACCTTATCGCGCTTTCTGCGGGACTACGTCTATATCCCGCTGGGCGGCAGTCAAAAGGGCCTGGCGCGGCGTTACAGCAATCTGCTGGCGACCATGGTGCTGGGCGGCTTCTGGCATGGCGCCGGGTGGAACTTCCTGCTTTGGGGGTTTCTCCACGGCGTCTTCCTGATCATCAACCATGGCTGGCGCTTTGTGATGGGCAAGCCCAGCGACAGCCTCTGGTCGGTCGCCTTTTCACGCTTCGTCACCTTCCTGGTGGTGGTGCTGGCCTGGGTGCCCTTCCGGGCGGAAAACCTCACCGATACCCAGGCGATCTATCGCGGCATGATCAACCTGCCGGAAAACGTCGCCCAACCGCTGGGCCTGCTGCGCGAACTCGGCGTGACCTTCAACGGCCCCGCGGCCGGCGGCGCCGAGTTGGGGCTGACACTGCTTTTGGTTTTCTGGCTGGGCTTTCTGTGGCTGCTGCCCAACACCCAGGATCTGTTGGCGCGCTTCCATCCGGCCTATCGCTTCGACGCCAGCAAGCTTGAGCAAAAGCGCCTTTCCTTTCTGTTGAAGCGGCCTTTCAGCGGCTATTGGCGTCCACAGGTTGCCTGGGGAATCTTCATCGGTTTGCTCTTCGGTCTGTCGCTGATGAGCCTCAATCAAGTAAGTGAGTTTCTCTACTACCAGTTCTAAGGCGAACTGACCTTTCCCCGCGCTGTTCCGCCATGCTGTTCCAGGCCAAGGGCCCCAGAGATGCGAAACTACAGAACCTACATGATAACCCTGTTGATCACCGTCATTGGCCTGAGTCTTTTCTCCCTCGCGGCAAGCGTGCTGGTTGACCCGTACGGCATTCACCGTCTGGTCACCATCGAGGGGTTCAACGCCAAGAAAACCGAGGCCGACACCAACATTCGCCTGGTGAAGGCCTATGGCCTGAAACAAGCCAAACCCGACACAATCATCTTGGGAAATTCACGGGTCGAGGATGGCTACGACACCGATCTGTTCGATCAAGCGCTTGGCGTTGATGTGTATAACGTCGGCCTGCCCGGATCGTCGATTTACGAGCTTTACCGTTACCTCCAGCACGCCCAATCCATCCGCCCGCTCAAGCGGATCATTCTGGCGGTTGACTACTTCAGCTTCAATTCCAACCAGGGGCGCTTTCCCCCGACCTTCAAGGAAGGTCGGCTGGACATTCAAGCCGACGGCGCCGCCACAAGCAGGCTCAACGGCGAGCGGATCGAAGACTACAACAACATCTATGTTTCGCTTTCCAGCCTCGGCAAGGCCTGGAAAACCCTAATCAAGCAATCGCGGGAGAACGTCTCCAACCGCACGGCAACCGGTTTCAACCCGATGAACGAGGCCGATTTGGTTTACGCCCGGCGCGGCTATCGAAAAAACTTCTTCGCCAAGGACTATTCGCAAGCCAGAAACATCTGGCGCCGGGGCTTCAATTCCGAGGCCAGCAAACGCTGGCCAATCGCGCCCTTCGAGTATCTGGAAAAGATCATCGAGTTGGCGCGCGACAACAACATCCAATTGGATCTCTTCATCCACCCCTACCACGCTCATATGCTGGAAATGATCAACGCCCTCGGGCAATGGGAAGATTTTGAGAATTGGAAACGCTACCTGGTTTCGCTGCTGGTTGCCGACCGGGCGCGCAATCCCGAGGGGCTCGAGTTTCCGCTATGGGATTTTTCCACCTACAACAGCATCACCAACGACCCCCTGCCGGCTTTCGACGACAACGGCGCGGGACTGGCCTGGTACTGGGATGTGTCGCACTACAAAAGCGGGGTCGGAAACCTGGTGGTCCGGCGTCTCTACGATATCGAGGAGATCGCCGACGAAACGCCCCTGCCCGAGGATTTCGGCGTCAAGTTGACGCTCGACAATCTGGAGCCCTTCCTGGCCTCCTACGGCCCGGCCCGGGCGGCTTACCGCCGCTCGCGGCCAGCCGAGATGGCCGAACTGGCCAAGATCATCGAAACCGTCCGCGCCTTGCCGCGCGCCCGGCCGCAAGATTAAGTCCGGCCGGCGGCGAGCCCGCGCCGGCTCAAACCTTCGTCGAACAAGCGCGGCCGGCGCGCGGCGTTACTGCGCGGCTTGCAGTTGATCGCGAAGCTGCTGACGGCGAATGGCCCGGCCCGGTCGCTCACGGCTGTGGAGGCCGTCACGCCAAACCACCCGCCCGTTGACCAGCACCAACTGGATGCCGGTGGCGGGCGCGGTCGGATGCTCGAAGGTGGCGGCGTCGGCGACAACCGCCGGATCAAACACCACCAGGTCGGCAAAGGCACCAATCCGCAACAGGCCACGGTCGACCAGACCGAACTGATTGGCGGTCAGGCTGGTCATTTTGCGCACGGCTTCCTCAAGCGAAAAAATCCGCTCGTCGCGGGCATAGTGGCCCAGCACGCGGGGAAAGGTTCCCCAAAGTCGGGGATGGGGGTGGCTGTCGTGCGGCAGGCCATCGGACCCGATCATGGTGTGTGGGTAAGCCAAAATTCGCCGCACGTCGGCTTCATCCATGGCGAAATAGACCGCCCCGGCGGGCGAAAGCTGCTGAACGGCGGCGGCGCGGGTCAGCCCCAATTCGGCTGCCACGTCATCCAGATCGCGGCCTTTAAATTCCGGGTGGGGCAAGGACCAGGTAACCACAACCCTTTCCGCCTCGGTTGCATAGTCCATAGACAGCATGGTGGACGAGGCGACATAGGGATAGGCGTCGAGCCCCAACTTGATCTCCGCACGGGCCTGATCGATGAAGGCCAAGGTCTCCCTGGAGCGGCCGAAATTGCTGGTGCCGGAGCATTTGTGGTGTGAGATGATGCTGTTGACCACTTCGCCTTCCCGGCCGATCCGCAGGGTTTCCGCCAGCGAGTCCATCACGCCGTCGCTTTCGCAGCGCATATGGGTGCTGTGCAGCCCCCGATAGCTGCTCATCACCTTGGCCAAGGCGATGATTTCCTCCGTCGGCGCTTCTTTTGCCGGAGGATAGGCCAGCCCGGTGCTCATGCCGATTGCGCCGTCCTGCAGGGCTTGCTCAAGCACGCCGGACATCGCCCGAATTTCCCTCTCGTCCGCCGGACGGTCGAGGTTTTCCATCGCCGCCAGGCGAAGGGTGGTGTGGCCCACCTGGCAAAGGGCGTTCACCGCCGCCGGCTCCTCATCCAATCGATCGAGATAGGCGCCGAAGGAGGAGAAGTAGTCCCGCCCCTCGTCGCAAAGCAGATCCATCGGCGCCGGCGGTCGGCCGGTATAGCTCAAGGGGGCGAGTGAAATGCCGCAATTGCCGGTAACCACCGTGGTTACGCCTTGGCTGACCTTGCTGGTCATCCGTGGATCGCTTAGCAGCGCGCGATCGTCATGGGTGTGGGCATCGATAAAGCCGGGGGCCAGGGCAATGCCCTTGAGATCATGTGTGTTGGCGCCGTAGTAATCATCAACATTGCCAATGGCGACAATACGATCATTGTCGACAGCTAAGCCGCCGATATAGGACGGCATTCCTGATCCATCGATCAGTCGCGCGTTCTTGAAGACAAAGTCGACCCGCTTTGTCGCTCCTGTAGTCACCATCGCGAACTTTCCTCTCGATTCGTCATCTTGAGTTACAGATTACGCCAAACACCTTGCGAGGTTACCATAACCACTTGATCGTGGAAGAAGAACAAAATTCAACGTTGCCATAGGCTTGCACGGCGGTCGCCGGACGCATCCGAACCACAACGACCAACCGGCGGACCTGGTTTTGTCTCGCGCTGGAGTGAAGAGCCGCTCTCGGCTAGAGTGCGCTCGACTTGGAAAGAAGCGCGGGGCGCTTCGGTTCCGGCGTCAGCGCCCTCCGATAGCTTGATAACAGGCCGATTGTGGTTCAAACCAAATCACGATGCCAGACCATTGAAACCAATCCGGCTCCAGCCCAGGGTATTCAAGATCTTCCAAACCGTTCCTTCCATTTCCAGGGGACCCAGCAAAAGTTATGAACCGCCGGGAACGACGGCTCGCCGCCAAGCAAGCCAAAGCAGGAGTGGCCGTGACGCCCAGTTCGGGCGCGGTAGCGGCCTTCAATCAGGGCGTTCGTCTTCAGCAGCAGGGTCAGCTCCGTGACGCCGCGCTGGCTTTTCGACAGGCCAGCAAGTTGACGCCGCAGTTTTTCGAAGCCCACCAGGCTTTGGCTCAACTCTGCTATCAGGGTGGCCAGTTCGATCAAGCGGTGCAAGCCTATGAGGCCGCGCTGGCCCTGCGTCCCGATGCCACAGACTGCCAGACCGGGCTGGCCCAAATTCTTCGGCGGGCCCAACCCCTGGGGTATCAGGCCACGCTCGACACGCGTTTGCGGCGGCTGTTCGACAGTCCGGCGGTCAAGCATCAGGATTTGGCCTTGGTTGCCGCGGCGACGCTGCGCCAAAAGCATGACGCCGTGATCACGCCCGCGCCGGAGGATCCACGCGCCTGCAAAGCGCTTTTGGAAGATCGCCTGCTGATCCAGTTGCTCTGCAAGACCGTGCTGGTGGATCGGGAGCTGGAACTGCTGCTGACCGCTGTCCGCCGCGGGGCGCTGCTGTCTGACACCGGGGCCCAGCGGCTGCCGAAAGGCTTGCTGCTGGCCTTGGCTTGGCAAACGACGAACAACGCCGGCGCGTGGTTTCAGGACGCCGACGAACAGGCGCAGATCCAAACCCAGGTGGCGCGGCTCGCCGACGGGCTGGAAAAGCGGCGCAAGGGCGATGCGGTTCTGGAGGCCGAACTGCTGCTGATCGCCGCCTATCAGCCGTTGGATCGGCTGGCCTGTTTTGAGCGCCTGCGACAGCTTCGCCCAGAGGGCTGGAGCCGCGACGCACAGCCCTTTTTCGCGCAGGCCCTCGACGGCCACGCGGCGGAGCAAGAGGCCGCGGCGGCGATCCAACCCTATGCGCCAACTTCGGCAGCGTCCGATCAGGTTTCCCGTCGGGTGCGCGAAATGTACGAAGAAAGCCCCTATCCCCGCTGGCTCCACCTTGATCAACTTCCGGCCATGGAGCTGGGGACTTTCCTGGCCCAGCGACTGACAGGCTTCAAAGACGCCGCCCAGTTCAATGGCGCGGCGAAAATGCTGGTCGCCGGCTGCGGCACCGGGCGTCAGGTGGTGACCCTGGCGCGGTGCCACCGCAAGCTGGAAATCACCGCCTTTGATCTCTCGCGCCGCAGCTTGGGTTATGCCCAGCTGATGGCCGCGCGCTACGGCGTGGAGAATTGCCGTTTCTATCAGGGAAATATCCTGGATTTACCCGGCGATGGGGGAGAAACCAGCCAGGCCGGCGAAACGGGCGAAACCGGCAACCGCCGCCGCTACGACGTGGTGGTCTGCACCGGCGTCCTGCACCATCTGGCCGATCCCCTGGCCGGCTGGGCAGCGCTGGTTTCCAGCCTGCGGCCAGGCGGCCTGATGCAGATCGCGCTCTACAGCAAGCAGGCCCGTCGCCATATTACCCAGGCTCGGCAAAGAGTTACTCAATTGGGTTTACAAGATGATCCCAACGGCATTCGGGCCTTTCGCCGTCGAATCTTGTTGCAGCAGGAAACCCAAGCGCTCAACGATTTGGCGGCGCAAGCAGACTTTGCCGATTTGAACGGCTGTCGTGATTTGATCTTTCATCGGCAGGAAAGTTGCTACCGCCTGCCGGAAATTGCGGCGGCCTTGGCGGAGCTGGGCCTCACCTTCCTGGGATTCGATTTTTCCGAGCCGGATCTTCCGCTGGCGTTCAAGGCGGCCTTTCCCGCCAGTGATTCGCAACGCGATCTCGGCAATTGGGAAAAGTTCGAAGCCGACAATCCCGACAGCTTCCTGGCGATGTACAACTTCTGGTGCCGCAAGGACTAAGGCATCGGGCATTCACTTGGAATCGTCGGGATTTTCAAGAGGTGTGATTGCAGAGTCACGCGGCTTGGAGGTGGATCATGACAACGAAAACCTGGTCGCCTGATAAGCGTCGACGCCCTGTGCGCTTTGCTGAGCGCGGCCTCGCTAAATTGATCAGAGACGGCGCCATGCTAGGCGATTTTACAGGGCGATGGGAAAGCGGCTCTTGAAGGACTCCAGATTGAGCATTCGCCGCCCGACCAGGAAAACCGCCACCGGCTTGCTAATTTCCAAATCATAGGTGACGTGGTCGATACCCATGGTGTCCGGGCCGATTGACACCACCTTGGCCGTTTCCCGCACGCCTTGGCGACGACAGGATTGAAAGGTCGCCCCCTCAATGATGGCGTCAACCGGCTTGGGGCGAAGGCTATGTGACAGCGTGGCGATGCCCGGGAGATGATCCAAAAAACTCATGGTTCAGATCCTAACTAGACGTCCTAAACAAAGCTGCGTGCGCAACCAGCCCAGAAAATGACATTGGCGCAGCTATAGCGCAAAAAGGTTTCCTATGTACTAATATGAAATATTTAAGATGCTTTTAATATCAAGACATTATGCTCAAATACCGTCGAAAAAGGCCGGTGCGGAACCGCCGCGCTAGGCAGCGCGTCGTTCCCTCGCCACGGCCCCGGGCGATCATCGGCGCAGATCAGGCAACAACGCCGCCAGCAAATCGGGCAGGTCATCGGCAATCAGTCCCGGCCCGTGCCGGGCCGCGGCCTGACCATGCAGCCAGCAGCCGGCCGCCGCGGCCTCGAACGCCGCCAGGCCTTGGGCCAAAAGGCCGGCGATCATCCCGGCCAGAACATCGCCGGATCCGGCGGTGGCCAGTTCGGGCGGCGCGCTGTCATTGATAACGGCGCGGCCGTCGGGATGGGCGACCACCGAGTCCGCTCCCTTCAACAACACC
>CAXBMB010000104.1:0-10703 GCA_963976695.1 uncultured Rhodovibrionaceae bacterium
CTAGAGCCGGAAGCGCAACAGGCAAATTCACAGGGTCAAACGGCGCTATTTTTGCGCGAGTTCGACGATAAGGTCACCGAACTCGCGCAGGAAAACCGATCCCCGGACGGTGCGCTGAACCTGGATCGAGCGCCGGTCGGCGGCGTCGGTTTTGCGGCGGACGAAGTCCAACTCGGCGAGGCGATCCAGCGCGCGGGTTACCGCCGGCTTGGACATTGCCAACTCCTTGGCCAGGCCCCGCACCGTGTGGGGCGGCGGGCAGAGATAGACCTGCAACAGCAAGGCGACCTGCCGCTGGGTCAGATCCGGCAGGTCCTTGTGCAAGAGGGTGATGGCGACCCGTCGCCAAAGGTCCAAGGCCAGGTTTGGGGCCAGTTGCATGTTGTCGCTCCCAGCCGAAGGGCGCTTCGGCAGTTTGGTCTTCGCCGGTATTTTTGCTGATAAGGGGGGACTGGCGTTTCATTTCTACTTCGAAACAAATCAATCCTAGCGGTATTTCCTCCAGCTTGGAAGCGCGACCTTGCCGGCCAGGTCCGCGCCGTTATTCGGCGGCCCGTTGCGCCAACAGCGCCAAGGCCCCCAGCAGGCCCATGGCCTCGCCGCCAAGCGGATGCCCGGGGCGCTTGGTTAGGTTCCAGGCCATGATGTCGTAGTGCGCCCAAGCGGTGTGCGGCTCGACAAAGTTTTGCAAGAAAAGCGCCGCGGTGATGGCGCCGCCATAGGGTCCCGGGGCATTGTTGAGGTCGGCGACCGGGCTTTCCAGCAGGCTGTTGTAGCCGGCGTGCAGCGGCAAGCGCCAAACCGGTTCGCCCTGCGCCAGAGAGGCTTGCACCAGCGCATCGGCCAGCCGCTCGTCGTTGCAAAACAGCGCCGGAACCTCGGTGCCCACGGCGATCCGCGCCGCCCCCGTCAGGGTGGCGAAATCAAGAATAAGATCTGGATTCTCGGCTTGCGCCTCGGTCAGGGCGTCGGCCAAGACCAACCGCCCTTCGGCGTCGGTATTGCCGATTTCAACGGTAAGGCCCTTGCGGCTGGTCAGGACGTCGCCCGGGCGAAAGGCGCTGCCGGACACGGCGTTTTCGACCGCCGGCACCAATACCCGCAGCCGAAGCGGAAGCTTGGCGCTCATCACCATCGAGGCCAGGCCCAGCACGTGGGCGGCTCCGCCCATATCCTTTTTCATCAATCGCATGCCGTCGGCCGACTTGAGATCCAGGCCGCCGGAATCGAAACAGACCCCCTTGCCAACCAGGGTTACTCTCGGGCCCTGGTCGCCCCATCGCAGATCCAGCAGGCGCGGCGCCTGGGCCGAGGCGCGGCCCACCGCATGGATCATTGGATAGTTCTGCGCCAGCAGCGCCTCCCCCACCAGCGCCGTGAAGGCCGCGCCGTGCCGGTCGGCCAGCGCGCGCGCCTCGGCCTCCAGTTCGGCCGGGCCGAGATCGGAGGTCGGGGTGGTGATCAGCCGCCGGGTCAGGGCAATGCCCTCGGCCAGCAGGCGGGCCTGGGCCGCGTCGGCCTGCTGGGGCAGCAGCAGTTGCGGCAGCGGCTTTTCGGATTTCTGGCTTTTGTAGCGGTCAAACCGATAGCCGCCCAGTTGCCAGCCAAAGGCCAAGGCGGTGGCTTGCGCCGGCTCAAGGGGGCTGTCCAATTGCTCTTCCGCCAGACGGTAGAGTCCCTCGGGAAGCGCGGTCACGGCTTGCGCGTAAGACCAGGGGTGGGCGCGGCTTTCCACCCCGACCAGGGCGAATTCCAGGCCGCCGTCGGCCGTCGGCAACAGACAGATTTCGCCGGGCGTGGCGTCGAAGGCCTGCCAGGTGACCCAGTCGCGCCACCGCGCTTCCTGATGGCTTAGCCAGGCCTCCAGCCCGGCCTTGGTGACGGGCAGGAAGGAAAGCGGCGTGGCGCTGGCGTTGGAAACCAGCAAATCGGGAAGCGTGGTGGTCATGGGGCCTCTGATTTTTTAAGGTGGGGCAGCGCTTCTTGCTAAATCGATCGCAGGCGATCGCACTCAATCGCACGCTGGGGGAAAAAATCGACGATGTCCGTGGTAGATCTAACATTGGTGATTGGCAATAAGAACTATTCTTCCTGGTCATTGCGGGCCGGATTGGCGGTCGCTTTAACCGGGGTGGCGCACGAGGAAATCCTGGTTCCCCTGGATCAGGAAAAGACCAAGCTCACCCTCTTGCAACACGCGCCCAGCGGCTTGGTTCCGGTTTTGAAATCCGAAGGGATGGTCATCTGGGACAGCCTGGCCATTGGCGAGTATCTGGCGGAGCGCTTTCCCGACGCTGGTCTTTGGCCGCGGGATCGGAAGCTGCGCGCCCTGGCGCGCTGCCTGGTCGCGGAAATGCACGCGGGCTTTGCCGCCTTGCGGCGCGAGCTGTCGATGGACATGCGGAAAAGCCACAAAGTCATGCCGTCGCTGGAGGCGCTGCGCGACATCGGTCGTCTGCAGGACCTTTGGGGTCAGGCGATCGACGCGCGGCAAGCCGCTGGTCTGGCCGGGGCGTTTTTGTTCGGCGCGCCGGGGTTGGTCGACTGCTACTTTGCCCCGGTGGTCAGTCGGCTGGTGACCTACGGTGTGGAACTGGGCCCGGACGGCAGCGCCTATATGGCGACCATCACCGACTGGCCGCTCTATCGGGCCTGGCTGGAGGCCGCTAAGGCCGAGCCCTGGGACCTGCCGAACCACGGCAGGCCGTAAGGTCGCCAAACAACAGGGTTAGGCCGTAAGGGCCGCCAGACAACGGGGCCGCGCCGGCGGGTCTGCCGCGAACAATGGCCTATTGTTTTGCCAGCGCGGCTTCCTTTTCGGGGTTGATCCACCAACTGGTGGGGAAGCCGGTCGAGTACTTGGCGCGGGTTTTCGGCCGATCGAATTTGTTCCAATAGGCCATCCAGGTTTGGTCCAGATAGAACAGCGGCACGGTGTAGTAGTTCCAAAGCAACACCCGATCCATCGCCCGGTTTGTGGCCTTGAGGGTCTTCAGGTCCTTGGCTTGGATCACCTGTTCGATCAGCTGGTCGATGACCGGGTTGCGGATGCCGCCCAGATTGGCGGAACCGCGAATGTCGGCGGCGGCCGAGCCCCAGTAGCTGCGCTGCTCGGCCCCGGGCGGGGGGAAGAAGTTCAGCGACACCAAGATGATGTCGTAATCGAAATCGTCGAGCCGCACCTGATACTGGCTGGTGTCGACGATTCGAATCGAGGCGTCGATGCCAACTTTCTTCAGGTTGTCGACGAAGGGGGCGGTGATGCGTTCGCTCGACGGGCTGGCCAGCAAGAACTCGATTTTCACCTGCTGGCCCTCGGTGTCGAACATTTTTCCGTCCTTCAGCACCCAACCCACCGCTTTGAACAGCGCCAGGGCCTCTCGGGTCCGGCCGCGGATTCGCCCGCTGCCGTCAGAGACCGGGTTGCGAAAGGCTTGTGAAAGCACCTCGGGGGCGAGCTGTTCCTTGAACGGCGTCAAAAGGGCGATTTCTTCTTCGGTCGGCGGGCCGGACGCGCCGAAATCCGAATTGGGAAAATAGCTGTTGATGCGGGCGTAATAGCCAAACAGCAGGGTCTTGCGGATCGCTTCGAAGTCGTAGAGCAGGTTGATGGCCTGGCGGATGCGCTGGTCGGCGAACTGCGCGCGCCGCTGGTTCATGAAATAGGCCTGGATCCCGCGTGGGTTGTTGTTGGGCTCTTCCACCTTCAGGATCCGGCCGTCCTTGACCGGCTCGATGTCATAGCCGGTGGCCCAGCGCTGGGAACGATTTTCCGAGCGAAAGTCGATTTTGCCCGCCTTGAAGGCCTCGAACATCACCGTCGGGTCGACGTAGTAATCGTAGCGAATCCGGTCGATGTTGTTCTGGCCGATGTTGACGTTGAGATCCTTGGCCCAGTAGTCCGCCACCCGTTCATAGACCAGTGATTTTCCCGCTTCCACCAAGCTGATCTTGTAGGGGCCGCTGGACAGGGGCGGCGTCAGGGTGGTCTTGGTGATGTCGCGCCCCTCGCTGGTCCAGTAACGCCGCGACAGTGGCGAGAGCGACGCAACATTCATCAGGGGTTTCATGTTGTTGCGGGTATTGAAGACGAACTTGATGCGCCGATCGTCAAGCACCTCCCAGCTTTCCACTTCCTCATAGAACGACTTCAGGAAGGGGCGGCTGTATTTCTTGATCACCTCCATGACGAAGGCGAAATCGTCGGCCAGGATGGGCGAGCCGTCGTGGTAGCGCGCCTCGGGGCGCAGGGTGAAGGTGATCCAACTCTTGTCTTGCGGGTAGGCCACCGATTCGGCGATCAGACCGTAGGCGGCGGAGAGTTCGTCGCCGGATCCGGTCATCAGGCTGTCGCTGGTCAAGCCGATGGAGCGGGGCCAGTCGCCCTTGAGGATGTAGGTGTTCAGACTGTCGAAGGAACCGAAGGCGCCCAAGGTAATCGCGCCGCCCTTGGGGGCGTTGGGATTGACGTAAGGGAAGTAGGCCATGGCGGCGTCGTAGCGCGCCGCGCCAAACTCGGCCATGGCCCAGGACTGGGTGATCGGGCCGGTGGCGGTCTGGGCCTGGGTTGGCGTCGCCGCCGGCGTCTGTTGCTGCGCCTGAGACGGGGTTGCGCCGGGCAGATTGGCCAGCGCCAGCAGAAGGCCGCCGAACAGGGCGCGACCCAGTCCCGTCCGCCATGAGAAGCCGGGGCGCTGCGGGCGCGGCTGTTTCGAATGGCCGTTGTGGTCCTGGCGCATGGTTGCTTCTGCTTTCCTTTCTGGCGGCCGATTTGGCGCGGGTGGTTTTCGCGCCGATCGTCTTGGGTCGCTTTTCCGTCCCGGAGTTCGGCATCACGCCCCCACCCCTGGGTCAGTTTTCGCCCCGGGACGGACAGCAAGGACGGCGACAGCGACCCGATCCCTCGGCCGCCGCCGGCCTTCCGGCTTGTCGTTAACGGCGCGGCAAGTCCGGGGTGATGGCGATCCGGCGCCGCGTCGATACCAGCGTGACCAGCGTGCGGTTGCCGGGTGCTTGACGACCGAGATGAAGCGCCTAGCGGGTCTTTCTCAGCCGGTCACACTCTAGCGCAAGTAAGCCGGGAGGCAACAGACGCGGGATAAATTTCCCATTACATTTTGGTTAGAACGCCTCAGGCGCGAGGTTGCTGGCCGTCGTCTTCGTCGCGCAGCAGGGTCAGGGCCTGCGCGTGCAGGGCGGCGTCCATGGCCATGACAACCCGGCCGTCCGACGCCAAGGTCAAGGGGGCGCCGTTCCAATCGCTGGCGACGCCGCCGGCCCCCAGCACCACCGGCAGCAGCGCCATGAAATCATAGGTTTGCAGGTCCGCTTCCACCACCAAATCGACGAAGCCGCTGGCCAACTGGCCGTAACAGAAGCAGTCGCCGCCGTAGAGGCGCAAGCGCGCTTGGTTGCTCAAATTCCCGAATTTGGCGGCGTTCGCGGCGGTGGTGAACATCTCCGGCGCGGTGCAGCGCAGGATGGCCTGGTCCAAGCGGCCACAGGCGCGCCCCTTGCTGATCTGGCGGGTGCCGTCGCGGCGGGTGAAACGGGTCGGATGGCCGCTGGCGCCGACCCAGCGCTCGCCCAGGACGGGCATGTTGATGACGCCGAGAAGCGGGCGTCCGTTCCGCACCAGGGCGATCAGGTTGCCGAACAGCGGATTGCCGGTGATGAAGGACTTGGTGCCGTCAATCGGGTCGATAACCCAGACGAGTTCCGCCTGCCCGTTCTCGATACCGTGCTCTTCGCCGATAATGCCGTGCTCGGGGTAGCGGGCCTTGATCAACGCCCGAACCGCGGCTTCGACCTCTCGGTCGGCGATGGTGACGGGGGAGTGATCGGGCTTGTCGTCGACGGCGACGCCGCTGCGGTAGTAGTTCAGCGAGATTTCTCCCGCCACGTCGGCCAGTTCCTCAGCCAAGGCGATGAGGTCGTCGTCGCAGTGCGCCGAGGTGGAAGATATCGGCCCAGAAGATTCGGACGGGGAAGATTCGGACGGGGAAGATTCGGGTGGAGAAAATTTGGACCGGGAAGGTGCAGGCATGACGGGGGACTCCAACAGCCGGATTTGGCGAACGGCGGTAAGCAGGGGGGCAAGGAAACAGGCGTGCTGGTTTAGCACAGAAGATCGAGCGCCAACGAAAAAACCGCCTGACGACGCGCGCGTCCCGGCGGTTTTTTTTACAGCAATCGTGCGACCGGCTTGCGGCGTCTATTTGATCGGCGGCGGGTTCTCCGCCTGCTCGCGCAGATAGGCGATCATGTCGGCCGCCTGCGCGGGCTTTTTCAGACCGGCGAAGGTCATCTTGGTTCCCGGCGCGAAGTCCTTCGGCTTGGACAAGAAGGCGAAGAGATTCTCGTAGGTCCAGGTTTCGTCGCCTTTTTCCGACAGCGCGCTGGAATAGTTGTATCCCGTCTGGCCGCCGATGGGCCGGCTCACCACATTGAAAAGAAGCGGGCCAACTTTGTTGGGGCCACCCTTTTCAAAGCTGTGGCAGGCCGCGCATTTCTTGGCGATCTTCGCGCCTGATTCGGCGTCGCCCGCCTGAAGCAAGGCAACCAGGTCGATCTCGACGGGTTCGGCGGCGGGTGCGTCGGATTCGCCGGCCCCGGCTTCCTCGGCGACGGTGATGGGAAAGGCATTCTCATCCGGTAGGCTGGAGTCGACCAGCAGTTCGGAGACGAAGTTCGCGACCATCAGGGTAATGCCGGCGGTTAGCACCGCGGCGGCGATTTTATTGAATTCGAGGCTGCTGCTCATTGTTTCTTGTGAACCTAGGTTGGTGACCTCTGTTTGATCCGCCGGACAATAGACGTCCCAAGGTCAAGGTTCAACAACGTCGCAGGTCGCGCCGGATCAAAGCGCTGCTCTCCCGCCGATATTTTTTCCTAAGATATTGTTTTTGCGACTTAAAATCATAACATTTTTTTTCAGGCTCTGCGGCGGAATGTCGCAGGGGTGGCGGGGTTTTTCCGCGCTTTTGCCGCTGGGCGGCGGCGTTCGGGATGATGAACTGGGGGCAAAGTCCTATGACGAGAACCGGGACCGGGCGGCGGACGCCCCGCGCCGCTTTCGTCCGCCGCCGGTTGTTTTCGGATGGCGCTTGGATAATTCTCGGTGACGCGCGCCTGATCGCGGTGCTATGCCAATTCGGTTCCGCCACCTTTCACGCCGCCCCGCCCCAGCCCATCCGGTGCCGCGGGCGCGCGGTTCCCGCCAGGATCTATCACCTTACCATGTCCGACAGCGCCGCGCCTCGAAATCCGATTGTACTCATTCCGGCCCGGATGGCCTCGACCCGGCTGCCCAACAAGCCGCTGGCCGACATCGCCGGCCAGCCGATGATCGTGCAGGTCTGGAAGCGCGCCATGGAAGCCGACATCGGCCCGGTGGTGGTCGCGGCGGGCGAGGCGGCGATTGTCGAGGCCGTGCATGCGGCCGGCGGCCAGGCGGTGCTGACCCGCTCGGACCACCCCTCGGGCTCGGATCGCATTCACGAGGCCTTGCAGCTTCTGGATCCCGACGGACGCCATGACGCGGTGATCAATGTGCAGGGCGATTTGCCGACCATCGAGCCGCTGGCGGTCAAGGCGGTGTTTGCGCCGCTGAAGGACCCGGCGGTGGACATTGCCACGCTGGCGGCGCGGATTGGTAAAAGGGCGCAGCGTGACGACCCCAACATCGTCAAGGCGGTGGTGGCTTTTGCGGCCGGTCAGCGGATTGCCCGGGCGTTGTATTTCAGCCGCTGCCCGGCCCCATGGGATGGCCGCGGGCCGGACCAGCCGGGCGATGACAGCCTGCCGCTGTATCATCACATCGGGCTTTACGCCTTCCGCCGCGCGGCGCTGTCGCGCTTTGTCGCCCTGCCGCCCTCGCCGTTGGAGCTGCGCGAACGCCTGGAACAGCTGCGCGCTTTGGAAGCCGGGATGCGCATCGATGTCGCCCTGGTCGACACCGTTCCCCTGGGGGTCGACAACGCCAGCGAGTTGGCCCGGGCGCGACGGTTGCTGGGGGCCTAGCAGACCCGCTGCGGCGCCGCTGTGATGCTGGCCCGACCCGGTCGGTCGAAAAAGCTTGCCATTGGCGATTAAAGAAATTGCAATGGGGCGCCTTTGAGGCCGGCCGCGCGCTGCCGCGGCGCGACCGCTTGCTTCCTTTTTCGCATTTAATAGAGACACAACCCTCCATGACCGAGAAATTCATCGCATACCAAGGCGCCCCGGGCGCCAACTCCGATATGGCCTGCCGCAAGGTTCAACCCGACTTTACCCCCTTGCCGTGCGAGACTTTTGACGAGACCTTTGCGATGGTGCAGGACGGCCGCGCCGACTTGGCGATGATCCCGATTGAAAATTCCTCGGCGGGCCGGGTGGCGGATATTCACCACCTGCTGCCGGCCTCCGGATTGCACATTGTCGGCGAGCACTTCCAGCCGATCAGCTATCAGCTGTTGGCCCCGAAAGGGAGTGATTTCGGCACCATCAAGGAGGTGCACAGCCATGTTCAGGCTCTGTCCCAGTGCCGAAACTATCTGATGAACAAGGGCCTTAGGCCGGTGGTCCACGCCGATACCGCCGGGGCGGCCCGCGACGTGGCCGCCGCCGCCGATCCGACAAAAGCCGCCATCGCCCCGCCGCTGGCGGGAGAAATTTATGGTCTGGAGGTGTTGGACAACGAGATCCACGATCTTGCGCACAACACCACCCGCTTCGTGATCATGGCGCGCGACCCGGTGGACATCGAACCAGAAGACGGCCGGGTTGTGACCTCTTTCGTCTTCCGGGTGCGCTCCGTGCCGGCGGCCCTCTACAAGGCCATGGGCGGTTTTGCCACCAATGGCGTCAATATCACCAAACTTGAGAGCTACATTCTGGACGGCAAGTTCACCGTCGCCCAGTTCTACGCCGATGTGGAGGGCCACCCCCACGAGCGTCCCCTGCGTCTGGCGCTGGAGGAGCTCAGCTTCTTTAGCCGGGAAGTGAAAATCCTCGGGGTTTATCCCGCCGCCGCGCAGCGCGAGGAATGGTCGAAACCTTAGCCGCCGCGCGCCCCAGCGCCGGCTGTTGTCATCCGGTCGGCGGCGGCTTGATGACAATGGGTGATGACAATGGCGGTGGCGTTCTAGACGTCTTGGCCGACCCAGGTTTGGATCAAGCGGCGGGCGATGGAGATTTCGCGCGGCAGCTTGAAGTGCGCGTCATGGGGGCAGTTGAGAATTTCATCGCGGTGGAACCAGCGCGCGTTTTCGATTTCATCGGGCTGCAATGTCAAGGGCCCGAAGTCGGCCTCGGCGAAGTAGCCCAGCATCAGCGATGAGGGAAACGGCCAGGGCTGTGAGGAAACATAGGTCGCGTTGCGGGCGCGCAAGCCAACCTCCTCATAGACCTCGCGGATCACCGCCTCCTCCAGGCTCTCCCCCGGCTCGACAAACCCGGCGAGCGTGGACATGTTGCCTTGCGCCCAGCTTGGATGCCGGCCCAACACGCAGCGGTCGGCGCCATCGTGCACCAGCATGATCACCGCCGGGTCGGTGCGCGGGAACTGCGGCGTCTTGCAGTCTTGATTGCAGCAGCGCCGTTGATGGCCGGCGTTGATCGCCTCGGTCGGGCAGCCGCAGACGCCGCAAAAGCGGTGCTTGCGATGCCAGAAAATCAGGCCGCGGGCCAGCGCCAGGATGCCGCCATCCTGATGCGGCAGCAGTTGGCCCATGTCCCGCAGGTCAAGGAACTTCCCGTGGCCGTGCAGTTCCGGGGTCTCCTGTTCCTCCAGCGGATGGCTGGAGATATCCAAGGCGAAATAGGCTCGCCCGTCTTGATCCAGGCCCAGGAAGATCGCCGGCAACTCGCCGCGCAGATCGGCCGCCGCCTCGGGCGGCAGGAAAGCGGCCCGCAGGCTGTCATCGAGCTCACTCTGGATGATCAGGGAGCGGTAGCGCCAGACCGCCACGAAGCGGCTGTCCGGGTCGGCTTCGCGCGCGCGAAGCCAGTCGAAGTTACGGCGGTGATGGTCGGCGCGGTCCAGGCCGTTTTCAGCAAAAAAATTTGGGCGATTGATCATCGAGACTTCTGGCCAGCTGTGAAAAAAGCCACACCGGTTTCGGCGCGTAGCCCACAGACTCGCACGCTTTGTGTCACGGCGACAAGATGATCGGCGGGAACAGGAAAAAGCGTGTGCGGGCGAAAGCCCGGCGGGCGCGGCGCGGCCTTCGACGGCAAGCCAACAGGGGGCTTGTTCTTTCGGCGCAACTGTTGGATAAAGCGGGTGGGAGGCTGGCCGCGGACGAACCGCTCGCCAACCCGGTCAGGTCCGGAAGGAAGCAGCCGTAACGAGATTCGTTCGGGTCGCGTTGCCGGTCTCCCACCTTTCCATTCATTTATTCCGTTGCTTTGCGCAAGGCCTTCTCTCCCGGGGACGGCTTCTGCTAGAGTGTGCCCGATAGCGTGTGCCCGGCGAAGAAAGCAGCGCTCTGCGCTTCGACTCCGTCGTGACTGGCCCTCTGGTCGGGTGATCGGAGGCGGGGTTGCGGTTCAAACGGGATCACGTTGTGATTTCATTTAAACCGCTCCGACTCTCGGTTATTGTCCGGTGGCGCGGCCCGTCACTTGGCAACCGCCAAGCGGCCGGATATTGATGGCGCCAGGCCAGCACAGCGGTCGTGACTCGGCTTTGCGTCGTCGGCGCGATCCCGGCCCGCGCCGAT
>CAXBMB010000105.1:0-10685 GCA_963976695.1 uncultured Rhodovibrionaceae bacterium
AACTACTTCAAGGCAGCTGGATATGCACCTAATTGAACGCACGATGCTCTAGGCGGCCACCTCCACCTGCCCGGCGGCCATCTCCTCGGTGAAACGATTGCGCAGCCCCCGCGCCGCCTTGCCGGAAAAGGCCAAGGTGAGGGTGGTTTCATCGGCCTGACCGGCCTCCAGCGCCCGGCGATAGGTGGCGTTGGTGCCGGCCTCGCGCGTCGTCATAAAGGCGGTGCCCAGGGCGGCGGCGGCGGCGCCCAACACCCGCGCGGCGGCGATCCCGCGCCCATCCATGATGCCGCCTGCGGCAATTACCGGCAGGTCGACCGCATCGACCACCTGGGGGATCAGCGCCAGGCTGCCAACCAAGCCCTGCTCATAGCTTCCGGCGAAGGTTCCACGGTGGCCGCCCGCCTCGGCCCCCTGGGCAAGCAGCACATCCAGGCCCGCCGCTTCGACGGCCTGGGCCTCTGGCACGCTGGTCACCGTGCCAGCAAGACGGATTCCCTTGGCCTTGAAGGCCTCGATCACCTCGGCCGTCGGAATGCCGAAAGTAAAGCTCACCAAGGCCGGGGCAACGGCCAGGGTCGCCGCCACCTGTTCGTCAAACGGGTAGGCGTAGCGGTTGGGCAGGTCCGGTTCGGCCTCCAGTCCCAAGCGCTGCCGGAAGGCGCCCAGATTCCGATTGGCCCGCTGAACCTGCGCCGGGTCGGGCGCGCAGGGCGGCGGCACCATCAAGTTGATGGAAAAGGGGCGCGCGGTCAGCGCCCTCACCTCGGCGCTGGCGGCGGCGATCTCCGCGCCGCTCATATAGCCCGCCCCCATCGATCCCAGTCCGCCGGCGGCCGAAACGGCGGCAATCAATTGCGGGGTGGAAAAGTCGCCGGCAAGCGGGGCCTGCACGATCGGAAGCTCCAGTCCGAGCAGCTCGGTTACCTTACTCTGTCGCCACATAAAGCGTCTCCAATGCGCGGCGCACCGACGCGGGAATCTCAGCCGGTCTGTTGTCCTCGCGGGTGACAAAGACATGCACGAAATGACCCAGGGCCGCCGGGGTCTCCCGGCCCTGCTTAAACAGGGCGATCTGATATTTCACCGAGCTCTTGCCCAGGTGAACAACCCGCAGGCCCGCCTCCACCATCTCGGGAAAGCCAAAGGAATCGAGAAAGCGACACGCGGTCTCCGGCGTGATGCCAATGATCTTGCCGCGATGGATATCCAGGCCGCCCTGCTTGATCAAAAAGGCGTTTATCACCGTGTCGAAGTAATAGTAGTAGATCGCGTTGTTGACGTGACCATAGCTGTCGTTGTCGTTCCAACGGGTTGGAATGGTCAGGAAGTGCGGATAGGCCGCGCGGGCCTCGGGCGGCGAGTCGGCAAAGGCGGCTTCACGCAAGACGCGTCTCCCCAAACGGTTCAAAAGCAAAGGTGCTCATCCGTATCTGATCACCCTCGCGCACAAGCGAGAACAAGCTAGCACAAGGTAATTTTACCGGTCCATCAACCGCCGGTCACAAGTGGCATGAAACGACCATGCCGGCCGCCATCTTGTCGAACTGCGCGCCGGAGGGATTTGCCCGCCAACAGCGCTACAGCGCCCTGGTGCCGCTGCGGCGCGACCAACGCGTCCTGATCCACTACGACTGAGCCACCTTCTAGCTGTCGAGCAACGGCCGCCAGGGCGACCGCGCTACAGCACCTGTTGCAAGGCGGCCAAGGTGGCGTCGGGGGCTTCGGACATCATCATATGTCCCGCGCCCTCCAGCACCACCGGCTTGGCCCCGGCGATGGCGGCGGCCAGCTTCAGCCCCGCTTTGGCCGGGGTCATCTTGTCGGCGCGACCCATCAGCACCAGGGTGGGACAGACAACCCGCGCAAGCGCCGCTTCGCCGCCTTGCCAATCATTGCAGGCCTTCAAGTCGGCATAGAGCGCGCCGGGATGGGCGCGCTGCAACAAGCGGTTGCCACCGCCGACCATCCAGGATCCGGGCAGGCGATGGCCACCGCGATGGGCGTTGCCGCCGTGGCCCCAGCCGTTGACCATATCGATGGCCGCTTGACCATTCTGTTCCGCCGACGCCAGCATGGCCGGATGAACCGGCATGGCCGGCGCCACGCCACAGAGCGCCAGCGCGCAAACCCGCGCGGGATGGCGCGCCGCCGCTTCCAAGGCGGCGATGGCGCCCATGGAGTGTCCCACCAGCGCCGCCTTGGCGACGCCGGCGGCGTCCAGCAGGCGGATCAGCCAGTCGGCAATTGCCTCGATGGAAACCAGCGGATCGCCTTCGGAGCGGCCGTGCCCCGGCAGATCCACCGCCAACACCGCCCGGCCATGGTGCGCCAGATAGCGGCTCTGCAAGGCCCAGACCGTATGATCCATGCCTGAACCATGCACCAAGACGACAACCGGTGCCGTCGGGTCAAAGGGGCGACCGCCCGTTGTGGCGACGGTGATTTTGTCGTCGACCAGCAATTCAAACGCCATGTGATTTATTCCTGTCTAACCGCGCTGCGAGGCCTTGAGGGCCGCCTTGAAATCCGCCTTGATGTCGTCCTGATCTTCCAGGCCGACAGAGAAACGAATGGCGTCTTCACCGACGCCCGAGCGTTCCAGCTCTTCGGCGCTCATTTGCGAATGGGTGGTGCTGGCCGGATGAATGACCAGGCTTTTGGCGTCCCCGACATTGGCGAGGTGGCTGGCCAACTGACAGTTTTCGATGAACCTGCGCCCGGCGTCGCGGCCGCCCTTGACGCCAAAGGAGATGATCGAGCCCGCGCCCTTGGGCAACAGCTCCTGCGCCAGCTTGTGGTCAGGATGGCTCGGCAAGCTGGGATGACGCACCCAGGAAACCGCCTCCTGGCCCTGCAGGAACTCCAGCAAGGCGTGGGTGTTGGCCATATGCCGGTCCATGCGCAGCGACAGGGTTTCCACCCCCTGCAGGATATAGAATGCGGTCTGCGGCGCCATCACCGCGCCAAAGTCGCGCAAACCCTCGGTGCGGGCCCGCAGCGAGAAGGCCGCCGGCCCGAACTCCTCGGCGTAGTTGATCCCGTGATAGCCGGCGTAAGGCGTGGTCAAGGTCGGGAACCTGCCCGAAGCCTGCCAGTCAAAGTTGCCGCCGTCCACCAACAGGCCGCCGATGGCCAAGCCGTGCCCCCCCAGCCACTTGGTGGCCGAGTGCAGCACCAGATGCGCCCCCATATCAATCGGCTTGGCCAGGTAAGGCGTCAGAAAGGTGTTGTCGATCATCAGCGGCAGTTTATGGCGCGCGGCGATCTCCGCCACCGCCGGCAGGTTCAGCACTTCCAGTCCCGGGTTGCCGACCAGCTCGGAAAAGATCAGGCCAGTTTCCGGCCGGATCGCTGCTTCGAAAGCCTTGGGATCGCGCGGGTCCACGAAGGTGGTCGAGATTCCAAAGCGCGGCAAGGTGTGGGTGAAAAGGTTGATCGAGCCGCCATAGAGATTGGCCGAGGAAACGATATGCCCGCCCTGGCCCATCAAGGTGGTGATCGCCATGACCAGGGAGGCATGGCCCGAGGCCGCCGCCACCCCGGCCACCCCGCCGTCAAGCGCGGCGATGCGTTCTTCCAGTACCGCCACGGTCGGATTGCCCAGGCGGCTGTAGACGTAGCCCGGCCGCTCCAGATTGAACAGCGCGGCGGCGTGATCGGCGTTCTCAAACACATAGGACGTGGTTTGATAGATCGGAACCGCGCGGGCCCCGAATACCGGGTCCGGTTGCTGCCCGGCGTGCAACGCCAGGGTATCGAACTTTAAAAACAGGGAGTCAGCCATCAGCGCCACTCTTTCCGGATCAAATTGGAAGCAAACTGTCGTTATCGAAAACGACTTGGACGCTGGCAATTTGATCGGTTTCGCAGTTCAGGGCAACCGGCCTTCGCCGCAAGATGCCGCGCCGCGCGGTGAAAACGCCGCCGCATCGGCGATGGTTCGCGCGGCGAAACGTTTTTGCTGGCCCGGCCAAGCCCCTCGCTCAGCCAAGTCCATTGCCCGGCCAACCCGGTTTGGGCGGGGCGTCATCCGCGGGCCAACGTCTCCGCCACCAGTTCCAGTCGGTCCTGGCCATAGAAATTTTCGTCGTCAATAAAGTAGGTCGGCGCGCCGATCACGCCGCGAACAATGGCTTCCGTGCAGTTGCGCCGCAGCTCGGCCTGGACCGCCGCGCTCATGGCCTCTTCCACCAGGCCGATTGGATCGCCATAGCCCGCTTCGGCGCAAAGCCGCTCGATCACCGTCGTGTCGGCGATATCCTGGTCGTCGCGCCAAAGCGCTTGCAGCACCAGCAGGCTCAGCAGATCGACATCGCCCTGCTCACCCCGTCCGCAGGCCCGCTGGCCGGCGATGACGATGCCCGACGGCAGCTCTACCGGGCCGACATGGTGAACCGGCTCGCGCAGCAACGCGATTCCAAGATGGCCGGCCCAGCGCAGGGCGTCGGTCATGGCGTAGGTCCGCAGCATGGTCGGCCGCTCGTCGAAGGCGAGGCCGCCGATCGCCGGCATGGTCTGGGCAAGCAAAATCGGGCGATGCAGCAGTTTTCGCCCCCACTGCTTGGCCAGGCTGTTGATCCGCGCGGCCCCCAAATAGGTGAAATTGGACCGGGTGGAATAGTAGTAATCAATGGTTTTCATGAAAGCCTTCCCCGCCTTGCGCGCCGATGTGCCCGAACCGCGACTGAAAAGACCACGGCGGCCAAGCGCCTGTTTAGCAGGCCTGGCGGCACTCTTGCTAGCGGCGGATGGGGCTGCCGGCCTGGCCGCCGCGCAATGGGGCGATTTTGGGGCCAATCGGGGCCGGCAAGTGCAGGCGCAAAAGAAAAACGGTGAGGCCAAACAAAACGGAGGGCCGCTCGTTCCAATCCCGGAACGGCGGCCCTCTCTTTGTTTTTTGAAGCCTCACCTATCAACTTGCGAAGGGAACCCTAGGGAGACTCTCTTCGCGGGTCAAGAGGTTGTGATGGCTGCGGTAACTTTTCCGTAACACACTGCGCGAAAAACCGCAGAAACCATGGCGTTGCAGGCATAAAAAAAATGCCGCCGGAAAACCGGCGGCAAGTTGAACAGGGAGGCTTCACGAGAAACCGGGAGTGTCGTCATTTCTTCAGGGGGAAGAAGTTGAATGGCGACAACGGGTTCACATCGTGACAGTTACCATAACAGTTGATATCTGAAAAGTTGGTTAATAAAAGATAGAACCGACAAAATATTCGCGATTTTCCGCAAAAAATATTGAATTGCTCGGGAAACCATCCGGAAAGGCCAGCAATAGTGGCCCTTTATTGATCGTCTTCTTATGAAAATGATTTCAGTACAAGTGATAATTTTTGACTGCCCGACAAGATTGCCGATATTTTTCCGGGCATGATTTTCTGAGCATGACCGGAATCGACCTCGGCGCCGTTCAGCGCGACAAAAAAAAGGGAGCGCCGGAACAGCCCTCCCTCTTTGTTATTTTTTCCAGCCGCCACGCGGGCCAGGCATTCCGAGCCGCGACCCTACTGAGCGGTCCAGCCACCATCCAGCGGCAGGGGCACGCCGGTCATGCTGGACGCCGCGGGAGAGCAGAGATACACCGCCATCGCGCCAATTTGGTCCGGCGTCACAAAGCTCTCCGACGGCATTTTCGCGCCGACCAGTTTGACCTTGGCCGCGTCGTTGCTCAAACCTTCCTTTGCCGCCAAGTCATCGACTTGTTTCTGCACCAGCGGCGTCAACACGAAGCCCGGACAGATGGCGTTGCAGGTAATGCCCTGCTTGGCGGTCTCCAGCGCCGTCACTTTGGTCAGCCCCATCACCCCGTGCTTGGCCGCCACATAGGCCGCCTTTTCAGCGGAAGCAACCAGACCATGGACCGACGCGATGTTGATGACGCGCCCCCAGCCCTTTTCGGACATACCGGTCAGCACCAAGCGGGTGCAGTGAAAAACCGCCGACAGGTTAATGGCGATAATGGCGTCCCAACGCTCCGCCGGGAAATCGGCCACCCGCGCCGTGTACTGGATTCCGGCGTTGTTCACCAGGATGTCGACCGAGCCAAGCTCCGCGACCACCTTGGCGAAAAAGCCTTCGATCTCTTCGGTCTTGCTCATATCCGCGCCCAGATACAGCGCTTTGCCGCCGGAGCGGCGCGCAAGATCCTGGCGCAGCTGCTCGATAGCCTCGGCGTCGCCAAACCCGTTGATCACCACGTTGGCGCCAGCGTCGGCCAAGGCAATCGCCGTGGCTTCGCCAATCCCGCTGGTCGATCCGGTGACCACCGCGTTCTTTCCTTTGAGCGATTGCTCCATCTTCTACTCCCAAATAATCAATTCAATTAAGAACAGCCGGGCCTGGCGATCAAACGTCTCCAGCCCGCCGCCCGGGTGGTCCACGCCATCGTGTCCAGGTTGAGGTCAAGATAAAGTCAAGGCCCGACCTCTACCAAGAGATATATGTTGCGCTGCGGCATATTCCATCACTTATACACTGCGGGAGTTGGCACCGGTGGTTGGCGCACGGCCGGACTTTGACGCCCCGACGGTCTTTTAGTTCTCCTGGTCTTTGAAGAAGGCGGCCGCCGCGCTCTTGTAATCGCTTTTGCTGGCGATTTTTTTTCGCACCCGATCGGCTTCGGCTTCCAGCGCCGCCAAATAATCGTTCAACTCCTGGACCCCCAGCAAATCCAAATCTTGGGGTTTTTCGAGCGCCTTGCGCGGCTCTAGGTCTTCCACGTCCATGGCCTTTTTCCTTTCACTGGCCTTGCCGTCGCCAATCAACTTACCCTATGTCAATTGGCAACCAAGGGGCAGAGCTGTTCCGCGCGGGTTACGCCTCGCGCCTACCCTTCCCCGCCTTAGGGAGATCAAGCTGATGAGTCAACCACTGCCCCAGACCATGACCGCCATTGAGGTCACGACGCCAGGTGATCCGGAGGTTCTCAAGCCGACGACCCGCCCGCTGCCCCAGGTGGCGCAGGGCGAGGTCCTGATCAAGGTCGCCGCCGCCGGCGTCAACAGACCCGACGTCTTGCAGCGCAAGGGGAACTACCCGCCGCCACAGGGGGCCTCGGACATTCCCGGTCTGGAAATCGCCGGCGAGGTGGTGGCGGTCGGCGCGGGGGTCGAATCTTTTCAGCTGGGCGACCAGGTCTGCGCCCTGGTGACCGGGGGCGGCTATGCCGAGTATTGCGTCGCCCCGGCGGCGCAATGCCTGCCGGTGCCGCAGAACCTCTCGACCCTGCAGGCCGCCGCGTTGCCGGAAAACTACTTTACCGTCTGGTCGAATGTTTTTGACCGTGGCGGGCTCACGGCCGGCGAATCCTTCTTGGTTCACGGCGGGTCCTCTGGAATTGGCACCACGGCGATCCAACTGGCCAAGGCTTTCGGGGCCAAGGTCTTCACCACCGCCGGCACGGCCGAAAAATGCGCGGTGTGTGAGCAGCTGGGCGCGGACCTCGCGGTCAACTACCGCGACGCCGACTTTGTCGCGGCGATCAAACAGGCCAACCAAGCGCGCGGTCTGGACCTGATCCTCGACATGGTCGGCGGCAGCTACATTCCCCGCAACCTCGATCTGCTCAACCCCGACGGGCGTTTGGTCTTTATCGCCTTCCTCGGCGGACCGAAAGCAGAGGTCAACTTCAGCCAAGTTATGGTGAAGCGCCTCACCGTCACCGGTTCGACCCTGCGCGCCCGTGACATTCCCTTCAAGGCCGCCATCGCGGCGAAACTGCAAGCCAGGGTGTGGCCCCTGCTGGAGTCGGGACAGGTCAAGCCGCTGATTCACAAAACCTTCCCCTTGGCCCAGGCGGATCAGGCCCATGCGCTGATGGAAAGCTCCACCCATATCGGCAAAATCATGCTCACGGTTTAACAGCTTCGGTCGGGCTGCCGGCGCACGGCTTGTTTTCCGGCGGCCCGACCGCAGAACGCCACCGGTTTGAAGCCGGCGCGATGGAGTGACAAAAGCGGCTTTCTAAGTGGGCGCGGGCGTACTATAGTTATCGTCTATCCCCAACAAACAAGATGCACCACCGAGCTTTCGATGGTGCGGCTTCGGGAGGGTGAAACAAACCCTCGGAGCCAAAGAGGAGGTTATTGTGTCCAGCTCGCCGCTCATGCCGAAGGCCACGTCAGTATGGCTGGTCGAAAATACCAGCCTTAGCTTTCAACAAGTCGCCGATTTCACTGGCCTGCATCCCCTGGAAATCCAAGGTATCGCGGACGGAGAAGTGGCGATTGGCATCCAAGGTTTCGACCCGATCGCCAACAACCAGTTGACCAAGGAAGAAATCGAGCTTTGCCAGAAGGATCCGTCGCGCAAGCTCCGCCTTGCCAAACAGGACCTGCCGCAGCCCGCCAAGCGCACCAAGGGACCGCGCTACACCCCGGTCGCCAAGCGACAGGACAAGCCCGATGCCATCGCCTGGCTGCTGCGCAATCATCCGGAATTGAAAGACAGCCAAATCGGCAAGCTGATCGGCACCACCAAGAACACCATCGCCGCGGTTCGCGATCGCACCCACTGGAACACCACTAACATCCGTCCCCGCGACCCGGTGTTGCTGGGATTGAGCCGCCAGGGCGAACTCAACCAGATGGTGGCCAAGGCCCGCGAGGAAGCGGAAAAGGCCGGCCGGACGATCGAGCCGCACACCGGATCCTGGGGCGGCGAAAGCCATGCCGACGACACCCCCATGCAGTCGCCGACCGGCGCCGCGCGGGACCTTTCGATCTTCAAGCTTCCCGACTAGAGTCGGATCGGTTTAGTGGCGTCGCAGCGTGATCCCTTCTAAATCGCCACGCCGCGGCTTGTCTCTCGATCACACCCCAAGAGACCCGGCGTTCCGCTGGCCGTTGATTGAACGCCAAAGGCCACAGTGATTGAACGCCGAAGGTGAGCGGCAAGCCGCGGCGGCGACGTACCCACGCCGCGGCGACCCCAGGCTGGGCGCAAAAAAAACGGCCAAACCAAGCCTGTTGCTGATTTGACCGTCTTTGTCCGCCTGTCCTGTGGCGATCGCTTGGCCTGATCAGGCTTCCTTGACCGGCACGGTGTAGTTCAAGGCCATGCGCCCGCCGTCGGCGTAGAGCGTCTGGCCGGTCATGTAGCTGGACTCATCGCTGGCCAGGAACACCACGATGGACGCGATTTCCGCCGGTTCGCCAACCCGGCCCATGGGGGTGCGCGAGAGAATGCCGCGCAGCTTCTCTGGATCGTTGGCCACCGAGGCAAACACCTCGGTATTGATCGAACCGGGGCCGACGGCGTTGACCCGGATACCGTGGTCGGTCAGCGACAGGGCCATGACCTTGGTCAACTGATTCACCCCACCCTTGGAGACCACATAGGGCGTGATCGCCGGGATCGCCATGACGCCGTTCACCGATGACATGTTGATGATGGCGCCGCCGCCGCCCTGCTTGACCATCTGGCGCGCCGCCGCCTGGCCGGTCAGGAAAACGCCCTTCAGGTTGACCCGCAGGACCCGGTCGAAGTCCTCTTCGGCCAGATCGAGAAAATCACAGGCATGCACAATACCGGCGTTGGGCACGCAGATATCGACCCGGCCATAGGCGGCGACCGCCGCCGCCATCAGCGCATCGACCTGGGCCTTATCGCCGACGTCGCAATGCACATAGAGGGCCTCAGCACCGGCCTCCTGCAGGTCTTCGGCGGCGGTTTCACCGCGCTGGTCTTGCACGTCGGCCAAGATCACCTTGGCGCCTTCGGCCACGAAGGCCTTCGCGCAGGCCAAACCGATTCCGGCGGCGCCACCGGTAATGACGGCGACTTTATCTTTGAGACGCATGGGATTTCCTCTTGCTGCTGCGTGCTGGGAGCCGACCGCCGGGCCGCTCCCGATGCTTCCTTTCGCCTGGGCGCACCATCCTCGTCTTTATCACCTGGAGGGGTTTGACAGCCCCAGCCCGCTCGAGCGGGGCACTGCTCAGGCAAAGGCAAGCTGCCACGAGAAAGGGGAAAGGGACAAGCGCTGTGATCACGCTTCGATTCAGCAGACCTATGCACCAGCGTAACACCGCCTGCAGCGGAACAACCGGCGTCGGGACGTGCAAAATCGACAGCGGCCTGCTAGCACTGTCGGAATTCCTGATCTTTTGGTGAGTTCGCCATGGCACAGCCCCCGACATCGCCCCTTTTCGCCCCGAACCAGGACGCCGAACCCCAGCCGGCTCGCCAGCCGGGCTGGGGGCTGGACAGCCTGCCGCGCGACGGCGGCGCCTATGCGCTAGTAATGGACCTGGACCGTCGCCTTGCCCTGCCGATCGGACGCCAGCAGGTCCACAGCCTGGCTCCCGGGCGGTATCTCTATGCGGGCAGCGCCTATGGCCCCGGCGGCATCCGGGCGCGGGTAGCGCGCCACGCGCGCCGGGATAAGAGCCTGCGATGGCATGTCGACCACCTGACCGTCGCCGTGGGAGTTTCCTGGGTCGTGGCGCTGCCGGGCGGGCGGGAATGCGACATTGTCGCCACCCTGATTCGCGACGCCAGCATTGGCCAGCCGATCCCCGGGTTCGGCGCCAGCGACTGCCGGCGCTGCCGGGCCCATTTACTGGCCTTGCCAAAAACCTTCGACGCCGCGCGGTTGCGGGCGCAACTCAGCCAAGCCTTCAACCTTTAGAGTCGGATCGGCTTGCACGGAATCGCGACGCGATCCGCGTTAAACCGCAACG
>CAXBMB010000106.1:0-10650 GCA_963976695.1 uncultured Rhodovibrionaceae bacterium
GCCGCCGGTGGGGCCGCCGGTGGGGCCGGTCTCGCCGCCCTCGCCCTGTGGCGCGTTGTTCTTGGGTTCATCGGGGCGATGGCCGCCACCGCCACCCTGGCTCGGCGGCTTTCCGCCCGCCACCAGTTCGAAGCTCGGCTTGTTGTCGACGATCTCGATGCGCACCAGCCCGCCCTTGGTCAGCTTGCCAAACAGCAGCTCTTCCGCCAGGGGTTTTTTGATGTACTCCTGAATCGTGCGTCCCAACGGTCGCGCGCCATAGGCCGGTTCATAGCCCTTCTTGGCCAGCCAGACGCGGGCGTCATCGCTCAACTCGATGGTCACGCCACGATCGGCCAACTGGTTTTCCAACTGCATGATGAACTTGTCCACCACCTTGGAAACGATATCCATGGTCAGGCCGCTGAAGGGAATGATCGCGTCCAGACGATTGCGGAATTCGGGGGTGAACAGCCGCTCGATGGCTTCCTTGTCTTCCCCCAGCCGCTCCTCGCGGCCGAACCCCATCGCCGGCTTTGCCAGGTCGGAAGACCCGGCGTTGGAGGTCATGATCAAGATGACGTTGCGGAAGTCGACCGACTTGCCGTTGTGGTCGGTCAATTTGCCGTAGTCCATGATCTGCAGCAGGATATTGAACAGATCGGGATGGGCCTTTTCGATTTCATCCAGCAGCAGCACGGAATGCGGGTGCTGATCCACCGCATCGGTCAACATGCCGCCTTGGTCGAAGCCGACATAGCCCGGCGGGGCGCCGATCAACCGGGAGATGGAGTGACGCTCCATGTACTCGGACATGTCGAAACGGGTCAGTTCAACGCCCAGGGAATGGGCCAATTGCCGCGCCGCCTCGGTCTTGCCCACCCCGGTGGGGCCGGAAAACAGATAGCAGCCGATTGGCTTTTCGGGTTCGCGCAGCCCCGCCCGCGCCAGCTTGATGGCGCTGGACAGCGCGGTGATGGCCTGATTCTGACCGAAGACCATGGTCTTCAAGTCGCGCTCCAGATTCTTCAGCGACTGCTTGTCGTCGCGCGACACGGTTTTCGGCGGAATGCGCGCGATCTTGGCGACCACCGCCTCCACTTCCTTCACCCCAAGCAGCTTCTTGCGCTTGGAGGCGGACTTGAGTGCCTGGGCCGCGCCGGCCTCGTCAATCACGTCTATCGCCTTGTCGGGAAGCTTGCGGTCGCCGATATAGCGATGGGACAGCTCAACCGCGCTGCGCAGCGCCTCGTTGGTGTAGCGCACGCTGTGATGCGCTTCATAGTACGGCTTGAGCCCTTTGAGGATCTTGATCGTATCCTCGACCGACGGCTCGTACACGTCGATCTTCTGAAAGCGCCGCACCAGCGCGCGGTCCTTTTCGAAGTGGTTGCGATATTCCTTGTAGGTGGTCGAACCAATGCAGCGCAGGCCGCCGTTTTGCAACGAGGGCTTGAGCAGATTAGACGCATCCATCGCCCCGCCGGAGGTGGCTCCGGCGCCGATCACCGTGTGAATTTCATCGATAAAGAGCACACCATGCGGCGTCTCTTCCAACTCCAGCATTACCGCCTTCAGCCGTTCCTCGAAATCACCGCGATAGCGGGTTCCGGCCAGCAACGCGCCCATATCCAGCGAATAGATCGTCGCCTGCGCCAGAACCTCCGGCACCTGTTTATCGACGATGCGTTTGGCCAGGCCTTCGGCGATCGCCGTCTTGCCAACCCCGGGGTCACCGACATAAAGCGGGTTGTTCTTGGTGCGGCGGCAAAGCACCTGGATGGTGCGTTCGATTTCGGCTTCCCGGCCGATCAGCGGATCGATCTTGCCGTTTTGGGCTTTCTTGTTCAGGTCGACGCAATAGGCGTCCAGCGCTTCGTGGCCCTTCTTCTTGCCAGCTTCGCCGGTTTCCGCGCCACTGACCACGTCGTCCTCCACGCCTTGCACCGGCTTGGACTGCTCGAAACCGGCGACCTTGGCGATGCCATGGCTGATATAGTTCACCGCGTCCAAGCGCGTCATGTCCTGCTCCTGCAGGAAATAGACGGCGTGGCTTTCACGCTCCGAGAACATTGCCACCAACACATTGGCCCCGGTCACTTCCTCGCGACCGGAGGACTGCACGTTGATGGCGGCGCGTTGCAGCACACGCTGGAAACCGGAAGTCGGTTTGGCTTCACCGGCATGAACATTGATCAGGTTTGACAGTTCATTGTCGATGTAATCGGAAATCTCCGTCCGCAGCCGCTCCATATCCACACCGCATGCCCGCATGACCGCAATGGCGTCCATGTCTTCACTCAACGCCATCAGCAGGTGTTCGAGTGTCGCATACTCGTGCCGGCGCTCATTGGATAGCGCCAAAGCCCGATGCAGCGTTTGTTCCAGGTTAGCCGACAACATGGTCGATCATTCCTTTTCCAGGGTGCATTGCAGGGGGTGCTGATGCTTACGCGCATACTCGACCACCTGGGTCACCTTCGTTTCGGCAATCTCGTAAGTAAAGACGCCGCAAATTCCGATTCCACGACGATGCACATGAAGCATTATCTCCGTGGCTTCATCAGGAGTCTTGCCGAAAAAGCTTTCCAGGACGTGAATAACGAATTCCATCGGCGTGTAATCGTCATTCAACATCAAAACTTTATAGAGTGACGGCTTTTTCGTCTTGGGCTTTGATTGCAACGCCACGCCGGTGCTGCCACGATTTTTGCCGTCATTGTCCTGTTCGTCACTCATATATCGCCGCCTGTTACCATACAGTTCCGCCTTCGTCTGTCGACATTATACCCGGACTTGCGTCACCTTGGTATTGAGAGATATCGGAATAGACCGGTTAATTTTCATCCTATAACAAAATAAATTGAGCGGAAAAGTGCTGTGCCACGACGGCAGGCTTCATTTCACGGGTGCAACCGCCGAACAGCACAACCAAAAGCATCTGGCGCCCCAGGCTTTTGCCCCGGCGGCCGCGCCTGACGGCGTGGCCCGCCGATTTTCCGAAGCTCCCTTGCCAGGACGCGCCCTACCGGCGCGCCGTGAGCCCGGCCGGGTCGGGCGCCCCGCCACGCGGGCCGCGCCTCCGATCCCCTAAATCGCCTAAAACAGCGTCCAGACGCCGGCCAAACCGTTGCGCCCCACGGTGAGGTCAAAGTTGTTGTCGGGAGCGGTTCCCCCCCGGCGGTCTGGCCCTTGTCGGCGCGCTTCCACTGGAAGCGGCCGGGGCTGGTTGACGGGCCGGCCGCTTTGATCGCTGGCCGCCAACAGCGCGGGAAAGGAAAGCCCGGTAAAGGCCGCGTCGGGATAGACCCAGGCGTGGAAGTAGACTTGCCCGTCGCGACAGCCGACGCCGGTCCAGTAAAAGTTCCGGGATTTGAGCCGCAAGCCGGTCGGGGCCGGGGCGTAGAACCCATCGTCCAGCAGGGCGCTTTCCAGCTTTGCCAACTGCGCGGCGGTGAGATCAACCTGACTTTCCTGCCAGGCCCAGGGCCCAAGGGGGTTGCTGCTGCTGATCTCGGTCAGGCTTTGGCTGCCCCGCACCTTGGTGGTCAACAAGCCGCCGCCGCGGGCATCGGCGGCGATGTCGTAGCTTCGGACCTGTTCGTCGTAGCGGCCGTTGTAAACCAACCGGTAACGATCAAGGCCGCCCGCCGCGCAGGCGGCGCGAATGTCGTCGCCGTTGAGGAAGCTGAACCAGGTGAACTTTTGCGCAAAGGGTTTTTCGATTCCGCCGCCGGTGTAGCTGCAGGCCGCCAGAACGCCGCCAAACAGCATCGCGACCGAAAGACCGCGCAGCGCGCGAAAACGAGCAGGAAAAATACCCATGGAAGTCGACATCCTTGCACAGCCAGCTGCGGCACAGGGCCTATGGAAAGACCCCACGGGCGAGCCCGGTGAGCAGCCTAAGTGAAAAAAATGCCGCCAAGCAAGTGACGCGGCAAAACGGCCCCTAGACAGAATCGAAAGGATTGCGTAAGATTCCCAAGCGAATCAAGTACTTTTCGGCTGTTGCTTCGGGGGAACATTGTGAGTCAGCCGCTAAAGCCTTTCGGCTACATAAAGAATCTAGCCATGGCCCTGCTGTTTGCGGGGCTTGTGCTGACCCTTACCGGCCCCGCAACCGCACGGCAGTATTCTTCCATCGTCATTGATTTCGAGAGCGGCCAGGTGCTGAGTCAAAGTCGCGCCGACATCCTCAATCGACCGGCGTCGATGACCAAGATGATGACGCTCTACATGCTGTTTGATGCCTTGGATGCGGGCAAGCTGACCCTCAAGACCCGGCTGAAGGTATCGCGCCGGGCGGCGGGCATGGCGCCATCCAAACTGGGCTTGAAGCGCGGCCAAACCATTTCCGTTGAAAACGCCATTCTGGCCCTGGTGACCAAGTCGGCGAACGACGTCGCCGTGGTGGTGGCCGAGGCGCTAGGCGGAACCGAAGCCAAGTTCGCCCGCATGATGACGGAAAAGGCCCGCAAGAAGCTGGGGATGACGCGCACCACCTTCCGCAACGCCTCCGGCCTGCCCAACCGCAACCAACGCTCCACCGCGCGGGACATGGCGCGGCTTTCCATCGCCTTGCTGCGCGATCACAAGAAATACTACGCCTATTTCTCGACCACGAAATTTACCTACAAGGGCCGCTCTTACGGCAACCACAACCAGTTGCTGAAGTACTACGAAGGCACCGACGGGATAAAAACCGGCTACACCCGTTCCTCCGGCTATAATCTGGCGGCCTCGGTTGAGCGCGACGGCCGTCGGCTGGTGGCCGTGGTTTTCGGCGGCAAGAAAAGCAGCAGCCGCGACAAGCAGATGGTAAAGCTGCTCGATCGCGGCTTTGCCACCACCATGGTGGCTTACAAGCAGGTCAAGCCGACCCAACTGGCCGCACCCAAGCCCATGCAACTGGCGCAGCAGATCGGCAAGCGCCAACAGCTTGACCAACTGGTCGCCAGCGTAAGCTCCCTTTCGCTGGTTTCCGCCGCCAACGCGCAGACCCCCTCGGCCGAGGGTCAGACCGACGCCGAAAGCGTCAACGCGGATATTGGCCCCTGGGCGGTTCAAGTCGGCGCTTATCGCCGGCCGGCCCCGGCCAAACAACGCGCCTTGCAGGCGCTTGATAAGATCCCCAATCTGCAGAATACCGCCAAGGTGGCGGTCACCCCACGCAAAGGCAAGACCGGCACGCTTTACCGCGCCCGCCTGGTGGGCCTGAGCGAGAGCACCGCGCGCAGCGCCTGCCAGCTGTTGGAAAAGAAGGCGGTGAACTGTTTGGTGGTGCTACACAACGCGTCTTGAGTTATCTGGATTGCGGCGCGCAAGCGGTGCGGCTATCGGTCGGCGGCGCCGCCACCGCCCGCCCGGGATCGGCAAAAGCTATGCGCCGGGCTTATAGGCCAGCCGCAAGGCGCCCCAATGGCGCCCGCGAACCATGATCGGCGCCGACACATCCTTCATCAGCGCAAAAACCCCACCGCCCATGTCCCGTCGATAGGTTTGCAGCAAAAAGGGCTGTAGATTGCGCGCCGCCGCCAAGCCGACCCGGTCGTCAAAGACCCGTCGGTTGCGGCAATGGGCGTTGTTCCAATCGGCATCCGCCCCTTGCGGGTGGGAGAACTTGTTGTTGTGGGTCGGCAAATAACCCTTGACGTCCACCGCCACGCAAAAGACCACCCGGGGATCGAAATCCAAGGCGGGCTCTTGCAACCGTGGCAGGACCCGGTCGGTAAAGTCGACATAGTCGGTAACAAACTGCGGCGGGTTTGTCCCTTCGCGCTGCCGATAATTTTGATCGAACAGCTGCGCCAGCGTGATGTCGCCGGCCAGCAGCGCGGCGTCGAACAGGCCGCTGACCTCGCCGGCCAGGGCCTGGACGTGATCGACGAATTTGCGATCCACCGTGTTGTCGCTGCTGCTGGCGGCCAGACCGACCATTTTCTCGCTGATGCCGATGAGTTCGTTCACCCGGTCGCGCGCCTGGCCAAGGGTCTGGCTGGTGACGTCGACCTCCTTGCTCATGCCCTGGAGGGTTTCGACAAACAGGTTGGAATGCTGATCGATCTCTTTGGCGGCCTGGGCGATCAGGGTGGCGTTGCCGGTCACCTCACCGATGACGGCGGTGACCGTCTCGACCACCTCGCCGATGGTGCGCGTTCCCTGCTGAACCGACTGCGCCCGGGTCGAACTTTCAACACTTTCGGCTTTCAAGATTCGCGACTGGTCGGTCAATTCCGCCAAGGTGCTGTCGATTTCGGCGGTGGCCTTGCTGGTTTGCTCCGCCAGCGATTTCACCTCGCCGGCGACGACGGCAAAGCCGCGCCCGGCCTCGCCCGCGCGCGCCGCCTCGATCGTCGCGTTCAAGGCCAGCAAATTGGTCTGCTTGGCGATGGCGTCAATCCCCGAAGCCACCTGGGCCACATTCTTCAAGGCCTCTTGCAGACCCGACAGCCGGGATTCCATGGCCGCCACCGACTCGACCAGCTTGTGGATGTCTTCCAGCGACGTCTGCACCGCGCTGCTTGAGCTCTGAAGCTGCTCGGTCGCCCGGCTGGTGGTTTCCTGGGCTTGGTTGGCCGCCGCCACCACCTGCTGATTGCTTCCCGCCACGCCGGCGGCGTTTCCCAGCAGCTCTTGAAAGGTGCACGCCTGGGTCGCCACCGCCGAGGAAATATGATCGATATTGCCAGCAATATCGACAACTTCGACCGACAGCTCCCCCGCTGTTTCGGCGAGTTTTGAAATGATCTCCTGCGACCCATTAAGGCCCGTCAAACGCTTATCCTCCGGTTTGGGCTTTCCCTGCCATTCCAGGCCCTGACGACGTGTCGAAGGGCGTCACCGCAAGGATACCCCAGCCTGGTTAACCTGTGGTAAAACTGGCCGCTAAAATTTCAACCCGCTTCCCTGCCCCGTCGGCTCGACGCCCGCTCCACCTCCCACCATATCTCAGTCGCATCTCAGCCGCGTTACCGCCGCGTTCTGGCCGCGCGAGGGCCGCGCGAGGGTCAGGCCGCCAAAGAACTGGACCCCGGTCGCGCCGAAGCTTCAATCTTTTTTTCCCGCGTGCGGACCATCTTGCGCAGGCGTTGCATGACGTCAAGATTGTGCCGTTCCATCGCCGACAAGGCGGCCACGGCCTGATCCATTCGTCCGGCGCGATAGAAACCGACCGCTTGCCGGGCATTTTCGTGGAACTGGCGATGGGGACTTTCCAGCGCGGCAAAATCCGCGAACTCGGCAAACAGCTGCTTGCCGGCCCCGGTGTAGTACCATTGGCCGAGCAGGCAGTCGGTTTCGGGCGGGAAATCCTCCGTTGTCGCCTCCGAAATCCCCATGAAGACCCGGTAAACCTCCAGCTTAAGTTCAAGTTCCTCCAGGTTCGCCAGTTCAATCTCGCTAAGGATCGCGGCGAGCGACAAGGCCGTGCCGCTTTGATCCGAGATCGCCAGCAACCGCTGGGTCCCGTCGAGCAATTGCGAGGCCTCGTGCTTCAGGCTGGTTGCCGCAACCGAGTTCTGCTGCATGGTTTCGTCGGTCTGGTGGGCCTGTTTTTGAATGGCGCGAACCAGTTTGCCAATGTCCAGCGTTGCGTCGGCCGTACGTCCGGCGAGGGCGCGAACCTCGGTCGCGACAATGGCGAAGCCCTTGCCGGCCTCGCCGGCGCGGGCCGCCTCGATACTGGCATTGAAGGCCAGAAGCTTGGTCTGCCGAGAGACGTAGTCGATCAGCGACAGGATATCACCAATGCCGCTGGCTCCCTCGTTGAGGGTGGAGATCTGGTTCGAAGCTTGGTGAATGTGATCGCTGATGGCGGTGATTTGCGCCACCATGGCTTCAAGACCTTTGCGACTTCCCTCCGATTCAAGACGCGAATCATTGTTTGC
Organism: uncultured Rhodovibrionaceae bacterium; assembly: GCA_963976695.1. GTDB lineage: Bacteria > Pseudomonadota > Alphaproteobacteria > Kiloniellales > DSM-21159 > CAXBMB01. The sequence goes on from CAXBMB010000106.1 coordinate 7,866, forward strand.
CCGATTGTTTTCGACAAGCAACTGCGACAGCTCGGAGAAGGATTCCCGCACCGCGATCAGTGAATCTCCGAAACCGGTCAGGTTGTGAAATATCGCCCGGTCGATTTTTTGTTGCTGCTCCAACTGCTTGATACGGCGCAGCAGGTCTTGCCGGTCGGCCGGAACCGCAGCGTCGGCGCGCGGCGCATCATAATCGCCAAGTAAGGACATCATGAGTCTCCCCTATCGAGAGTCGGATCGGTCTATTAGAGGGTGTTTGGCGACAGGGTCGATCACACTCTAACTAAGGGCGGGCTGAATCTTGTAGAAAGATGAAAATACGCAATGGCATCAAGAGCATGACAACAGTTACGTCAGCAAAGAGGTATTGTCAATACGTATTTAAAAAGCGCTTGATGGCAACAAGCGCGGCGCTTCGGCGCTGTCGCCCTTCCGGGCAAGCCGATCCGACTCTAGCGTTCACAGACCACGACGTTGGGGTCGTCGATGCCCAATAACTGACAAAGCTGGCGTTGGGGCGCGATCAGGTCCGCAAGGCAATACTGTTCCAGGACGTCATAGAAGGCTTCCGTCGCCCGATTTAGCGCGCCGCGCAGCACGCAAACACTTTCGATTTTACAGCAGCCGGACCGGGCGGGATTGAAACATTCGACAAGCGCCATGTTCTGCTCGGTTTCCCGAACGAGACGCCCGACGTTGATTTGCTCCGGCGTCAATCCGAGCCGCATGCCGCCGCCTTTGCCCCTAACGGTGACGATGGTTCCGCGCTTGGCCTGATGATGGACGATCTTCATCAGGTGATTGCGTGAAATGTCGTAGGCGGTTGCGATTTCATCGATCGTGATCAACCGATCGGGGTTTAATCCCAGATAGATCAGAACCCGCAAGGTATAGTCAGAAAAACCGGTAAGGCGCATGAAGTTTGCTCCGGATGGGCACAAAAGAAGTAAATAGTATGCTTTTTTGCGCCATGGCAAGAGGACAGGAACGCGCGCCCCACTCTGCGCAGACCGGTCTGCGCGCCCGGCTACGTACCCCATCTACGCACCCAGTCTGCGCGCGACGTGACAAGCAGCGCGTCACCCGCTGATCGGAGGCTGCGAACCGGACCGACTCGAAAATCGCGTCCATCGCCCCAATAGCCCCAATAGCCTGGGAAACCGCCGCCACCGGCAAGCGGCGCTGGCCAAATCGAGGGAACCCACCCCACCCATGGCTCTCAAAAACGTGTTCAAACGCGATTTTTCCCTTTCGCCAAACATCCCATTTCTAAACGGAAGAAAGGGATTTTGCCGAGGGACGCTTCACAATGGATAGTTCTGAGCGCGATGGACGCACACACGCCCCCCGCATCGCTTTTGGCAATACCAAGTCCGCGCCGCCCAAGACTGGTTCCACCCGGGCCAGGGTGCTGTTGTTTCTGCTATCCGCGATTATTCTGACGCTGCTGCTTTTTATCGCCCCTCCGGCGCTTTTGGCGCAGGAAGATACCCTGCTGGAGGGACATCTGCAGGTCGATAATCCGGCAAATCTGACCGCCCTTGACGCCGAACTGCTCTACCAGCGCCTGCTTCCGAAAATGATCCAGGGCTACATTCTGTCCGGACGGCCCGATGCGCGGAACTACAAGCGATGGACCCGCTACAACAGTGCGCCCTATCGCTCCAGTCAACATGGTCAACGCTTCATCAACAACTATGGCAACGATCTGGCGGCCGACTACGCCTTTTTTGAACAGGCCGAACAACTTCCCGAAGGCGCCCGCCTGGCCAAGGACAGCTTCACCGTCACCAGCGCGGGCACTGTCTTTCCCGGTCCGCTGTTTCTGATGGAGAAGATGGCCAGGGGATTTAACCAGGCCAGCGGCGATTGGCGCTACAGCATGATCATGCCTGACGGTTCGCTGTTCGGCGAAACCAAAGGCGTCGGCGACAAGCAGGTCACCTTCTGTAGCGATTGCCATGCGCAGGCCGCCAACCTGGACCAGCTCTATTTTCTTCCGCCGGCCTATCGCCTGCCGCAAAGCGAGGACTAACCGCTCCCCAGCGCCGACCCACGCGCCGGTAAAAAAGTCACACGCAGAAGTGAGTACCCGTGACTCCCCTTTATCGCCGTAAGGATTACCTTTTCGTAAGGCAAATTCGAGACGTGACAAATCGACGCTCCGCCTAACCGTCCCGTGCGGTTTCAGGGTGTTCGACGGCCTCCAAGCCACGGCTCGCCATCCCGATTACGCGACACAACGGCTCCCCGCGAACGATCAACAAAAACAGGTCTTGAGCCTTAAACACCAGCAAAAGGAAAGTTCGGAAATGAGGAAGAATCTTCTAACCAGTACGGCGGTTCTGCCATTTGTTCTTTTGGCCAGCGCCACCATTGGGACGGCGACGGTCATCATGGCGATCTGCGCTCCGGTTGCCAGAGCTTCCAGTCATGTCAAGAACCCCTGCAATCCTTGCGCCGCCAAGAACCCCTGTAACCCCTGCGCCGCGCAGAACCCCTGCAACCCTTGCGCCGCCAAAAATCCGTGCAATCCTTGCGCGGCGCAAAATCCCTGCAGCCCCTGCGCCGCCTCGGCTGTCTCAAGCAGTTCAGCCTGCTTGGTGCCCCGGCTGGCCGCCGCGGCTCAGAAACCCGGCAATCCTTGCGCCGCCAAAAACCCCTGCAGCCCCTGTGCGGCGCAGAACCCCTGCAATCCTTGCGCAGCTCAGAATCCCTGTAACCCTTGTGCGGCTCAGAATCCCTGCAACCCCTGCGCCGCCCAAAACCCCTGCAACCCTTGCGC
>CAXBMB010000107.1:0-10490 GCA_963976695.1 uncultured Rhodovibrionaceae bacterium
CCAGTCACGCAAAGAAAGAACACCCATTCGGCAGGGCCGGGGCGAAGAAGGCTTCACAAACGACGCGAATCGCGACAGGCTGCCCGCTGTTTTCGACCTCTCCCGGATGCCGACCTGAATGAAACTTTCAAGCCGCACCCCAAACCACCAGCCTGTGGAACGTCGCCTCATGGAACGTCGCCTCATGGAACGCCACCTCACGGAACGCCGCGACGCCAAGCGTCGAGGCCGGCGGGCCTCCGGCGCGGCGCGGCTAAGTCGCCGTTGTCTGCCAACTGAATTATTGATGGAACCGCTCGCACCGTGAATTTGGTCTTTTTCGCCCTGGTCGCCATTTCCTTCGTCGTCGCCGCCGGTCGGCAAGTTTTTTGGTCGCCCGGTAACGAGGATGAATTCTCCCCGATGTCCATCCTGGGCTCGGAAATGATCCAGGCCGCCAGCGCCTCGGTCGAACTGGCCATCGGGCTGGTGGGCGTGATGACCCTGTTCCTCGGGTTGATGAAAATCGCCGAGGCCGGCGGGCTGCTGACCATCATCGCCAAGACCGTGCGCCCCCTGATGGTTCGGCTCTTTCCCGACGTGCCCGCCGAGCATCCGGCCATGGGGGCGATGATCATGAATATTTCAGCCAATGCGCTGGGATTGGGAAACGCGGCCACGCCCTTTGGCATTCGCGCCATGGAAGAGTTGGACAAGCTCAATCCCCACAAGGGAACCGCCACCGATGCCATGGCGCTGTTTCTGGCCATCAACACCTCAAGCGTCACGCTGCTGCCGACCGGCGTGATCGCCCTTCGCGCGGCGCTTGGATCCAACGACCCCGCCGGCATCGTGCCGACAACTCTGGTGGCGACAATCGCCTCGACCACCTTCGCGATTATCATCGCCAAGAGTCTGGCGCGCTTCTTTCCGGTCGTTCCCCTGTCGGCCCAGGCGGCGGGCCAGTCGGCCTCGCTCGATCTGGTGCACCCGGACGATGAGAGCGCCAGCGATCCGGCGGCCCCCTACCGGGACGCGCCAAGCGCCTCGGCCATGGGAGCGGGCTTCAACACCGGCAGCAACGGCTATCCGCTTTGGGTCTCCGCCTTGGTGCTGCTGGGCATCGCCGCCCTGGTGCCGTTGACCGTGCTCTACGGCAAGATCGTCGCGCCGTGGATTATTCCCGGCCTGATGATGGCGTTCCTCGGGTTCGGCTACTTTAGAAAGGTGAGAATTTACGAGGTTTTTGTCGAGGGCGCCAAAGACGGCTTCCAGGTCGCGCTCCGGATTATTCCCTATCTGGTCGCCATCCTCGTCGCCGTCGCCATGTTTCGGGCAAGCGGGGCGCTGGAGGTCATCATCACGCCGCTGGGCGCCTTGACCTCCCTTGTCGGCCTACCAGCCGAGGCCCTGCCCATGGCGCTGCTTCGCCCGCTTTCCGGCTCGGGGGCCTACGGTTTGATGGCGTCGATCATGGAAGACCCGGCGATTGGACCGGACAGCTATACCGGCTATCTGGTGTCGACCCTCCAGGGGTCGACGGAAACGACCTTCTATGTGCTGGCGGTCTACTTCGGGGCCATCCAGGTCCGCCGCATTCGCCACGCCCTGGCCGCCGGCCTGTCCGCCGATGTGATCGGGGTGATCGCGGCGGTGATCATCACCGGCTTGCTTTATGGCGGGTTAAATTGATACGCCGCCGATCGATTGGCCGGTGATCGACCGGAAAACCAGCGCCCGGCGCTTCGACCCCGACGCTAAAGCGCACTCAGCGCCTGGGCGGTCTGCCGGTACCAGCGCGCCAGCGGAGCGGAAAGCGGGTGGCTTTCGGCCCAGCGCGCGCCCCGCAGGCACAATAGCTGGGCTTGATCCAGGGTCACGCCCACCTTATCCCGCGCCAGGCAGAGCGCCGGATCCCACCATTCGCCCTGGCCCTTGAGCTGGAGGATCAACCGCAGCCGCACAGCGGTGTGGAACACCCCGTAGAGCTGCAGGTAGGCCAAGGCATCGGACGGCCGCATTTCCGGCTCAATCCGCGGCAGGAAGTGATTAAGCAGATAGGCTTCGCCGGTCGGCTCGTCAGGCATGAACTCGTCAGCCAGCATCCAAGCGACATCGTCGAGCGGGTTTCGACAGCCGCAGTTCTCCCAATCGACCCAATGGACCGAGCCATCCTCGACCATAATGGCGTTGCCCGGGCGGGCATCCCATTTGATGAAGCGCGGCGGCCCGACCGCCAGGCGAGCGGCGATCTCCGCCACCTCGAGCTGAGGGGGCGCCGGCAGCCGCTGAAGCGGCAGCGCCGCCGGGGTCATGATGAAACGTTGCAGCCACCGCCGTCGGCTTCCCAGCACCGCCACCTGCCGATTTAGGTCGGCGCGGTCGGCGGCCTGGCGTATTTTCACCAGCGATTCCAGCGCGGGAGCCAGGCAGTAACGCACCCGGTCCTGGGGCGCACGCGCCAAAACCTGCGACAGACGCGGCCCCGACAAATCCTGTTGAAACAGCCAGCCCTCCAGATAGGCCAGCACCGCCGGAACCGGGGCGCCCTGTTGGCGAAGCGCGCGAAGCACCAGCACCTCCAGATCGGCGCGTTTTACCGAGCGTCGGCGGGTGGCGATCAAGCTTTGTCCATCTTCGAAAATCAGACGAAACGACCGGCGTCCGCGCCCGCCCGGCTCGGCATAGCCGCGAACCTTGCGCTGAAAACAGCGTTCGGCGAGCGCCACCGCATTCGGAATCCGGGTGGCGGCGGTCTGCTTACCGCCCGGCTGTCCCGCGCCGCGACGCGCCGCCACGGCGCCATCCTTGCGCCCCTTTGCCGGTCGATCTTCCGGCTGCGCCACCAGCCTGTCGTCCGGCCCGTCGTCTGGCCGTTCCGCTGTTGCCACGTCCTACCCCGCCTCAAAGCTGAAACCTTAGCCTGTGATCGACGTGGAAAGAAGCGCGCCGCGCGTCAATTCCACTGTCAATTCCATCGTCAATCCTATCGTCAATCCGCCGCCACTCGGCTGACAAACGGCGGCGTCACCGCTCACACGAAATAACCGCGTGCCGCTATTTAAACCGATCTGACGCTAGTACAATCCATTCTCAGCAGGTAACTTGCCGAACCTCAAGACCTGACCGGCCGCATGCAATGATTCCAACCGCTTTTTTCGGCAAGCCCGATGTTTGAAGAACGACTGCCAACCCATCTTTGGCTCATGGCCGCCGTGCGTCAGTGCAATGATCGCGGCCAGCACGCCTATATCCTGCACAAGGGCGAACGGCTTGGCGGCTTGGTGCTGTTGAAGCTGGTGCATCGCGGCGGCCAGGCGTCGCTCTACGTTCAACAGCGCGACCTGGAAGGCGCCATGGGCTGGATGTCCGTGCTGAAGGCGGAGAACGCCTCGGAAGTGGAGGCTAACGCCTACATCGCGCGCAATCGGCAAAGGGACCCGGACCTTTGGGTCGTCGAGATCGAAAGCCCGCCGGACAGCTTTCCTTTCGAGGGCAAGCGGTTCTGAGCAGCGGCACAAAAAAACCCCACCTGCCGCAAGGTGGGTTTTTTTGCGGCGACAAGCCCGATTAACGACGTTGGATCATCTGTGTTGGCGAATGAAGGCGGCGATGCGCGGTTTGATAACCTCGCGCCAGCGGCGGCCATTGAAAATGCCGTAGTGCCCCACGCCCTTTTGCAGATGATCGGACTGCATCGACGCCGGCAGATTGGCGCAAAGCTTGTGGGCGGCGGTGGTCTGGCCGGGGGCCGAAATATCGTCCAACTCGCCTTCTACGGTCAGCAGCGCGGTTTTGGTGATGTCTTGCGGCCGCACCGGAATATCGCGCCACTTGAACTCGCCGTTGGGAAGCAGATGGGTCTGGAAGATTTTTTCCACCGTTTCCAAGTAGTAGGCCGCCGGCGAGTCCATCACCGCCAAATATTCATCATAGAACTTGCGATGCGCCTCGGCCGAGTCGCCATCACCTTCAATCAGATGATGAAACATGTTGATGTGGGCATTCACGTGACGCGAGGCGTTCATGGTGATGAAACTGCCCAATTGCAGAAAACCGGGATAGACCCGTCGTCCGCCCCCCGGATAGTAGCTGGGAACCTCCGAAACCACCGTGCGCTCGAACCACCCGATCGGCTTGCTTTCGCCGAATTCCGTAACCTGAGTGGGCGCGGCGCGGGGATCCACCGGACCCCCCATCAGCGTCATGGTCTTGGGCTGGGCCGGATCATCGGCCGTGGCCAGCAGGGCGACCGCGCTCAACACCAGCGGCGCGGGCTGGCACACCGCCATGACGTTGAGGTCCGGCGCCAGGAGCCGCATAAACTCCAGCAGGTAGTCGATATATTCGTCCAGGCCGAACTTGCCGCATTCCAGCGGCGCCAGGCGGGCGTCGACCCAATCGGTCACATAGACCTCGTGATCGTCCACCAAGGCCTGGACCGTGCCGCGCAACAGGGTGGCGTGATGGCCGCTCATCGGCGCCACCAGAAGGATTTTCGGCACTTTCCCCAGCGCGCCCTTGCACACGAAGCGCTCAAGCTTGCAAAAGGGTTTTTCCCGGATCAACGTTTGGGTAACCGGCGTGCGCTTGCCGCTCCACAGGACATCCTGGATGTCCCAAGCCGGTTTGCCGCGTTTGCAAACCACCGACTCCGCGACTTCCAGCCCGGCCACCATCGATCTGCCGAACGGGGTATAGGAAAGCGGAACAAACGGATGGCTCAAGATATCCTTCGTCAGGTCTCCCATCATCCGCCAAGGCATTAGCGCGGTATTCTGGAAGTCATACATCCTGTAAAGAGAGATCATGAAACAACCCATTGCAGTTAAACACAAAGGCACCAAGGTCCGGCGCCAAACCACTGTGGCGCCAAATTACCGTGGCGCCGACCTGTCGATTTCCAACCGCCCGGGTCGATAAAGCGGATCAAGAGATCCCGAACGCCCGGAGGCTGCTTGCAAGATTTCCGCACGCCATTTCCAACATGCGATTCCAGCGTGCGATTTCCAGCGTGTTATTCCAGCGTGCGATTTTTCCACCTGCCATCGTGTTCCTTTGCAAGTGTCCCGGACTCCGAACCAAGGAACCGAAAATCGCCGCGATCAAACCGGCGGCCAGACGAAAATCCGTGCGGCCAGGAACTCAAAAAAGTCGTCGGGGAAGCTGAAAACCGGTTGGCTGCTTTCCCTGCCACGATGCGGAATTCCCTGCCGAAAAGTTCTTCGCATGCGCAATATCATGCAGAAGAACCGGTGCTTTAAAAGTTAAATTATGACCGTTTTGCCACATTTTTTTTGCATTTCATTCTCACCACAAAAGAAAAATTGTTATTTTATAATCAGTTAAGGTAAAGGTGAGAACTTTTCCGATGCTGCGATTTTTTTCCTCTCCTTGACCGAAAAACGCCGTTTTAGTTCGACATTTTTTCGCCCGCACCTCTTTTTCCCACCTCGCGCCGGGTTGTTTTCGCCGTCGAGTCGGTTATCCGGCCGCGCCCATTTCGATTTTTCGTGAACAATTTGTCATCTTCAGGAAAACCCTTGGTAAGGCGACCGTGGTCATCTTTGGAGACGACGCTGAGCCCCACCCTTTCTAGCCAGCCTTACCGATGGCCGGGGGAAAAAAAAGGGCATGAAAGATAGCCCGAAGATAGACGGAGATAGATTGCCATGACTTCCCTCAAACCAATTGCTGCGCCGCAGGGCCGCGACGGGTCCCGCCAAACAGCCCAAAACCAGCTTTCCAGCAACCAGGGACGTTGGATCAAAGGCACCGCGCTGACCCTTTTGGCCGGCGCGCTGCTTGCCGGAACAATCCTGGCCGGCAACAGCTCGCGCGTGGTCGCGCAAACCACCCCTGCCGCAACAGCCGGGATCACCGCGCCGGCCAGTTTTGCCCAGTTGAACCAGCAGGTCAGTCCGGCGGTGGTCAACATCTCGATCAAGCGGTCGGTGCCGGCCTCGGCCCAGCACGCGCCGCAAGGCAGCACGCCGTTCAGGGATTTTTTCGAGCAGTTCCAAGATCGCTTCGGCCAAATACCTGGTGGTCGCGCCCCCGGCGAGCAAGCGCCACAGCAAACTCTTCAGGCCCTGGGCTCGGGCTTTATCATTGACCCCAAAGGCTTCGTGGTGACCAACAATCATGTGGTCGAGGGCGCCGATGAAATCGAGGTCAAGCTCCCCGACGGCCGCAGCTTCCAAGCCAAGCTGATCGGCGGCGACAAACGCAGCGACCTGGCGCTCTTGAAAATCGACAGCAACGAGGCCTTGCCCTTCGTCACGCTTGGCGATTCCGACTCCCTGCTGGTCGGCGACTGGGTGGTGGCCATCGGCAACCCCTTCGGCCTGGGCGGCTCACTGACCTCCGGCATTGTCTCGGCCCGTGGGCGCGACATCAACTCCGGGCCCTATGACGACTACATCCAAACCGACGCCGCCATCAATCGCGGCAATTCCGGCGGCCCGATGTTCAACCTCAAGGGTGAAGTGGTCGGCGTCAACACCGCGATCTATTCCCCCTCGGGCGGTTCGGTGGGCATTGGCTTCGCCATTCCCGCCAACGTGGTCAAGTCGATCATCACCGACCTGAAGGATGACGGCCGGGTCGACCGTGGATGGCTGGGCGTGCAGATCCAACCGGTCAGCGGCGAAATCGCCGAAGCGCTGGGCTTGAGCAAGACCGAAGGCGCGCTGGTGGTAGATGTCACGCCTGACAGCCCGGCTGCGGCGGCGGGCCTCAAGCAGGGCGATGTGATCATTCAGTTTGGAGGATCGCGCGTCGATAAAATGCGCAGCTTGCCGCGTCTGGTCGCCGCCATCAATCCCGGCAAGACCGCCGACGTGACGGTCTGGCGCAACGGCGCCGAGAAAAGCTTCCGGGTCGAGATCGGCCTTCTGAAGCCTCAGCAGGTTGCCGCACAAGAACACAGCATGCAGCCCAAACTCACCGACGGCACCCTGCGCTCGGAAGACCTGGGGGCGACCCTGACTCAACTGAACGACCAGGCGAAACAGCAACTTGGCTTGCCGGAAAGTGCCCAGGGCGTGCTCATCAAGGAAGTGGAAAACCAGGGCGTGGCGGCCAAGCAAGGCCTGCGGCCGGGCGATGTAATCCGCCAGGTTGACGGCGAAGACGTCAGCCAGCCGACTCAAATCAGTGACCTGATCAGCGCCAAGAAGAAGGACAACAAGAAAGCCCTCCTTCTGCTGGTCACCCGCGACGGCCGCGACCTGTTTATCGGGCTGCCGCTCAGCGCCGCGTAACTTCAGCAGCCATCCGTGAAACGGACGGCGCACAGCACGCGTCAGGCCACTCGCGCCGCTGGATCTTGCCCACCCCTGCAAGCCAGCGGCGCTCCCTTCCCACGGGTCGAAACGTCCTCCGGGCGCGCCGCCATTCTGCTCGAACGGCGGCGCGCAACTCCCCAAATCGGAAGACAACAGTTTTGGCTCGGGGAAGGGCTTTTTTCAAACGAATGCCCCCGCCGGACTGAACTCTGACGCGACCGGCGATTGCCGACACAGCAGGGAGGTGCCATATAATGGCCGAGCAGCCGACCAACGAAACACCCCACAGCGGTTCGAGGTTCTTCTTGAGTGAGGAAAAAAAAGACGTGCGAATCCTGATCATCGAAGATGACAGCAGAACCGCTTCCTACATGGCCAAGGGTTTGACCGAAAGCGGGCATACCGTGGACCAGGCCGCCAATGGCCGTGACGGGCTCTTCCTCGCCAGTTCCGGCGACTATGGCGTCATCATTCTGGACCGCATGCTGCCGGAACTCGATGGCCTTTCCCTGCTGAGCGCGCTGCGGGCGGCCGATGTCAACACACCGGTGTTGATTCTCTCCGCGCTGTCGGGCGTGGATGACCGCGTTCAGGGCCTAAAGGCCGGCGGCGATGACTATCTCACCAAACCCTTTGCCTTTTCGGAACTGCAGGCGCGCATCGAGGCGCTGCTGCGTCGCCGTTCCGCCGATACCATCGAAACCGCCCTCAACGAGGGGGACCTGTCGATGGATCTGCTGTCGCGCAAGGTGTCGCGCGCCGGCAAGAAAATCGAATTGCAGCCGCGCGAGTTCCGCCTGCTGGAGTTTTTGCTACGTCACGCGGGCCAGACCGTGACCCGAACCATGTTGCTGGAGGGCGTTTGGGAATATCACTTCGACCCGCAAACCAATGTTATCGACGTGCATATCAGCCGCTTGCGGTCGAAAATCGACAAGGATTTCGACCATCCGCTTTTGCACACCGTACGCGGGGCGGGCTATCGTCTGAGCGCCGACGCCTGATATGACCTCTTTGCGCCCGACCGGCAACAATCCAGCGGCCGCCGAGAGCCCGGCGTCACCAGACGATCCGACCCCGCCGGCGGCGCAAAAACAACAGCCGGACCCGGCGCAAAGCCTGGAGGAAAATCTGGAGCCGGATCCGGACCGGGACCAGGACCTGGACCCGGATCAGAGCGAAAGCGTGACCCGCAGCGCGACCTTCCGTTTCGCGCTGATCTACGCCTTTCTCTTTACCATCATCACCGTGCTGCTGGCCGGGTTCATCTACTACTCAACCGTCAGTGTGCTGGAAAACCAGGTCTCGGAAACCGTGGCGGCGGAACTGCGCGGCTTGGCGGAAAGCTACAACACCGACGGCATGCCGGGGCTGCTGACCAACGTGGAAAACCGCAGCCGCGATCAAAACAACCGCGAAGGCATCTACCTGCTGGTTTCACCCAACAACCATCGAATTTCCGGCAATCTGTCCGCCTGGCCGCCCTACCTGCTGCCCAATGGCGAATGGACCCGCTTCAAGGTCGAAAGCCCCGGCAACCCCAAATCGCTGATGTTGATCGGGGCGCGCGGCTATGAACTGTCGGGCGGGTTTCGAATTCTGGTCGGCCGCGATATGGCGGTCAGCGACGCCTTTCGCAGCAACCTGATCGAAGCCTTGACCTGGGCGCTTGCCGCAACCCTGCTGTTCGGCCTCAGCGGCAGCTATCTGATCAGCCGTGGCCTGCTGCGCCGTGTCGACGCGGTCAGCAACACCACCCGCCGGATCATGGACGGCGATCTCAGCCATCGGGTGCCGCTGGCCGGGCGCAACGACGAATTCGACCGCTTGTCGGTTAATCTCAACCACATGTTGAGCCGGATCGAAGCCTTGATGAACGGCATGCGGCTGGCCACCGACAGCCTGGCCCACGATCTTCGCTCGCCCCTCACCCGCCTCAAGGGCCGGATCGAGCTGGCGTTGAGCAAAAAAGATGAAAACATCGAGGAACTGCGTCAGGCGCTGGAACAGGCCAACGCCGACATTGACCAGATCCAAACCACCTTCAACGACCTGATCGCCATTGCCAAGGCCGAGGCGGGGCTGCGCCAAGAGGAAATGCAGCCGCTGGATTTGCGGGCGCTGATGGAAGATCTGGCGGAGCTTTACGAGCCGGTCGCTGAGGAGCAGGGCCGCCGCTTGCAACTGTCCACCTTCTCGCGCTCACGAGACGACGCCATTTTCGTTCCCGCCCAGCGCCAGTTGCTGTCGCAAGCCATCGCCAACCTTTTCGACAACGCGCTCAAGCACGGCAGGGGCGACATCAGCTGCGCCATTCGCCAGCGGGCGGATAAGGTGATCCTGGAGATTGCCGACCAGGGCGACGGCATTCCGGAAGAAAGTCGCCAGCAGGTGCTGACCCGCTTTGTCCGTTTGGATCAGTCCCGCAGCCTGCCGGGCAGCGGCCTGGGTCTGGCGTTGGTGGCGGCGGTCGCCCAGATGCATCACTGCCAGCTTGAATTGGCCAGCAATGCCCCCGGCCTGCGGGTGATCTTGACCTTTACCGCCAGCAAGCCCTGATCCGCCGGGCCCGGCGGGCGCCGGATGAGCTTTTTTCGGCGCTTTTCCCGGCGGCTGGCCAGGGCCGAAAAACACGCGCATTGATAGAAAATATTCCCCCTATTTAACCGATTATTAAGGCTTGCTTGCGATACTTTTCTCAGGCGTTTCGCCCCCTTGCTTCTCTCTCAATCGACCCCGATGGAGGAAGACACAGTGGTTACAACAGGCACCCTGCGGTGGCGGGCCCACGTCACCAGACATTTGGCGGATTTCGACCGAACCATTCTACAAATTCCATGTTCCTTTGGTCCTTGCCATCCAGTTGCCGCGCCGACGGGGCGCTCTTCTGCGCAGGGGGGAAGCAAAACAGGAGGGGTCTGATGGGTAAAAGCCCGCATCGCCTGCAGACCAAGGCAGCGCTTCGGCCGCAGCAGACGTTTTTCCACCCCCTGTACGACTATTGGCTGGCCAAGCACCACGAGCAAAAGCTTCCCGCGCGCAAGGACATTGATCCGCTGGACATCCCAGCGCTGCTGCCCTTTCTGGCGCTGATCGACGTCATTCCCCGCCAAACCGCGCCGCCGCGCCTGCGCTATCGCCTGATCGGCACCCAGGTCGCCTGGCATTCAGGGGGCGACCGGACCGGCGACTGGCTCGATCAGAGCCTGTGCGCCACCGACG
>CAXBMB010000108.1:0-10404 GCA_963976695.1 uncultured Rhodovibrionaceae bacterium
GCCGCTGCGGTGCATGCCCAGGATGAACAGGGCGTGGCGGCGCGGCGCGGCGGCGGTACTGGCGGCGACCTTCTTTCGAGCCTTCGACCGAGCCTTCGACGGGGCTGGCCGCCAGCCGCTGAGATCCCACGCCAAAGCCTTTTCCAGGTCGGCGATCTCGGCGCCGTAGAGCTTTTCGAGCGCCGGCAGAAGTTCCGCGCGCGGGGCCAATTGTTCGCCGGCGAAAACCGGCAGACTAAGCGTCGCGTCGTCTAGGCTGTCGAAATAGTCGGTGGAAATGCCGATATGGGCGGCGCAGGCCTTGAGCAGTGCTCGCGGGTTGTTTTTTAGATCGTCAAAGCGCAGCAGAAGCAGTTGATCGGCGGGAAAGACCTTCCGCCAGGTTTCAATGGCCGAGAGATAGTCGCCGCGGCTGCGCGACCCCTTGGAATGGAAGTGATCCAGATACCATTGGTTCGACGGCTCGTCCGGCAGGAGCTCCGCCCGGCGCCGGGCCATTTCAGCGGAAGACCAGGCGCGTTCAATCGGGTTGCGCAGAATGTAAATCAAGCGCGCCGCCGGGAAGAGGGCGTAAAGCTCGCGAATTTTTTCCTCGGGGAGATAGGCATAGGCCGGGGTGATGTCGCCGAACGCGCGGCGATTGCCGCCCTCCGGCGGCGCCGGGTGATCGGTGGTTTGCCGGAAGAGCTCCCGGTACCACCGGCTTCCCTTGTCGTAGTGCTGATCCCAGAAATGCACTTCCTTTCCACCAGGAAATTTGACCTGGGGGTGTTGGCTTAACTGCTCGTAAAGCCACGTGGTGCCGGCCTTTTGCGCACCAATTCCAATGAAGTTGAGCATTTCCGTCTCGAACGGTCTTGGCAGACCACCCGTCCCCCTTATTTCGCGATCCTGGCGTTTGTTTTTCCGGGCTCTGCCCCGCTGGGCCCTTGCCCGGCGTACCCCCGTCCCGCAACAGATAACGCCCTCTCGAGTCGGATCGGTTGAAAGGGCGTCACGACGTGATCCCGTTTAAGCCGTGACACCGCCGCCGATCAAGCTGTTAGCGGGTGTTTGACGATGGAACCGAAGCGCCAAGCGCGTCTTTTGCCGTCGCTCACCGGTGCGCCTTTTGATTGCAGAGCAGCTTAATGCAAACAAATTGATCACCGGGGGATTAATTTGAACGGCTGTTGCGCCCCGGCAGGAGCCACCTGTTGTGACCTCCGTGGCGTGGAAAATCAAGGTTGCGCGGCTGGGCTACAGATAGCCGCAGGCCTTGAGATCCTCTTCGATCAAGGCCAGCGCCGCCGCGGGCAATTCTGGCGCTTGGGCTTTGTCTCCGATAATACCGTGCTGTTTATAGAAGCTGGGAATTTTGGTGGATTTGAAGCCCTCGAGCATCTGGGGGTCATAGACCAGCTCGAGAAAGCGGCAGATCTTCTTGAGTTCTTTTTCCGGGGCTTGCAGCAAATCCTCGAAGCGCAACAGGTGGGTTTGCGGCCGTTGGTCGCGCAGATAGCGATAGCACAGCGCCGAGAAGCGCCAGCGCCAGCAAGCCGCCTCCAGGCTTCGGTTGGCGCGCTGCATCTTCGACAGCACCGCCGCCCGGCCGTCGCGCAGCACGAAAATCAACTTTCGCCTTTCCACCACTTGATCCAGGAAGGCCTGCAGGGTGGCCAAGGCCCCCTCCTGGCGAGCGAAGTCCTGCTCGGCGGTGCGAAACAGATGCTCGCTGGTCAGCTTGTTGCCCCAGATTTTCTCTGGATGGCGCCGGGCCTCCTCCCGGCAGGCCGCCAAGAAGGCGGCCATGCGACGATTGCGCGTCGCCGAACTGCTGGCGCCGCCGTCGCGCGGCCCGGCCAGATGACTGCCGGCAAAGGCCTCGTAGCCCACTTCCAGGCGCGGATGATAATCCAACAGACCGGTCAGCAGGCTGGTGCCGCCGCGACCGGCGCCCAGCAGGAAGAATTCAACATCTGGCGTGGACTCAGGAGCGGGCATGACGTTGATCCGAGAAGCGGGGGAAATTCGGCCAGTGGCTGGGAACGAAACCCAGGTCAGCCAAGCGGCCAACGTCGGGCGCATAGTAGCGGCTGAGGCTGTCGCGCAGGCTCTCGGACAGGTTGATCCGCGGTTGCGTGGGCAGCGTCTTTGTCAGGTTCGCCAGTCCCTGCACCCGCTGATCGGCCGGCGTCTGGCCAACAATATTCATCGCTCCATCGAAGCGAAAGCGGCTCTTCGCCCCGACCCAGGCCAGAAGACAGGCCTCCCAACTGTAGCGTCCCTCGTTCCGGATTTGCAGATCCAGGGTTGCCGGCGGGGCGATGCCCAGGTGCGCAAAGGCGCTATCCACCACGTCCCGCGATTGGCCCAGCCGTTCAAACTCCATCAGGTGGATCTGGTCGCGCGGAAACCGCTGCAAAAACACGCTGAGGTAATGATGGTAGCGGCCATAGTTGAGGATTTCCTGGTACTTGGGCTCCAGCGCGGGCTGGTTCAGCACCAGACGAAGCCCCTGTTCCGGATGCAGCGGGGAAATCTGGCCCTGGCGGACGAAATGCAGGTAGGAGGACAGCGCCCGGTCCACCGGATCGCGCAGCACCGCAAGCAGCCTGAGATCCGGATTGTAGCGCCAAAGGCGCTCGGGCACCTCGTCGCGGCCCAGGTAACTGGGGTGCTTGATGCCGATCAACTGGCCGGGACGCGCGGCGGCGGTTTCGTGCTGCAAGGTATGAAAGTCTGGGTAGAAGGGGTCGCGAAAGGCGCGAATCTCCGCTTCCGGCAGGAACAGCGCCGGATGGCTGTCGAGCACGCGCGACAGAAAGCTGCTGCCGGCCTTTTGCGCGCCAATAATCACGAAGTCCAATCGGCAGGGCGCTGTTTCGGCGGCGCTGTTCATCGATGCCGTCCTCCGAACCGCCAGGTCACGAGTTGACCCGATCGGTGGTTTCGATCTGCGCCGGTCCCTTGATACCGCAGACGCTCTCAAAGGCGAAGTTGACAATGCCGTTGGCCACCAGGTCCAGTTCCGGCAGGACCGTGAACATCAGGGCGTCGGCGATACGATGCAGAAAAACCAGATCGCCGTCCACAATGGCGGAAACCCCCGCGTTGACGAAGTAGGTTCCTTCGAGCAGGTAGCAGGTGAATTCATGGCGCGCGGTGGCGGTTTCGCCGGCGTTGATGAAATCAATCGGCCGATTGGCCCGACGGGTCGAGGCGCCGCCGACATTGATGCCGTCGAGGGTTTTCAGCGCCGTGCCGAAATTCACCACCATGGCCGGCTTGCTGAAGTAGGTCTCGTATTGAATGGCGTAGCGCTTGCCGTGCTGCAGCACGTTGACCGGCTTTCCCTGCAAGGTGGTTAGCCGCACGTTCTGGATTTCCGCGCCCAGGCTTTCGTAAACCAGCGTGCTTTCCGGTTTGAGCGCCGGGTCATAGGTCTCGATGCTGCGGTCGATTTCGCCGAGCTGCGCGTCCGCCGTCTCGGAGGTTTCGCTCGGATCCGCCAGCGCCGCCGCGCCGATGCTCTTGAGCGCCTGGCGGAAGCTGTCGCTGGCTTCCTTCGGGCTGTAAAGCAGTTTGTGGTAGGCCGCCACCACCTGTTTGGGTTCGCCGATCAACAGGGATTCACCCTGATCGAGCAGAACCGCGCGGTCGCAGATTTGCAGGATCTGCCGGGCCGAGTGCGAAACGAAAAGAATGGTGGTGCCCTTTTCGCGCAAGCGGTCGATGCGGGCCAGACACTTGCGCTGGAACGACTCGTCGCCCACCGCCAGGGCCTCGTCGATAATCAGGATATCGGGATCGACGTTGATGGACACGGCAAAGGCCAGCCGCACCACCATGCCGGTCGAGTAGGTCTTGACCGGTTGGTCGAGGTAGCGCCCGATGTCAGCGAAGGTCGTGATGTCATCGAACAGCGCATCCATCTCATCTTTGGAAAAGCCGAGAATGGCGCCGTTCAGATAGACATTTTCCCGCCCGGTAAAGTCATGGTTGAACCCCGTGCCCAGCTCCAGCAGCGCGGAAACCCGGCCATTGACCTCCACCTGGCCATCGCTCGGCTGCAGGGTGCCGGCGATGATTTGCAGCAAGGTCGACTTGCCGCAGCCGTTGCGGCCGATGATGCCGACGCTTTCACCGCGCCGCACCTCCAGGGAAATCTTATCCAGCGCCTTGTATTCTTTGTAGTAGCGCTTGCGGCCGCGCACCAGCATCTGCTTCAGCCGATCCTGCGGGCGTGAGAAAATCGGATAGCGCTTGCCAAGGTCTTCGATACGAATGGCAGGCTGGGTCTGGTCGGGTTGGACAGCCGGATCAGAGGACATCGGCGAACCCCCGGCGGGTCAACTTGAACCAGGCAAAGCCCAGGATCATCACCAGCAGCGCGGCGAGCAGGTGCAGGCCCCACGCCGACCAGTTGGGTTGCTCCCCCCACATGACCACGGTGCGCGCGGCCTCGACGGTATAGGCGATGGGGCTCACTTGCATGACGAACCGCAGGCTCTCCGGCACCCGGTCGACGGGATAGAAGAGCGGGGTCAGGAACATGATCATGGTGACCAGGATGCCAATCAACTGGCCGATGTCCTGCAGATAAACCCCCAATGCGGCGAGAAACCACACGGCCCCCAGCATGTAGAACACCAGCGGCAGCAGCATCACCGGAAACAGCAAAGCGGTCAGCGGCGGCAGGCCGAGGATGAAAAAGTAGGCGACGAAAAGCACCGCGCTGCTGATCATGGTGTGAAACAGCGCCACACTCACCAGCACCCACGCGAAGATCTCCAGCGGGAAGACCACCTTCTTTACGTAGCTGACCCGGCCGCGAATGAGATTGGGGCCGCCTTGCACACAGTCGGCGAAAAACCAGAAACAGATAAGACCGGTGAACAGCACCAGGCTAAACGAACCGGTGTCCGAGACTGTTTCGTTCCAGCGGACCTGAAAGATGACGCTGAAAATGAAGGTGAACACCGCCAGCAACAGCAGGGGATTGAGGAAAGCCCACAACATTCCCAATGCCGAGCCCCGGTAGCGCCCCTGGATTTCCCGCTTGGTCATCTGCCAGGCCAGGCTGCGATGCTTCCAGTAGCAGCTAAAGGGCTCGACCAGCAGGCGAAGGCCCCTGCCGAGGGGCGAGGGGGGGGCGGTTTGGGTGGATATGGCGGTCAATAATCGTCTCCTGAACCCAACAAATAAGGCACGTTATGGGGCGCCGAGGGACGGCGGTGGGATGGGCGGTGGTACGGGCGCTGGTGAGTCGGTGGCGGGTCGGCGCTTGGGTGGCGGGCGCGGGCCCGACGGCCGTGCGCCCCTTCCGCCCTAAAAGCCGCGAAGTCCCGTCCTCTATTACCATTGTTGCGACCGCGTTGACCGGTTGCTGCGCCCCCACTGGCTATTCCTTGTCGCCCAGAACCCGCATCAGGGGCGCCAACTGCTTTTCATAGCGCCGCCACCGTTCGGAAGAGGTTTTGTAGATCGGTTGACGAACCTGCCAGCTCGAGGCGGTCATGATCGGGCGCTCGGTGCGGTGCGGCTCCAGACAGGCCTCATCCCAGGGAAGGCCGACATAGTCGATCAGCGCGGGGATCTGCTGTTCAGAGTCCCCCACCAGTTCCTCATAGACGCTTTCATACACGCCGCCCGGGATGACCTTTTTCCAGTGCTCCACCAGATCGTGGTAGACGGTCATGTAGTGACCCATGTCTTCCATCGAGTAGGAAAAGGACAGGTTGTCGGAGAAATTCTGGAAGAAATTCGACAGGGCGACGTCATAGAGCGAGCGTTTGGTGTGGATGAACTTGGCTTTCGGGAACATCAGATAAAGCCAGCCCACACACCAGAAATTAAACGGCATTTTGTCGGTGACGCGCACCACCTTTTTATTATGCGGCAGGACGGCGGTGAGATAGCGCGCCGCCATGTTCTTGCAGAGGGTCGGGGTGAGATCCTGCGGGAAGTTCTTCACCTTATCGCGGGCCATCCGTTCGAGCTGCCGGCCCTCGCGCCGCTCGCCGGTGCCGATGGCGTCGGGGTGCGAGGCGATGATCTGCTCGGTCAGGGTGGTGCCGGAGCGCGGCATGCCGAAAATGAACACCGGGGTTTCGACCGGCAGGCCGAAATCCTGCCGGGATTGCAAAAATTCCGCGGTGAAAAGCTTTTTGGTGGTCGCCGCCAACTCCTCGACCTTTTCCGGGTTGTAGCTCTCCTCGCTGGCGGCGCGAATTTCGTTGGCGACCTTGTAGTGATGAAAGGCCGTTTTGTAGTCCTTGCGGTCGTCGGAGGCCTTGGCGAGGGCAAAGGAGATCGCGGTGCGCGCGCTGGGCCCAAGCTCGGGATTCTTCACCACCTCACGGATCTTCTCGATCATCGGGTCGTCGGCGCTCAGCTTTTGGACCCCGGTATAGAGCTGTAGCGCGTTGGGTTCGGTCGGATTCTGTTCAAGGATCTCATGGGCGCAGGCCTTCGCCTTGTCCATGTCGCCCATCGACTTGAAGGAATAGGCTTTGTTGAGCAGCAGCCGGATGTTGCCCGGCTTAAACGTCAGCGCCTGGTCGTAGATTTCCTGCGCTTCCTGGTGCCGTTCGGCCTTGGCCAGGCACCGCCCCAATCCCACGTAGGCCTGCAGGTAATCGGGCATCAGCGCGATGGCTTTGCGATAGTATTGTTCGGCTTTGTCGAACTGGTTTCGTTCCGCCAACAGCTCGCCCAAATTGTAGTTGGCGAGGACATGATCCGGGTCCAGCTTCAAGGCTTGTTCGAAGCGCGTCTGGGCGTCTGCGAAGCGATCCATATCGCGCAGGGTATTGGCCAGAATATTCAGCACATCAGCCGATTCCGGATCCAGATTGCGCGCCGCCAACAGCAGCTCGCGCGCCTTTTCCGGGGCCTGGTTGCGGCGTGAAAAAATCGCGGCGTTCTTCAGCGACTCCAGGTCGCCCCCCACCAGTTCGGAGTGCTTTTCAAAAGCCAGCACCGCGTTTTGCACCAGATCCTTGTTCTGGCTGTTCATCCCCACCTGCGCCGCCTGCAGGGCCAGGGAGGCGAGGAAATCGAGGTGGTCGCCGTTGCTTTCGGCCGCTTTCGTGGCGTCCCGCAGGGCTTGCTTCATTTTCTTTTGCTGCTGATTGCAGCGGGCCCTGGCCGCCAGCAGGCTGTCTCGCCCCGGCGCGATGAAGAGGGCCTCGGAGTAGGATTCAGCGGCATCGCGGAACTGCTGCAACTCTTCCATGATCTCGCCCAGCGCGGACCAGCATTCAAGATCCTTGGGGGATTTGATCAGCGCCTTGCGGAGCAGCGGCCCGGCTTTTTTCGGCGTGCCGTTCTTGTGCAGCGCCAGTCCCATCAGCTTCAGATAAGCCGGATCGCTCTTTGCCGTTTCGTCAAGGCTTTCAAGAAGTTTTATGGCTTTATCATAGTCCGCGGCCAAAAAGGCGGTCTGGCCTTCATCAAACTTTTTATCGGAAACAAGACTCATGGAGCATCTACGCTTTCTGGTGAACCGGCGCCCAGGGACTGCCGGTCTTGACTTTCGACTTCCAACTTACGGCTTTCGACCTATGACCTTCGATGCTTGCAAAAAGCGCGTGGCTTTGTGTGCAAGTCAGCCGTTCCCGCTTCGGCGCTCCCAGGTCGCCCCCACACCGCTTCCCCGCATCGCTTCCCACATCACTTCCGAGGAGCCGCGTCGCCAGCGAGCGTCGCCAGGCGGGTGCGGACAGCGCGGGTTTTCACAGATCGAAAGCTCGATTTTACGGCTGAGAACAATAGGCAAATCCACTTGTGACGCAAGGAATTTTGCGCCGTTTATCCCGGAAGATGAAGAGGTGGCTTGCTCATGAATGCGGGAAACTTTAGATATGGGGCTCGGTTTGGCGTGATCGCGCAAAGCCAAAGCCTGTGGCAAGAGGCCTCCGGTAAAGGCGGGCGCCGTATTTTTCGGTGGTGACGCCCCCTGTTGGGATTCTATAAGAATCAACCGTTCGCGGCCTTGGTCTACAGTAAATAGCGCGTTTGCTTCAGACGCTGCCTGCCTGTTCAAAAGACTGCTTTTCCGGCGCTGATGGAAGAGGTCTTTGCTGTCGTGTTCACCTGTCGCCACCTATCGTTTCGTCATCTGTCCATTGCGATCTAGCGGTCGCGATCTATCGGTCGCCACTTATGTGTCATCCCCCGCCTATGTGTCACCGACGAGCAAACAAGGTTTTTCATGGCTCAACAAAGTAACGCTATGCCTCCGCTCTTCAAACTGTGCAGAGCTGAATTGCTTTCCGCGTCTTTCTTCTCTCTTTTTATCAATTTGCTGATGTTGGCGTTGCCGCTTTACATGTTGCAGATTTTTGAGCGTGTCGTGACCACGGGAAACCTCTCGACACTGTTTTATTTGACCGTGCTGGCGCTGTTTGCTTTTGCCGTCATGGGCATATTGATCGCTATTCGCAGTCGGATCTTGATATCGGCCGGCGAGCGCTTTGACAGCGCCGCCAGTCCCTTGGCGTTGAAAGCGCAGTTCGAGAGCGTGCTGGCGACCAGCAAATCGCGCGACGCGCAGCCGCTGCGCGATGTTCAGACGGTGCGCAACTTCATCGCCGGCAATGGCATCAATGCGCTGTTCGACGCGCCCTGGGTGCCGATTTTCATCATCGCCATCTTTGCGTTGCACCCGCTGCAAGGCATGGTGGCGCTGGTCGGCGCGGCGCTGCTGTTCGTCCTGGCGTTGTTGAACGAGTGGTCCAGCCGCGCCGCCATTCAGGAAACCAACATCTCGCAGGCCATGGCGCTAAACGAAGCCCAGGCCTATTTGCGCAACGCCGAAACCATTGTCGCCATGGGCATGACGCCGCAGGTGCGCTCGCGCTGGGAGCAGTCTCACGCCAGCATTTCCAGCAAGCTTTTGGCTGTCGGCGATCGCATCAGCATCTTCACCGGACTGGGACGTGTCGTCCGGATCAGCCTACAGATTTTGATCCTGGCCGTTGGCGCCACCCTGGCGATTGAGGGAAAAATCGGACCGGGCGCGATGTTTGTCGGGGCGATTCTGATGGGCCGGGCGCTGGCGCCGGTGGAGCAGGCCATGGGCGCCTGGAAAGGCTTGGTCGGCGCGCGTCAGGCCTATGCCCGGATTAACACGCTGTTGCAGGAAACCGCGCAGAACGAGGAGGGGGTTTCGCTTCCCCAGCCGAAAGGCGAGATCAAGGTCGAGCAACTTCTTTACTACGCCCCCGGCACCCGCAAGCCGCTGATCAAGCAGCTTCAGTTCCAGTTGGCGCCGGGTGAGGTGCTGGGCATCGCCGGACCCAGCGGCGCCGGCAAGACCACGCTGGGCAAGCTGCTAATCGGAGCGTTGAAGCCGCAAATGGGCGCGGTGCGCCTGGATGGCGCCGATGTTTCCACGTTCAGCGCGCAGGATCGCGGGCGCTATCTCGGTTATCTGGCCCAGGAGATCGAGCTGTTTCGCGGCAGCATTGCCGACAATATCGCGCGGATGAACCCGGTGGATGACGCCGCGGTTGTCGCCGCTGCGAAGCGCGCGCATGTCCACGAGTTGGTGCTGTCGTTTCCCGATGGCTACGAAACCCAAGTCGGGCCCGACGGCGTGATGCTGTCGAACGGCCAGCGCCAGCGCATCGGTCTGGCGCGCGCGCTCTACGGCGATCCGGCGCTGATCGTGTTGGACGAACCCAACTCCAACCTCGATTCGGAAGGCGACGTGGCCTTGATCGACACAATCAAGGAGCTCAAGGCCGCCGGTAAAACCGTGGTGGCCATTGCCCACCGGCCGTCGATTCTCAATGTGGTCGATCGTTTGCTGGTGTTGCGCGAGGGGGCTATCGCCGGCTTTGGTCCGACCCAAGAGGTGATGCGCCAGCTCAACCAAGGCCAGGCGGGCAAAGGCAAGAACGAGAAAATGACGCCGCGCCGCCTGACCATGCAGCGCAAAATCGGCGATCAATCAAAAAGCCACGCCCCAGGCGGCGAACAGTCCGCCAAGTCGGATCAAAGCGGCGAACAGTCCGCCAAGTCGGATCAAGCCGGCGAACAGTCCGACAAGCTGAACCCAGCCGCCGATCTGGCGCAAGCGGACAACAAGTCCGCCAAGGTCAAGAACGGCTAACGCCAAGCGGCGTCCGCCGGGCTGTGCGCGGTGGGGCCGCGGTTTGCGGTGTGGCCGGCAGGGCGGGCCGGGGACGGTGGTTTTGCCGTTCTCGGCCCGTCGCGGTTTTTGCTGTGCTGTTCGCCGGGGTTTCCCGCCCGATTCGGCGCGCCCGATTTAGCGCCGCCGATTTAGCGCCGCCGGTGGAAGGGTCGGGTCGGCCCCGTCCGGTTTCGATTCGGCGCCTCAATCCCGGCCCTGACTATTCTCCCGGATCATTCTCCCGGATTGCGATCCCTGATTGTGATCCCTGATTACGATCC
>CAXBMB010000109.1:0-10378 GCA_963976695.1 uncultured Rhodovibrionaceae bacterium
GGGTGATGTTGGGATCCATGCCGGTGCCGGAAAACTCCTTGCCGATCTCGTCCACGACCAGCACGTCGAGCTGCCCCGATGCGGTGGGCGCCTCCAGCGGCCCCACCGGCAGGCGCGGCATGTTTGCCATTGCCTCCTGCAACAGGGGGGCTTCCGCCTCCAGCATGCCGTCACTGTCCAGCACCACCACGCGCGACAACTGGTCGTAGGCGTTCTCAAGCGTGCCGACGCCGAACAGCACCTTGCAGCGCTCCAGCTTCATCCGCGCCATGTGGGCCACGAAGATGCCGACGTTGTCGATGCCGCGCGCGTGGCAGGTTTCGGCGCCCGACTGCTTGCCAAGGCCGATCGACAGCATCTTTGCCAGCCCACTTTCGTTGGGCGCGCGAAAGGACGTGTGCGGCTTGATCCGGTTGAACAGGATGATCCCATCGGCGGTCTGGGCGTGGCTGTCCATGCGGACCGACATGCCGTTGTCGAGCACGCCGATCTCGACGGTGTCCATCGACGACCGGATCTCGCAGCCGATGACGTCTTCGGTCACACCCAGCTTGGCCAGCAGCGCGGTCTGCCCTTCGGCGGTGGCCCCTCCGTGGCTGCCCATGGCGGGCACGACGAACGGCGCCGCCCCGCGTGCGCGCACCTGCGCAACGATTGCGGTTAACAGTTCAGGCAGCACGGCGAGGCCACGACTGCCTGCGGTGATGGCGATGGACATGCCCGGTTTTATCTTGTCCACGCACGGAGCGGTCATCGCCTCGACCACGGCGGCGGCGGGGTCGTCGACTTGGGTGGCGGTAAATTTCTGTCGGCATAGGGCGATGCGCGGCAGTGGCGTGTCCTTGACGAGTTTCACGTAGTTGGGGGTCATGTCGGATGTCCTTCGATTTCAGCCCTAGATCTCAACCGGTCACGCCGATGGGCCAGGGCGCAAATTCATCTTCTCCGACGCCAAGCGCTTCGGACTTGCTCCGCTCACCGGACGCCACGGCGAGGATCCGCTCGAAGATCGCCTGCCCCAGTTCTTCGATGCTCTGATCACCGTCGATCACCGTGCCGCAATTGATGTCCATGTCGTCGCGCATCTGGGTGAACATTGGCGTGTTCGACGCCAGCTTGATTGTCGGCGACGGGTAGGAGCCGAAGCAGGAGCCGCGCCCGGTAGTGAAACAGATCAGGTTGGCGCCCCCCGCGATCTGGCCCGTGGCCGACACCGGATCAAAGCCAGGCGTGTCCATGAACACCAGCCCCTTCTGGGTGATGGCTTCGGCGTAGCGGTACACCGCCATCAGCCCGGTGCCGCCGCTTTTCTTGGCGCCGCCCAGCGATTTTTCCAGCACGTTGGCCAGGCCGCCGGCCTGATTACCGGGGCTGACGACGCCGTTGATCTGGGTGTCGCGGCCGCGTGTGTAGTCCAGCCACCAGTCCATTCGCTCAACCAGCTTGCGGCCCACCTCCTCGCTTTGGGCGCGACGGGTCAGCAGGTGTTCGACGCCGAAGATCTCCGGCGTTTCGGACAGGATCGCGGTGCCGCCGTTACGCACCAGGATATCCGCGGCCGCCCCAAGCCCCGGATTGGCCGACAGCCCCGACAGCCCATCGGAGCCGCCACACTGCATCCCGATGGTGATGTGCTCCGCCGAACAGGCGGTGCGCGTGACGCTGTTGGCGCGATCCAGCATCGCGCGCACGGCGGCCTTGCCGTCGGCGATGGCACGGGCGGTGCCGCCCACCTGCTGCAGGGTGATGGTTTTCAGCATCTTGCCTTCGGCAAGCCCCTGCTCCTCGAAGAACTGCGCGAGATTGTTGCGTTCGCACCCCAATGACAGGACAACGGCGCCCGCCATGTTCGGGTGACGGATATAGCCGGCGAGGGTGCGGCGCAGCAGGTCCATCGGCTCGCCGGTCATCTCCATCCCGCAACCGGATTCGTGGATGAAGGGGATGACGCCATCGACGTTTTCCCACGCTTCCATCCGCTCCTCGTCGAAGTAGTTGCCGATCTTGCGCGCGACGGTGGCAGAGCAATTCACGGTTACGAAAAGCCCGATGTAGTTGCGCGTGCCCACCCGGCCGTTGGCGCGGCGGATGCCCATGAATTGCGCGCGTTCCCCGGCTGGCAGGATCTGTGTCGGCACATAGTCGCGGGCAAAGGCGTAGTCCTTGTTCACCGCGTCGAACTTGATGTTGTGGCTGTGCAGCCAGTCACCCGGCGCGATGTCCTGCGCGGCGTAGCCGATGACCGTCTCGAACTTCAGGATCGGCGCGCCACTTTGGATCGGGCGGATCGCGATCTTGTGGCCCAGTGGGGTGTCGTGATTTGCCGTGACCCCGTGCCGCTCAAGGGCGGCACCCTGCTGAACCGGCTGTGTCGCCACAACGATGTTGTCGCCCGGCGCCAGCAACATCACCCTTGCGCTTTTGTTGTCTTGCATGGTCTGACTGTCCATCTAAGGCTCACTTTCGGGCTGGCAAAAAAAAAGCGCTTCAGTGTGAGTTCATTAACTAATATATTAGATTTAACAACAATGAAGAGTCCTCGCAATGAATGAATCGAGCAAGGGGCAGCAGAGAACCGGCATGGCGATGTCCAAGGGTATCCTTGGCATTGATACCGATCTTGTCCTGTTCGAGGGGGGTCCCACCGGGCGCGGGGTCTATGCTGATCTGCGCGCCCGGATCGTCAAGCTGGACCTGCCGCCGGGCACGCCGCTGTTGCGGGCGGAGATGGCCGAAACCCACGGTGTCAGCCTGACGCCGCTGCGCGACGCCTTGCAGCAGCTGGCCAAGGAAGGGCTGGTGCGGATCTTTCCGCAGTCGCGCACCCTGGTCACGCCCATCGACACCACCGCGATCCGCGAAGCGCAGTTCATGCGGATCGCCCTGGAGACGGAAGTCGTGCGTCAGCTTGCGCAGGACGTTGCGCCCGACGACCTGGCCCGATTGCGCAGCATCGTTACGCTACAAGCGAGTATCGGGGACCAACCCGACGAAATCCCGACCTTTCAGGAACTCGACGAGGTGTTCCACCAGACCTTGTTCGTCGCCGCGGGCCATGTCCAGAGCCAGCGCATCATGCGCAGCCACGCGGGCCACCTGGAGCGGCTGCGCCGCCTGCATCTGGACGACAACGACACCGCCGGGCGGGTGATGAACAACAAGGCGGTGATCGAAGGTCACACGCAGATCCTGGACGGGATCGAAGCCGGGGACGTCGAGCGCGCGATGGATGCGCTGCGCCGCCACCTGCAACGCACCGTCAACCGGATGGCCGAAAAGCGCGCCGCCTTCCCCGAATATTTCGTCCCGGAAAAGCCGTAATCCGGTCACCCGAATCTAACGCTCACGGCATAGGGTGCGCGGCATTTTTTGAGGTGGTCCTGCTTTTCTGGACAGCTTTGCAGCTTCGTTAAGGTGTATTTTAGTATAAGTGCAACTTGCTCCGAATGACCGCTTTGGGAACAATCCAGCCTGGATCAAAAAAAAACTAAAGTCGCAGTGTCAAATTGCCGGACTTTAGCGATAAGCGGATGTTCAATGGTCCGAATCGCCCCTGACAGGGTGCTAAAAGAACCTTGCGCAAATGCTAAAAGAAATACGCGCGCTACAATTCTGAAAGGGGCGCGGAAGCTGGGAATTCTGGCGGCAACCGCCTCGCTGAGAGACAGTTGCCGATAGGATAATGGCGGAGAGAGAGGGATTCGAACCCTCGGAACGCTTGCACGCTCAACGGTTTTCGAGACCGTCCCATTCAACCACTCTGGCACCTCTCCGCGAAAAGATCAGATTCGAGCGCTGGCACAAGGGCCATCTGATGGGGCGCGGAACTTACCCCAGCGCCGCCGGGTCGACAAGCCACTTTCTGGCCTCGTTTGGCCGGAATTTTCGGACCTGCCCGGCCGGCGGGTCCCGGCGATTGCCGGAAAGCATAAAGCGTTTTATCATGAGTCACTTCCGGCAAAGCGCGGGCGGGCGGGCGCTTCGCCGGAACGCGTGAAATTCTTCCGGTGAAAGCCGTTGACAGGGCGGACTTCCGGGGTATTATGCGCACCTCTCGTGCAGGGCTTAACCCCAGCGCGACCCTTATTTTGTCCGATATACTGGTAGGCGTAGAAAAATGTTCGCAGTCATCAAGACAGGCGGCAAACAATATAAAGTTGCCAAAGACGACGTCTTGCTCGTCGAGAAGCTTTCTGTCGCTGCCGGCGATAAGGTGAGCTTCGATGAAGTTCTTCTGATCGGTGATGACGAGAGCAGCACCGCCGGTGCCCCTCTTGTTGCGGGCGCCAGTGTGAGCGCCGACGTCGTCGAACAGACGCGCGGTGACAAGGTCATCATCTTCAAGAAGAGCCGTCGGAAGCATTACCGACGGAAAAACGGCCACCGTCAGGAATTGACCGTGGTCAAGATCACCGACATCCTGGCTGGCGGCCCGGCGAAGGCCAAGACCGCCGCCAAGAAGGCCCCCGCTAAAAAGGCCGCTGCTGCTGAAGCGCCGGCTGAAAAGACCGAGGAGTAATCCCTTATGGCTCATAAAAAAGCTGGCGGTAGTACGCGTAACGGTCGCGATTCGGCAGGTCGCCGTCTTGGCGTGAAGAAATTCGGCGGCGAAGCTGTTGTCCCCGGCAACATCATTCTGCGGCAGCGCGGCACCAAATGGCACCCCGGCACCAACGTCGGCATCGGCAAGGATCACACGATCTTCGCGCTGATCGACGGCAAGGTTGCCTTTGCCAAGCGCGCTGGCGGCAAAGTCTTCGTATCCGTCGAAGCCTTGCCGGAGGCTGCTGAGTAAATCAGCCGCCCGGACGCCTTCTAAAAATGCTAAAAAGGGGGGAATGGCTGCGGCCGTTCCCCCTTTTGCGTTGATGGCGGATCGGGTTAAATGGCATCGTGACCCGATCCCGTTTAACCCGTTAATCCGTCGCCTTACCGCCCCTTGGCGGGTGCTGGACGACCGAGCCGACGCGCCCAGCGCTGCTTTGGTCGTCGATCACACGCTGGGTCGATCACACGCTGGCGGCCCGGCCCGCGACGATCGCGGCGCGCAACCCGGCCCCCCGCCGACCAGAGCGAGAGCAAAGAGACAGCCCGATGAAGTTCCTAGATGAAGCCAAGATCTTTGCCAGCTCCGGCAGCGGCGGCAACGGCTGCGTGTCTTTCCGGCGCGAGAAATATATCGAGTTCGGCGGACCCGACGGCGGGACCGGCGGGCGCGGCGGCGACGTCATCCTGGAGGTGGTGGAGGGGCTGAATACCCTGATCGACTTCCGCTATCGCCAGCACTTCAAAGCCCCGCGCGGCAGCGGCGGCATGGGCAAGGACCGGACCGGAGCTTCGGCCAAGCCGCTGATCATCAAGGTTCCGGTCGGCACCCAGGTTCTGGGCGAGGACAAGGAAACCATCATCGCCGATCTGACCAAGCTGGGGCAGCGCTATCTGCTGCTTAAGGGCGGCGACGGCGGGCGGGGCAACGCCGCCTTCAAGACCGCCACCAACCGGGCGCCGCGACGCTCCGAGGAAGGCTGGCCGGGCGAGGAACTTTGGATCTGGCTGCGGCTGAAATTGATCGCCGACGCCGGACTTGTCGGCCTACCCAATGCGGGCAAGTCGACCTTCCTGGCCGCGGCGAGCCGGGCCCGGCCGAAAATCGCCGACTATCCCTTCACCACGCTGCACCCCAACTTGGGCGTGGTCGGCGTGGACGAGCAGGAATTCGTGATGGCCGACATTCCCGGCCTGATCGCCGGGGCCGCCGAAGGCGCCGGGCTGGGCACCCGCTTCCTCGGCCATGTGGAACGCTGCGGGGTGCTGCTGCACCTGATCGACGGCACTGAGGAAGACGTTCGGGCGTCCTACCGGGTCATTCGGCGGGAACTGGAAGCCTACGGCACGGTCCTGGGACAAAAACAAGAAGTCATTGGCCTCAACAAGACCGATGCGCTCAGCGAGGCGGAAACCGCCGAAAAGCTGGCCGCGCTTCGGGCGGAAAGCGGCGCGGAGGTGCTGCCGCTGTCCGGCGGGCTGGACCTGGGCGTTACCGAGGTCCTGCGGTGCTTGATGGGGCACATCCGCGCGCGGCGGAACCTGGAAGACGACGGACAGGGCGGCGGCGCAACCGACCCGGCCGATCCGGAGACCCAGCGCTTCGCCGCCCTGCTGGAAAACGACCCCCGCGACTATCTTCATGAAGACGAATAGGGTCCGGCGAGCATGAGCCACAAGGAAAGCAACCGGAAAAGCGACCGGGAAAGCCTCCTGGACAACATCCGGGACAACATCCGGGAAAGGCCGCAGGACGGCGCCGACGCCGACCGCCGATCCCTGTCCACGGCCAAGCGCATCGTGGTCAAGATCGGCTCGGCCCTGCTGATCGACAAGAAAGGCAACGTGCGCCGCCCCTGGCTCACCGCGCTGGCCGAGGATCTCTGTGATCTCAAGGCGCTGGGCAAGGAACTGCTAATTGTTTCCTCCGGCGCGATCGCGATTGGCCGGGCCCCCCTGGGGCTGTCGCGGGGCCATCTGCGGCTGGAGGAAAAGCAAGCCGCCGCCGCCACCGGTCAACTCCGCCTGGCCCACGCCTATGAAGAGGCGCTGGGGATCTACGACATGACCGTTTCGCAGATCCTGCTGACCATGGACGACACGGAAGAGCGCCGGCGGCACCTCAATGCCCGCAACACCATCAACACCCTGCTGCGCTGTGGCGTGGTGCCGGTGATCAACGAAAACGACACCGTGGCGACCAGCGAAATTCGCTTCGGCGACAACGACCGCCTCGCCGCCCGGGTGGCGGCGATGGTCGACGCCGACACCCTGATTCTGCTGAGCGACATTGACGGCCTCTACAGCCAGGATCCCCGCAAGAATCCCGATGCCCGGCATATTCCGCTGATCCGCGAGCTGGACGAGGCGACCCTGGCGATGGCCGGCAAGGCCCCGCCGGGCTACTCCTCCGGCGGCATGGAGACCAAGTTGGCGGCCGCGCGGATTTCCCTGGCGGCGGGCTGCCACATGGTGATTTCCAACGGCCATCTGCACCACCCTTTGCGGGCGATCCAGCAGGGCGCGCGCTGCAGCTGGTTCCTAGCGAACCTGGAGCCCAAGACCGCCCGCAAACGCTGGATATCCGGGGCCTTGAAGACCGCCGGCAGCGTCACCCTGGACGCCGGCGCGCTCAAGGCCCTGCGGAACGGCCGATCCCTGCTGCCCGCCGGGGTGACCGCGGTGGACGGCGTGTTCCAGCGCGGCGACGCGGTGCTGGTGCTGGACCCCGCCGGCCGCGAAGTGGCGCGCGGCCTGTGCGCCTATTCTTCAACCGACGCGCAAGAGATCTTGGGCCACAAGAGCAGCGACATCGAGGCGCTGCTCGGTTACCGTGGCCGCGAAGAACTGATTCACCGCGACGATCTGGTTCTTTCTTGACGCCCAAAGTTCCCACGCCATAGCCCCAACGCCGGAGCGACGAAGCCATGACCGCACAGGCCCCCCTCACCGCCCAGGACGCGCCGCTGGATCTCGCCGAAGAAATGCGGACCATCGGGCGCGCCGCAAAGGCCGCCGCGGCGGAATTGGCCCTGGCGCCAGCGGCGCAAAAGAACCGGGCCCTGACCGAAGGCGCCGCGGCGCTGCGACGCCGCCAGGCCGATATTCTGCGCGCCAATGCCCAGGATCTGTCCGCCGCCCGGAGCAAGGGCCTGACCGCCTCCATGCTGGACCGCCTGGCGCTGTCGGAAGACCGCATCGCGGCGATGGCCGCCGGCCTGGACGCGATCGCCGGACAGGCCGATCCGGTCGGCCGGGAACTGGCCCGTTGGACCGAGCCCAACGGGCTGACCATCGCCCGGGTCTCGGTTCCGCTGGGGGTGATCGGAATCATCTATGAAAGCCGACCCAATGTGACGGCGGACGCCGGCGCGCTCTGTCTGAAATCGGGCAATGCCGCCATTCTGCGCGGTGGGTCGGAGTCGTTCCACTCCTCCGGCCTGATCCTGGACTGCTTGCAGGCCGGCCTGAAGGCGGCGGGCCTGCCGGCGGCTTGCTTACAGCGTCCCGCCACCAGCAATCGCGACTCGGTCGGCCATTTGCTACGGATGAGTGACTTTGTCGATGTGATCGTACCGCGCGGCGGGCGCGGCCTGATCGAGCGGGTTTTCAACGAAGCCAAGGTGCCGGTCATGGCCCACCTGGATGGTTTGTGTCACCTTTATCTGCACCAGGCGGCCGACCCGAAAAAGGCCCTGGAGGTCGCGTTCAACGCCAAGATGCGCCGAACCTCGGTCTGTGGGGCGGCCGAAACCCTGTTGGTGGACCGCGCCGTGGCCGCCGATCTGCTGCCGCCGCTGCTCGACCGCCTGGCGGCGGCGGGTTGCGAGCTGCGCGGCGACGCCGCCATTCAAGCGCTGGACAGCCGGGTGGTGGCCGCCAGGGACGCGGACTGGGACCGGGAATACCTGGAGCCGATCTTGTCGCTCAAGACCGTCGCCGGACTGGACGAGGCCATTGCCCATATCAACCGGCACGGCTCGCACCACACCGAATCGATCATCACCGAAGACGCCGCCGCGGCGCAGACGTTCCTCAACCGGGTCGACGCGGCGATCGTCATGCACAACACCTCCACCCAGTTCGCCGACGGCGGAGAATTCGGAATGGGCGCGGAAATCGGCATCTCCACTGGCAAGCTGCATGCCCGCGGTCCGGTGGGCGCGGCGCAGTTGACCAGCTACAAATATCACGTGCGAAGCGACGGGCAGACCCGACCCTGATGCAAGGCTTGCCCCCGATGGCGCTTTCCCGCTTCCACCGCCGCTCAGCCACCCCCCGCGCGGCGCGCCCCCGACGGGTACGGGTGCGCCATGCTTAAACGCGCCTTCATCACCCCCAACAAACAGGGACCCTTTACCCGGCGCGTCTTGGCGCGCAGCCTGGGCGGCGCGCTGCCGCCGCCGGGGCGGAAAATCGGACTGCTTGGCGGGTCCTTCAATCCCGCCCATCGGGGTCATCGCCATATCTCCTTGGAAGCCTTGAGGAAATTGGGCTTGGATGAGGTTTGGTGGCTGGTCTCGCCGCAAAACCCGCTGAAGTCGGCGCAGGAAATGATGCCGCTGGCAACCCGCCTGGACGGGGCGAAACGCATGGCGCAACACCGGCAGATTCGGATCACGGCGCTGGAGACCCTGCTGGGCTGCACCGCCACCGTGGAAACGCTAAGCTGGCTGACCAGGCTGTTCCCGCAGGTGAAATTCGTCTGGCTGATGGGTGCCGACAATCTGCTGCAAATCGACCGCTGGCAGGCCTGGGAAGAAATCTTTCATCTCACCACCATTGCGGTTTTCGACCGTCCTACCTATTCTATGAGAGCTTCAGGCGCCAAGGCGGCGCAGCGGTTTGCCCGCCAACGGGTGTGTGAGAGCAAGGCCCAGAGCCTGGCGGACTTACGCGCCCCAGCTTGGACTTTCCTCCACATCCCGTTAGACGCGCTCTCGGCAACAGAGCTTCGGGCTCGGTTGTCGGCCGGCGCAACGGTTGCAGGAAGCGCCTGCTGGTCCAGGCGTTCGCGGGCTTGACCTCCCGGGAACAGACAACGGACCGGCGTTTGGAGTAAAGGGAAGGCGCCCGGCCATGGTGGTCTCGGGGCCGTCCCCTGGCAACAGGAGAAGGATAGCATACTCAACAAGGTCACGGCGTCAAACGCCATAGCGGAGCTGCCCGGCGTACTGACCGGCAAGGCCTCCGTTCAGTCCATGGTGGAACTGATTAAAAGTTCCCTTAATGATGACAAGGGCGAGGATATCGTCGTCATCGATCTTTCCGGAAAATCCAGCATTGCCGACTATATGATCATTGTCAGCGGACGTTCGTCGCGGCAAGTCGCCGCCATGAGCGAACACCTGAGGGTGCGTCTTAAGGCCGCTGGATTCCGCGAGATGGTCGCCGAAGGCGAGCGGCAGGGCGATTGGGTTCTGCTTGATTGTGGGGATGTGATCGTCCACCTCTTTCGTCCCGAGGTTCGTGAATTCTACAATCTCGAGAAGATGTGGAATCAGGCCCGCCCGGAAGCCGCGCAAGCCTGATCGCCGACAGTTGATCGTCTGGCGTTAGCCCGACAGCTTGCGGCCGGCGTCACACCGGCCCCGGTGCGCGCGCCGCGCCCTGGGCGCGGGCGTTTGGGTGCGGGCGTTGCTGTCGGCTGTCGCGCGCCTGCTTCCTGGATTTCCTTGATTTCTTCTTCCTCCGGTCTTTTCTGCGCCGGCTGCTGGTCTTTCGGCCGCCATCGCGGTGGGTCGACTTAGGACGCAGCGCTTGGCCCGTCGTTGCGGTCGTCAAGCGCCCTCTCATCGGATGATCGGCGGCGGCGCGGCGCGAAGGGGATCGC
>CAXBMB010000110.1:0-10276 GCA_963976695.1 uncultured Rhodovibrionaceae bacterium
CGGGGGTGCGAACCAGTCCGGTCCCGGCCAACGCCGTCTCCGACGCGGCGGGCGTGGCGGCGCGCTTGCGGCGCGACAGCTTTTGGCTCGACGTTTCCTATGACCAACAGGCCGGCGTCAGTTTCTTTGTCCACGTCACCCCCTGGTGGGAGGGCGCGCGCTACGCCGGAGCGGTGATTTCCGCCATCGCCCTGCCCGCCCTGGCCAGCGAGCTGAACGAGGTGGCGCGCTATATGAAGGCCACGGTTTTCATTCTGAAGGGCTATGACCGGGCGATCGCCCACCCCAACCTCAGCCCGAACAGCGACCTGCTCAGCGCGCGGCAGCCCACCGTGACGCTGGCGCAACTGAACGACCCGGTTTTGGAAAAATTCGCCCAGGCCAAGGATCTCTCCGCCGACGTCCTCAAGGACAACGAGAACCTTTTTGTTCGACGCCTCGATCAGGCCGGCAAAGTGTACATTGTGGTCTATCGCCCGCTTTCCTATGCCGACAAGAACTGGATCATTGGCGCTTACTACCCGGCGGAGGTGTTCGCGCAGCAGGTCAACCGCCTGTCCAAGACACTCCTGTTTGCCGGCGCGACCCTGGTGGTTTCGATCATCGTCGCGATTCTTCTGGGGCGGGCCATCGCCCGGCCCATTCGGGCGCTGGGCAAGGCGGCGCTGTCGATTCGCGACTTCAAGCTGGACAAGCTGCCGCCCTTGCCTGGGACCGCGATCCGCGAGTTGAACGACCAGTCCCGCGCCTTCAACGCCATGGTCGGGGGTCTGAAACTGTTCGAGGTCTATGTGCCCAAACGGCTGGTTCGCCGCCTGCTGGGCCAGCAATCCGACCAAAGCCTGACCTCGCAAGAACGCGAGGTCTCCCTGCTTTTTACCGACATTGTCGGCTTTACCTCGCTGTCGGAAAATCAACAGGCCAGCGACATCGCCGCGTTGCTCAATGCGCACTTCACCCTGTTGGGCGAGGCGGTCGAGAACCAGGGCGGCACCATCGACAAGTACATCGGCGACGCGCTGATGGCCTTCTGGAACGCCCCCGATCCCCAGCCCGATCACGCCGCGCGCGCCTGCCGGGCGGCGCTAGAAATTCGCACCGCGCTGCTGGCCGACAATCGGAACCGCCGCGCCAACGGCCTGGATCCCCTGGGGCTGCGCCTGGGTCTGCACTGCGGGCCGGTGGTGGTGGGCGACATCGGCGCGCCCGGACGGATCAACTACACCGTGGTCGGCGACACCGTGAACACCACCCAACGCCTGGAAGCCTTGGGCAAGGAAATCGCCCAACCACGGCCCCAGGCCGCCGCGCGCCACCGGCTGGAAAGGCCGGCCGCGGGCGACTCTGCCGGCGAAACCGCGGGCGAAGCAGCAGGGGACACAGCCGGCGAGGCAGCCGACAGCCGGGAGGTAATCATCCTGGCGAGCGCCGAGATGAAAGCCGCCGCCGGCGACGGCTTTCTGTGGCGGGAAATCGGCATCCGCCCGGTCACCGGACGCCGGGAAGCGCTGACGGTGTTCCGGCTGCTGGGCCCGGCGGCCTGAACCGCCGCCGGCGTGGTTTGCCGGCCGATCGCAAATCGGCGTGCCGGCTTTTGTTGGCCGACGGCTTGCCCCTGCCGCACGGGCATGGAATAAGAACCTCGACCGGTGCCCCCTAGGCGATCGGCGCGCCGGCGGCCGCCGCCGCGACGCCGAACGATCAACCGGGATGGAACAACCGGATCGCCAGTGCTAGGCTAACCCACACGGCGGCAAGGCAAATTTGAACTTACCTCGACGCGGGCGCCTCGACGGAGAGCTTGAGGCGGCGCGGGGTAACCGGGATATGAAACAGGTAGACTTCTCGGGATGAAAATCCCTTGGAGGTGGAACAGGCAAGAGCGCGGATCATGAGCATTTGGGGTAAAATTTTGGGCGGGGCCGCCGGTTTCGCCTTGGGCGGTCCAATCGGGGCCCTGGTTGGCGGACTGGCCGGCCATGCGGTTGACAAGATGCGCGTGGTCGGCGTCGAAGACGAGAGCAACGCCAGCGACGCCACCCGCTCCATCGCCTTCACCATCGGCGTGATCGTTCTGGGCGCCAAGATGGCCAAGGCCGACGGCACCGTCACCAAGGACGAGGTGGCGGCCTTCCGGGAGATCTTCCAGGTTCCGGCCGATGAGATGAAGAACGTCGGCCGAATCTTCAACCAGGCGCGAAAGGACCCCTACGGCTACGAGCCCTATGCCCGGCAGTTGGGCAAGATGTTTCGCAACAATCCCCGGGTGCTGGAAGAGCTGCTTGACGGTCTGTTCCATATTGCCCGCGCCGATGGCGCGATCACCCCGGACGAGGTGACGTTTCTGCGCGCCGTCACCCTGGAATTCGGCCTGCAAGAGTCGGATTGGGACCGGGTGCGCGCCGCCAACATGGGGCCTGATTCGAAGGATCCCTACACCATTCTCGGCGTCACGCCGACCGACAGCTCCGACGAGATCAAAAAAGCCCATCGCAAGCTGGTGCTGGAGCATCACCCCGATAAGCTCATCGCCCAGGGCATGCCGGAGGAATTTGTCAAAATCGCCAACGAAAAGCTGGCCACCATCAATCAGGCCTACGACGAAATTCGCAAGCGCCGCAACCTCTAGAGCCGGTTGTACCACTGAGACGAACCGCACCGCGCTTCCCTCGCCGTCGATCCCACGCCGGCCCCCCCACGCCGGCTGCGCCCCTTCCTGTCGGCTGCCGCGAAGACGGCGACGGCGTCCGACGGCGCGACGCCCTTTCATATAAGTGACCCCTCATGGCCCCTCCCGCTCCACTCATTTCCCTGAAAGACACCACGCTCAGCTTTGGCGGTCAGCCGCTCTTTTCCGGGCTGGACCTTTCCCTGGCGCGGGGTGAACGGGCCTGTCTGGTCGGGCGCAACGGTTCGGGCAAGTCGACGCTGTTGAAGGTCCTGGCCGGCACGCAAGACACCGACACCGGCGAGCGGGTGATGCAAAGCGGCGCGCGCATCGCCTATCTGCCGCAAGATCCCGATCTGCCGAAAGAGCAGACCGTTCGCAGCTTCATCTCCGCCGGCTTGCCGCCGGGGGAAAAAGATGAACTGCACAAAGTCGATTCCATGCTGGCGCTGCTGGAACTGTCCGGCGCGGCGGCCCTGGGAACGCTTTCCGGCGGGGAAGGCCGCCGGGTGGCGCTGGCGCGGGCGCTGGTCAACGCCCCGGATGTGCTGCTGCTTGACGAGCCGACCAATCACCTGGACCTGCCGACCATCCAGTGGCTGGAAAGCGAGCTGGCGCGCTACCGCGGCGCGCTGCTGATCATCAGTCACGACCGGACCTTTTTGAAGGCCACCTCCAACACGGTAATCTGGCTGGATCGCGGCAAGACCCACAAGCTGAACAAAGGATACGACGCCTTTGACGACTGGGCGGAAAAGCTGCGCGAGGAGGAAGCCCAGGAACTCTATCGCCTGGGCAAGAAGATCGAACAGGAAGAACACTGGCTCCACCGCGGCGTGACCGCCCGGCGAAAGCGCAACATGGGCCGGCTCAGCAAACTACAGGAACTGCGCGGCCAAAAGCAGGAAATGCTCGCCAACCAGCAGGGCCAGCTGACCATGGCGGCGGCGGAAGCCAACAAATCCGGCAAAGCGGTGATCGAGGTCAAGAACCTCAACAAGGTCTACCAGACCCCCGAGGGCGCCCCCCTGCCGATCATCAACGACTTTTCCACCCGGATCCTGCGCGGCGACCGCATCGGCATCGTCGGGCGCAACGGCGCCGGCAAGACCAGCCTGGTCAATCTGCTGCTCGGCCGCTTGGCTCCGGACCGGGGCGCGGTCAAGCTGGGCAGCAATCTGGAAATCAAGCTGTTCGACCAGCGCCGAGAGAGCCTGGATTTCACCGCGACGCTTTGGGAGACCCTATGTCCGGGCGGCGGCGACATGCTGATGGTGGGCGGGCGGCAGAAGCACGTCGTCTCCTATCTGAAGGATTTTCTCTTTTCCGAAGCCCAGGTTAAGCAGCCCATCGGGTCGCTGTCGGGCGGTGAGAAAAACCGCTTGCTGCTGGCCCGGATTCTGGCCCAGCCCTCCAATCTGCTGGTGTTGGATGAGCCCACCAACGACCTGGATATGGACACCCTGGACCTACTGCTGGAAGTGCTGGACGACTATCAGGGCACGCTGCTGTTGGTGAGCCACGACCGCGACTTCCTGGACCGGCTCTGCACCTCGGTCATCCTGCTGGACGGACAGGGCAACGCACAGGAATATCCGGGCGGCTTTAGCGATGCGCTGCATCAGGCGGGCGGCCTGCCCGGCGCACGCCCCCGGCGGCAAGCCGCCAAGGAAAAGGTCGCCGCCAAGCCGCGCGCCAAGGGGCCGTCCGGCAAGCTGAGCTACAAGGACCAGCGCGAGCTGGACAACCTGCCGAAGGTGATGGAGCAACTCGGCAACGAAATCGCCCGACTGGAAAAAACCCTGGCCGCTCCGAATTTCTACGCCAAGGACCCCGCCGGTTTTCAACAGGCCAGTGATCGGTTAACCGCCGCCCAGGCTGAATTGGAAAGCGGCGAAGAGCGCTGGTTGGAGTTAGAGGAGCGCCGTGAGAGCCTGGCCAGCGGCTGAGCGCCGCCCGCGCGGGCTTGATCGCCCGGGTTGATTTTGCTGGGCTGATCGGGACGGGCGCGAAGGCCCGGTGCGCGCGTGCAGGTAAGCCGCGCGAAATTAGCAGGGCATAAAACCGGCGCGAACAGGCAAGCTGTTCAATCTGCCCGGCGGTTTGCGCCGCGCGGCGCGCCCCTGATCGGGTGACATTCGCGCGCCTGACCGGGTGAAATTAGTATCTGGTGAAATTAGGTCGGAACCGCTCCCTTTGTCTTCCAAGCTTTCGCTTCGCCCTCTGGATCTCGTGCTGCTGGTGGCGGTCATGGCAATCTGGGGATTCAATTTCGTTGTCGTCAAGGTCACGCTGGCGGAGTTGCCGCCCTTCTTGACTATCGCCCTGCGCTTTACCTTGGTGGCGGCGGTGCTGCTGCCCTTCGTGCCGCCGCCGCGCGGCCACTGGAAGCAAATCCTGGTGCTGTCCTTCACCTTGGGATTTCTTCATTTCATTTTGATGTTCACCGGCATTACCGGGATTGATGTTTCCACCGCCGCCATCGCCATCCAATTGCAGGTGCCCTTTGCCTCCCTGTTGGCGGCGATTTTCTTTGGCGAAACCCTGGGCTGGCGGCGCGGCCTGGGCATGGCGCTGGCCTTCGGCGGCGTGGCGATCATGGCCGGCGAGCCCAGATTGGCCGGCAGTCTGCTTTCCCTCTGCCTGGTGATCGTCGGCGCGCTGATCTGGGCGGTCTCCAACATTCAGGTGAAAAAGCTGGATCGGCTGTCGGCCTGGACCGTCAGTGCCTGGATGTCGTTTTTCGCCGTCCCGCAGCTGCTGCTGGGATCGTGGCTGTTGGAAAGCGGCCAGTGGCAGGCTCTGACCCAGGCCTCGACCCAGGCCTGGTTGGGGGTTGTCTACAACGGCTTGGCGGTCATGGTGCTGGGATACGGCCTCTACTACATGCTGCTGAAGCGTCACCCGGTGAACGTGGTGATGCCCTTTACCCTGCTGGTGCCGCTGTTCGGCGTGCTCTCGGGCGTGCTGTTCCTGGGCGACAGGCTGACCCCGGCCCTGCTGTTGGGGGGCGCCACCACCATCAGCGGCGTCGCCATCATCCTGCTGCGCCGCGCCGGCAAGCTGGCGAGCGAACCCCTTCCCGGCGCTGTGATGGCCGCGGTGAGCGCCAGCGCGCCCGAGCCGGATGAATGGGCCGACAGCCGCAAGACTTGACCCGCCCGGCAAGCCCCCTCCCCGACCTTCGCCGCGGCGCGCTTTGCCACCACCGACGCGGCCGCCCTGGCCCTGACGTCCAGACGGCGACCCAAGCCCTGCAATACCCCGCGCGGTCATCACAGCGACCCGGCGCAGGCCGATTTCGAGCGATAAATGAACCAACCGACCACCCGCCCCGTCCGATCGCCCAAAGCCAAGCGGGCCGCGCCGCAAGACGCGCGATTCCGGCCGCTCGACCTGGCTTTTCTTTTGCTCATCATGCTGATCTGGGGGGGCAATTTCCCAATCGCCAAACTGGCGGTCATCGAGCTTCCGCCGATCCTGATGATGGCTCTGCGCCTGACTTTGGTCGCCCTGCTGCTGCTGCCCTTCGCGCCGCTGCCGCACGGCAACTGGCGCAAGATCATGTCATTGGCGCTGGTGATGGGCGTGTTGCACTTTTCGGTGCTGTTCACCGGCATCAAGGGGGTGGACAGCGCGACGGCGGCGCTGGCCATTCAGCTTCAAGTGCCCTTTGCCTCGCTGCTGGCGGTGGTGTTCCTCAACGACCGGATCGGCTGGCGCCGGGCGATCGGGCTGGCCCTGGCTTTCGGCGGCGTGGCCGTGCTGTCGGGCGAACCGCGTCTCGAGGGCAACTATTTCTCCCTCGCGCTGGTGATCCTGGGAGCTTTTTTCTGGGCCGCCGCTTCGATCATCATGAAGACCCTGGACAAGGTTTCCGGCTGGACCATCAACGCCTGGATGTCGGCGATCGCCGCGCCCCAGCTTTTCATCGCCTCCTGGCTGCTGGAGGACAACCAGATCGACGCCCTGACCAATACCGGCTTCAACGGCTGGTTCGGGGTGATCTGGATGGCCACGGTGGCGCTGATTTTCGCCTATGGCCTCTGGTATAAGCTGCTGCGCCGCTACCAGGTCAATCAGGTGATGCCCTTCACCCTGCTGGTGCCGGTTTTCGGCGTGACCGCGTCGGTGCTGCTGCTGGGCGATCCGGTAACCGCCAACCTGCTGTTCGGCGGCGTTCTGGTGATCACCGGCGTGGCCGTGGTGCTGCTGCGTCGCCCCAAGCTGGCCAGCCCGCGGAGCGAGCGGATTTAACCCCAACGCCTTTCGCGCCAGCCCGGCAGCGGGTATTCTCCCAAAGCCGACCGCCCCACCGATTCTCAAGAGGCCGCCTCGCCTGTCATGGTCTTTATTTCCGAAGCCTTTTGCTCCCCCAACCACGACGCCCGGCCGGACCGGCAGGAGGTTGACCTGCTGGTGCTTCACTACACCGGCATGACAAGCAGCCAGGCGGCGCGCAACCGGCTGTGCGACCCCGCCGCCAAGGTCTCGGCCCACTACCTGATCGACGAGGCGGGCGCGTGTTTTCGCCTGGTGCCGGAACATCGCCGGGCCTGGCACGCCGGTCTGTCTTGCTGGGATGGGCAACACAACGTCAACGGCCGCTCGCTGGGCGTGGAGATCGCCAATCCCGGTCACGCGTTCGGTTACCGCCACTTTACCGAGCCGCAGATGCGCGCCGTCATCGAGCTCTGTCAGGTGCTGCGCTGCCGCCACCCCATCGCCCCGCGCCGGGTGGTTGGCCATTCCGACGTCGCGCCACTGCGCAAAGAAGATCCCGGCGAGCTGTTCGACTGGCCACGGCTGGCCGCGGCGGGACTGGCGCGGGCCATTCCGCACGCCGAAGCGCTTGCCAGCCTGCCCGACGACCGCCAGGTGCGGGCGCAGCTGAAAGCCATCGGCTATGGCTATGGCGAAGAAGATCTGCCCGCCGTGCTGCGCGCCTTCCAGCGCCGTTGGCGACCGGGAGCCGTCACCGGCGCACTGGATCTGGAAACCGCCGGTCTTTTGGCCGCCCTGGCGCGGTAAGTCGCCGCTGGTCCATTGCATCGATCTGCGCGAACTCCTATAGCTAGCCGGTCAGACGGTCGGATGGCCGCTCTTGTCCCTTGCGGGCGAGGGAGGAAAGTCCGGGCTCCATGGGAACACGGTGCCGGGTAACGCCCGGCGAGGGTGACCTTAGGGAAAGTGCCACAGAGAGTAGACCGCCTGTCGGACAGTTTCGGCTGCAGCAGGTAAGGGTGAAAGGGTGCGGTAAGAGCGCACCGCTTCCCTGGCAACAGGGAAGGCATGGTAAACCCCACCGGGAGCAAAATCGTATAGGGGCGACACGGTCTTTCGGGACCAGGCGGGTTCTCACGCCGTCGCCCGGGTTGATTGCAGGAGGCGTTCGGCGACGGGCGTCCCAGATGAATGGCCATCTCGCGCGGCGCTTCGGCGGCGGGCGGACAGAACCCGGCTTACAGACCGTCTGACACTTTCATCTTCATCGCCGGTTTTATCCAACCGCGTCATCCGGCCGGCGCTTTTCTTCGCGGCCGCGAAAGCCGGACCGTCACCGGCGTTTTTCTCCACCCCTCCAGACCGGGGCGCGCGCCAATTTCCACTGATATTTTCCGCCCCGTTTCCCGCTTGCTTTGCCGCTTGCTTTGCTTGGCGAACGCGCACCGCCGAATAAGTCCGGCGCAAGTGGAAATATCACGAATTCAACTAGAACATAACAAGAACATAGCTATCCATAATGATAAAACGACCCACGCCGGGAAAGAACAATCGATCCATCCAAGCTGTTCTTGCCCGAGGCCGCAATCCCAGGAAATCCGCGCTTTTCAGCCCGGTTCTTCCCATCGCTTTTACTTGACTTCCCATTGACACCCATAGTTGCCCATGATATCCCATGAAATCCCATGAGGGATCGTCTCTGGCCCAATACCACCCCTCTTCCGCGACCGGGCGCCCAAGGCGCCGGTCCAAACCCAGGAAGAGATCACCGGTCGGGGCGGCGGAAGACGGCGCAAGCCGCGGGATCGAACACGCAACAGGACCTCCGCGTTGAGGCAAGAAAAGCAACGCGGACTTGGGGAGACGATGGTGCAGAAGCAGCCGCCATTCCTGGGAACCTTTCACAACAAGGTCGACCGTAAGGGTCGGGTCTCGGTTCCGGCTGCCTATCGACAAATCCTCAGCACCTCTTCTTTTCCCGGCCTGGTGCTGTACGAATCGTTCAAAGCTCCAGGGGCGATCGAGGGCTGCAGCATGGATTTCATGACGGATCTCAGCGATTCCGTCCTGTCCATGGATCTCTATTCCGAAACCCACGAAGACCTGGCCGCGACGCTGTTTTCCGAATCCCATCAACTGTCCTGGGACGCCAACGGCCGCATTCTGTTGCCGGAAAACCTGATCGCCAGCGCCGGCATCAACGGGCTGGCGACCTTCGCCGGCATGGGCAAGTCGTTTCGCATCTGGGAGCCGGAAGCCTTCAAGGTCTTCCAGGCGGCGCGGCGCAAGCAAGCCCGGGAAAAGGGCTTAACCCTCCCCTTGCGTCCCCAGCCGGAGGCCTGAGCGATGACCGCCCGGCGCCCCCAGGGACAAAGCCCGAAAACCCACCCGGCGATCGCCGCGCAAGGCGGCCATATCGCGGTGATGCTGCACGAAGTGGTTGCCGCCCTGGCCCCGACCCCAGGCGCGCGCCTGGTGGATGGCACCTTCGGCCGGGGCGGCTACAGCCGCGCCCTGCTGGACGCCGCCGACTGTCACGTTTACGGAATTGACCGCGACCCGGCGGCGATCGCTTTCGGGCAGGACCTGGCCGCGCAGTACAAGAACCGGCTGACCCTGCTGACCGGCGCCTTCGGGCAGATGGATCTCCTGCTACCCGACCAGCAGGTCGACGGAGTCACCCTGGATCTGGGCGTGTCCTCGCCACAGCTGGATGACCCCGAACGGGGCTTTTCCTTCCGCGAAGACGGTCCCCTGGACATGCGGATGAGCCGCAGCGGCGCCAGCGCGGCCGATCTGGTCAACACGCTGGACGAACAGTCCCTGGCCAACATCATCTATCGCCTGGGCGAAGAACGCCGGTCGCGGCAGGTGGCGGCGGCCATTGTCGCGGCGCGCAAAGAAGCCGCCATCACCCGGACCGGCCAACTGGCCAGCATCGTTCGCTCGGTGGTTCGGGCGGCGCGCGACGGCATTGATCCGGCAACCCGGACGTTCCAGGCGCTGCGGCTTCATGTGAACGACGAACTG
Organism: uncultured Rhodovibrionaceae bacterium; assembly: GCA_963976695.1. Classification (GTDB taxonomy): domain Bacteria; phylum Pseudomonadota; class Alphaproteobacteria; order Kiloniellales; family DSM-21159; genus CAXBMB01. The sequence continues at coordinate 9,923 of CAXBMB010000110.1, forward strand.
GGCGAGTTGGAACGCGGTCTTAACGCCGCCGAACGGCTTCTGTCGCCCGGTGGCCGGCTGGCGGTGGTCTCCTTTCATTCCTTGGAAGACCGCATCGTGAAGCTTTTTCTGCGCGAGCGCTCCGGCGCCGACCCCAAGGGATCGCGCCACCTGCCTTCGGCCGCCGACGCCGCCAGGGGGGCCGTTGAAAGCCGCGCCACCTTCACCACGCCGACCCGCGCCGCCATCAAACCCGGCAAGGATGAATGCCGGAACAATCCGCGTGCCCGCTCGGCGCGGCTGCGCGTCGCCATTCGCACCAGCGCCCCGGCGCAAACCGCCGCACCAACCGCCGCGCAAACCACCGCGCAAACC
>CAXBMB010000111.1:0-10005 GCA_963976695.1 uncultured Rhodovibrionaceae bacterium
CTTCAAGCTCCAGACCGGACCGGGAACGCAATCCCCGACCGGATCCGGCAGTCGCACGCTTCGATCAGCGAGCTTGATCCAGCAACCTTGAGTCTGTATCCCTGATATCGTACCGCTGCGATCCTGTTTCCAACTTACCCCGTCTGTTTCCGTGGCCGCCGCACAACAAGATGATCGACCTTTGATCGAAACTGTGTAAAATTGGCCTGACCACTTGTCCATAAGGCCACTTTTCGAATTTGGAGTCTACAAAAAATCGCCATGCCCATTCACGTGGTTGAGCAAAAGCGTCTTTACCAGCAGGTGGCCGACCAGCTTTCTTCCTTGATTCGCCAAGGAGAATTCAAGCCGGGTCAACGCCTGCCGGCGGAGCGCAATCTCTCCAAGCAACTGGGGGTATCCCGCCCGACGGTGCGTGAGGCGATGATTGCATTGGAAATCTTCGGCCTGGTGGAGGTGCGCACCGGGGCGGGTATTTTTGTGGTGCCGAAAATACCGCGCCAAGGCCGCCGCAAGGAAAAACTGGACCCCGGTCACGGCCCGTTCGAGATGCTGACCGCGCGCTGCTGCATCGAAGGCGAATCGGCGGCCCTGGCGGCGCCCCGGATCTCCGATGAGGAACTGCAAGGCATTCAAGAGGCCCTGGACCTGATGGAAGCCTGCAATGCCAAAAATCTCGGCATGGAAGAGGCCGACCGGCTGTTCCATCGCCGCATCGCCGAAGCCACCCACAACAGCACCATGGTCAGCATTATCGAGCAGCTTTGGGAGATGCGGCAGCAGCAACCGATGTGGCACAAGCTGCAGGAAAATGTCAATCTGCCGGCGGTGGAGCGCCCGTCGCTCATTGATCACCGCAAAATTATCGAGGCGTTGGCGACCCGAAACCCGGACACCGCCCGCCAAGCCATGCGCAGTCATTTGGAGCGGGTCAAAACCGACATGCTGCGCTGGACCACCACGGGCGGAGACCATTAACCCCTCTTGCGATGAAGTCTTCCGGCGCGCCCGTTTACGCGCCGTGATTTATCACCCAGCGAACTTATCACTCAGCGACCCGGGCGGACCGCGTCCGAGGCCAATCCAAAGGAACGATTCCGAGATGGCAAGGATCGAGCGAATTGAGGTCTTGATGGTGGACTTGGAGCCCGAGGTGCCGCGCTCCGACGCCATCCAGTCTTTCGTCAGCCAGGAAACCCCGCTGGTGCGCATCACCGACAGCGATGGCCTGGTGGGCAGCGGCTACAGCTACACCATCGGCACCGGCGGCCATTCGGTGGTCGATCTGGTGACCCGTCACCTTGCGCCGCTGTTGCTCGGCGAGGATCCGGCCCACATCGAGGCCCATTGGAAGCGGCTGTTTCTCTCGACCCACGCCACCGCGGTCGGCGCCATTACCTCGCTCGCGCTCGCGGCGATCGACACAGCGCTGTGGGATCTGCGTTGCCTCCGCGCGGCCTTGCCGCTGCATGTGATGGCCGGCGGCGCGCAAAGTTCCGTGCCCCTCTACAGCACCGAAGGCGGCTGGCTGCATATCGAGACGCCGGCCTTGGTCGAAGACGCGCTGGCGGTCAAGGAGCGGCAGTTCGGCGGCGCCAAGATCAAGGTGGGCCGTCCCCATGTATCCGAGGACATGGCGCGACTGAGCGCGGTTCGCGAGGCCGTCGGCCCGTCCTTCGACATCATGGTCGACGCCAACCAGGCCTTCACCCTGGATGAAGCCATCCGCCGCGCCCGGCATTTCGAAAGCCTGGACATCGCCTGGTTCGAAGAACCCCTGCCCGCCGAGGATCTGGACGGCCATCTGCGGCTGTCCAATACCACCAGCCTGCCGGTCGCGGTGGGCGAATCGCTCTATTCCCTCAGTCACTTCCGCGACTATCTGCAACGCGGGGCCTGCTCGCTGGTGCAGGCCGACGTCGCCCGGATCGGCGGCATCACCCCCTGGCTAAAATGCGCCCATCTGGCCGAAAGCTTCAACCTCTCCATCGCCCCGCACTTCTTGATGGAACTGCACGTTTCCCTCACCGCCGCCGTGCCCAATGGCCGCTGGGTCGAGTATATTCCTCAACTGGCGCCGATCGCCGCGCCAAGCATGGTGATCGAACAGGGCCGGGCCATTCCTTCACAGACGCCCGGTCTGGGCATCGATTGGGACTGGGCGGCGATCGAAAAGCGCGCGGTTTATCGGCAAACGATCACCGCCTAGGGATGGATTGCGCGCGAGGGACGGGACGGATTGCGCTACCCATCGCGCTGCGCGCCAAGCCGCTCGCCAGGCTCCCAGCGCAACCCCTCCAGCGCCTGGATGCGTTGCTTGGACTGCGCCCAGTTGGCCTGGGTGACCTGGTCCAGCAGCGCCTCCACCAGCCCCAGAAGGCCGACGTTGGAATCCCAGGTGCGGTGCGAATCAATGGCGCAGGGCAGCACGATTCGGGCGCAGCGGCTGATCGGCGACAGCCAACAGTCGGTGACCAGCACGATCCGGGCCTTGCGCGCCGCGATCACTTCAGCCGCTTCCAGCAGATCGGCCTGATAGCGACGAATATCGAAGATCACCACCACATCGCCCGCCTTGATGTCCAGCAGCTGGTCCTTCCAGGTTGAGACCTGTCCTTGAAACCGCCGCACGCCGGGGCGCACGATGCGCAAATGGGCCGCCATATAGGTGGCGATGGAATCGGTAAAGCGGCCGCCGAGGAAATAGCATGAGGCCTTGGGGTCGCTGAGCAGGCGGCAAGCCGCCTGGAACTCGCTTTCCGGCACCGACTGCAAGGTCGCGCGCAGGTTCTCCTCGATCTGCGTGAACATCTGCCCCAAACGAGACTCGCCGACAGTCGCCCGGTCGGGGCTGACGCTCTTTTCCAGCGGCGAAAGCAGGCTGGATTCGATCTCTTGGTGCAGCGCCCGCTGAAAGCGCGGGTAGCTGTTAAAACCCAGGCGGGTGACGAACCGCAAGATCGTCGGCGCGCTGGTGCCGGCAGCCTCGGCAAACTCGGCGACGGTCGCCAGCCCGACACTGGGAAATTTTGCCAGCAGGGCACGGGCCGCCTTTTTTTCAGCCGCCGGTAAACTGCTCATGACCTCGTGGGTCCTGCTTCTGATATTCACCGCACCGGTTCCCCTCGTTCGGACCGAACGTCCGCGTCTTGTGATCTTTCCACAATTGTATCGTTTATTACAATCTTGACATAATAGCCATTTTCGTAATTCATATAACAAAATTGAGCTCCCGAGCCCCGTGGGGAAAATCCGCGCCGGAATTGGGGGCCACCCCCGGAGGAACCCTGAGTAAATTATCGGGTTGGGAGATAAAGGTGGGAGCCGGAAGGAGCCATCGGGTGGCGGAAAGTCTGCTATCCGCCTCGGAAAAACCCTGTTACCTGCTGGAGCGGCCGCAGGGCGCGTCTGAGATTTTGCTGGTTTGCGAGCACGCCTCCCGGACCCTTCCCGCCGCGCTGGACGGGCTGGGCCTGAGTGCGCAAACGCAGCTCAGCCACGCCGCTTGGGATATCGGCGCGCTGGCGTTGTCGCAGCGGCTGTCCGAGCGCCTCGACGCCCCCCTGATCCATCAACGCTATTCCCGGCTGGTCTATGATTGCAATCGACCGCCGGACGCGCCCGACGCCATGCCCGCCCGCAGCGAAATCCATCAGATCCCGGGAAACCTGAACTTGACGGCGGCCGAAAAAACGGCGCGGGTCACCGATATTTATCTGCCCTTCAGCCAAGGCATCGGTGACTTTCTTGACCAGCGCCTGGCGGCGGGGCGGCGTCCCTGGTTGGTTACCATCCATTCCTTTACCCCGATTTACCACGGCCGCCGCCGCGACAAGGAGTTGGGTGTTCTGTTTGGCACGGACGCCCGTCTTGGCCAGGCTCTGTTGCGGGCCGCCGCCGGCATGGCCGGGACAAGCTATGCCGCAAACTACCCCTACAGCGCCCGCGACGGGGTGCTTCACACCCTGGAGCGGCACGCCAAACCGCGCGGCCTCCTCAATGTTATGCTAGAAATTCGCAATGACCTTCTCCGCACGGCCGAGGGGCAGGACCTTTGGGCCGACCGCTTGAGCGCGCTGTTTGGCCAACTCGGCCGCAGGCTGGACAGCCAAGCGCGGGACCGGCGCGACCGGGGTGGCGGAGATGACCGGGGTGGCGGGAATGACCGGGGTGGCGGGGGCGACCGGGGCGCTGCCGAAAATTCACCCGCCACAGCGCCTTTGCACCTGGCGTCGCGCCAGTAAGGCCGCGCAAGACCGATGGGAAGACGGGACGTGAAAACAACAAGCACCAAGATCGCAATGAAGGGCGGGTCATGCCTGATTGGATAATTTCATACGTGCGCATCACCGATAAGGTGAACCGAAAAGTTGGCCGGGTGGCGATGTATCTGGTTTTCGTGATGATGGCGATTCTGCTCTATTCCTCCATCACGAAGACCGTGGCCACGCCCGCGCTCTGGACCTTGGAAATGGCGCAGTTTTCCATGGTGGCCTACTACATTCTGGGCGGCCCCTATTCCATGCAGATGGGCGATCATGTGCGCATGGACCTCGCCTATGGCGCCTGGTCGACCCGCACCAAGGCCTGGGTCGACGCCTTTACCGTGCTGTTCCTGATCACCTATTTGATCGTGCTGCTTTACGGCGGCTTCGAAAGCACCCTCTACGCCATCAAAACCGGCGAGCGCAGCTACTCAGCCTGGCGGCCCTATATGTGGCCGATCAAAGTGATCATGAGCTTTGGAATTTTTCTCATGATCCTGCAGGCCATCTCCGCCTTCTTCAAGGACGTCGCGACGATCAAAGGGGTCGACCTCCAATGAGCTATGAATTGCTTGCCCTTTTGATGTTCGCTTCGATGATGCTCATGCTGCTGACCGGGCAGCGGGTTTTCGCCGCCATCGGCGCCGTTGCTGTGATTTCGGCGCTGTTGCTGTGGGGCGACCGGGGCGGGGCTGATATCGCCTTTACCGCCGGCATCAAGCTGATGAAGTGGTATCCGCTTCTCACCCTGCCGCTGTTTATTTTCATGGGCTATATGCTGTCCGAAAGCGGCATTGCCGACGACCTCTATCAAGCGTTCCATGTTTGGTTCGGCGGCCTGCGCGGCGGCTTGGCCATCGGCACCATAGGCCTGATGGTGGTGATTTCCGCGATGAACGGACTGAGCGTGGCCGGTATGGCCATTGGCGCGACCATCGCCCTGCCGGAACTGTTAAAACGGGGGTACGACAAAATTATGGTTACAGGGGTGATTCAAGCGGGATCCTCGCTTGGCATCCTGGTGCCGCCCAGCGTGGTCTTGGTGCTCTACGGCATGATCGCCCGCCAGCCGGTGGGGCAGCTTTGGCTGGCCGGCGCCCTGCCCGGCCTGATGATGGCCGCGCTGTTCGTGCTCTATATCGCGGTGCGCTGCTGGCTGCAGCCGGAACTCGGTCCGGTCTTGCCCAAACAGGATCGCGACATGCCGCTGGGTCAAAAGCTGAAGCTCCTGCAGGCCGGCATTCTGCCGCTGCTGATCTTTTTCAGCATGACCGGGCTGTTTCTGATGGGGGTCACCAGCCTGGTGGAAAGCTCGGCCGTCGGCGCGGTGACCTCCATACTGGCGGCCTTGGTCAAACGCCGGCTGAACAAGCATGTCTTTGAGGAAACCGTGCGCAAGACCCTCGGCATCAGCTGCATGTTCATGTGGATCATCCTGGCCGCGCTCGCCTTTGGCGCGATCTTCGACGGCCTGGGCGCGGTCAAGGCAATCAAGGGTCTGTTCCTTGATCAACTGGGGCTGGGGCCCTGGGAGGTGCTGATCCTCATGCAGCTTTCCTTCCTGCTGATGGGCACCTTTCTGGACGACACGGCCATGCTGGTGATCGTCGCGCCGCTCTATGTGCCGCTGGTCAAGCTGCTGGGCTTCGATCTGGTTTGGTACGGCGTGCTCTACACCATCACCTGCCAGATTGCCTATATGACCCCGCCCTTTGGCTACAACCTCTTTCTGATGCGCGCCATGGCGCCGCCGGAGGTGGGATTGACCGATATTTACCGTTCCATCGTTCCCTTTGTCGGGGTGATGATTCTGGCGCTGATTCTGGTGATGGTCTTTCCGCAGATCGCCTTGTGGCTGCCACAGTGGCACTACGGCACCTAAGCACGGCCCGGCGCGCGACGGCAGGAAACAACCGCAACGATAATAAGAAACGTAACGACAAGAAGAAAAGATGTGGGTTTTGGGGGCCGCGGCCCCTCGGCGAAACTTCAACTAATCAGGAAGGCGAATAAAATGACCGACAACAAAAAGCCAACCATCATCGGCGTCACGCCGAAGACCACGGATCGGCGCAAATTCCTCAAAACCGCAGGCCTGGCCAGCGCCGCGGCGGTGGGGGCTTCCACCTTGGCGGCCCCCAACATCAAGGCCAACAGCACGATCAAGTGGCGGCTGCAGACCTACGCCGGTCCGGCGCTGGCCGAGCATGTGATCAAGCCCTCGATCGACGCCTTCAACAAGGTGGCCAACGGCGAGATGGAGATCGAGCTGTATTTCGCCGATCAATTGGTGCCAACCGGCGAGCTTTTCCGCGCCATGCAAAAGGGCACCATCGACGCGGTGCAGTCCGACGACGACTCCATCGCCGCGCCGGTCGACGTGTCGGTGTTCGGTGGCTATTTCCCCTTCGCCACCCGCTACAGCCTGGACGTGCCGGTGCTGTTCAACCAGTGGGGCCTGCGTGAGATCTGGGAAGAAGCCTATAGCGAAGTGGAAGGCGTCAAGTGGCTGTCCGCCGGCGCTTGGGACCCCTGCCACTTCGCCACCGTTGATCCGATCAACAGCCTGGAGGATCTGAAAGGCAAGCGGATCTTCACCTTCCCGACCGCCGGGCGCTTCCTGACCCGTTTCGGTGTGGTGCCGGTCACCCTGCCCTGGGAAGACATCGAGGTTGCCGTTCAGACCGGCGAGTTGGACGGCATTGCCTGGTCGGGAATCACCGAGGACTACACCGTCGGGTGGGCCGACGTGACCAACTACTTCCTGACCAACAACATCTCCGGCGCCTGGTGTGGCTCCTACTTCGCCAACGAAGAACGCTGGAACGAGCTGCCGCCGCACCTTCAGGAGCTTTTCAAGCTCAGCATGGACAGCTCGCACTACTATCGCCAGCACTGGTACTGGGGCGGCGAAGCCAAGCTGCGCACCGAGGGCACCAAGTTGAAACTCACCACCATTGCCGACAAGGAATGGGCAACGGTGGAAGCCGAGGCGCGCAAATTCTGGGATGAAATCGCCCAGCAAAGCGAACGCTCGGCCCGGGTGGTTGAAATTCTTAAGAAGTACAACGCCGCCATGGACAAAGCAGGGCCGCCCTACCGCTACGGCTAACGTCGGATCGGTTCAAACGGCATCACCTTCTGGCGCCGTTTGACCTGGGGCCGCGCCGCCTGTCCGCCGATGGGCGCGGGCGTGGCCACAGAGCCGACGCCAAAACAAACCCCGTCGATCTTTCGGCGGGGTTTGATTTTGCGCTTGGCGGTTCGCCGGGAATTTCACCGGAGAATTTGGCTGGAGAATTTAGCTGGGAATGTTAGCCGGCGATTTCGGAGGCCGGCGCCATCGGGTCGATTTCAGCGCCGCCGCCAAAGGCATAGCAGGCCATGCCGATTGAGCCGTAGCTGTAGCTCTGGTGCAGACAGCGGGCCTGGCCACCCTCCCAGCCGGCCCCCAGGGCAACAAAGAAGGGCAGGAAATGCTCGCTGGTCGGATGCGCCCGGCGGGCCATCGCCGGGGCATCGGGAAACCGCAACAGCCCCGGCAGGTCGCGCCGCGCCAGACTGTCGCTTAGCCAAAGATCGAAGCGTTGCGCCCAGTCCGGCGGCGGCGTGCCCTCGGCCGCCACCTCGCCCAGATTGTGCACCGTCGCGCCCGAACCGACGATCAAAACCCCCTCGGCGCGCAGCGCCGCCAGCGCGCCGCCGATCGCGAAGTGCTCGGCCGCCGTGCCGCCGCGCTGCAGCGACAGCTGCACAACCGGAATGTCGGCGTCGGGATAGATCAGCAGCAGCGGCACCCAGACCCCGTGATCGTAGCCTTGCGCCGGCTGCTCAGCCACCGGCAGCCCGGCCTGGTCGAGCAGGCTTCGGATGCGCGCGACAAGCGCCAGGTCGTTGCGCGCCGGATAGTCGAGTTGATAGAGCGCGGCGGGCCAGCCGCCGAAATCATGCACCGTGCGCGGCGCGGCGGCGGTGCCCAGGGCAAGCCCGGGCGCTTCCCAATGAGCCGAGATCGCCAGAATGGCCCGCGGCCGGGGCGACCACGCGCCGAGCTGGCTTAAGAAGCGCTTTGCCGGATGGGTGCTCAGCGGCAGGTCCGGCGCGCCGTGGGCGAGAAAAAGACTGGGAAAGGAATTCATTGCGTCACGTCCATTTCACGCTGCATAAACCCGGGCCGGACCGACCGGCACGATGCCCGACGGATTGAGCGCCTTGATCGAGTGGTAGCCCGCCTTAATGTGATCAAGGTTAACGGTCTCGGCCAGATCGCGAAGCCCGATAATCCGACCGACATAGGCCGAAAGATTTGGGTAATCGACGATCCGGCGAATGTTGCATTTGAACAGGCCGTAATAGGCGGCGTCAAAGCGGATCAGGGTGACGAACAGCCGGATGTCGGACTCGGTGATCCGGCCGGCGAAAAGATAGTCGCGTCCATCGGACAGTCGCTCCTCCAGGTCGTCAAGCATGGCGAAAACGCCGGTCACCGCCTCTTCGTAGGCCTGCTGGCTGGAGGCGAAACCCGCTTGGTAGACGCCGTTGTTGAGTTGGCTGTACAGCGCCGCGTTGATCGCATCGATGTCGGTCCGCAAGGCCGAGGGATAGAGATCGACGCCCGCATCGCCGTAGGCATCGAATGCCGAATTCAGCATCCGCAGGATATCGCTGGACTCGTTGTTGACAATCTGCCGGCGCTGCTTGTCCCAGAGTACCGGCACCGTGGCCCGGCCGGTGTAGGTCGGATCGACCTGGCTATAGATCTCATGCAGGTGGGTCGCGCCGTTCAAAACGTCGGCGTCGGCGCCGGGGAAATCACCGAAGCGCCATCCCTGGTCGGTGAGGACCGGCGCCAGCACCGACAGGCCGATCACCGCCTCCAGCTTTTTCAGCTTGCGCGCCATCAGAGTCCGCGACGCCCAGGGACAGATCAGCGCGACATAGAGATGGTAACGATCGGGCGCGGCCGGAAAGCCCGCCTCGCCCGTCGGTCCGGCCGCGCCGTCCGGGGTCACCCAGTGCCGGAAGCTGGAGGTCTGACGAACGAAGCGACCCTTGTCGTCCTTGGATTGCACCGGGTGCCAATCGGCGGTCCATTTGCCCTTCACCAGCATGCTGGGTTCCTTTCTTTGACGGCCCCGTCATGGGGCCGGGTGGCGCGGATGGCCGCGGGCGGCGCCCGGAGGGTCCGATCGTCGATCGACCGGGCCCCGGGGCCAAACCCTAGCCGGTCAGGAGGCCGCCGGCTTGCCGCCAAACAGCGCGGGTGTCTTGAGGGCGTAGGGCCCGTTTCCCAACAGCGCCTGAACCACCAAAACAACCGCCCAGAACGCCGGGAATTCCCAGCCGCCGCCTTTGTTGGAGAACAGCCAACCGGCGTCGGCGTGCACGTAGATGATCGCCCCAATCAAGATGGGGATCAGCACCAGGGAAACCAAGCGGGTGTAAATCCCGAGGATCAATGCGGCGCCGCCGGCAAGCTCGGCGAAGATCGTCAGATAGGCGAAAAAGCCGGGCAGGCCGACCGATTGGAAAAACCCGACGGTGCCGGCCGGCGTGAAGACAAAGACCTTGAGCAGGCCATGGGCGATGAACATCACGCCAAGCGTGATCCGCAAAATCAATGTGGCGTAGGGGACCATTTTATCGTCGGTCATTGGAGTTCTCCTTGCTTGCGGTGTCAAACCTCGGGAACGGGGCGGAAACTTCAGGGTGAAATCTCCAGGGTGGAATCTTCAGGGTG
>CAXBMB010000112.1:0-9952 GCA_963976695.1 uncultured Rhodovibrionaceae bacterium
GCTCTAGTAACCTTTGTCGAAGTCGACCACATGGTGCGGCGGCTGGCCGGCTTCAATGCGGCGAATATTCTCCACAACCGAGCGCGAGGCGGTCTCCGGCAGGGTAATCGAGGACATATGTGGCGTGATGATCACCCGGGGGTGCGTCCAAAGCGGACTTTCCTGCGCCAGGGGTTCGGTCTGGAAGACATCCAAGGTGGCCGAATCGATCTGGCCGGAGTCCAGCGCGACCAGCAGGTCCGCCTCGATCAAATGCCCGCCGCGCGCCACATTGATAACACAGGCCCCCTTTGGCAGCCGGTCGAACAGCGCCTGATTCAACAGGCCTTGGGTCTCGGTCGTCAGCGGCAGCAGGTTCACCAGGATCTCACTTCGCGCGACGATCTCCTGGAGACCCTCGGGCCCGTGATAGCAGGTGACCCCCTCGATCTGCTTGGGGCTGCGCGCCCAGCCCGCCACGTCCAGGCGCAGCAGCGCCAGTTTCTCCGCCGCATCACGGCCCAGCACGCCAAGGCCCAGGACCGAAACCTTGCGGTTCCAGGCGGCGCAATAAGACAGCTCCCGCCATTCCTTCCGGTGTTGCTGGGCCCGGTAGTCCAGCATGGCGCGATGATGATAGAGAACCTGCATCACCACATATTCGGTCATCCCCGACGTCAGACCGGGATCGACCATTCGGGTGGTGGGAATGTGTCGCGGCAGATAGGGATCGCTGGCCAGGTGATCAATCCCCGCGCCCAGGGAAAAGATCGCCTTGAGGTTCGGCAGTCCGGCCAGCAAACCGGGCTCCGGTTTCCACATCAGCGCGTAGTCGATCGCCTCGGGATCGCCGATGTCGGGCCAAACCTGAACTTCCAGGTCCGGCATCTGTTGCCGCAAGGGGGCGATCCAATGATCGGCCCGATCAATATTCGACTTAAACAGCAATCGCATACTTGGTTTCTTGCCTTCTCAAAAAATTCCGCCGCCGCCCGCCGCCGCGCCGGCCCGACTTCCGGTCCGACTTCCGATCCGGGTCAAGTTCCTATCAGATCCCGCTCAAACTGTCTCGCCGGGGATCGCGTCTGGCCGGTTTTTTGCCCGCCAGCCCGGCCCGCGCCAAGATCTTTTCCATCCAAAATCAGACTTCTTTGCCCGCCCCCCTTCCTTTCTATCATTAGAGTTCGTACTAAATGAAGCTTGCACTGTTGATCAGGAACATCCCATCATGGGTGTGTGGTCGATAGGATTTCCTATCGGTATAAGGGCGTTGAAAGGAGATTCCGCTGTCTCGCGGTCCAAAGTTGTTAACGGGGGAGCTACGCCAATGCGCAGAACTGACGACGGTCGACTACTTCCCATTCGGATTATCCCAATTGACAGCCTGACACTGAAATCGATCATGAAAATTTACATGATCGGCAATGGCTTCTTCTGGGGCACCATCGGCGCCACCGCCGGACTGGCCGCGCTGTCAGGTCTGGAATTCGTGGCGTTCGGCGACCGCCCGGCCACGGGCATCGAAGGCCTGCTTGTCATCGCGGCGCTCTGCCTGATTTTCTGGATCGTTACCAGCGTGACCATCGGCGTCATAAGCTACGGGGCGCTCAGGATATGGGCGCGCCTCCATCCGACATCACATCTGGAAAAATACTAGCCTGTGATCCTCCCCGGTGGAATCAGACCGCCGCCCCCGCCGTCTCCACCACTTCCAGATCGAAGGCGGCCTTCATCAGCGCCTGGGTATAGGCGGCCTTGGGCTGGTCGAAGATCTGCGCCGCCAGGCCCTGCTCCACCACCTTGCCTGATTTCATCACGATCACTTCGTTGGCCAGCGCCCGCACCACCTTCAAATCGTGGCTGATGAAAAGGTAGGCCAGGTTGTGGCGGTTTTGCAGATTCCGCAACAGGTCAACGATCTGCGCCTGAACCGACATGTCGAGCGCCGAGGTGGGCTCGTCCAGCACGAGAAAGCGCGGCTTGAGCACCATGGCCCGGGCGATGGCGATCCGTTGGCGCTGGCCGCCGGAAAACTCATGCGGATAGCGGTGACGGCTTCGCGGGTCCAGTCCCACTTCCTCCAGCGCCGCGATGATCATCTCGGTTTCCTGCCGCGCGTTGGCGGCCAGTTGATGCACCTGGATCCCTTCGCCGATGATCTGTCCGATCGACATGCGCGGACTTAACGATCCATAGGGATCTTGGAAGACGATCTGCATTTCGCGCCGCAAGGGCCGCATCTGCTTGCGCGACCAGCCCTGAACCGCCTGTCCGTCGTAAATCAGCGCGCCCTGGGACTGGTTCAGCCGCAACAGCGCCATGCCGAGCGTGGATTTGCCCGATCCCGATTCACCCACCACCCCCACGGTTTGGCCTTCGCGAACCGTGATGCTGATGCCATCGACCGCCTTGACATGATCAATCGTGCGCTTCAGCAGACCGGCCTTGATCGGGAAGTGAACCTTCACGTCGCGCCCGACCATCACCTCGGGCGCCTGCCGGTTCAGCGGACGGGGCTGGCCCGACGGCTCGGCCGCCAGCAGATTTTGGGTGTAGGGGTGCTGCGGGGCGTTCATCACGCTTTCGGTGTCGCCCCGCTCGACAAGGTCGCCCTGGGTCATCACGCAAACCCGATCGGCCACCTTGCGGACAATGGCAAGGTCGTGGGTGATCAACAACAGCGACATCCCCAGCTTGCGCTGCAGCTCCTTCAGCAGCTTGAGGATCTGCGCCTGAATGGTGACGTCCAGCGCCGTGGTCGGCTCGTCGGCGATCAGCAACTCCGGATCGTTGGCCAGCGCCATGGCGATCATCACCCGCTGGCGTTGGCCGCCGGACAGCTCGTGCGGAAAGGCGGCCAGGCGCTTGTGCGGTTCGGGGATGCCCACCAACGTCAGCAGCTCCAAGGTCCGTTTACGGGCCGCGTCGCGCCCCAGGCCCTTGTGCAGGATCAAAACCTCGTTCACCTGCTTTTCGATGGAGTGCAAGGGATTGAGCGAGGTCATCGGCTCTTGAAAGATCATTGAGATCTGATTGCCGCGGAGCTGGCGCAGACGCTGGGGGGACGCGCCGATCAGTTCTTCGCCGTGATAGCGAATCGAACTTTCCGGTCCGTGCTGCGCCAGCGGATAGGGCAGCAGCTGCAAAACCGACAGCGCGGAAACCGACTTGCCGGAGCCGGACTCCCCAACCAGCGCCAAGGTTTCGCCCTTGCGAATATCAAACGACAGCCCCCGTACCGCCTGGGTTTGCGCCCCGCCCGCCCCGGTAAAGGAAACCGTCAGATCCTTGACCTGCAGCAGCGGATCGGAATCCGGGCCGGCCGTTGACGCGCTGTCCTGCCGCGCGGATCGCTTGTCTGCCTTGTGCCGCATCATCGCACCCCCTCCTGCTGCGGTTCCGACGGCGTCGCCTGCCGATCCCGGACCGCGGTTTCCGCCGCCTTGACCCCGTTGAAAAGCTTGCGGGGATCAAAGGCATCGCGCACCGCTTCGCCAATGAAGACCAGCAGGCTGAGCATGACCGCCAGGGAAAGAAACCCGGTAAGCCCGAGCCAGGGGGCCTCCAGATTGCTCTTGCCTTGCTTGAGCAGTTCGCCCAATGAGGCCGAGCCCGGCGGCAATCCAAACCCCAGGAAATCCAGGCCGGTTAGGGCGGTGACCGCGCCGGACAGGATGAAGGGCATCATGGTGATGGTCGCCACCATGGCGTTGGGCAACATATGGCTAAACATGATCTTGCGATTGCTCACCCCCAAGGCCGTGGCCGCCTTCACGTAGTCCAGGCTTCGGGCGCGCAGGAATTCGGCCCGCACCACCCCGATCAGCGCGGTCCAGCTAAAGGCCACCAAAATAATCAGCAGGGTGAAAAACCCCGGCGTGATGACCGAAGCCATGATGATCAGGATAAACAGGCTGGGCAGACCGGACCAAATTTCGATGAAGCGCTGGAACAGCAGGTCGGTCAGCCCGCCAAAATAGCCCTGCACCGCGCCGGACAAGATCCCGATGACTGAGGAGACCAGCGCCAGCAGCAGGCCGAAGACCACGGAAATGCGGAACCCGTAAATCATGCGGGCGGTCACATCCCGCGCCTGATCATCGGTGCCCAGCCAGTTTTGCGGCGAAGGCGCCGAGGGGGCGGGCGCCGATAAATCCAGCAAAATGGTGTCATAGCTGTAGGGAACCAGCGGCCAAACCGCCCAGCCCTTTTCGGCGATCAAGTCCTGCACAAAGGGATCCAGGTAATCGGCCCGCAGGTCAAACTCCCCGCCGAAGGTGGTTTCGTTGTAGTCCACCAAAACCGGGAAATAGAACGCCCCGTCGTAGCGCACCATCAAGGGCCGGTCATTGGCGACGAACTCGGCGAAAAGGCTGAAGAAGAACAGCGCCAGAAAGATCCACAGCGACCAGTAGCCGCGTTTGTTGGCCTTGAAGTTCTGCCACCGGCGATAGGCGATCGGGGTCACCGCCAAACCAAACACCCGGTCGAGCATCGGTTGATCGTCCAGCGCGTGCAGATCGTGGCCGGGGGTCGGGGCGCGGTCTTGTTGCTGCTGTTGGGAGGCGCGCATGGCTCAACTCTCCCGTCGTTCGAAGTCGATGCGGGGATCCACAAGGGTATAGGTAATGTCCCCGATCAGATTGAGCACCAGCCCCAGCAGGGTGAAGAAATACAGCGTGGCGAACATGATTGGATAGTCGCGCTTGAGCGCCGCGTCGTAGCCCAGCAGGCCCAGGCCATCGAGCGAGAAGATCACCTCGACGAAAACCGCGCCGGTAAAGAGAATGCCGATAAAGGCGGCGGGAAAGCCGGCGATGACGATCAACATGGCGTTGCGGAACACATGACCGTAGAGCACCTGGTTTTCGGTTAAGCCCTTGGCCCGGGCGGTGGTGACATACTGCTGGTTAATTTGGTCGAGGAAGGAGTTCTTGGTCAGCATGGTGAGGGAGGCAAACCCCCCGATCACCATGGACAGCACCGGCAGGGTCATATGCCAGAGATAGTCCAGCACCTGCTGATACCACAGCAGTTGGTCAAAATTCTCCGACACCAGGCCGCGCAGCGGAAAGATATTCCAATAGCGCCCGCCGGCGAACACCACGATCAGCAGCACGGCGAACAGGAAGCTGGGGATGGCATAGCCGATAATGATCACGCCGCTGGTCCAGATGTCGAAGCGCGAGCCGTCCCGCACCGCCTTGCGGATTCCCAGCGGAATGGACACGAAGTACACGATGAAGGTGGTCCAGACCCCCAGTGAGATCGATACCGGCATCTTTTCCAGCACCAGGTCCACCACCCGTTTGTCCTGGAAGAAGGAGTCACCGAAGTCGAAGGTCATGTAGTTGACCACCATATCGATAAACCGTTCATATAACGGTTTGTCGAACCCGAACATGCGCTCGATCTCGGCGATGACCTCTGGATCCAGCCCCTGGGCGCCGCGATACTTGCTGGTGGCCGCGCCGCCGGCCTGGCTTTGCTGGGCCTGGGCGCCGCCCAGGTCGGCGCCGCCGCCGGTCACCCGCTCGGTGGCGCTGACGTCCGTACCTTGAATCTCGGCGACGATCTGCTCGACCGGCCCGCCGGGCGCAAACTGGATGATCAGAAAATTGAGCACCAGGATCCCAAACAAAGTCGGCACGATCAGAAAAAGACGGCGGATGATGTAGGCTAGCATTGCAGCTCCGATCGTTGCGGCCCGGCGGATCCGGAATCGTGAAAGCGCGTTGTCGTGACCAAAAGTCTTTTGCCTAAATTCGCTTTTTGTTTCAAGGGGAAGGGGATGCCTTGCGGGGAGAACAGAAGCGTTTGTCGCGCCGCTTTCCAAGTCGAGCGCACAGTGGAACCAATCCCGACCCACCGGTTTCAAGCCGCCGAAGCCAAACCCGTGAGGTCACGTTAGTTCGCCAGCGGCTCGTCCTCGACAACCGTGACGCCGCGCTCTTCATAATAGCGGCGAGCGCCGGGGTGAAGCGGCACCCCCAGACCGAAGAGCGCGCTGGAAAAGCGGATTTGCCGACCCTTGACGTGTCCCCGATCCAGAATCTGGCGGGAGTTTTTGTGCCAAAGGGCCTTGGTAATCTGGTAGATCAGTTCCTCGGGCTCCTCCGCCCGCACCAGCCATTGCGCCCCCACCGCCAGGGTCTGCACGCCGCCGACCGCCTGATAGGTTCCGGCCTGTAAAAACTGCGCCGCAAAAAAGGGATAGCGATTTCGCAACGCCTTGGCTTTGTCGCCGTCAAGCGGCACCAGACGCAGCTGGGTTTCCTGGGCCAGGTCGCTGATCGAGGGGGTTGGGGTTCCGGCCACCAGAAAAAATCCATCCAAGTCGCCGAGCCTCATCTTGTCGGCCGCGTCCTCGGTGGACAGCGTTTCGGCAACGATGTCTGCCAGGGTAAATCCCCAGGCCTCGAGAATGATCAGCGCGTCAACATAGGTTCCCGAGCCCTTTTGGTTGAGAGAAATGCGCTTTCCCTTGAGATCTGAAGCCCGGCGAATGCCCGAGTCGACCCGCACCACCAACTGCACCATTTCCGGATAAAGATTGGCAATGGCGCGCAAGTTTCGCATCGGCGGCTTGCCGGCGAACGGCCCTTCGCCATGGTAGGCCCAATAGGCGACGTCGGCTTGGCTGAGACCGGATTCCAACGCTCCAGACGCCAGGCCCTCGACATTTTCCACCGAACCCTTGGTCGAATGCACCACGGCGATCACCCCCGGCGCGCCGCAACTGCCGCCGTCGTCGCAGGCCGGGCTGCCCGGCGGGTTGCTGATCGCCGTCGCCAGCGCGCCGCCAATGGGGAAATAGGTTCCGACGGTGGAGCCGGTGCCGATCCGGAAAAAAATAACCTCAAGGGCGGCGGCCAAGCGCGTCCTCACCACAAGGCCCAAGCCCGCCGCCACCAACGCCAACCTGCCGGCCCGATGCAGCAGGCCCCGGCGGTCCAGCCGATCAGAGGATTGTGGGCGTGTGGATAGTGAGAGCTTTCTGGCGGTCACCGCTTCCTTCGTTTCCGGACAGCACGCCGCTGGATGCGGCGGCAGGTTCCTGCGCGTTGTTTTGATCGGGAAAATATAGGCTGGGAAAGCGTCAACGGCTACTGAAAGCCTCGGACTTACGTAAAATTCACGTTATCGACCGACGGCGAACGACGGAACCGACCGCTTTTCTTTGCGGTGTTGACCGGGGATCGACGGAGAAAGCAGCGCGGGGCCAGCTGGCCCGCGCCAGCCGCCCAAGCCACCCAGCCACCCAGGTCAAGGGCCAACCAGGTCAAGGGCCAACCAGGTTAAGGGTCACCCGGGTCAAGGGGCGAAGCCCGCCCTCGAAGGGGTCGACCAATAAACAACCCGCTGTTCAGCGGGAAATTAAATATTCCTACGCGGGCAACTGCTAAATAAAAATCTTTCACAGCTCACTCTTTACTGCCGTATCGTCAGATAAAAATCTGGTTCCCATCGCTTCGCGACTGAACTAAGAAGGAGCGGCGATGGCCAGGACGCTGGCTTTGCGGCGGGCGAACCCCGCCGTTCAGCGCCGTGGCACAGCTTGCCGATCGGGTTTGACCACCTGTGCCAGTCGCTTCGAACCCACGCCGTTCATCACTCCCGCTTGCCGTCGAAGAAACCTGTCCCATGACCTCTTCTGCTCTCGCTGTTCGCGCCAAGGCGCTGCTTGCTCTCGGCCGCCGCTATTTTCCGGGCGTTCTGGTGGCGGCGGTGGTGGGCATGGCGGCGACCTTCATCTCCGACAGTTACGGCGGACCGGTCATGCTGCTGACCCTGCTGCTGGGGATGGCTTTTGTTTTCCTGTCGCAGGAGGGTTCCTGCCCGCCGGGCATCGAGTTCGCCAGCAAGAAGATTCTGCGCCTGGGCGTGGCGCTGCTGGGCGCGCGCATCACCCTGGAACAGATCCTGGATTTGGGCCCCACGCCCATCATCATCGTGATCGCGGCGGTGGTTTTGACCATCCTGTTTGGCAGCTTCGTGGCGCGACGCCTGGGGTTCAGCCGACAGTTCGGCACCTTGACCGGCGGCGCGGTGGCGATTTGCGGCGCCTCGGCGGCCCTGGCGATTTCCTCGGTGCTGCCCAAGCACACCAACCATGAACGAGACACCATTTTCACCGTCATCTCGGTCACCACGCTGTCGACCATAGCCATGGTGATCTATCCGCTGCTGTCCAAGTTGCTGGGCTTCAGCGACACCGAAGCGGGCCTGATGCTGGGCGGCACCATTCACGACGTGGCGCAGGTGGTCGGCGCGGGCTATCTGATTTCCGACACCGCGGGCGATGTTTCCACGGTCACCAAGCTCTTCCGGGTGGCCCTGTTGGTGCCGGCGGTGCTGATCATCGCCTACATCTTCAACCGGGGCGAGGGCGGCGAGGGCGCGGCAAAGTTGCCGATCCCCGGATTCCTTTTCGGTTTCATCGCGCTGGTGACGGTCAACTCGCTGGGGTGGGTGCCGAAAGAGGTGCTGGCGTTCCTGGTGGATCTGTCGCGCTGGTGCCTGGTCACGGCCATCGCCGCCCTGGGCATGAAAACCTCGATCAAGGCCCTGGCCGATGTGGGCGGCAAAGCGGTGGCGCTGATCGTCACGGAAACGCTGTTTATCCTGGCCGTGGTGGTGGGGCTGCTGGTCTTTGTCGTTTAGGAAAAGTTAATTCCAACCGGCGAAACGTCTGGTGCTTGTCGGTTTCGGGGAGGCGCGGACCCGGAAATTAATTCTTTATTCATGATGTAACCCCAAGATATTAACGTCGGTTTTATATTCATTTGTCTAAATTTAAAACTCTCTTGGTGAAGGTAACCGCAAGCCGCCGCAAAATTCGCCGCACAGTTCTTTAATCTGCTTTCCAAGGTCACCTGTAAATGCTGCGAGCGCGCACGCTCTTTCTGTTGACTTTTCTTACCTTAACCTTGGCCGGTTGCTTCGATGCGACGCCGAAAAAAAACCTTTGGCAGCTTCAGTCCCAGGCCACCGAGACCAGCATCGATTTTATCGAGCTTGAAAAGTTTTCCCAAAATATCTCACTGATGAGCGGCGGACGCCTGGAGATCATCGTTCATCCCGGCGGCTTCATCACCGGCGGTCCGGACATCATTTCCGCCGTCAGCGAGGGGCGAATTGAGATGGGCAATGGCTGGCCCAACTGGTGGTCGGGGCAGAACCCCGCCTGGGCGGTGATGAATGCCGGTCCCTTCGACTTTATGAACCTTGACGCCTCGATGATGTTTTTTCTCGCCGGAGAAGGCAGCGACCTGGCGAACCAGTTGGCCGCGCCGTTGGGGGTGCTTTGGCGTCCGGCCTGGTGGTCCGGCATGGAGTTTGGGCTGCTGTCGCGCCAACCGGTGAACGGGCTGGATGACCTAAAGGGAAAACGGATCCGTATCGGCCCCGGCCTGCCGAGCGAGGTTCTGACCGAGGCCGCCGGCAGCTACGCCATTCCGCTGGTGCCGTCGGAGATCGAACCGGCGCTGCGCGCCGGCGACCTGGATGCGGTTGAATGGACCACGGCGGCGGGGGTCTGGGACCTTGGACTTCAGGAAATCAGTCCCTACGCCATCGTTCCCGCCATCTGGCAGCCCTCCGTGCTGTCGGATTTTCTCATCAACAAACAGGCGTACGACCAGTTATCGCCCGATCTTCAGGCGATGCTGGAAACGGCGATCCGCGCCTATACCCTGACCACCACCTTCAAGGCCAAGCTGAAGGACTTTCAGGCGCTGGAGAGCTTAAAAAAACAGGGCCTTTCCTTCCGGCGCTGGTCGGCGCGCGACATTAAGCGCTGGCGCGCCGCCAACGACAAAGTGCTACAGCGCTATACAGATCGGGATTCCTATATCAAGCAGCTCATTACCAAGAAACGGACCTTCCGGGATGAGTACAACCGCTACTACGAATATTTCGGTCCTTATGATTGACCTTATAATTGAGCGATCGCATGGCTAGAACCAGAGAG
>CAXBMB010000113.1:0-9759 GCA_963976695.1 uncultured Rhodovibrionaceae bacterium
CCTGTCCCGAACGAATCCCAGCCGAAAGACAGCAATACTTTCTTTCTATCGCAAAGTCCGAGACGGCGACCTTCTCGCCGGTGCTGCCCGGGCCGAATGGCCAGCCGATGTTGTATCTGGTCTGGCTGGTGGACGACAAGCTTGCCGTCGGCGCGGTGGCCACCAATTACATTGTCGGGCTTGGTAAATCGATCAGTTTCGGAACGCGCGGCCATGCGGCGATTGTTGATCAAACCGGAAAGATAATCGCCCATCCCCTGCCGCAATGGCGCCAGGAAATGCGGGACATTTCCAAAGTCTCCGCGGTGCAGCGAATGCTCAAGGGCGAGTCGGGGGTTGAGAGCTTCTATTCGCCGGCGCTGAAGGAAGACATGATCGCAGGGTTCGCGGCGGTCAAGGGAGCGGGCTGGGGAGTGATGATTCCCCAGCCTGTTTCGGAGTTGAAATTGCGGGCAAAGGAAAGCCAGGAGCATGCGATCGGCGGTATCGCCAGCGGGATCGTGCTGGCGGTGCTGTTAAGTTGGCTGGTGGCGGGCTATTTGACCAATCCGGTTCTCAAGGTTGTGCGGACCGCGCGAAAGTTTACCGCTGGCGATCGGAGTGCGCGCGTGCCGGCAAGCCGGTCGCCGCTGCCGCGCGAGCTGAACGATTTGATCGACACGATGAATTCCCTGGCCGACGCCGTTGACCAAGGGGATCGCAAGCTTCGTGCGGCTTTGCTGTCGGCCGAGCACGCCAACCAGTCGAAGTCGATATTCCTGGCCCATATGAGTCACGAACTTCGCACCCAGCTCAATGCCATCATCGGGTTTTCTTCGATCCTTTCCGAGCAGCTGTTCGGCACTCACGCCAATCCCAAATACAAGGAATATTCCTCCGACGTGCTGCGCTCAAGCGAGCACCTGCTGGGGGTCATCAACGACATCCTGGATATTTCGCGAATCGAAGCCGGCGAGATGGAGGTGGAGGAGGAAGAAACCAACATTGGCGAACAGGCCGAAGTCTGTTTCCGGATGATAGAAGAGCGCGCCAGAAGAAAGCGCATCGCGTTGGCCTGCGATATCGAGAAGGGCCTCCCGGCGCTTCGTTCGGATCGGCGTCACATCAGGCAGATCCTGCTGAACCTCACCGTCAACGCGGTGAAGTTTACCAACGAGGGAGGCCGTATCTGGCTCAAAGCCGGAGTCCAGGCGGATGGCGCGCTGTACATCCAGATCGTTGATACGGGCATCGGAATCGCACAGGATCACATCCCCAAGGTGCTTGAACCTTTTAGCCAAATCAGCGACCGGCACGACCTGACCCATGAAGGCGCCGGCCTTGGGCTGGCGATATCAAGACGACTGGTGGAGCTGCACAGCGGCACGCTGTCGGTCTTAAGCAAGGTGGGCGAGGGGACCACCGTGACGCTGCTGTTTCCGCCCGAACGCGTCGCCGTGAGCGCCTAGAGCCGGGTCGGTTCAAATGGAACCGCCGCGTCCTCTCCTTTGAACCGTGACTCCACCGCTTATCAAGCTATTGGCGGCCGCGGTTCGGCGGGTTTGATCGAGTGCGGCGATAGTCGGAGAGACGATGTGGAAACTGCCGTGCCTCGGTTAGGGCCTAAGCTGCGCAGGCGTTTGTACAACCTGTTGGTTCCGGGCGCGATGGGGACAAAGAAACTGTCGCGCACCAACCGGGTGATTATCCTATGCATTCTCGCGTCGGTGCTGTTGGTGGTGCTGGAAAGCGAGCAGCCGTTGGCGGCGGCCTATCCGATGCTGTTCACGGCAATGGAAATCGTCTTTGGCTTCCTGTTTGTCGTGGAATATCTGATCCGGCTTTGGGTCTGCGTTGAAGATCCGCGCTTTGCGCGGGGCATAACCGGGCGTCTCAGGTATGCGGTGAGCCCGTTGGCGCTGTTTGACCTGTTGGCAATCTTGCCCTTCTTGCTGACAGCGCTCGGCAGCGAAAGCTTTATCTTCCGTCTGTTTCGTCTTGTTCGAATTCTCCGGCTGTCGAAGCTTGGGCGGTATTCGCGCGCCGCGGCGGCGATCGGCCAGGCGGTGCATTCCCGGCGCTTCGAGCTCACGCTTAGCTTGGCGGCCGGACTGGTTCTTATGCTGATCGCCTCAAGCGGCCTCTATCTTGCCGAGGGCAAGGTGCAGCCGAATGATTTCGGCAGCATCCCGCGGGCGATGTGGTGGTCGGTTTCCGCGCTCACAACCGTCGGCTATGGCGATGTCTACCCTATTACTGTGCTGGGTAAAATTTTGGCGGCCATGGCCTCGATCATTGGTGTTGGGCTTATCGCCATGCCGGCGGGAATTCTCGCCGCGGCCTTTAGCGAGGTTTTGGCCAACCGTCGCAACGGCCAGCGGCGCGAGGATGATCAGCGCGATGGCTCTGAATAGCGCCGGCGTCACCGCACGGGGCCGGCGCGCCGATCTGGACCGTCGTGCGATCCGCCATTTTTGTGTCGACGGTTGATCGGCGTTCGCCTGTCGCCCAAGTCCAGCACGACGACAAAACGACGCAGTTCCTGCTTTTGCTGTTGCTTTGATCCGGTCGTGGTCGCGTCGGTCCCCGCCGCCACCACGCCGCCCGGGGCCACGGCGGCCACTCCCAAGTTCGGCCAAAGGCTTTGTATTTTCTAGATTTTTTGGCGTTTGCCCGCCGCTTGAGCCGCGCCCGCGGCGAGGGCCGGGCGGGTCGAGCAGATCCTCGCCGAACCGCAACGGGGGGTCGGGAGCCTGACGGTTGACGGATGATGTAGGTCAATGCGGCGACCCGGCCATGCTGTCAAATACGCTGCAGGGTTTGGCGAAATGTTGTGAATTCTGTAGATTTTACTGAATTACACCGGACGGGACTCTTGAGCCGCCGCCCCGCCGACCTAGTACTGTAAAATCGTTATGGGGACTAAAATGACCTATACTATTGCGGGCTCTAATGTTGGCAAGAGATTAGGAGCGCTGTGCGTGGCGGCGGCCATCGCGGCGGTGGTAACACCGGCACTCGCGGATGGCGCCGCCGAGGAAATGGAGATTCCAGAGGCTCTCTATACCCAGAAAGCTGGGGTCGACAAGGAAGTCGAGCTGGAGTTCGGCTTTGACAATAAGGCAACCGAAAAGGAATACGAAGTCGGTGCGGGCGCGTCCTGGGTGTTTCTCGACCGCTTGCAGCTTGGCGTGGATGTTCCTTTTGGAATGCGCAAGCCCGACGAGGGCTCGTCAGAACGCAATATCGGCGACATCGAATTTTCCGCCAAGTACCAGTTCCTGAAAGCTGAGACCGACGGACTGAACTTCTCGCTGGCCGCCGATGTGGCGGCGCCGACCGGCGACCGGGACAAGGAAATCGGCGGGACCGGCGAATGGGGCGTGAGCGCCCTGGCGGGCACGTTGATCGATACCGGTGAGAACTTCCCCGATATTGGCCTCCACTTCGAACTCGGTTACCAGCAGCAGATGCGGCTGTCGAACGAGCAGAAGGAAGCCGCCGAGGAACTGGAGGTCGACACCATTCGCCAAAAGGAAATGGTTTGGAACGCCGCCCTCAATTTGCCGTTGCTGGATGGCCGCCTGACCCCCTCGTTCGAGGTTTTGGGGACGACTGTCCTGGAAGCGGTCGATCCGTCTGAGGAAGGCACTGTTGTGGAACTCGGTGGTGGTTTCTGGGTGAACCCCTTTGCTGAAGATGACGCTTTGGGTCCGCTGTCCCTGGGCCTGGCGGCCAAAGCGCCGATTACCGACCGGCGGGAGTCCGATTTCTCGGCCATGTTGGTCGTGAAATACGAGTTCGAGTAACCCACCCCATCGGGGTCGGCAGGCGGAAGAAGCAACCCGTCATACCGTTGGCTCGACACCATGGCGGATCAATCATCCAAGAGATTTTTGATCCGTCATGGACACGCTATCCTTGAAAAATTGGAACAACCAAATGACCACTGCGAACGCGCTGTGTGTTAAGGGCGACGCTTGTTCGATCTCACCGAACAACAACCGTCGTCAATTGACCGGCGCCAGCGTTATTGCGCTGGCTGCATTTTTCGGTTTCGCGCTGTTTAGCCAGGCGAATGCCGCGCCAGCCGAATCCTCGCAGGGCGTGGAACTGGCCGCGGCGGACCAGACCATGAAAAGCATGGCGACCGAAGGCATGGCCCCGAACGACATGGGATCGATGCTGCGCCCCGATAACGCCCCGCCACAGGGGGTGGCCGGCGGCGTAAGCCCAAAGCAGGGCGCGATTATGCCGCTGGTGCAGTACATGCGCATGCGCATGGAAGGCAACCGGGACGGCCGTAACGGCGTCAGCACAGCCGAGGTGCTGTCGAAATACCCGGTCGCGCCGGTCAGCATGGACGTGGACATGTTGATGGCCGGTCTGATGTACGGCGTTACCGACGATATCTCGGTTATGGGGATGGTTCCCTATCTTTGGAAGTCGATGGATCACGTGACCCGGATGGGAACCGAATTCACCACCAAGGCGGAGGGGTTCGGCGACGCCCGCCTGATCGGCGGGTACAATATCTACAAGCGCGGCGGCCACAGCATCGGTCTGTCCGCCGGGGTGAGCTTTCCCACCGGCTCAACCGACGAGCGCGATGATACGCCGGCCGGCAAAAACCAGTTGTTGCCCTATCCCATGCAAAACGGCTCCGGCACATTCGACCTATTGCCGGGAATTGCCTATACTGGAAAATCCGATAACTGGTCATGGGGCAGTCAGGTCAACGGCGTCATCCGGCTCGGCGAGAACGATGACAACTACACCTTGGGTAATGTTTACAGCGCCTCGGTTTGGGGGGCGCGGAAATGGGACGATTGGCTCAGTTCATCGGCCCGGCTCATCGGCGAGGTGGTGGAGAATATCGACGGGGCGGACCCGAGACTGAATCCGCTTCTGGTCTCGACCGCCGACCCCAATCTGCGTGCCGGTAATTTCTTGAGCGTGGCGCTTGGACTGAATTTTGTGGTTCCGTCCGGCCCCGCCCAGGGGATGCGGCTATCGGTCGAGGGCATCATTCCGGTTATCCAGGATCTGGACGGCCCGCAACTCGAACGCGACTACACGATCCTGGTCGGCCTCAAAAACAGGTTCTGAGCGCCGCTTTCCTCCGGCTCTGTCAAGGGCCGTTGACTTGCAACCCTTTCGGCCACCGGTCGATCACTGAAACCGGGGTCGAACTAAGCGACTTAAAAAGGAGTACCATGCGATGAAGTACTTTAAGATGACGAAGACATTCGCCGCGATCATTCTCGGCATCGCCGCCCTGTCCGTGACAGACGCATCCGCCAACCAGGATTCGGGAACCATGGGCACCAGCATGATGGACGAAAATGTCATGGGGCCGGGCCTGATGATGCCCTCCATGGACGCCGCGCGCGGGCGCAAGCTCTTCGCCAGCAAGGGTTGCGCGGTTTGCCATTCGATCAACGGCGTCGGCGGCGTGGATGCGCCGGCGTTGGACGCCTCCACCATGCCGAAGGTGATGAACCCCTTCGACTTTACCGCGAAGATGTGGCGCGGCGCCGAGGCGATGATCTACGTCCAGCGTGAGGAGCTGGGCGAGCAGATCGAGTTTACCGGCGAAGAACTGGCCGACATCATCGCCTTTGTCCATGACGCCGATGAGCAGAAAAATTTCTCCGACGCTGACATCCCAGATCGGATCAAGGACTTGATGCAGCACATGGACGAAGAGATGGACGAGACGCACGAAGGCGAGGCGGTCGAGAAGCACGAAGACGAAGAACCAAAGCACTAGAGTCGGATCGGTTCAAACGGGTTTGCTTCGCGATCCCGTTTGAACCGTGACTCCGCCGCTTGTCCGTCGATTGGAGGCGTAGTCACGACGGAGTCGAAGCGCCAACGCGCTTTTTTCTCGGTTAACCGCTCTTTCAAATCGAACACTTTGGTGTGGGCCGATTCACGGATTTGAGCGGCCTTTTTTCTTGCGACCGGGCCGCCGTCGTTCCAGCGGCCCTGCTTTGTTTGCCAGCGTTTGTCCCGGCGCCAGGCTTGCTGCGCGCCGCCCGCCAACGTAGGGTTGGGCGGCAAGGGCGCAGCGCGCGACTGTCCGCGCCACGCCGGCCCCGACCCAAGGAAAGAACCTGGATGAGCTTCCTCTTCGAAGAGCTTGATTATCGTCCGACCCCGATCGGCGCGTTGAGCCTGCGCCGCCGCCGGGACTTGTCGCTGGATGTTGACGTCATAGAGATCAAGCTGGGCGACGAGTTCTTGATGTCGAGCCTGTTCACCGCCTCGGAAATTGCCTTGGCGCGGTTGGGGCTGGCCGATCTCTTTCCCGGGGTCGGTCTGGACGTGGTGGTCGGCGGCCTGGGCCTGGGATACACCGCCCAAGCGGTGCTGGAACAGGACAACGTTTCCTCACTGATCGTGGTGGATGCATTGGAAGCGGTGATTGACTGGCACCAGTCCGGGCTGCTGCCGTTGGGGCCAGGCTTGAGCGCCGACCCGCGCTGCCGGTTCGTTCTGGCCGATTTTTTCGCGCTGGCCAGCGCCGAGGCGGGCTTTGATCCGGACAGGCCGGCCCGGCGCCACCACGCCATTCTGGTCGATATCGATCATTCGCCGGAGCTGTGGCTCAACCCGCAAAGCGCGCCGTTTTACCAGCCGGAGGGGCTGAGGAAACTGACCCGCCACCTGCACCCCGGCGGGGTATTCGGCCTCTGGTCCAACGACAAGCCCGACCCGGCCTTTACCGCGCGCCTGGCCGGTGTTTTCGCCACCGCCCGCGCCGAGCCGGTGGTGTTTCACAATCCGCTGCAGAACCGCGATTTCACCCAAACGGTTTATCTGGCCTGGACCGCAAGCGCGCCGTGACGCTGGCCCGGTTTTCCGGGATTTTTGGCCCGCTGACGCGCGCCGCGCCGCGTGAGCTATCCCGTGGCGGTGGAAAGGGTGTAGACTTCCCATAACAATCGATCGGCCATCGACAGATGAGGAGGTTGAGATGGGTAGCTTTTTTCGGACCGCGATCGGAGTCCTTGCCGTGGCCGGCTTCGGCTTGGCGTTGCTGTTTGGCGCCCCGGCGCGCGCGGCGCAAGACAAGATCAAGGTTACCTGGCTCGGGCATGCCGCCTTTCAGGTCACCTCGCCGGGGGGCACCACTCTGCTGCTTGACCCCTTTCTTACCGGCAATCCGAAAACCCCCGACCGGTTCAAGGATTTGGCGCAGTACAAGCCCGACGCCATTTTGCTGACCCATTCCCACGGCGACCATGTGGGCGACGCGGTGGCGATCGCGACCGCCAACAATATTCCGGTGATCGGCGTGTTCGATCAATTGAAAAGCCTCGACCTGCCCAAGGGGCTGGCGCAGGGCGGAAATCCCGGCGGCAAATTCAAGGTCGGCGATGTCACCGTGCATATGGTGCCGGCTATACATTCCAGCAGCCCGGGGGGCCGGCCCCTGGGCTATGTGCTGACGTTTGCCGATGGCCGAACGCTCTATGACACCGGCGATACCTGGATTTTTGGCGACATGTCGCTGATTCAAGAGATTTACCGGCCCAACATCATTCTGCTGCAGGCCGGCGGCGGACCCTACAACCAGGACCCGAAAACCGCCGCGCTGGCGGTTAGCAAGTATTTCCAGCCGGATGTGGTAATCCCCATGCACTACGGCACCTGGGGTATTCTTTCCGATGAGGCCGAGGTGAAGGCAGCGTTGGCGGACACGGCGGGCATCACCGTAATGCAGCCCGGCGAGCGCGCCGAGTTTTAGCGACCGTGGAACGGCGGGGCGCGACCTTGCGTCCGGCGCCATCGCCGAAAGAGTTTGCTTTGTTCGGCGGGATGTGGTTGAAGAGCGTCACCTACACCGTGCGTAGAGGGCCCTCGGGTCATTTGCGGTGTGCGTTCAGAGCAACAGTCCGTATCGATCGTTGCCATGCAAAGGTGCCTTGAAGGCCCTATCTCCGGCAGCTGATCTACGCTGGCTCCCCCCAATGAAAACATTTCGTCGCGGCATTTCTGCCGAGCCTTTGGCGTGCGACGACAATTGAGAGTTTCCACTTGAAACAATTTGATTCCCTCGGCCTTGCCGAGCCACTCCTTCGCGCCATTTCCGCGGAGGGCTACACCAATCCCACACCGATTCAGACCGATGTCATCCCCACCATGTTGGCGGGCAGGGACCTGGTAGGTATCGCACAGACCGGCACCGGGAAAACCGCCGCCTTCGTGCTGCCGCTGCTCAACAAGATCAATCAGCAAAAGCGCGCGCCCAACCCCAAGTGCTGCGGCGCTTTGATCCTGGCGCCAACCCGTGAGTTGGCCGCCCAGATCGCCGACAGCATTCGCACCTATGGCCGTCACATGCGCCACTCGGTCGCCGTTGTGGTCGGCGGCGTCAAGCCGGCGCCGCAGATTCGCGCCATGGCGCGTGGCGTTGACATTCTGGTCGCCACGCCGGGGCGCTTGGAAGACCACCTGTCGCAAGGGGCGCTGCGCCTCGATCAGACCCGAACGGTGATTCTCGACGAAGCCGACCAGATGCTGGACCTTGGCTTTATGCCCGCCATTCGTCGGCTGATGAAGCAGGTGCCCCAGGACCGTCAGACGGTGCTGCTATCGGCCACCATGCCCAAGCAGATCCGCAGCCTGGCCAATGACTTCCTGTCCGATCCGGTCGAGATTTCCGTGGCGCCCGCCTCCCGGCCGATTGATCGGATCGACCAGAAGGTGATGCACCTCGATCGCTCGAGCAAGCGTCAGACGCTGATTGAAATTCTCACCCCCGAGGAGGTGGAGCGCGCCATCGTGTTCACCCGCACCAAGCGCGGGGCCGATAAGGTCAGCCAACATTTGGAAAAGGCCGGATTGTCTTCGGCGGCCATTCACGGCAATAAAAGCCAGGGGCAGCGCGAGCGGGCCTTGGACGCCTTCAAGAAGGGTGGGGTGAGAATCCTTGTGGCGACGGACATCGCCGCCCGTGGCATCGACGTCGACGCGGTCTCCCATGTGGTCAACTTCGAGTTGCCCAACGTTCCCGAGGCCTATGTCCACCGGATCGGCCGCACCGCGCGCGCCGGCAGCAGCGGCTTTGCCATCTCTTTTTGCGATGACACCGAACAGGGCCTGCTGCGCGATATTGAGAAATTGATCGGCGCCCGCCTGCTCGCCATCGGCGATCCGGTGAAGCCCGATCCCAACGCCGAGGTGGTAAAGCCGGCGGGCCAGCCGCGTCGCAACAACGGGAAACAAAACCGGGGACGCGCCACCGGATCAGCTACCGGGCCGGTCAACGGGCCAGCCAATGGCGCCGGCAAAGCAGCCGGCAAGGGGGCCAACGGCGGGCGCGGCAAAGCCGGCGTTGACTCCGGTTCCCGCGACAGCCGCAACAAGCCGTCCGGCGGCCGGCCGATGGGGCGGAGCGGCGCAAGCCACAACGACAACCGGCGCAAGCGGGCCGCCTAGTGTGGGATCGCGCTGCTATCAATCGGTTGGCGGGTGATGCACAACCAAAAGCATAGCGCTTAATGCGCTATGAGAGCCCCAGCCCGCCGGTTGGGGCTCTTTTCTTTTTTGCCGGTTTATGGCTCGGCCGGTTCGGCGCGGGATCATCGGCGGCTGCGGAAATTGGTTGCGCGCCAGCCGCATGCCCAGGCGCTGAGGTTAGGTTTACGCTTTCATCAAAGTATTCCTTGGCTCTGTATGAAAGGCTATTTTGATGAAGCTTCCTATCGCAGTGTTGAGGTGGTCCCAGGAAATCGGACAGTAGGTTAAGGTGTATTCCGCCCCTTGAGG
>CAXBMB010000114.1:0-9470 GCA_963976695.1 uncultured Rhodovibrionaceae bacterium
GGAAATCCACTTACGAAACGGCTCGAAACTGTTCAGACAAGCCGAACCACCTCTGATTTTGTCCACGATCAGCTCGCATTGGGCCGAGAAGCCTGGAACAAGCTGGTTGATCAACCATGGACGATCATGTCTATCAGCCAACAGAAATGGGCGCATGAGTTCTGATCAATGCAGATTGGTAGTAAACCACGCCGCCGCCGGTTAACCGATTGGCGGGGGCTTGGCGACAGGGAGCAAGCGCCAAGTAGGCGGGGGCGGGGCCGCTAGTTGGTCGCCAGGCCCAAGGCCCTTTCCAGCTCCTCGACCTGGATGGCGATCTGGCGCAGACGGTTACGCTCTCTCGGCAATTCCACCTCGCATTCGCGCTTGTAAAGGCGTTCCGCCTCCTCGCGCACCTTGACGGCGCACTGCCGGAACGCCGTCGAAAAAAGCCCCTTGCACTGCACATAGGTCGCTTCGGTGTCGTCGTAGTTGCTGGTGCAGCCTTGGCAGGTGCCGCATTGCTGCTGTCGAGTCAGAACCCAGTTTTCCAGATCGCTCTGTTCCCTGCTCAATTTCACCAGCAACTCGGATTGATCTTCGCGCCGCTGAGAGCGATCTTTTTCCGCCTCGCTTTCCTTGACCTCTTGCTCTTTCGCCACCTCCACCGCTTGCTTTTTCACCAGCAGTTGCTCGCGCGCCAAAACCACCAGATCCAGCGCTTCGTCGTAGTGTTCCCCCTCGCGACCGGTTTTCAGGAGGTAGTCCAGGAGGGTGGTTTCGGCCTTCTTGAACTGGCCGCTGTCGAACAGCAGCTTGCCTTCATAAAACACGATGGAATAGTCCGACCGCAATCCCAGGTCCCTCATCTTTTTCAAGACGGCCAGCGCTTCTTCGTCCTGGTCGCGGGCGAGCAAAAGTTCGATTTGGCGCGAGAGCAGATCGAACTTTACCTCCGGCGGCAGTTCCTGGGCGGCGGCGGGGCCAAACAACGGACTGAGCAGGAGCGCCGCGATCAATAAACAGCAGGAAAAAAACTTGGTCATCTGTCAGGTTCCTAACGCGTTGGCGGGCTTGGCAGGCCGTGGCTCGTGATTACCGGGCGCGGGCGATACAATTGGGGGCTGTGGACCCCTGGATTATTTTCTCTTCGCGCGACAAGATCAAGTGTTGCGCGGCGCTGGCCGCGGCGGTCGGTCTCGGTGGCCGGCTGTTCAGTCATGGGCGTCGCCCAGCAAGCCTTCAATAACCCGCGCCAGTTGGGCGGCGTTGTCACCTTGAACCATACTGCCATGGTTGCCGGGAACCCAGTGAAGATGAACCGCGCCGCTGGTCAGTCGGTCCCAATCGAGAAGATCCGGGCCGTCCGGCTCCTCTTGAGCGCGCACCAGATGCAGGTCGCCGCGCCAGCGATTGGGGTGAAAGCCGGCCATCGCCAGGCTGTTCTGGCGGGTCACGCGCAACATGCGCCGCAATCCCGGCAGATCCAGGCCCGATGGCAAGTTGGGGTGTCCGGCGGCGAGATCGAGCAGCAGCGCCAAGCGGGCGTCTTCGTGCAGGCGCTGCCAACGGTCGGGATCCAGCCCCAGGTCCGGCGGCAGCAGGGCCCGAAAGAGCGCGCTGTCTTCCTGTGGCAGCGGCGGCTCGGCCCGGCCCCGGCCCCTGCGGCTGGCCGGCGCGGCGGCGTCGATCACGATCAGCGACGCGATGTTTTCCTGGCGATCCTTGAGTTTCTGGGCCAGGGCGTAGGCCAGATGGGCGCCGAAGGACCAGCCCGCCAGGGCGATCCTGCCGACGCCTTTGCCGGTGACGCCCTTGGCCTGGAGCTGCGCCAAGCAGTCCTCGGCCATGTCCTCAAGGCTTTGGTCTGAGGCGCTCATCCCGCCGCGCAGGCCCGATGATTGCAGGGAAAACACCCGGCGGCGGGTTTTGAAGTGACGCGCCATTCCATAGGCCCACAGGCCAAAGCCGGTGGCGGGCGGCAGGCAGATCAGCGGCGGGCCGCTGCCCTGGTCGCTGACCGTCAGCCAGTCGTCCTCCGGCTTTTCCTCGCGTTCGCCTCTCTCGTCCAGCGCCCGCGCCAGATCGGCCGCCCGGGGGTGTTCAAACACCAGCGCCAGCGGGACCGGCCGTTGCAAGCGCTGTTCCAGCTTTTCGGCCAGCTGCACCGCCAGCAGCGAATGGCCGCCGCGGTCGAAGAAATGGCTGTTTCCGTCGAACTCCACCGGTCGCCCGTCGTCGGGCCGCAGCAACTCTCCCCAGATCGCCAGCACCGCCGCCAGGCTTTGCGGCGCCGGGTCAAGCTTGGCGGGCAGGGGACGCGGCGGCGAAACCGGCGGACGCGGTCGGTCGGCGGCCCTGGTCGATCGGTGTTTCGGCGGCGCGGCCAGCGGATCGTCGGGGGCGTCAAGCAGCCGTTTCACCAGCGCCAGATAGTCCTTTGCCATGGCGGCGACCCGCGCCGGCGAGAAAAGGTCGGCGTTGTATTCCAGGCCGCCGTGCAGACCGGGCTGGTGCGCCGCGCCGTCGCCTTCCGCGTTGCGTTCTTCAAGGAAAAGCGTCAGGTCGACCTTGGCTACCGGCGGCGTCAGGCTGAGCCGTGAAACGGACAGGCCGGGCAGGGCGAGGCGTCGGCTGTCCAGGCGCGGATCATGACGGTCGAGCGCGAACATGACTTGGAACAGCGGATTGTGGGACAGATCGCGTTGCGGCGCCAATCTTTCCACGACCTGATCGAAGGGCGCTTCGCCATGCTCGTAGGCCGCCAAGGCGGTGGCGCGTACGGCGGTCAGGAACGCCCGGAAGCTGTCGCCGTCGCGGGGTTGCAGGCGCAGCACCAGGGTATTGACGAAGAGCCCAACCAGTGAGTCGAGCGCCGGATGGTTGCGGCCCGCCGCCGGGGTGCCGATGGGCAGGTCGTCGCCGGCGCCCAGACCTTGCAAGAACAGCGCGAAGCTGGCGGCCAGGGTCATGAACAGGCTGGCGTCGCAGGCCGCGCCCAGCGCCTTTAACGCCGCCAGGGTTGGCGCGTCGAGCGTGATCGGCTGCACGCCGCCGCGATAGCTTGGGCGCGGCGCGCGCGGCTGATCGAGGGGCAGGGGCAAGCGTGGCGGGGCGCCCGCCAGGGTGCGTTCCCAGAATTTCAGATCCGGTTCGAAGCAGCCCGCCGCCTGGCGCTGCCTTTGCCAGTGGATGTAGTCGACATAGCTGAGCGGGGCTGGCCGCCGTGGGCTTGGTGCGCCGGACAGCGCCGCGCGATAGGCCTGGCTCAGTTCCTCGGCCACTTCGCCGCTGGACCAGCCGTCGGCCACCAGATGGTGCAGGGTGATCAGCAAGGCCCAGGTTTTTTCGCCCAGTTGGAAAAGCTGGAAGCGAACCGGCCATTGGCGCGCCAGGTCGAAGGGCTGCTGCGCCGCGTCGGCCAGAATGGTCTGTTGCTCGGCTGCGCCTTGCGTGGCGATATCGCGGAAAAGCAGCTGCGCTGCCGCCGTCGCCGGGTCGAGAACCTGATAGGGCTTGCCCTGCCGGCTGCCAAAACGGCTGCGCAGTTGCGGCTGATTGTCGAGCAAGGCGGCGATCGCCGTTTCCAAGGCCGCAACATTCAGCCTGCCGTGTAGGCGCAAGGCCAGCGGAATGAGATAGGCCTGCGCGGCCTCTTCCCCTCCCAGCCGGTCGAGGAACCAGAGGCGCTCTTGCTGGAAGGACAGCGGCGCGGGGCTCTGGGTTTTTTGGGGTTGGAGTTGCGGCTCGACAGCCCTGTTGTGCGTCGATGTCTGGGCCTGCAGGGCTTCCAGCCTGATGGCCAGGTGCGCCACCCTGGGCGCCTCGAAGATCAGCCGTGACGCAACCGGCGTCTTCAGGGTCTGGCTCAAGCGTGACACCAGCTGCAAGGCGAGGAGAGAATGGCCGCCGAGCTCGAAAAAATGCGCCTGGCGGTCGAGCTTGGGCAAGCAAAGCAGCTCTTGGTAAAGCGCCACCAGCCGCCTTTCCAACGGCCCGCGCGGGGGCTGCGGCGGGTGCTTGGCCGCAGCGGACGGGCCGCACCGGTCGGTCGCCTCGGCTTGCTCCGGCGAAGGCAGCGCCTGGCGGTCGATCTTGCCGGAGGGGGTCAGGGCAAAGGCGGCAAGAAAGACCAGATGCGCGGGCGCCATATAGTCGGGCAGCCGCGCCTCCAGATGCCGCCGCAGCGCCGCTTTCAGCGCCGACGGATCCTTTACCGGACCACCGGCGGGAACCAGATAGGCGACCAACTGTTGCCGCCACTGCAGCACCAGGGCCTGCTCGATCGCCGGATGGGCGGTGCAGGCGGCCGCCACCTCGCCGGGTTCGATACGGAAACCGCGCAGTTTAATCTGCTGGTCTTTGCGGCCTAGGAATTCCAGGGTGCCGTCCCGGCGCCAGCGGGCCTGATCGCCGGTGCGATAAAGCCGGGATCCGGGTAGAAAAGCGTCCGGTAGAAAGGCCTTGGCGGTGAGCTCGGGCCTTCCGTCGTAGCCCCGAGCCAGGCCGATGCCGCCCAAACAGAGCTCACCCGCCACCCCGGTCGGCACCGGACGTTGCCGGCGGTCCAGCACGTAGCAGCGCCGCCCCGCCAGCGGTCGCCCCACCGAGGCGCCGAAGGGGTGGCTGGCGCTGTCGTCGTCCAGGATTAGCTTGGCGCAGGCGGTGATGGTGGCCTCGGTCGGGCCATAGGCGTTGATCAACCGGGGCTTGTCGGGTGCGGCCAGGGATTGCCAGAGGTCCAGATCGGCCGCGCTGAGCGCCTCGCCGCCGACCGACAGCTGCTTCAGGTTGGGCAGAAGTGCGGGTTGTTCGCGCCAGGAAGCCACCAGATTGCGCCAATAGGCGGTCGGCAGATCAAGCCAGGTCAGGTTGAAACGGGCGCTAAGTCGCTTGAGTTCGGGCGCGCTCCAGGCCTGTTCCGGCAAGAAGACCAGGCCCGCGCCGGCGCGCAGGGGCGTGAGGATCTGATCCAAAGCCGTATCGAAGGACAGCGACGCGGTTTCCAGCGTTCGGTCTTGCGGAGTCAGGGGAAAGCAGTGCGAAAGACCGGCTTGATGGTCGGCGAGGGCGCCCTGCTCGATCAACACGCCCTTGGGCTGGCCGGTGGAGCCGGAGGTGTAGAGCAGGTAGGCCGCCTCCTGGCGCCACGCCGTGTTGCCAGCCGGCTGCGAAAGGTCGGGCGGGTCGCTGTCCGCGCCGCCCGCGCCGCCCGCGTCTGGATCGGCGAAGGCGGTCAGCGACAGGCAGGGATAGTTTTGGAACAGCGGATCGTTGCGGCCCGCGTCATCGGTGAGAATCAGCGCCGGCGCGGCGTCTTCCAGAATCAAGCGCCGCCGCATCAGCGGTTGCTTGGGATCCAGCGGCAGCAAACAGGCCCGCGCCCGCCAAATTGCCAAAATCCCGGCGATGGCGAGGGGGCAGCGTGGCAACGCCAGGACCACCCGCGCCTCCGGGCCGACCGCGAGGGATCGCAACCTGGCGGCAATTCGCCGGCTGGTCCGCCAGAGTTGGGCGTAGTTCCAGGTTTCCGTTTCATTGAGAAGCGCGGGTCGATGTGGCTGCTTGTGCGCCGTGCGCGCGATATCGTCGAGCACCGGTCCGCGCGGGGCGGGCAAGGCCGGCCCGGCGGCCCAGGTCTGGGTGAGGCGCGCTTCCTCCTCGACGCTGAGCAGCGCCAGCGCCTCGACCGGCAGGTCGGGCTGATCGAGAAGCGATTGCAGCAAAAGGGAGAAATTTCGACAGAAAGCGGCGATCGTTTCCGGGTCGAAAATCTGGCTGTTGTACTCCAGCACCCCCTGCAAAAAGGCTTGCCCGTCGGGGTTGTCGCTTTCCTGGAAATGCAGGCTGAGGTCTTGCTTGGCCGTTGGGCTGGTCAAGCGGTGCGGCGTCAGCGTCAATCCCGGCGCCAGGAGTTGCGGGCCGCGCGCCGGCTCCTCCAAGGCAAACATCACCTGGAACAGCGGGCTGTGGGAGAGGCTGCGGTTCGGCCTCAGGGCCTCGACCACCTGTTCGAACGGGGCCTCGCCATGGCCGTAGGCTTGCAAGGCCGTGTGTCGAACCTGACGCAAAAACTCTTTGAACGAGAGGCCGTCTTCCGGTCGCAGCCGCAGCACCAGGGTGTTGACGAACAGCCCCACAAGCCCGTCCAGTTCCGGGCGACCGCGTCCGGCGTGGGCGATCCCAATCGGCAGGTCGTCGCCGCAGCCCAGACGCTTGAGCAGCAGTGCAAAGCAGGTCGCCAGGGTCATGAAGAGGGTGGCGCCGGCGGCCTGGCCGTATTTTTTCAAGCTGGCGAGTTGATCGGGATGAACGGCGATGTCGCAGCTTGCGCCGGCGTAGGATTGGACCGCCGGACGGGGCCGATCCAGCGGGAGGTCGAGCAGTTCCGGCAGATCGGCCAACTGCTTGCGCCAATAAGCCAGGTCCCGGTCGAAAGCGCCCTGCGCCTGCCGGGCTCTTTGCCAGCGGGCGTAGTCCAAATAGCTGATCGACGGCGCGCCGGGATCGCCGTCGGGCTGGCGTTGGTCGCCTTCCTGGCTGGCCGAAGATAGTGAACTGTCCAGGGCGGCTTGATAGTGCCGCTGCAGAAGTTTTTCCAGCAGTTGCAGCGACCAGCCGTCGGCGGCCAGGTGATGGAGGGTCAGCAGCAGCGTCCAATCGGCCGGGCCCCGGCGGAGCAGCGCGCAGCGAAGCGGCCAACTCTTGGTTAGGTCAAAGGGCTGGAAGGCCAGCCTTTGTACCCGGTCCTGCTGCGCGTCCTGCCCCAGGCCGCGCAGATCGATCTCGCTGAGCGCCGGCGCGGCGGCTGGATCGACCTGCTGGTGAACAAGGCCTTGCTCGGTAACCACCACCCGGGTGCGCAGGCTGGCTTGGGTCGCCACCAGCCGGGTCAGCGCGGTTTTTAGCGCCGGAACGTCCAGCGTCCCGCGCAGCTGCAGGCACAGCGGAATAAGATAGGCCTGGCGGGCTCTATCGGCGTCTGCCAGCAGGTCGCGGCCCGCCGCCGGCGCTGAAATTTCCTCGTCCGGCGCGCCGCCGTTCAGGGTTTCAAGAAACCACAGCCGTTCCTGCTGGAAGGTCAGCGGCGCGCCGGTGTCATCGGGCGCGCCGACCAGGGGAAGGTCGCTCGCGGCGTCCGGGGTCAGCCTTTCGATGGCCGGGGCCAGTTGGGCTGCGCTGGGGGCCTGGAACAGCAACCGCAGCGGAAGCGGGGTTCCCAAACTGTCGGCGAGGCGGGCCACGGCCTGGGCCGCCAGCAGCGATTGACCGCCCAGGTCAAAGAAGGAATCTTCCGGCGCCACGCGGGACAGCTGCAGCACATCGGCAAAGACCGCGCAGATCAGGGTTTCCCGCGCCGACGCGGCGCCGCGTTGCCCGGCGGCGTCCCCCGGTTGGGCTTCGGGCGGGGGCAGGCGCTTTCGATCAATTTTCCCCGCCGCGTTCAAGGGAAAGGCTTCCAGGAAAATCAGTAGGTTGGGCTGCATATAGTCGGGCAGGTTTCGGCCAAGTCGGGTTTGCAGATCCTGGCGCAGTTGCCGGTGGCTGCCGCTGGCGGCGGCGCTGGGCACCAGGTAGGCCACCAGGCGCTCGTTCTGGCTGATCACCAGCGCCTGCCTTACATCGGGATGGGACAGCAGGCAGCTCTCGACCTCGCCGGGCTCGATGCGGAATCCGCGCAGCTTGATCTGATGGTCCCGGCGCCCCAGGAAGGCCAATCCGCCATTGCTTTGCCAGGCCGCCAGGTCGCCGCTGCGATAGAGCCGCCCCGCGCCGTCAAAAGGCGCGTTCAGGAACGCCGCGGCGGTCTGCTCCGGCGCGTTGTGATAGCCGCGCGCCAGCCCCGGGCCGGCGATGAACAGCTCGCCGGGGACCCCTTCGGGCTGCGGGGTGAGCTGTTCATCGAGCACATAACAACACCAGCCCGGTAAGGGCCGACCCAGCGACAGTGGGCCGTCGCTTCGCAGATCGTCCGCCGTCAGCACGTGATAGCTGGACCAAATGGTCGCTTCCGTCGGCCCGTAGAGATTGACCGCGCGGCGACCCCAGCTCAGCAGTTGGCGCGCCAGGTCCGGTTGCAGGGCCTCGCCGCCGCAGTAGAGCGTGGGGCGATGCGGGGCTTGCCAGGCCGCGCTCTGTAGCAGCCGATAGCTGCTGGGGGTGGCTTGCAGCAAGGTTACCGCCTGCTGATCCAGCAGCGCCGCCAAGGCGGGGCCGTCCTTGCTGATGTCGGTGGGAACCAGCAGCAGGGTCGCGCCCTTGCGCAAGGGCGCGAACAGCTCGAACAGCGATATGTCGAAGGTGGTGGTGGTGACGGCCGCCAGCCGGTCGTCCGGCTGCAGCGGGCCGAGCGCCTGCTCCATTGCCTGATGAAAGGCTGACAAGGCGCGCTGTTCGACCCACACCCCCTTGGGTTGGTTGGTTGATCCGGAGGTATAGAGCAGATAGGCGGCGGCCCCGGGCTGGGGCCAGCTTGGCCAGGCATCCCGGTCTACCGATCCCTGCGGCGTTGCCGGCGGATGAAGCATGTCGTCGGACAGCGCCAGGCAGTCATAGCGCTGCAACTGCGGGTCGGCGCAGCCGGCCGCATCGCACAGCAGCAGTCGCGGCGCGGCGTCCTGGAGGAGCAGTCGGCGGCGGGCCTGCGGATGGCTGGGATCGAGTGGCAGGAAGGCCGCGCCACAGCGCCAGACCGCCAGCATGGCGACCACCACCAGCGGGCTGCGGGGCAAGGCCAGCGCCACCAGGTCTTCCGGCCCCAGGCCTTTGCGCCGCAGGGTCGCGGCCAAGGCGTCGCTGGCCGCCCAAAGTTGGCGATAACTCAGATGCAACCCCGGATGCGATCCCAGATGTGATCCTGGGCGTGAATCCCGGTCCGCATCGGCGCGATCATCATCGCCGGCGCCAATCGATGGCGCCGCCAATGAGCTGTCTGAACCGGTTGCCGGCCACAGAATTGCCAGGGCGTCGGGCCGATGCGCGGCCTGTGCGCAGATCTCCTCCAGCAGGCTTTTGCCATTGTTGTTCAGGGGCGCGCCTTGGGCCAAAGTCGAGAGCAGCCGCTGTTCTTCCAGCGGGTCGAGCAAACCGTGGCGCTGGAGCGGCGCTTCAGGCCGTTCCAGCACGGCGGTGATCAGCTGTTGAAACTCCGACAGCAATCGGTCGATGCGGGCCGGCTCGAACAGGCTGCTGTTGTATTCAAAGGCGCCGCCGAGTTGGTCTTGTCCGTCCGCGTCGCGCCCTTCTTCCAGATAAAGCGAGAGATCCAGCTTGGCGCCGTTGGTGGCGAGGCGCTGGCGCCGGCAGGTCAGATCGGTGAAGGTCAGCCGTTTGTCCAGTTCGCGCTGGCTGTGGCTGTCCAAGGTAAAGAGCACCTGGAAGAGCGGCGCGTGGGCGAGACTGCGCGTCGGCTGCACAGCTTCCACCACCTGTTCGAAAGGCAGGTCGGCGTGGCGGTAGGCCGCCAAGGCGGTCTGCCGGGTTTGCGCCAA
>CAXBMB010000115.1:0-8980 GCA_963976695.1 uncultured Rhodovibrionaceae bacterium
CCGACGCCAGCAGCACAATCTGCGGCAATTCCTGGCTTTTCCCAAGAACTTCTTTTTCCGCGGCGGCGCTGTCCCGCCACCGGTGTTGACGGCAGAATATGCCGTTGCCGGTGCCGTGACCGCAAGGCTTGCCGTCGCCGCCGGTCAATTCAGTAGCCCATTTTTGCCGCGCTCTGGCAAAGTAGCCAATGCTTATCGCCGCTTTCCAACCGCCCCCGCCGGACAGGCCTTTCCCGCCCCGGCCCGATCAGGAGACACCCGCGTGGCCAAGTCAATGATCGCCTTGATGCAAGAGGAAATTAGTCGCGCCAAGGCCGCCGTCAAACAGGGGCCACAGGTCAGTTTGCTGGGCGCGCCCACCGACATCGGCGCCTCGATCCGCGGCGCGTCCATGGGGCCCGAGGCGCTGCGGGTGGTGGGCCTGGCCGAGGAACTCGCCAGCCTGGGCTGCCGGGTGGAGGACCGGGGAAACCTCAGCGGTCCGGTCAACCCCGTCGCCAAGCCGCAGGACGGTTATCGCCATCTGGAGGAAACCCGCGCCTGGTGCGCGGCCGTGCGCGACGGCGTCTATGGCATTCTACAGGACGGACGCCTGCCGATCCTGCTGGGCGGCGACCACTGCCTGGCGATGGGCTCGCTTGCCGGCGTCAGCAACTACTGCCAGGAAAACCAGCGCGAACTTTCGGTTATCTGGCTTGACGCCCATGCGGATTTCAACACGCCCGACACCAGCCCTTCGGGCAACCTGCACGGCATGCCGGTGGCGGTGGCCTTCGGCCTGGGCCATCCCAGCCTGACGGCGCTGGCCCGACAAAGCCCGATGGTCAAGGCCGAGAATTTTACCCAGATCGGCATCCGCTCCGTCGATGTGATCGAAAAGCGCTTGGTCGGCGCCAGCGGCATCAAGGTCTATGACATGCGCCGGGTCGATGAACTGGGCATGCGCCAGGTCATGGCCGAAACTCTCGACAAGGTGGCCCGCACCGGCGGCCACCTGCACGTTTCCTTCGATGTGGATTTTCTCGATCCGGCCATCGCGCCGGGCGTCGCCACCACCGTGCCCGGCGGGCCCAACTACCGCGAAGCCCAACTCTGCATGGAAATGATCCACGACAGCGGGCTGATGAACTCGCTGGACATCATGGAGTTGAACCCGGCCTACGACTTTCAAAACCAAACCGGCAAGCTGGCCGTCTCGCTGGTCAAGAGCCTGTTCGGCGAACAGATCCTGATCAGCAATCCCTAGAACCGGATCGGTTTAGGGAGAAGCAGTTGCCGATCCCGCATGGCCCGCGCCGCCGCCACCGAGCAGCCAAGTGGCGGCGGCGTGGCGACAGGCTGGCCACGCCGTTTTCCCAATCCAGCACAAGCGCCTTTACCCGATAGGGGGAAGATCTCGGCACGCGACTGGGGTATTGCTTGCCGGGGACAATTGGCCGGCGTTAACGGCCGCGACAGGGGATAGGGCGAAAATGGCGATTTGGTTTAGCAAGCCAACGATCGAACAGGTCAACCGCAGCTCCGCCGATACGGCGGTGGCGGCTTTGGGTATCGTCATCACCGAATTCGGCGAGGACGGCCTGAGCGGCACCATGCCGGTGGACAGCCGAACCCGCCAACCCATGGGACTGCTGCACGGCGGCGCCTCGGTGCTCTTTGCCGAAACGCTCTGCTCTCTCGGGGCCAACTACTGTATCGACCGGTCAAAATACGCCTGTGTCGGGCAGGAAATTAACGCCAACCATCTTCGCGCGGCCAGCGACGGCCTGGTGCATGGCACCGCCAAACCGATCCACCTCGGCCGCCGCAGCCAGGTGTGGGAAATTCAGATTCGCGATGACGCCGGGAAACTGGTGTGCATCTCCCGCTGCACCCTGGCGATGATCGACCGCCCCGCCGATCTTCCGAACGGGTAAGACCGGGCCGGCAAGACAAAGACGGGGCGGATAAGACGGGCGAAGCGACAGCGGCGCGCCACCAAGTCGGTCGCCCGCTAACGGTCCTTGCCGCCGTCGCCTTGTTTGTCGATCCGCCCGGTCAGCTCGACATAAAAGCCGCGCCCGGCTTCCAACGGGTTGACCTTGCGGACCCAGCCCTGGCGCAGCGCGCCGAGCAGCAGCTTCCCCAAGGGCTGAAAAAGGTTGTCCTTTCCCCCTGGCACCGGGGGATCCAGGCGAAGCACCACCGCCTTTGCGGTCTTGAAGCGCGAGCGTTCGAGCATGCGCGCCACCGTGGCCTGCGCTGCGGTCCGATCCAAACCCGTGAGATCCAACTCCCAGGCCGCCTGGCTGTCCCGCTTCAGCAAACGGGTGATCACCCGCTGGCCCACCTCGTCGCGGAACTGATCGTCTTTGTCCACACCCACCCCCTGTTTCTCGCTGTCGGCCGTCTCAGTTCCAGCTAGACCGAACGATAGAGTCGGATCGGATCGAAGGGAACCACTTCGTGATCCCGCTTGATCCGTGACTCACCCGTTTAGCGCCCGTTTAACGCCCGCTGGGGTCCCGGTCGGAAGAAGCAGCCCGGAAAAGTCAGATCGGGACCCCGGGCGGCAAAAAACCGCCCCCGACGGACAGCGGCTGGCCGGGGGCTGTTTTATCGCGCCACGCAACCTGGGATCACAGATCCAGCAGCAGGCGCTCCGGATCCTCGATCGCTTCCTTGATCTTGACCAGGAAGGTCACCGCCTCGCGGCCGTCGACGATGCGGTGGTCATAGGACAGCGCCAGGTACATCATCGGCCGAATGACCACCTGTCCATTCACCGCCATCGGGCGCTCTTGAATCTTGTGCAGACCCAAGATCGCCGCCTGCGGCATATTGAGAATCGGCGTGGACAGCAGCGAGCCGAAAACACCGCCGTTGGTGATGGTAAAGCCGCCGCCTTGCATTTCATCCATGCTCAGCTTGCCGTCACGAGCCCGGCTCGCCAGATCGGCCAGCGCGCCTTCAATGCCCGCGAAAGACTTTTGATCGCAGTCGCGGATCACCGGAACCATCAGGCCCGAGGGCGCCGACACCGCCATGCCGATGTCAAAGAACTGGTTGAACACCAGCTCAGCGCCGTCCATGCGTGCGTTGACCGCCGGAATGTCGCTCAGCGCCTTGACCGCCGCCTTCACGAAGAAGCCGTTGAAACCCAACTTCTGGCCATGCTTCTTCTCGAAGGATTCCTTGTATTTCTTCCGCAACGCCATCACCGCGCCCATGTCCACCTCGTTGAAGGTGGTCAGGATGGCGGCGGTATTCTGCGCCTCCTTCAAGCGGCGCGCGATGGTCTGCCGCAACTTGGACAT
Source organism: uncultured Rhodovibrionaceae bacterium (assembly GCA_963976695.1). Taxonomy (GTDB): domain Bacteria; phylum Pseudomonadota; class Alphaproteobacteria; order Kiloniellales; family DSM-21159; genus CAXBMB01. The sequence goes on from CAXBMB010000115.1 coordinate 3,297, forward strand.
CCGCTGCCGTTCCTCGCGCGGCTGGGCCGGAGCCGGAGCCGCGCTGGGCGAAGCCGGGGCTGCGGCGGCCGACGCGGGCGCGCCGCCAACCTTGGGACGGGCCAGCAGCGCCTTGCGGCCCGCAACCACGTCGAGCACGTCTTCCTTGGTGATCCGGCCCTGCGGGCCGCTGCCCTGAATCAGCAGGGGATCGAGATCGTTCTGCGCCACCAGGCTTGCCACCGCCGGCGACAGGGTCAGGGCGGAACTGGGACTGCCGGCGGCCAGGAAGGTCTGCAAATCGGCCACGCCAATCTTGCCGTCGCCGCCTCGTGGCGCACTGCTGGGATCGAGCGCGGCGGCGGGAGTCGGGGCGTCGGGAGTCGAGGCGTCGGGAGTCGGGGCGGCGGGGCTCGGGGCGGGTTGCGACGCCGCACTGTCGGCCTTGTCGGCCTTTTCGCCGCCGGCGGCCCCAGCCGCCAGAACGCCAAGCACCGCTCCGACCTCGACGGTCTCGCCCGCCTGAACGGCAATCGACTGCAGCACGCCGGCCGCCACCGCGTTCACCTCAAGCGTCACCTTGTCGGTTTCCAGCTCAACCAGCGGCTCATCCTGGGCCACCGCCTCGCCGGGTTGTTTCAGCCATTGGGCGACCGTGGCCTCGGTGACCGATTCACCCAGCACCGGCACCACGATATCCTGCGCCGTCCCGGCCGCGCGCGGCGCCTCGGACACAGCAGACGCAGCGGGTGCAGCGGGCGGCGAGGTTGGGGTTGGCGTTGGGGCGGAATCGGAGCTGGACGCGGCGGCGGCCGGGGCTTTTCCGGCGGCTCCCGCCTCGATCAAGCCCAGCAGCGCGCCCACTTCCACATTCTCGCCTTCATCGGCGGAGATCGACGCCAGAACGCCCGCCACCGACGCGTTCACCTCAAGCGTCACCTTGTCGGTTTCCAACTCAACCAAAGGCTCATCCAGGGCCACCGCGTCGCCGGGCTGTTTCAGCCACTTTGCCACCGTGGCTTCGGTTACCGATTCACCGAGCGTCGGGACCAGAATGTCCGTCGCCATGCCGTTTCTTCCTTTTCCGTTCGCCTGATCGCCAGAGGACCAGGGCTGAAAATCTTCGTTATCGCCACTTGCAGACCGCGCCGCCTCCCCGGGGTATGGGGCAGACCCATGCCGGGGGAAAGCGGCGTCGGCGCGCCGGGTTGGGTCGCCGCCTACTCCGCCACCGCGTCCTGCGCGGTTTGCTGGCTTCGCCGCGTTTTGATCCGACCGACCGGCGCCAACCCAATGGTCAAGGCTTCGTCAACCAGTTGTTTTTGTTCCGCCAGGTGGCGGCTGTGCAGCCCGGTGGCCGGCGACGCGGACGAGGCCCGACCGGCGTAGCGTGGTCGTGGATGCTTACATCCGACTTCCAGCGCCACCTCCTCAATCAGCGACTCGACGAAGGACCAGGCGCCGTTGTTGCGCGATTCCTCCTGGCACCAGACCAGTTCACAGTGCTTATAGGGCTCGAGCTGCTCCATCAAGGCGTCCACCGGGAAGGGGTAGAGTTGCTCCAGCCGCAGGAAGTGGATGTCGGTAATCCCGCGCGCCTCACGCGCTTCCAGCAGATCGTAGTAGACCTTGCCGCTGCAAAGCACCAACTGCTTTGCCTCCTTGGGCTTGCTCGGCAGCTGGTCGTCGTACATCACCCGATGAAAGGTCGACTCCTCGCTCATATCCGACAGTTTGGAGACACAACGCTTGTGGCGCAGCAGGGATTTGGGGGTCATCACCACCAGGGGCTTGCGGAAGTCGCGGCGAACCTGTCGACGCAGCACATGGAAGTAGTTGGCCGGGGTGGTGCAGTTGACCACCTGTATGTTGTCTTCGGCGCACAGCTGCAAGAAGCGCTCCAACCGAGCGGAGGAATGCTCGGGCCCCTGGCCCTCATAGCCATGGGGCAGCAGCATCACCAGACCCGACATCCGCAACCACTTGGATTCGCCCGAGGCGATGAACTGGTCGATGATGATCTGCGCGCCGTTGACGAAGTCGCCAAACTGGGCTTCCCAGACCACCAGCGCCTTGGGCTCGGCCAGGGAGTAGCCGTATTCGAACCCCAGCACCGCGGCTTCGCTGAGCGGACTGTCGATGATTTCAACGTAGGCCTGATCATCGGTGATGTACTTCAGCGGCTTATAGCGGCGTTCGGATTCCTGATCGATGATCTGGGCGTGGCGTTGGGAGAAGGTGCCGCGATTGCTGTCCTGACCGGACATCCGGATCGGATGGCCTTCAACCGCCAGTGAGCCCAGGGCCAGGGATTCGGCCGTCGACCAGTCGATACCCTCGCCGCTGTCGATGGCCTTCAATTTGGTCTTGAGCTGGCGAACGATCTTCGGATTGGCCTTTAGATCCGCCGGATAGTCGGTCAGCTTGCGGCCGATCATCCGCAACTTGTCCAGCGGCACTGCCGTGGCCCCGCGACGGGCGCCGTAGATCCGCGTCGCCTTGATGCCCGACCAGTGGCCTTCCAACCAGTCAGCCTTGTTCTTTTTGTAGGAGCGGGACACCTCGAACTCCCGCTCCAACATGGCGTAGCAGTCATCGGCGAACTTCTCGACCTCGCCCTCCGACACCACGCCCTCCTTGACCAGGCTTTGACCGTAGAGCGCCCGGGTGGTGGTGTGGGTTTTAATCGTCTTGTACATCAGCGGCTGGGTGAAAGCCGGCTCGTCGCCTTCGTTGTGACCGTGCCTGCGGTAGCAGAACATGTCGATCACCACGTCCTTTTTAAAGGTCTGGCGGAACTCGATGGCGATCCGCGACACGTGAACCACCGCTTCCGGGTCGTCCCCGTTCACATGCAGGATCGGCGCTTGGATCACCTTGGCCACGTCCGAGCAATAGGGGCCGGAGCGGGAGTTGGCCGGGTTGGTGGTGAAGCCGATCTGATTGTTGACCACGAAGTGGATCGTGCCGCCGATGCGGTAGCCCTTGAGCTCGGACAGGTCCAGGGTTTCCGGAACCAGGCCCTGCCCGGAGAAGGCGGCGTCGCCGTGCATCAGCAACGCCATGACCTGGGTGTGGTCGCCGTCGCCGCGTTGGCGCTGCTTGGCGCGCACCTTGCCGACCACCACCGGATTGACTGCCTCCAGATGGGAAGGATTGGCGGTCAGCGAGAGATGGATCGTGTTGCCGTCGAACTCACGGTCGGTGGAGGTGCCGAGATGGTACTTCACATCGCCCGATCCCCCGACGTCCTCGGGATGGGCCGCGCCGCCGTGAAACTCATTGAAGATCGCTTGAAAAGGCTTGGTCATGAAGTTGGCCAGCACATTAAGACGTCCCCGGTGGGGCATGCCGATGATGACTTCCTTCAGGCCCAATTGCCCGCCGCGCTTGAGGATCTGTTCCAGACCCGGGATCATCGCCTCGCCGCCGTCCAGGCCAAACCGCTTGGTGCCGGTATACTTCTTGTCGAGGAACTTCTCGAAACATTCGGCGGCGGTCAGCCGCTCGAGAATCGCGCGTTTACCCGGCACGGTAAAGTCGGTGCGGTTGAACGCCGTGTTCTCGATCCGCTCTTGAATCCAGCGCTTCTGCTCCGGATCCTGAATATGCATGAATTCCACGCCGATGGAGCCGCAGTAGATCGACTGCACGGCCGCCAGAATTTCGCGCAGCGTCGCCGACTCGAAGCCCAGGACATTGTCGATGAAAATCGGCCGGTCCATATCGGCGTCACTGAAGCCGTAGGACGTCGGATCCAATTCCGGGTGGGCCTGCACGGCAACCAGGCCCAGCGGATCCAATTTGGCCTGCAGATGACCGCGAACCCGGTAGGCGCGGATCATCATCAACGCGCGAATGGAGTCCAGCGTCTCAGAGCGCGACGCGGTTGACGCCGTCCCACTTGCCGCGGTCCCCGCAGTCCCCCCCGGCGTACCCGGCGCCCCGGCAGTACCCGGAACCGGCGCCGCCGGCTTGTCGACTTTCTGGTCCAGCAAGGCCGCGGCATCGGAAGACAGGTCTTCGAAAAAGCGCCGCCAAGGCCCCTCGACAGCGTCGGGGTCGGTTAGAAAAGTCGCATAGTTTTGAACCAGGTTCTGGGCCTGGGGGCCCACTAGAACTGACGTGGCCAGTTGCTCGCTCATTTCGTTTTCAACGGGAAAGACAGCCGCTCTCCACATCGCCTCTGTTGGACTACAGGATTACCCAGAAAAATGGCGCAGGTGTAAGCTTTCCACCGTCGCCAGCATCATGCGAACAAACCATCCCTCATTTAACGGGATACGACAACCGCCGAGAACAAGCGCGGGCGCCGCGCGCCCCGTCGGGCCAGCAAAAGGGGATGGCGATAAAAAAAGCCCTTGCCATAACCCGGCCGCACGGCGGGATCGGGATGGCAAGGGCTTCTATGTCGGTGGCGATCGTCGTCGCCGGCAGGCAGAAGAAGATGATCGGGGACATCGCTGCCCCCGGATCGTTGTGCGACAGCAAAGCGCGCGCGGCATAAAAGTCCACGACGAGGATTTCCGGAAAAAGCCGCCTGAGGCCTCATGTGCTGTCCCACCTGCTGCACGCTATTCTCGCCGAACGGCTAGCCTTTGAACTCGGCCATGGCTTTCAGCATGGTGCGGCCCAAACTGGCGGGCGAATCAGCAACAAAGATCCCGGCGGATTCCAGCGCCGCGATCTTGTGATCGGCGGTGTCCTGGCCACCCGAGATCACCGCGCCGGCATGGCCCATGCGCCGGCCCGGCGGGGCGGTGCGCCCGGCAATGAAGCCACAGACCGGTTTCTTCACCGCGTGCTGCGCCACGAAAGCGGCGCCGTCGGCCTCGGCGTCGCCGCCGATTTCACCGATCATGATGATGCCCTGGGTCTCCTCGTCGTTGAGGAACAGGTCCAGGCACTCGACGAAATTGGTGCCGTTGACCGGATCCCCGCCGATTCCGATGCAGGTGGACTGGCCAAGACCGGCGGCGGTGGTCTGCGCCACTGCCTCATAGGTCAAGGTGCCGGAGCGGGAGACGATGCCAATCTTGCCGCGCTGATGAATGTGGCCCGGCATGATGCCGATCTTGCACTCATCGGGCGTGATGACGCCGGGGCAGTTGGGGCCGATCAAGCGGGTCTTGGAGCCGGCCAACGCCCGCTTTACCTTCACCATGTCCAGCACCGGAATGCCTTCGGTGATGCAGACCGCCAGCTCGATGCCCGCGTCAATCGCTTCCAGGATGGCGTCGGCGGCGAACGGCGGCGGCACATAGATGACAGAGGCATTGGCCTGCGTTTCCGCCACCGCGTCAGCCACGGTGTTGAAGACCGGAAGGTCAAGGTGCTTGGACCCGCCCTTGCCCGGTGTCACGCCGCCGACCATCTTGGTGCCGTAGGCAATCGCCTGCTCGGAATGAAAGGTGCCTTGGGCGCCGGTAAAGCCTTGGCAAATAACTTTGGTGTTCTTGTCGACCAGGACAGCCATTATGCCGCCTCCTTCACTGCCTTGACGACCTTCTCGGCCGCATCCGCCAGGTTGTCAGCGGAGACAATCGGCAGACCTGATTCCTTCATGATTTTCTTCCCTAGCTCCACGTTGGTGCCTTCCAGACGCACCACCAAGGGAACATGCAGGGAAACTTCGCGCGCGGCGGCCACCACGCCCTCGGCGATCACATCGCAGCGCATGATGCCGCCGAAGATGTTCACCAGGA
>CAXBMB010000116.1:0-8491 GCA_963976695.1 uncultured Rhodovibrionaceae bacterium
GACCTGGTAACCGCTGGAATCGGCCGCGCCGGCGGCGGTTGAAAACAGTAGCAAAACAACCGCCAGCGCCAGACCCAGCACGGACCCCGAAAAACTCAACTTCCTCCTGTGCGTCTGTTTCATCTTACTTCTCCTTCGCGCGGCTGATCCCCGCGCCTATTCGACGATTAACCGTCCTCGGAACATGCCCATGGCGCAGGTAAACTGATATTCACCGGGCTTGTCCGGGACGAACTCGACCGGCACGGTCTCGCCGGTGGGCAGGTCGGCGCTCTTGTTAAAGTCGCCGAAGACAACTTTTTCCGAGCAGGCCGCGGTTTCCTCGCGGCGGAAATTGAGCCGCACCGGCTTGCCGTGACGGACGATGATCGTGTCGGGCGTATAGCCGCCCTTGACCAGGATCATCGCCTCTTGGCGTCCGCCGGACGCCTCGGTGGCGCGTGTTCCCTTGGCGCGCTTCAGCCAGAAGAACCAGACGATGAAGGCAACGAGCAGAAGCCCGGCGACCAGAACAAACCAACGATCCGGAGTCATTTTGCGACCCTCCTAGGTTGAAAGAAGCGAAGACGATTGGCGTTGCTGATCACCGTCACCGAGCTGAAAGCCATGGCGGCGGCCGCGATCAGCGGCGAAAGCAACAGACCAAAGAAGGGATAGAGCAGCCCCATGGCCACCGGGATGCCAAGTGTGTTGTAGCCAAAGGCGCCAACCAGGTTCTGGCGCACGTTGCGCATGGTCGCCCGGCTGATCTCGATCGCCGTCACCACGCCGACCAGGCTGCCCTTGATCAGCGTCACGTCGCTTGCCTCGATGGCGACGTCGGTGCCGGTGCCGATGGCAAACCCGACATCGGCCTGCGCCAGCGCCGGGGCGTCGTTGATGCCGTCGCCGACCATGCCGACCGTCTTACCCTCCAGCTGCAGCTTTTGGACTTCGTGGGCTTTTTGGTCCGGCAGGACCTCGGCCAGCACCCGATCCACCCCCACCTCACGGGCAATGGCGTCGGCCGTGCGCTGGTTGTCGCCGGTCAACATCACCACCTCGATGCCCATCGCTTTAAGCATCTCAATGGCCTGCTGGGAGTCCGGCTTGACGGTGTCGGCAACCGCAATCAAACCGGCGGCCTGGTTGTCGATGGCCACATACATCGGGGTTTTGCCGCCGCTGGCCAACCGCTCCCAATCGCCGGTCAAGCCGTCGATAGCGATCTTGCGGTCGGACATCAGCTTGGCGTTGCCCAGCAGCACCTCCTTGCCGTCGATCCGCCCGCCAACGCCATAACCGGGAATGGCCGCGAAATCCGCCGTGTTGAACAGATCGAACCCGCGTTGTTCCGCGCCCTTGACGATGGCCTCGCCGAGGGGGTGTTCAGAACCCCGTTCCAGCGACGCGGCCAGCCGCAGCACCTCGGCCTCGTTCCACCCTTTGGCGACCACCACATCGGTCAGCGACGGCTCGCCGCGGGTGATGGTGCCAGTCTTGTCGAGGACCAGCGTGTCCAGCCGCTGCGACGTTTGCAGCGCATCGCCGGAGCGGATCAGGATGCCGTTTTCCGCGCCCTTGCCGATGCCCACGGTCAAGGAAGTCGGCGTTGCCAGTCCCAACGCGCAGGGGCAGGCGATGATCAAGGTGGTAACCAGAACAATGGTTGCGTAGATAATCCGCGGCTCGGGGCCGACGATGTACCAGGCCATCGCGGCGAGAACGCCGAGGATCATTACCGTCGGCACGAAATAGCCCGACACCAGGTCAACCACGCGCTGGATCGGCGCCTTGGAGCCCTGGGCGTCCTTGACCATCCGAATGATGCTGGCCAGCGCGGTGTCCTTGCCCACCTTGGTGGCGCGGAACTGGAAGCTGCCGGTCTTGTTCAGCGTGCTGCCGATGACTTCGTCGCCGACCTTCTTTTCCACGGGCATCGATTCGCCGGTGATCATCGACTCGTCGATCGCGCTCGATCCTTGTGTCAACTCGCCGTCGACCGGGATCTTTTCACCGGGCCGCACGATGACGATGTCGCCGGCGACCACCTCTTCGACCGGCAGATCGACTTCCTTGCCGTCACGCACCACCCGGGCGGTTTTCGCCTGCAGGCCCATCAACTTCTTGATCGCCTCGGAGGTTCGCCCCTTGGCCTTGAGTTCCAGCGCCAGTCCCAGCACCACCAGGGCGGTGACCACCGCGGTCACGTCCCAGAACACCTCCGCCAGTTCGACCGTCGGGAACATGCCCGGATAGGCGACCGCGACCACCGAATAGACGAAAGCCGCGGTGATGCCGATGGAGATCAGGGTGTGCATATTGGCCGAGCGATGCTTGAGCCCGTCCCACATGCCGGAGAAGAATTGCGACCCCGACCACAGCAGCACCGGCAGGGTCAACACCCCGAGAAGCGCCCAGACAATCTGCCGGGTGTCGCTGCCCGCCGGCATCCAGTCCCGCAGACCGGGTATCAGATCGGGGTAGCTCAGGCCCATGACCGGGATCGACACCGCCGCGGCGAACCAGAACTTGCGCATCAGGGTGCGATATTCCTGATCTCGCGCCAGTTCCTCTGAATCCACATCGGCGTCAACCGCCGCCGCGACGTCGGCCGCGCTCGGGTCGGCAATCTGATGACCGGCGGACTCGATGGCCTGGCGAATGCCGGAAAAATCCACCGCCTCCGGCACATATTCCACGTCCACGGCTTTCGACCCCAGGTTGGCGCTCGCCGACAGCACGCCGTGGGTCGTCTTCAACGCCGTCTCGATTTTGGTCACGCAGGAAGCGCAGTGCATATTTTTGATCGCAAGACGGGTCTTGGCCGTGCCCGCGCTGTAGCCAACCGACTCGATCACCTGCAGCAGCTCGGCTACTTTGACGCGCGCCGGGTCATAGTCGACGTTGGCGAAGCCATTGGCGAGATTGACACTGGCCGAGATAACGCCATCCATTGCCTTGAGCGCTTTTTCGATGGCCGCCCGGCAATGCTGGCAGGTCATCCCGCCGACGCCGATTTTGATGTTGGTCAGGGGCAAAGCCGATCGTTCTTCCAACGCGCCTTGCTGAACTTTGGTCTGATCCATGATTAAAGTCCTTTCTTCACGGGCTCCCCCCGGTCATTGGCTGGCCTCACAACCAACTAACAACCAAATAGACGGACCCGAATTCAAAACATTACAGCGCCGGAGCGGAACGACGGCGGCGCAAACGCCCTCACGTCGCAAGCCCGGTCAAACCGCCGCAGCGCCAATTCAGCGGTCAGATTTAGCGGCCATATTTTGCCCGCTAGGGGTCAAGTCGACCGCACCACGCACGCACGCGCGCCGGTTTCTTGCTGGTGCGTGCCGTGCTGACACCAGACGCATGCGCAATCAACGTGATCACAGCTGGGATCGCGAAGCGGCTGGCGATAGCGCAGTTGGGCCAACGGATAGACAAGACGGGTTAGAAGCGAGGGGTGATACAGCCGCCAAAGCTTGCTCTCCGAGGCGGAGCGACTGAGGCCCCGCAAGGCCCAGCGCCGGCCGCGCTCGCCCACCGCATTGAAGATAAAGCGGTTGGCCGTTCCGGTGCGCAGCAGGGGCAGCAGTTGGCTGCGCCAGAGCTGGGTGTAGTCCTGGCCCTCCAGCAGGCTGCGCGCCGCAAGAACCCCCGAACGCAGGGCAAAGCGCATGCCAAACCCCGCCAAGGCGTCCTGAAACCCCGCCTGCTCACCAACCACCAGGTGGCCGCCCTGGGTCGCGGTGCGCGGCAGGCGAAAGTTCGCAAACCCGCCGAAGGGTTTGGCGTCGCGCAGCTCGAAGCCGATCTTGTTTTGGAAAAAGGCCAGCGTTCGGGTGACGTATTCAGCCTGATTCTTGAAATGGGTGAACAGGCAGCTGGCCACCGTGCCCTGGCCTTGGTGAATCAGCAGATAGGCGTAGCCGTGCGGCGCCAGCCGGTTGTCAAAAACCGCCCAGCTGCCATCCGGATGATCGGTCTTGAAGACATAGCCGGACGCGATGGCGTCGGCCACGCGCGGGCCAATCGCCAGAACGGTGGGGCCCTCGGCCTCGGTCACCCGATCGTTAAACCGCACCTCGGCGCCGGCCTGGATTACTTGCTTGAGCAGGCCCTGGTCCAGGCTTTCATCGTCGCTTCCGCGACGAATGAGGTAGTAGAGCGGCCGCGCGCCCTGCACCTGATAGGCCTCTCCCCAGGCGTCGAAGACCGTGCTGTGGCGCACCGGGTGGCAGGTAAAGTTCACCTTCAGGCCGACGTCGCGAAATTCATCGAGAATATCCCGTGTGTCGCTCCAGTTTTCCAACCCCTGGAAGTCGCCATGGAATCGGTGGCCGACTGTCTTGTGCCATTCGCGCACCACCACCTTGCGGCCGGCGCGCGCCAGCACAAGCGCGCAGATCAGGCCCGACAGACCGGCGCCGACAATGGTCACCGGCGCGTCCGCTGCGCCGTTCAATTCCAGATTGCGGCTGTTCTGTTTCATCCGAGTATCTCCGTTTATTCGACCGCAAATCCAGTCAGCGCCGGCCCGCGCCCCGACCGGGCTTTATCCAGGCAGGGGGCAGCAGGCCTGCGCGGTCTGGGGCGCGCAATGCAGACTCGCCTCGATGGCGGGCGCCTTGGCGGGAAAGGTGGCGCTACGATGGTGCATCAGGCTGGCCAGCGCCAGACCGGCCAGCCGCGCCGCCGGCGGATCGGCCCGCGAACTCAACGCCACCGGCACCCTCAGGCCGACGACGATTCCGGCCGCCACCGCCCCGGCCAGATACTCCAGATTTTTCGCCAGGATGTTGCCCGAGACCAGATCGGGAACCAAGACGATATCGGCGTCGCCGGCAACCTCTGAGGTGATGCCCTTTTCCTTTGCCGCCGCGGCGGAAATGGCGTTGTCGAAGGCCAGCGGCCCATCGACCTGGGCCCTGCCGATCTGGCCGCGTCGCGCCATCAACGTCAGGCAGGCCGCATCCAGGGTCGAGACAATCGCCGAATTGACCGTCTCAACCGCCGACAGCACGGCCACCTTGGGCAGTTCAACCCCCAGAAGGTGGTACAGTTCCACCGCATTGCGCAGGATCTGCGCCTTGGTGTCGAGGTCCGGCGCGATGTTGATCGCCGCGTCGGTAATGCCCAGCAGCTTCGGATGGTTGGGAACCTCGGTGACGAAAACATGGCTCACCTGCCGGCCGGCCAGGCGCACGCCCCGTTCCTTATCCAGCAGCGCGCGCATCAGCACATCGGTGTGAATATTCCCCTTCATCACCGCATCGGCGGCGCCGTCGCGCACCAGTTTGACCGCGCTGGCCGCGGCCAGCGAATCATTGGCCGTCGGAACGATCCAATGCTCCTTGATCTTCCAGCCGAGATCCTTGCAGAGATCGGTGATGGCTTTCGGATCGCCGATCAGGCGCGGTTCGACAATACCCCGGTCATGGGCCTGGCGCAGGGTCTGGATCACCAGCCCCTGGGCGGCGTCGACCACCGCGACCCGGACCGGTGCGAGGTCGCCGGCCTGATCCATCAGGCCTTGCAGCCCGTTACTCGGCAATTTCATCGTTCACAAACTCCAGCGCCATTGGGTGACTGGCGAGCATTTCTTGGACGTGGTGGGCGATCACCAGCTCTTCGTCGGTGGAAAAAGCCTCGACCACCACAGGGCTGGCCGGGCTGGACAGCGGCGACGCGCCCATGGCGTTGCCGGCGGGATCGAGATGAATGCCCAGATAACCCAGGTCTTCACAGATCCGCGCACGGATTTCAGGGGCCTTGGCGCCGATACCGCCGGTGAAAACCAGCCGATCCAAGCCGCCCAGCGTGGCGGTCAGGGCGGCCAGATGTTTGCGCGCCTGATAACAGAAATAATCGACCGCTTCCTCGGCGGCGGCCACCGACTTGGCCTGCGCCAACAGTTCCTGCATGTTGCGGCTGAGGCCGGAAATACCCAGCAGCCCCGACTGCTGATAAAGAAGTTGCTGCAGTTGGGGCGCTGTCAGGCCTTTTTCCATCAACAGGTAGAGCAGAATGCCGGGGTCCAGGTCACCGGAACGGGTGCCCATCGGCAGGCCGCCAAGCGTGCTGAAGCCCATGGTGGTGGCCACGCTTTGCCCCCCCTGGATCGCCGCCATCGACGCGCCGTTGCCCAGATGGGCAACGACAATGCGCGCCTGTTCGACCGCCGGGCCGTGACGGCGGCGCATTTCCTGCATCACATACTCATAGGACAGGCCATGGAAGCCGTAGCGGTGAATTCCAGCATCCGTCAATTCACGCGGCAGGCCGGTCAGTTGGGCGCGGCGCGGCAGGTTTTGGTGGAACGCGGTATCGAAGCAGACAACCTGCGGCAAGTGCGAGCGGGCGGCCTCAACCGCGGCGATGCCCGCCAGATTGTGCGGCAGATGCAGCGGCGCCAGCGGCGTCAGCCGCGCCAACTTGCGCAACAAGTCCGGGGCGACCCATTGCGGACGAAAGTGATCCGATCCGCCATGAACAACCCGGTGGCCGACAACCACCGGCGACAACCCCGAGGGATGGTCCTCAAGCATGTCCAGCAGTAGGTGCAGGGCGTGCTGATGATCGGCAATCGCCGACGTCTGATTGACGATGCAGTCGCCCTTTTCATCCGTCGCGCGGAAGCGGCTGTCGGCCAGACCGATGCGCTCGATTGCCCCGACGCAAAAGCGCACCAGCGGCTGCTGGTTGGCATAGAGCGCGAACTTGACGCTGGACGAGCCGCAGTTGATCACCAGGATGGCGGGCGCATCACTCACCTTGCTTCTCCTTCCCGGGGTCAGGCCGGTCGGCGGCAAAGGGGAAAAGACCGCCAAAGAACAGACCAAAAATCTGCTGATAGACAGCGTCGCGCCCCTTTCGGGCCTGTTCGATGCTGGTGGAAAGCCGGTCGATCTGTTCACGCTCCTCAACCATCAGCGGATGGTCATCAGGCAGCGGCGTCCGGCTGTCCGACAGGCCGTCGGCCAGTTGAGCAATGCCGCGCATCCAGGGATTGAAGTGCTCGGAGAACAGGTAGCGGCTGGTGCGCATCGGATGCAGCTGCCGAACTATCTCGCTCGACCAGGGCGTGGCGACCGCCTGAACCCAGGGGCTGACAAAAGTCTTGTAGAGCGTTTCATTGAACTCTGAGGTGGCGCGCACCCGTGCGAAGGCCTCGTCGGTCGGCGGAATGCCGAGATCCTCGACCTTGCGCGCCTCGAACCGCACCTCGTACTGGGGCTTGTGGCAATCGGGATCGCCGCTCGGGTTGTCGATTTTCATCTCGTAGAGACCCGGCGGCAGATCCGCCACCTCCTCGAGGCTCTCGAGAATGGCGCGATGTTCAAGCCGGGCAATCTTAGCCGAAACGAAGATGCCCAAGTGACCGACGTGCGGATTGGTCAGATAGACGATCCGCTGGCCGGCCTGCTTGAGTTCATCGCTGGTCTTATAGACAGCGGGGATCCAGCCCAGGGCCTGATTGGCCGGCGTGATGTTGTCGCCGTGCGAGGCAAAGACGACGATCGGATTGCGGATGCGGCGCAGGTCCGCCACACAGCCGTCGCAAATCCTGAATGTGCCCTGCTCCAGCTTGTTGCCGATGAACAGGTTTTCGGAGATGGCGAGAATTTCTTCGCGGCTCAGGGTATAGAACCCGTTCCACCAGCGCTCGAATTCGAGAAACCGGTCGCGCTCGTCATCGACCTTGTTGAACAGCGTGGCGTATTTCTCCCAGATCGCCTTTTCCGGCTTGAGCCCCTCGAAGTTCTGCGCCAGCCAGGCCCCGTCGAAGCGGCCATCGCCAAGATCGGCCATCAGGTGCGCCAGCCAGACTCCGCCGATCAGGCCGCCGGAAACGCGCATCGGGTTGCTGCCGGACTCGCCGGCCCAATAGGACAGCGGCGAACCGTTGAGGACCACCGGACCGGACAGTCCCTCACAGTCAGCCGCCAACAGGACCGCGGCCCAACCGGCCTGGCAATTGCCATAGAGTACCGGCGCCTTGCCCGGATGGCGCTTGGCGACCTCGCCGACGAAGCGGCGCAGCGTGTGATGGACATCGGCCAGCGTCTGACCGGGGGTCGGCTCGGGAAAGAAAATCACGAAATAGACCGGATGGCCTTCATGCAGCGCCATGCCGACTTCGGAGTCATGCTTGAAGCCGCCAATCCCCGGGCCGTGCCCGGCGCGCGGATCGATCACGATCACCGGCGGCTTGTCGGGGTCGACGCAATCCTCCCAGCACGCGTCGCCGATTTCGGTAATGCGCAGCAGCGCGTAGTTCACCGGAACCTCGAGGCGCCGCGCGTCCAGGATTGTCTCGTATTTAAAGTCCAGCAAGGGGGGCAGGCCGGCGCGCTCGTGCGCCAGCATGTTGTTGGCCCGCTGACGCAGCGTGTCCCAGAACAAAATGGAACGCTGCCAACTGTCAAGCAGGTAGCTCCCGGCCTGCGCCGCGGACGCCGGTGCCGATGCCCCGGTTGCTGCGCCTGCCGACGTTCCTGTTGATGCCGTT
>CAXBMB010000117.1:0-8282 GCA_963976695.1 uncultured Rhodovibrionaceae bacterium
GCCGGGATCGCGCCGGGGCCAACGAACCGGCGCGGGCGGCGACTCCGGGGATCAGCCGGCGTCGGCGTCGGCCAACGGCGGATCGGCGACCTCGCCGGACCCGCAATCCAACCGGGACCAGGCCAACGGGCGTTCAATCCAGCAGGCGCTCCATGATTTCATCGGAAATGTCATAGTTGGCCGCGATGTTCTGCACGTCATCGTTGTCGTCGAGGATATCAATGAACTTCAGCACGCTCCTGGCCTTGTCTTCGTCCAGCGGCGTGGTGGTGTTGGGCTTCCAGGTGAGTTGCATTTCGTCCGGATCGCCATAGATTTCGATCAAGCTGTCCCGCACCATGGCGAAGTCTTCTGGCGAGGTAATCACCTCGTGGCTTTCCGCGTCGGAAACCACATCCTGCGCGCCGGCCTCAACGGCGGCCTCGAACATCTGATCGACCGAGGCCTTGTCGGCCGGATAGATGATCTGGCCAACCCGCTCGAACATAAAGGAAACCGAATTGGTTTCCCCCAGCGCGCCCCCGGCCTTGGAAAAGGCCGACCGCACCTCACTGGCCGTGCGATTGCGGTTGTCGGTCAGCGCTTCAACGATCACAGCCACGCCGCCGGGACCGTAGCCTTCGTAGCGAATTTCCTCCAGGTCCGTTCCTTCGCCGCCGCCGATGGCCTTCTTGATCGCGCGGTCAATGTTGTCCATCGGCATGTTCTGCGCGCGGGCGGCCTGAATGGCGCCGCGCAACCGCGGATTGTCTACCGGATCCGGCATGCCGGACTTGGCCGCGACGATAATTTCCCGCGAGCAACGGGCAAAGATCTTCGCGCGCTTTTTATCCTGTGCGCCCTTGCGGTGCATGATGTTCTTGAATTTGCTATGGCCGGCCATTGGGTTGGGGTCCTGTATCCTATGGTTTCGCAAATCACCAGATCACCCATCCGAAAGGTCTTGTCGCCTGGCGCCGCGCAGCAGCCGCCATTTCTGGCACAAGATGGCCTTCCAGACCGGTGGGAAGGGGGCCTTTTAGCAGTTGCTTGACCATTGGAAAAGCCTGCTGCGCGGCCCGCCCCCCGCCTGCCCGGCGCGCCAAGCCGATAAAATTCCCCCGCGGCTGGCGAAAGCCGCCGATAAAACCGGCCGAAAAACCGAAAACACCCCCCGGCCGGATCAAACCGGCGCGCCGCCGCCGGGGCCGCCCGCCAGAACGGATTGACCAACGGCTTAATCAATTGTTAAACCCGAGCGCGCGACACTGCACGCGTGCCAACAGGCCGACTCCCACTGCCCCACAGAATGAAGGGTTGATCCCATGGTGGCGCCCAATGAGCTGTTTGATCGCATCAAAACGGAAACCAGCAACCCGCCGTCGCCCGAGCGCTTGGGCAAGGCGGCCGATTTGGTGATGGACTTTACCGAGCAGACAGCGCTGCCCAATCTGGAGATTTTGCTGCAGCTGGCGGATCGTCCAGTCGACGCGTCCTGCGCCAGGTCGGCCAAGGCCATCGCAGCGGAAATGCGCGACCACAGCGCCTTGTTGGACGAGGAAATCGACCGCTTTTTGAGCCTGAGCCGCGACAGCCGCCAATCTTAACGCGCCGACCGGTTAGACCGTCGGCAAGGCCGGACGCAAGCAGCCGCCAACCCGCACCGGCTCGCAGCGCAGCGCCAAACCGGTTTTTCGGTCGGTTTCCACGAACACCCCGCACAGCGTCCCCTCTCCCATCGCCGGAGTGAGGCGATCGCCCGGGATCTTGCGGGTAAAGCGGGCCAGAGGCGCGGCTTTGTCCATACCGATCACCGAATCATAATCGCCGCACATTCCCGCGTCGGTCTGATAGCCCGTGCCGCCGGGCAGGCAGATGCTGTCGGCGGTGGGAACATGGGTATGGGTGCCCACCACCAAGGAAACCCGCCCGTCGAGAAAATGACCCATGGCCATTTTTTCGCTGCTGGCCTCGCCGTGGAAATCGACAAGGATCGCGTCGGCGGTGCTGCCCAGCCGGTGTTTGGCCAGTTCCTTTTCCACCGCGGCGAAAGGATCGTCCAGCGGATCCATATAGAGCCGCCCCATGGCGTTGATCACCAACACCTTCTTGCCCGCGTTCTGGCCCGTGGCAACCCGGTAGAGACCGGCGCCGCCGCCCGGCGTGCCGACCGGAAAGTTTATCGGCCGCAACAGGCGGTTTTCCTGGTTGATGAAATTGAGCGCCTCGCGCTGGTCCCAGCTATGGTTGCCGCCGGTAATCACATCAACGCCCAGTTCGAACAACTGGGCGCAGATCTTTTGCGTGATGCCGAAGCCGGCCGCGGCGTTTTCGCCATTGGCGACCACGAAGTCCAGTTTCAGATCGCGCCGCAAGGTTGGCAGATGCGCCGCCATGGCATCACGACCCGACCGACCCAAAACATCGCCGCAGAAAAGCATCCGCATAAAAAACTACCTATTGGCTGGCGCGCGACGGGGTCAAATAGACCGCTTGGTGCGGCCGGTTGTACCGCTGTCGCGGCGGTGAAAACAAGAACGCCAGGCCGAGGCGGTCTTGGCGGTGCACTGTGCTGTTTGTGCTGTTATCGCAGCCCGGACCGCCAAACGCCAACTGCGAAACCACGACAGGGCGCCGTTGCCGCTGTTGCGCGCCTGCGATCGACTTAGAAAAACCGATGCAGTTCGCTTTCCGTGACCACCAGATCCATCGGTTGATCTGTGCTGTTCACCGGTACGGCCTGAATTTCCTGCGCCTCGTAGGCCAGGGCGATGGCCTGTGGTCGGCGGGAATAGGGCACCTGGTTGGAGGCCGCCCGACCGCGCAGCTTTTCCAGCGTTCGGTCATAGAACCCACCGCCATACCCCAAGCGATAGCCTTTGCGGTCAAAGGCCAGCAGCGGCACCAGCAGCACCTCGGGCTGCAGTTCCTCGCAGCCATCATGGGGTTCGAAGGTGTTGAAACCGGCGTGGTTGAGGATCTCGCCCTCGCGCCATTCACGGAAAATCAGCGGTTGGCTATCGCCGACAATCACCGGCAAGCAAAGCCGGTGGCCCCGGTCGGCCAGCACCCGCAACAGCGGCCGGGGATCGATTTCACTTTGAATCGGCCAGTAACCCGACACGATGGCGCCGTCCCGCAGGCTGACCTCGGAAAGAAAGCGCGCGGTCATGTCCTGCGCGCCATCCGGCCGCCGGGCCGCGGCAGCCTTGCGGACGGCCCGTGCCGCCTTTCGCGCTCCGTTCTTCATCTCACCCAACTCTCGTTGTCGATGCGGATCGGTTTGTCTAACCGGTTCTTCCAATGATTGCTCCCCTGGTGCCGCTGAGTTTGACCGAAGCCGCCCGGAAGCTCAATGCGTGCGCCGGGGAAAGTCACGTGGCTGCCTTCAAGACCAATTTCTTCACCGCGGTTCGCAAGGCTTGCCCCGGAAGGCGGTGAAGACGGCCCGAGCTTGCCAGGAACCGCTTCTGGCCAGTCCCTCTCAAACCGACGTTTCTTGGGATAAAAAGCGACCCGCCGCGCAAGGGCGCGACAAACAGGCGATCTGTGGCGCCCGATCGGCCACAGCAAAGCAGCCAGCCGCACAGCAACCAGCCGCAAAACATCCGTCGGTACAGAAAGAAAAAGGGAGAGAGAGAGCGCAATTCCGGCCATCGACGATACAATCGACAACACAACAACCGACTAAATGATGGCCGCTTGGCTCGCGACCATCTTAAAACAAGGGCAGCCACTCGGACCGTTGATCTTAGCATCCTCTGCGACCTGTTTACAACAGGTGGGCGCCGTAATATCGAGACCAAGATCTCGGCAGGGACAGCTCCCTAAAGATACTTATAGCCCCAGGGATCGAAATGACCTGACGCGAACAGCAGCAGAACCCTTGGCGGTACCATGACCGCACCCTATATTTAGGCGTCTTCAGCCTTTTCTACAAGGGTATCCAATCGACTGGCCAAATGATCGAGCAGGGCCAAGGCCTCGGCTTGGTTTCCGGCACGGTCTTCTTTCGCGGCGGCCTCGATCTGTTGGCTTTTAACCTCTTCAAGTTGCTGATTTTTTTCCAACAGCTCGTCGACCATCAACAGCGAGGTCATGACCAGCAGGCGGGCCTCGCCAATCTGGCCCACGCCGGCGGCCAGGTCCCGCACCCGCCGGTCCAGGTCGCCGGCCACCTGCGTGAGATGCTGTTCCTGCCCGTCATCGCAGGCGATAACATAGGCGCGGCCGTTGATCTTGAGGGTTACCTGCGCCATGGCCTAGTCCTCCAACACCGCTTGCAAGCGCTCAATCGCGCCATCCAGCCGACTTGACACCTCCTGCGTTACTTCCCGCAGAATTAACGTCTCGGCTTTCGCTTCGTCCAAAGCCGCCTGCAATTCGCTTTCCCGCAGCCGGTGGCCCGATAGGGCGGCATCGAGTCGCTGCAAGGCCGCGTCCAACCGCTGACTCGCTTCGATCAATTGGGACATGAAGAGATTTTTCCCTTTGTTGGGCCGACATCTTTGCTTTGCTGTTGGGACCCTACGCGGGCGGCGGCGGCAGGGTCAACCAAACCGATTTTCATGGTTGCGTCCCGCTTTATCGGAAAAATCGAAAAAAGCACAACAGCTTCTGCTGCTTGTACCTTTTTTATCCCAGGTTCTTTCGGTCGATCGGCTCGCCGCCGCGCCGCGCGCCGGCAGAGTCGGGCCTCGCCCGGGCGTCCGTCCCGGACTTTGCGCGCTCTCATGTTTTGGGCGCGACATGAGAGGACTGCTGGTCTGATTTGCGACTGTTGTGACCACTTGCAGGTTGACCCAGGCGGGCCTGAGCGGCATGTTGCGCGCGCAAAAGCGAGACAACTTTTTGCCGTTGCCTGCGCGCCGTCCGGCCCGCCCGACGGCCGCATAAAAATTTTCAGAGCCTCTTTGTCGCACAGGAAGAGGGTCATGTCAGAACTCGAAGCAGGAAGCCCGTCACCCATGACGACACGCTCCGCCGCCGACGTCACCCTGAGCGACGTCAGCCTCCGTACCATGGCAAACGCCATCCGCGCCCTTTCTATGGACGCCGTTCAAAAGGCCAATTCGGGCCACCCCGGCATGCCGATGGGCATGGCTGATGTGGCCGCCGTCCTGTTCAGCCGCTTTCTCAAGTTCGATCCGGCCCGACCCCATTGGCCCGATCGCGATCGCTTTGTGCTGTCGGCGGGCCACGGCTCCATGCTGCTCTATTCCCTGCTGCATCTGACCGGCTACAGCGATATGACGCTGGAAGAAGTGAAAAACTTCCGCCAACTGGGCTCCAAGACCGCCGGCCATCCCGAGTTCGGGCACGCCACCGGGATCGAGACCACCACCGGCCCGCTGGGCCAGGGGATCGCCACGGCGGTCGGCATGGCGCTGGCCGAGCGTCTGCTGGCCAAGCAGTTCGGCGAGCAGGTGGTGGATCACCATACCTATGTCATCGTCGGCGACGGCTGTTTGCAGGAGGGGATCAGCCACGAGGCCGCGTCGCTGGCCGGCCACTGGAAGCTGGGCCGGATGATCGTGCTGTGGGACGACAACGACATCTCCATCGATGGCGATGTGGCGCTGGCCAATTCCGACAATGTGCTCAAGCGCTTTGAGTCCTACGGCTGGCAGACCCTGTCCGCCGATGGTCACGACGCCGACTCCGTCACCGCCGCCCTGGTGGCCGCGAAGACGGACGACAGCCGCCCCACACTGATCGCCTGCAAGACGATCATCGGCTTTGGCGCCCCCAACAAGCAGGGAACGGCGGCAACCCACGGCGCGCCGCTTGGCGACGCCGAAATCGCCGCCGCGCGCGAGTTTCTTGACTGGCCCTATGCGCCGTTTGACATTCCAGAAGACATTCGCGCCGCCTGGCGGGCGGTGGGCGACAAGGGCGCAGCCCTGTCCGCCGACTGGGACAAGCGGCTGGCGACGCTCGCACCGGCCGCGCAAAGCGAATTCACCCGCCGCATGGCTGGCGAACTGCCGGCCGCGCTGAGCGACGCCTTCGACCAAGTCAAGCAGATGGCCGCCGGCGAGCAGCCGAAGGTGGCGACCCGCAAGGCCTCGCAATTGGTGCTGGACGCCATTACCGCCGTGGCCCCGGAAATGTTAGGCGGCTCGGCGGACCTGACCGGCTCCAACCTGACACAGGCCAAGGGCCAGCAGGTGATTTCGGCGCCCGACTATGCAGGCAGCTACCTGCATTACGGCATTCGCGAGCACGGTATGGCCGCGGCGATGAACGGCCTGGCGCTACATGGGGGCTTCATTCCCTACGGCGGCACCTTCTTGGTCTTTACCGATTATTGCCGTCCGTCGATCCGGCTGGCCGCCCTGATGAAGCAGCGGGCCATTTACGTGATGACCCATGACTCCATCGGCTTGGGCGAGGACGGTCCGACCCACCAGCCGGTCGAACATCTGGCCAGTCTGCGCGCCATGCCCAATGTTAAGGTCTTCCGGCCCGCCGACCTGATCGAAACGGCGGAATGTTGGGAACTGGCGCTGCGCAGCGACGACGCCCCCTCGGTTCTTTCGCTGACCCGTCAGGCTGTGCCCACCTTGCGCGGCGCGGGGCTCGGCGAAAACTGGTGCGCCTATGGCGGCTACATTCTGCGTCCGGCCGCCGGCGAACGGCAGTGCACGCTGCTGGCCAGCGGCTCGGAAGTGGAAATCGCCGTGGCTGCACAGGAACTGCTGGCCGCCGACGGCATTCATGCCGCAGTGGTCTCCCTGCCCTGCTGGGAGCTTTTCCTCGAACAACCCGGCCACTACCGTGAAGAGGTGCTTGGGCCCGGGCTGTTGCGGGTGGCGGTGGAAGCCGGCCACTGGTTCGGTTGGCACCGTTGGGTTGGTCTGGACGGCGCGGTGGTCGGCATGAAGGGCTTTGGGGCTTCCGGGCCCGCCGATCAGCTCTATGAACACTTTGAAATCACGCCCGACGCGGTCGTCAAGACGGTTCGGGATTGGCTCTGAGGCCGGTCTGGATCCCAACGGCGTGGAATTTTCACTCTTTCAAACAAAAACCGATCCTGTGGCCCAAGAAGCGACCCGGCTTTAAGGCTGCACGGTCTCTTAAGCAAAAGAAAGGACGCGACAGATGGCAGTACGTGTTGGCATTAACGGATTTGGTCGCATTGGTCGCCTGGTTCTGCGCGCCGCATTCGAGGCGAAGCGCACTGACATCGAATTTGTGGCGATCAACGATTTGGGCGCTCCCAAGGACAATGCCCATTTGCTGAAATACGACACCGTGCACGGACGCTATCCTGGCGAAGTTTCCGCCACCGATGACGCCATTGTGGTTGACGGCCATGCCATCAAGTCACTGTCGGAGCGCAACCCGGCCGACCTGCCCTGGAGCGCCTTGGGCGTGGACGTGGTGCTGGAATGCACGGGAATTTTCACCTCCAAGGAAAAGGCCGGGCTTCACCTCCAGGGCGGCGCCAAGAAGGTGCTGGTCTCGGCGCCTTCCGGCGATGCCGACCTGACCGTTGTCTACGGCGTCAACCACGACAAGCTGAGCGCCGACCACAGGGTGGTCTCCAACGCCTCCTGCACCACCAACTGCCTGGCGCCGGTTGCCGACGTTCTGAACAAGCTGGTCGGTCTGGAACGCGGTTTTATGACGACAATTCACGCCTTCACCGGTGACCAGCGCACCGTCGACACCCTGCACGCCGATCCGCGCCGCGCCCGCGCCGCTTCCTGCAACATCATCCCGACCTCGACCGGCGCTGCGCGCGCCGTCGGTCTGGTGCTGCCGGAGCTGAAAGGCAAGCTGGACGGCGTGGCCTTGCGGGTCCCCACCCCCAACGTTTCCCTGGTCGATCTGAAGTTCGACGCCGGTCGGGCGACCAGCGCCGAAGAAATCAACGCCGCCATCACGGAAGCCGCCAAGGGCCGCCTGAAGGGTGTGCTGGCGGTCAACGACGAGCCGCTGGTTTCCATCGACTTCAACCACAACCCGGCCAGTTCGATCTTCGATCTATCCGGCACCCAGGTGGTCGATGGCACTTTGGTGCGCGTCATGACCTGGTACGACAACGAATGGGGCTTCTCCAATCGGATGTCCGACACCGCCGTGGCGATGGGCGCACTGCTCTAGCGTCGGCGCGGTTCAAACGGAATCACCGGGTGATTTCGTTTGAACCGCTCGCCGCCCGTTAAAGAATTAGACAGGCGCGCGCGCCGGTGGCGCGACGGCCTCTTGCCCACCACCCCCGCCGGCTTCTATTTTACGTCTTGCCGTTGTCCCGTCACCCCGGTTGAGACCCGCATGCCAATCTCGATCATCCC
>CAXBMB010000118.1:0-7985 GCA_963976695.1 uncultured Rhodovibrionaceae bacterium
ATCGCTGACCTCGGCGTTCCGACTGAAATCAACGGCCGGGCGAAATGAGGACAAGATTTCGCCGGGGAAACGACGCCCTGCCGCGCGCCGGGGCGCGACCTGCCCACCGAAACCGCCGCTGAGTTTGTAAATGTCGATCTTGCATCACTGGCGCCTGGCTCTTGTTCTCACCGTTGCGCTTTTCGCCGCGCTGGTGGTGATCTGGCAACCGGCCTGGATCATGACCCTGCCGGCGCGTTTCGAGAGCGACAATATTGCCGCGCTGGTGGCGCAGGCCGGAATGTGGGGCCCGGTGCTGGTGATCACCATGATGGTGCTCGCCATCGTGATGAGTCCCATCCCCAGCGCCCCGATCGCCATGGCGGCCGGGGCGGCCTACGGCCATCTGTGGGGCACGATCTACGTGCTGCTGGGGGCTGAGATCGGCGCGCTGATCGCCTTTGGCCTGGCTCGGGTCCTGGGCCGCGAACCGCTGCGCCGCTGGTTCGGCGCCGGCCGGCTCGATATCGGTCTGCTGGGCTCACAAAACGCCATCATGGTGATGGTCTTCGCCAGCCGACTGATGCCTTTCATCTCTTTTGATCTGGTTAGCTACGCCGCCGGGCTGAGTTGCCTGCGGTTCTGGCGCTTCGCCCTGGCCACGCTGGCCGGCATTATCCCGGCGAGCTACGTGCTGGCCCACTTTGGCGGCGAGGTCGCCACCGCGGATTGGGTCGGCGCCACCTGGACGGTGCTGGGGCTCGGCTTGATTACCGGGCTACCGGTGCTGTGGGCCATGCTGCGCCGCAAGCCCCGCACCGACGGCAACGGCCGCGACGGCCAAGACGGCCAAGACGGCCAAGACGGCCACAACAGCCACGACCGCCAAGACGCGAGCGGATGATCGACTTGGAAAGCAGCGCGTCGGTTTGCGCCGATCCGACCTTTAGGACGCCCGTCGCCGCGGGTTTTCGCCCAGAATAATCATCGAGAGCACGTCGTCCTTGCTGACCGCGTCGACCCGCTCGGTCCCAACCAACTTGCCATTCTTCAACACCGTGATCCGATCGGCCAGATCGAACACGTCATGGATGTCGTGGCTGATCAGAAAGATCCCCAGGCCCTCGGCCTTGAGCTGGGCCACCAGCTCGGCGACCATTTGGGTTTCCTGCACGCCCAGGGCCGCCGTCGGTTCGTCCATGATCAGGATCTTGGCGTTGAAATAGACCGCGCGGGCAATGGCGACCGACTGGCGCTGCCCGCCGGACAGCCCCTTCACCGGCACGGAGAATTTCTGGAAGTTGGGATTGAGCCGCGCCATGATGGTTCGGGTTTCCGCCTCCATGCGATCCTCATCAAGCAGGCCGAGCGGGGTCAACAGTTCGCGACCGAGAAAGAGATTGGCCGGCGCGTCGAGATTGTCGGCCAGCGCCAGAGTCTGATAGATGGTTTCGATGTTGTAGCGGCGGGCGTCGCGCGGATTGCGAATGCTCACCGGCTTGCCGTTGATCCGAATTTCTCCGGACCGGGCGTGACAGGCCCCGGAGAGCACCTTGATCAGCGTCGACTTTCCGGCGCCGTTGTGCCCCAGAAGTCCCACCACCTCGCCGGGGTGCAAGTCGACGCTCACGTCATCGACGGCCTTGACCCCGCCGAAGGCGACCTCAATGTTTCTCATTTCCACCAGCGCCGTCATCGCGGCCTCCCTCAATCTGCCGTTCGCCGGCGGTATAGCTGATCCGCCCAGACCGCCAAAATCAACACCAGACCGATGATGATTGATTGCAGCGAGGTGTTGATGCCGATCAGCGCCATGCCCGACTGCAAGCTCTGCATCACCAACGCGCCCAGCACCGCGCCGTAAATCGTGCCCACGCCCCCCGCCAGCGAGGTGCCGCCAATCACCGCGGCGGCGATCACCCGCAGCTCGTCGAGCGACCCCAGGTCGTTGGCCGCCGAGCGCAGGCGCGCCGAGGCGATCACCGCGGCAATGCCGCTAAGCAGGCCCATCACGGCAAAAACCTTTACCGTCAGGCGCCGCGTATCGACGCCGGAGAGTTCCGCCGCGTCCGGGTTTCCCCCCATGGCGAAGACATAACGTCCAAAGCGGGTCTGTCGCCCGATCACCGTCATGACGATCGCCACCACCAGCAGTATGACAACCGGAACGGCGATGCCGTGGACCATCTCGATACCCTCGGCCGGCACCGCCAAGCCCTGCGCCTTGTAGATCCGCGCGGCGGCGCGGGCCGGGACCTGGTAGGCGTTCATGATCGCCACAAACCCGAGGATGAGCAGCGACGTCAGCGCCGCGACGCCCACCTCCGCCCAAAGCGGTTTCACCGGGAAGCCATGGCGGGTTCGCCGGCGGCGGGCCAATAGCAGAACCGCCAGCGCCGCGATAACCGCCGCGCCGCCCAATCCCCAAGACAGCGTCGCCCCCAAGGTTCCTTCCGCCCCGCCGCCCATCAAGGTGAAGGTCTTGTCGAGCGGCGCCACGGTACGGCCCTGGGTTACCCACCAGGCCGCGCCGCGCCAAATCAGCAAACCGCCCAAGGTAACAATGAAGGAAGGCACCGCCAGATAGCCGATGACATAGCCCTGGGCCGCGCCGATAAGCGCCCCCAGCGTCACCCCGGCGGTGATGGTGATGAGCCAATTGGCCGGGTGGTCGAACCCGAGAAACTGGGGCAACACCTCGGTTTGGATCACCCCCATCACCATGGCGAGAACCCCGAGCATCGCCCCGACCGACAGATCGATGTGCCGGGTGACGATGACAAAGACCATCCCGGTGGCCATCACCGCCACCGACGCGGTTTGCACCGAAAGATTGAACAGATTGCGTGCGGTGAGAAAGCGCCCGCCGGTCAACAGGTCGAAGGCGAGCCAAATCAGCAGCAGCGCGGCCACCATTCCGAGCAGCCGGCTATCAATTTCCAGCGCCGCCAACTTCCGCTTCACGTCACTCAACATCGTCATTTCTCCTGACGGCGCGCACCGCCCCGACCCCGACGCAACGATCTTCGGCGGTCGGCGTCGCTTGGTCAGCGGGACCTATTGGACGGCCGCGCCTGTGATCGGCCAGCCTGTGATCAACCAGCCTGTGATCAAGGAAGACAAAAGTGCGTCGCGCTTCGGCTGCGGTCAGTCACAGGCCGCGACGCTGCCGGGGATAACCCCCTTACACACCACCGCTTTCGCCACCCAGCCCGCGTCGATCACCAGGTCGAGATTGTCGCGGGTAATGGGAACGGGCGCGAGAAAACGCGAATAGAGTTGCTGGCCGCCGGGGCTGGTCCAGACCTGGGCGCCCGCGACCTCGGCCATGGTTCCGCCCTTGGCGAGGAAAACGGCGATCTCACCCGCCGCCCGCCCCAGGTCGCGCGCATCCTTCCAAACCGAAACGGTCTGCGTGCCAAGCGCGACGCGGTTGAGCGCCGCGTGATCCCCGTCCTGGCCGGAAACGGGCAGGCCCTCCATGCCCTGGGCGGTCAGGGCGGCGACGACGCCGCCGGCGGTGCCGTCGTTCGAGGCGATCACCGCATCGACCTGATTGTCATTGGCCGTCAGGATCTGTTCCATGTTGCGCTGCGCATTGGCCGGCAGCCAGCCGTCGGTATACTGCTCGCCGACGACATTGATCGCGCCGGACTGAATGGCGGCCTGGACGACCTCCAACTGGCCGTCATGCAGGAAATCCGCGTTGGGATCGGTTGGCGACCCCTTGATAAAGACATAGTTGCCTTGTGACTGGAGTTCGAAAATCGCCCGCGCCTGCATCCGACCGACCTCGATATTGTCAAAGGTCAGGTAGAAGGCTCCCGGGTTCTCGATCAGGCGATCGTAGCCAACCACCGGGATCCCTTCATTGGCGGCGGCCAGCAACGCCGGCGCGATGGCGTCGGCGTCCTGCGCCAGGATTATCAGCGCCTTGGCGTTGCGGGCAATCAGGCTCTCCACATCGGAAAGCTGCTTGGCCGAGGAACTCTGCGCATCGGCGGAAATATAGGTCGCGCCCGCGGCCTCAAGCGCCGACTTAATGGCGGCCTCGTCGGTTTTCCAGCGTTCTTCCTGAAAGTTCGACCAACTGACCCCAACAATCAGGTCCTCGGCCAGCACAGGTCCGACCAGTCCCAACGTCAAGGCCGCGCCAATAAGAAGCTTCAGGGCAAATTTCATCACATCCTCCCAGGATAGAGACAAACGTCGTCTTTCTGCATCTGTTCATTTTTTTGCGGCTGTTCAGCGCATTTCATCAGCTCTACGGCCGTTTTCACCAGCTTTGACCAATTTAATTTTATTGTCAAATTTATTATGGCGGCACGGTGGGCCGGGAACAGGACCGGAATCACCACCCGGATTCAGCCTAACCGGAAACCATCCACTTGTACGGGAAAAATACCCCGGGCTGTCGTGTCGTCCGCTTGCGCGGCCCCATCGCTGCGACAAATTCGACCAAGGCGCGCCGACTTACCCAAAGCGAATGACGTTCTGAGTCTGGGTATGATAACCAAAGGTGGTTAAAAATTTTGCCGCATAAAAAAACCCTGCTGACCAGTCTGGCGATTTCCTCTATACTCCCGGAATGGTGAGCGACTTTTTTCATAGAATGATCACGGCGGTTCTGGTGGTGGGATTGGCGGTCGGCGTGACAGCGCCGGCGGCGGCGCGCCTCAGTCAGGCCGCTATTGTCGCCGCACCCGCCCCTGAGATTATTACGCCCACCCCCAGGATCATCTCGCTGGCGATTCCCGATGACGCAACCGCAACGTCGCCGCCAGCGCGGCAAGACCCCACATCGAAGGCCCAATCCGACGCGCTTGCCGGCTGCCTGGAAAAACCCCGGTCGGCAATGGCGGGCAATAGGCCGGCGATGCCCGACTGCACCGCCAAGCAGCTATGTAAAATGATCACCAGCCCAAATTGCTGCGGCTGTCCGGTGGGGCGACAGGACATCACCGGTTTGACTATTCGCGCCTATACCTCGGCCTTATTTTTTTCCTTCGGTACCCGCGATAAGCGAAGTCGTCTGCCCTTTTCACTGCTAAAACCACCACGCGACTGAACGAACCGGCAGCGTCGGCGCCGGCGGAACGATCAACCCGAAGAGGGTGATCAAACACCGCCAGTCCGCGTCAGCCGCTGCCTCGGAGACCCGGTTCACCCCGGCGGCCGCCCGCCGCCCCAGGCTTGCGACAAGCCGGATGAACCCGGATCCACACCGCCCGTCCCGCCCCCGTTGGCCTTTCGATCCCCGCGATCCGGGTCCGAAGCCAGGGGCGGACAAAAGCAGCAACCCTTCTGCGCTTCTGGTGACCGCTAGTCCTCTCGCGGGCGGGGCGATCCAGAAACGATAGTGAGAAAAAAAATGGAAAATGCGCTCGGACTGAACGGTTATCAGGCGTTAATGATGACCATCGTTTTTGGGCTTGGAATCCTCGGCCTTAGCGGCCTGTTCCTGGCACTGCTGTGGCCCAAACGCTGGCGATTGAAATACCGCATGGAAGTCGCCTTCGTGGTGGTCCTGATCGGCCTGGTTTGGTACGCCGACCGGCGAAGCACCGACATCTTCACCGAATACCAAGACGCCATCCGGCAATCGGGCACGGTCTCGGCGGAAGGGTCCGCGCTCGACGGCGCTTTCGACCGGGAAATCAAGGTCATCGCCTTCCAATGGGGCTTTGCCTTTCTCACCAAGGAGGACGAAATCAGCCGCAATGCGGCGATCGTCAAGCCCGGCGAGAAGGTGCTGTTCCGGATCTTTAGCAACGACGTGATCCACGGGTTCAACATCCCGGCCGTCGGCATCACCACCGAATTCGAACCCGGCGAGGAACGGGCGGTATGGATCCGCGCGCCCCAGACGCCCGGCAAATACCTGATCCAGTGTCTGAACTACTGCGGCGTCGGCCATGCCCAGATGAAAGCCTGGCTCGTGGTTCAAGGTGTGGACGCATGACGAACATAATTCGCACGCAGGGAGAGGCATAATGGCGCACGAACTCGATGCTGAACGTATGGGCATAACCCCGCACTGGGTGCCCGAGGACGTACTTGGCAAAATGACCCTGGGAACCTTGCTGTTCTCGAACGACTACCGACATATCGCCATCAAGGGCATGCTGACCTCGGTTGTCATGCTGGGCCTTGGCGGCCTGATGGCAATGCTGTTCCGGACCGAACTGGCCTTGCCCGATATCCAATTCTTCGACGCCCGGCCCTATATGTCGCTGATGACGCTGCACGGGATGTTTATGGTCTTCGGCTTTGTCATCCCCTTCGTCGTGTCGATCATGTACTACATGATGCCGAAGATTCTGGGCAGCGACCAACTCCTCTGGGCGCGGGGCGCGCAGTGGAGCTACTGGACGCTGATCGCCGCGGCGGTGTTGCTGGTGATCTCGCGGCCGGACTTTACCTGGACCTTCTATCCGCCGATGTCGCTTCGGGTCGGCGGCGATCTTGTCTGGATGGGCTATGCGGCGGTCCTGCTGGTGGCGATCTCGGAATTCATCGCCGGGGCGGTACTGCTCCGCAATGGTTGGGAGGCCTACAAGAAAGGCTGGAAGAAGCTGCCGCTGATGGGATGGGCCGCGCTGTCCGAAGGCATCCTGCTGATGGGCTCGACCCCGATTCTGGGGCTGGTCGGGATCTACATGTTCACCGACTGGATGGAAATCACCGCGATCTTCGACCCGGCCCGGGGCGGCAACGTCATGACCTTCATGTTCATGTTCTGGTTCTATGGCCACCCCGCCGTCTACCTCCCGCTGATGCCGGCTATCGCCATCCTCTACACGCTGCTGCCGCGCTTTCTTGGCCATCCGATCTGGAGCTACTGGTCCGGCGTGCTGGCCTTTGCCCTGCTCACCGGTCTGGCCTTTGTTGTCTATCCACACCACTTCCAGCCGGCCAACACCGTCAGCGGCTGGCTCGAACGAACCACGCAAATCCTGACCTTGATGATCTTCATCCCCTCGACCCTGCACGTCTTCAACTGGATTGCGACGCTCTGGTCCGACCCGATCCCGATCTCGGCCAAGCGGGCGGTGCCGTTCAAGTTCATCATCGCCTCTATCGCCTTCCTGATCCTGGGAGGGGTTACCGCCTATCTGAACGCCCAGATCGCGGTGGACTCGGACTTCGTGCACAACACCTACTTCGTGCCGGCGCATTTTCACGCCATGTTCGTCGGCTTCATGGCCAACATGGCGATGGCGGGAATTTACTACCTCTACCCCTACATGACCGGACGGATGTTCAACCAGACGATGGGCAACCTACACTTCTGGCTGTGGCAGATCGGCATCTTCACCAAAGTGATGATGATGTATGTGCTGGGCTACGCCTACTTCCCGCGCTGGGTGGTGGACTATCTGCCCCTGCCGCAATGGACCCTGCCGCAGCTTCTGCTGACCGGCGGCGCCTATCTCATCGGGCTGGGCTTCATCCTGTTCGTCATCAACATCATGTGGAGCGCGACCCGTGGGCGCACCGCCGAAGCAGACCCCTGGGCCATCGAGCACGCGGACAAGATGTCCGCACCCGCTGCGGCGCCGGCGGAATGAAAGGAGAGCGGCAATGGTAATGCGATTTTTTCTGATCTTTGGGCTCATCCTGCTGGGCGTGACCGGATACTTCACGGTGATTCAGCAATCACCGGCTTATCAGGCGGCCCCGGCGGTTGCCGCGGTGAGCCTGTTGCAGTCCGAGGGCATTCTTCCCTCCGGCGACCTGCGCGAAAACGAAGCGCTTGAGCACGACGTTTTCGATGTCCCGACCATGGATGAGGCCATGCTGGAAGCCGCCCTGTCGTCCGGCGGCATGGCCGGCATGGACATGTCCGGCGGCGCGGCGATGAAAATGGATGGCGGCAACGCCAGCATGGAGACCGCCGACGGCGCGACGACGATGAAAATGGACGGCGACGGCGCCAGCATGGAGACCACCGACGGCGCGACGACGATGAAAATGGACGGCGACGGCGCCAGCATGGAGACCAC
>CAXBMB010000119.1:0-7901 GCA_963976695.1 uncultured Rhodovibrionaceae bacterium
AGGGTGGCGCCTTGTTTCAGCAGGCTGTTGCCGCCGCGGGCGCGCGGATCCAGCGGCGAGCCGGGGATGGCGAAAACCTCGCGCCCCTGTTCGTTGGCCAGACGCGCGGTGATCAGCGAGCCAGAACGCAGCGCCGCTTCAACCACCAGCGTCCCGCTGGCCAGGCCGGAGATGATCCGGTTGCGTCGGGGAAAGTGTCGCGCTTGCGGCTCCACCGCCAGTTGGATTTCCGACAGCAGCAGGCCCTGATCCTTGATCTTTGCGTAGATATCTTTGTTTTGCGGGGGATAGATCACATCCACGCCGCCGGCCATGACGCCGGCGGTTGCCTGGGCCAAGCTGCCTTCGTGACAGGCTCGATCGATGCCGCGCGCCAAGCCGGAAACCACCAGGTAGCCGGCGTCGCTGAGATCCTTGGCAAAGCGGTGCGCCAGCTTGCGGCCATTGAGGGAGGCGTTGCGCGCGCCGACCATGGCGATGGCGGGACGGGTCAGCAGGTGCGTGTGGCCCAGGGTCGCCAGTAGCGGCGGCGCGTCTTCCAGGCTGGCCAGACTGGGCGGGTAGGGAGCCTCGACGCAGGCCAGGAGGTTTCCGCCAATTTGCGCCAGCCCATCCATTTCGGCTTCCGCCTGGCGACGCGGACAGACGCGGATCGCCCGCTTGCCGCCCCGCTGGGCCAGTTCCGGCAGGGCCTCCAATGCCAGACTGGCGCTGGCATAGTGGCTCAGCAGGCGATGAAAGGTGATCGCACCGACGTTCTCGCTGCGGATGAGTTGCAGCCAGGACAGGCGTTCTGCGTCGCTGAGGACCGAAGTCTGTTGCTGTATCATTACACCATTTGGCGAGATAATTCGACGCTGGTCAATCGTTAAGGGATTTTTGAGCGTAATTTTTTTGGCGAAAAGTCTGTCCGCCGCGAAACTTTATCGGCGGCCGCTGTCCGCCCGGCACCGCTGCCAAGGCGCCTATTTGCTGCCGATTTTCGGTTCCTTGCCGGTGAGAATGCGGCGGATGTTGCTGTGATGGCGCCCCCAGGCCAGCAGCGCCACGAGACCGGCGAACTGCACATAGTTGGGATCGCCAACCAGATACCAGGCGTAAATCGGACTGGCGGCCAAGGCGACCAGCGCGGCCAGGGAGGAAATCCGGAAAATCAACGCCACCAGCAGCCAGGTGCCGCAGGCCGCCAGCCCGACTTGCCAGTCGACGGCGATTAGGGTGCCCAAGGTGGTGGCCACGCCCTTTCCGCCGCGAAAGCCGAGCCAGACCGGGAAGTTGTGTCCGAGGATGGCGGCAAAGCCGGCGACCAGCATGGTTTCCGGGCCCCAGTTTGCCGCCAGCAGGGCGGCCGTGGCGCCTTTGCCGCTGTCAAGCAGCACGGTCAGCAAGGCCAGATCCTTCCGGCCGGTGCGCAGCACATTGGTTGCGCCGATGTTGCCCGAGCCGATCTGCCGAAGATCTCCCAGCCCGAAAAGCCGGGTTAGAATCACGCCAAAGGGTATGGACCCCAACAGGTATCCGCCGACCAGGGCCGTCAAGAGATAAGGCCAGGCCAGTTCCCAGGAAATGGGGTCGAACATTGGTAACTACCTCTGGTTTGGCGCCAGCTTTCCAACCGGATCGGGGCGGGGATCAAAAGCTCTTGGCAGGGCGCCCTGCTGCTGTCGGTAAAGTGGCTTACCTTTTATCCATTCTAAAAGATTTCGCCAGCAAGACAAGCGAAGTCAATCAGTTAACCGCGCAGCCGGACGGGAAAAGTTGTGGAAAAGATCCAACCAGCCCAGCGCTGGGCCGACGGGAGGCCGGATCGGTTTAACGGCAATCACGCGCCCAGGCCGCTTTAACCGTGGCGCCGCTTCTTCTTGCGACTTCTTCTCTCGACGGTCAGCCGCTAGCCGGCGGGAGGCTTCTCCGGCGCTTGATAGATGGTGCGGCCATCGACCACGGTGCGCAGCACCTTGCCTTGGATGAGGTGGCCGTCAAAGGGCGAATTCTTCGACTTGCTCTTGAAGTCCTCGGTCGAAATTCGACCCGGCGTATCGGGATTGAACAGCAGCAGGTCGGCGATGCAGCCCGGTTGCAAACCGGTGCGGCCGCGCAAGATTCCAGCCGGTCCGCAGGTCAGCCGGGCCAACAGGTCCAGCAGGCTCATCTGCCCCTTGTGAACCAAGGCCAGGGAAAGCGGCAGCAAGGTTTCCAAGCCAACGATGCCCGGTTCGGCCAGCGCGAAGGGCACGCGCTTGGAATCTTGATCATGGGGACAGTGATCGCTGGCCACGGCGTCAATGGTGCCGTCGGCCACCGCGTCGGCAATGGCCACCCGGTCTTCCTCGCGGCGCAGGGGCGGCGAGACTTTTCCGAAGGTGCGATAGTCACTGACCACCAGTTCGTTGAGGGTGAAATAGTGCGGCGCGGTATCGCAGGTTACCGGCAGACCGCGCTGCTTTGCCCGGCGGATCACCTCAACGGTTTCCCTGGCCGAGATGTGGCTGGCGTGATAGCGGCCGCCGGTCATCTCCACCAGGCGAAGGTCCCGCTCCACCATGATCACCTCGGCAAGGTGGGAGACGCCGGATAGTCCCAGGCGGGTGGCCAATTCGCCGGCGTTCATCGCGCCGCCGGCCAGCGAAGGTTCTTCTGGATGTTGCAGGATCACAGTGTCGCAAATTCGCGAATAGGACAGCGCGCGGCGCATCACCTGCGCGTCGGCAACCGCCTTAATGCCGTCGGTGAAGCCGCGCGCCCCGTATTCGCTCAACAGCCCCAACTCGGTCAGTTCCTTGCCTTCCAGGCCTCGGGTGACCGCGCCGTAGCTGTACACCTTGACGCGCTTTTCTTCTCTGGCGCGGCGCGCCACGAATTCCAGCCCGGCCACATCGTCGACAATCGGCGCGGTGTTGGGAAGGGCGACCATCGAGGTAACCCCGCCGACGGCGGCGGCTTGGTTGGCGCTGGCAATGGTTTCCTTATGCTCGTGGCCGGGTTCGCCCAACTGCACGCGCATGTCGATCAGACCGGGGGCCAGGCAGGCGCCGCCGCAGTCGATCACCTGGGCCTGCGCCGGCGCGGCGTCGTTGAACAGGCGCGGGCCGCTATCGACGATCTTGGCGCCGTCGGTCAACAACGCGCCCGGCGCATCCAGGCCGGTGACCGGATCGAGAAGGCGGGCGTTGACGTAGGCGACGCGGCCGGGAATGGCGTGTTGAGGCATGGCCTAGTGGTCCCGCTTGAAAGGGTTGAGGGGGCCGCCCTGTGCGGGGGTCCGCAAGGAGCGCGTCAATGTGTCGAGACAGGCCATTCGCACGGCCACGCCCATCTCCACCTGTTCGCGGATCGCCGAGCGCGCGATGTCATCGGCCACCGAGGAGTCGATCTCCACGCCGCGGTTCATCGGGCCGGGGTGCATCACCAGCGCATCGGGCTTTGCCAGGGCGAGCTTTTCCCGGTCCAGCCCGTAAAAGCGGAAGTATTCGCGGGTCGAGGGCACGTAGGAGCCCTGCATCCGTTCGGTTTGAAGCCGCAGCATCATGACGATGTCGACGTCCTTCAAGCCGGCCTTCATGTCGGTAAAGGCGGTGACGCCCAGGCGTTCCACCCGCGACGGCAGCAGGGTCGGCGGGGCGATGACCCGCACCTGCGCCCCCATGGTGGTGAGCAGGTAAATGTTGGAGCGGGCCACCCGGCTGTGGATAATGTCGCCGCAGATCGCCACCGTCAGGCCCGCCAACCGACCGCGCCGTCGCAGGATGGTCAGGGCATCCAGCAGGGCCTGGGTCGGATGTTCATGGCTGCCGTCGCCGCCGTTGATGACGGCGCAGTTGACCTTTTCACTCAGCAGACTGACCGCGCCGGAGTCGGAGTGGCGCACCACCAGGACATCGGGCCGCATGGCGTTGAGCGTCATCGCCGTGTCGATCAGCGTTTCTCCCTTTTTAATCGAGGAGTTGCTCACCGACATGTTGATGACATCAGCCCCCAGACGCTTGGCCGCCAGCTCGAAGGAGGTGCGGGTCCGGGTTGAATTCTCGAAGAAAAGATTGATTACGGTGTGGCCCACAAGTTTTTGCCGGTGGCTGGCGTCATGGGGGTCGGAGAGCGCGTAATCGGCGGAGAGGTTCAGCAGGAAGGCGATCTCGCCCGGCCGCAAACCTTCGATTCCGAGCAGGTGACGGTTGGAATAGCCGTCCAGGTCGGGCGTGGTGATCAAGTTGGTCATTAAAGGTGTCTTATGTCACCGCCCGACAGCCTGGACAAGTCTCTTTTTGCCACGCTATGGCGCTCGAATTTGACCTTATGGTCAAGAGCTTACGGCAAGATATTGACTCCCTTGGTTGTTAGGAAAGCGTCGGCGGCGGGCGGCCAGTGCGAGAAAGCTCGGCTTTTCCGGCCGAAGGGTGGTTTTTTTTGCGGCCCCGCCTGACCGGTCCATCGGCAAGCCGCCGGGCGACCGCCTGGCGCCAGGGTCCCGGGCCGCCGGGTGGGACAGCAGGTCGCCGGCAGAGGACAAGCGGCTGCGGCGCGGTGAAGCTCTAAGCTCTTGTTTGCGTGCGTACAGACGCTCTTACACACTTGTCAGTTGATATTTTCCGTCCTGGCGGCTATAGTTGGCGCAGGGTGAGAGGTGTTGTTGCAGGCGGTCCCGTCTCTGGGGCTGCGGTGGGCTTTGTGCAGAGCCTCGACCGGCCCTTGATTAATTTGCCTCCGGTCAATCCGTGGTTAGCGCTCGGCTAATCCCGGGTTAATCTTCGGTTGATCCGCGACAGACCGCCAGGAATCGGTTCATCTCGAAGGGGTGATAGATCATGGCAAAAGTGAACATCGGTGCGGAGCTGCAAAGTCTACCGCTGGGCCAAATGCTCTCCGGCCCCTTGACCGCGGCGATTGAGGCGCAAGCGCTTTCCGCCGTCTCTTCAGCGGAATTCATCAATACGGTCGGCATGACCGACAGCGGCGCCGGTGGCGGGCGCGAGGCTGTGATGCTGGACTTCTCGTTCAAGAACCACGTGGTTGACACAACCACCGGCACCACTGTCGCGAAAGATACGGTCCTGTCCGTGCCGTTGTTGGCGGTCATAGAGACGCCCTACATCTCGATTACCGACCTTTCCGTCAGCTTTGAGTTCAAAATTCGCGACGTGGTCTCCAAGGCCAATCAGTTCAAACTCGCGACCGGCTTGGACGTGGCCGCCAGTCAGACCCTGGAGACGGAAATCGGCGCGAGCATCGGACTGCCGCAATACAACTTGGGCGCCAAGGGATCGGTTAAGTCCACCAGCCAACTGAAAACCAACTTCAATGTTTCGGCCACCTATCAGCGTTCGGCCCGCCACGACACGGATCGCAGCGCGACCCTGAAAATGAACATGTCGGCGCGGCAGAGCGTGCCGGAGGGGTTTCAACGGGTGCTTGCCATCCTCAATGACGCCATTTCGGCCCAGGCGGATACCGGCGGCGCGACGCCAACTCCCGCGCCGTCGCCCTAGAGGCGGAACAGTCGGATCGGTCTAAAGAGACTCACCGCGTGATCCCGTTTCAGCCGCGCCTTCGCCGCGTGCCGCCCGAGTGGCGGGGGCTTGGCGAGCGAGTCGAAGCGCGACGCGTTGCTTGCTAAGTCGATCACGCTCTGGGCCAGCCGGCCCGCCAGTGTCGCGCGCCCAGGTCGCCAAGCCGGCCGGTTGGGTCGGCGCTCGCGGTCATCCGTCACAGTCGCTGGCCCCGGGGATCGTTAGTTATGGAAATTTGTTGGCTCTGGAAATTTGTTAGCTC
Organism: uncultured Rhodovibrionaceae bacterium; assembly: GCA_963976695.1. Taxonomy (GTDB): domain Bacteria; phylum Pseudomonadota; class Alphaproteobacteria; order Kiloniellales; family DSM-21159; genus CAXBMB01. The sequence goes on from CAXBMB010000119.1 coordinate 5,767, forward strand.
TGGGGAGGCTTAGGCCATGTCTGACATCGACACCCAACCGGACGAGATTGAACCTGAAGGTCCCTTTGCCAATCTTGGGGCGCTTTTGGCCGGACCGGTCATCGCGCTGCAGGAAGCGCAGATTGAGGCTGAAAAGCAGGTGATGGAGTTTATCCTGCAGTATGGCCTGGAAGCCCCCGCCGGCGGGGGGGAGGCCGGCGATGAAACCGCTGCGAGCGGTGACGCCTTGCAGAAAATCGCCACCCTCCGCTTTGAAATGGATCAGGTTATCTCCGATCCGCAGAACGTCGGATCGGTGGTGGCGCGCCGCGCGGAAGTCACAGTTCCGCTGCTCAGTTTGATGCGTTTGCCGGGTTTGCAAATCAGTGATGCGAAGATCGATCTGGCGGTGGAACTGGAAGAAAGCGGCCAGAGCGAAAGCCGGGAAACCCGCGGCGATGGCGGAGCGGGGGGCCGTGACACCGGCGGACGGGGGCGTCGCCCCAGAACGGGTCCGGGCGGACTTCGTTCCGGCACAACGGTCGCGCGGCTGTCGCCGCTGGTGCGGGCGCGCCTGGCAAAGCTGAACATGACCAAGGATGTGAAGCCGGTGGTGGGGCGGATCGCCTCGCGCTCCAGCCGTGCCTTTCGCAATCGGGGCAAGCTGAACATTTCCTTGACCGTCAAGTCCACCAGCGGCGACGAAATCTATGACCGTCTGACCCGCATGCTGGGCGATTCCATCACCGCGCTGGTCGATAGCGATGGCGACCAGGGGTAGGGGCGACGACCATGCCGACGCAAGGCGACAAGCCGATCAAACTGGGGGTGTTTCTGGCCCTGTTGCGGGCCGAGGTCGAGCAGGCCGCTCGGCTGGCGCAGACCGATGACGACAAGGACCTGCCGGACCTGCGCTTTGCCGAGGTCAAGATCGACTTCAGCTATGCGGTGCAGTCGAGCGATAGCCGCCAGGGCGTTCAGATCCTTGTCGCCTCGGCGCATTTGAAAGGCCTGCAAAGCGAACAGTTGGCCCGGATGAGCTTGCGGCTGAAAGATGCGGATTTGTTGGAAATGGAAGTGGAAGCCGGTCGCAACGACGGCGATGACGTCTGAGGCCGCGCGGGCGGCCCGCCAATCTGGAAAAAGGGCGCGCAACAATGGACGATGAGGTCTACGGCTCAACCGGAAAGCGACCGCCGCGCGCGGCGGGTCCGACCGCGCCAAAGGCGCCGGTCTCGGGCGGTGACCGGGGCTTTTCGCGCTTCACGCTGCCCGGCATGGAGTTTGACGGCGACAACGCCGGTCCGGCGGTGCCCAGCATGCCGCTGCCGCCCGGCCTGGATCTGCTTGCCGGCCTGTTCGGCGCGGTGACCGGCGTAAAGGGAGAAAAAAAAGGCTTGGCCGCCTTGGCCGGCTTGGGGGCGGGACAGGGCGGTCAGAATGGCAGCGGCGGCGCTTCGCCCGCATCACGCGCCGGGCCGCCCGCTGAGGCGGGGGCGGCGGGCCAGGCCCCGCGGCCCGCCGGCGACGGCAGCAGCCTTGGGCGAAAGGCGCTGGCCAGCGCGCGCAACGAGATCGGCGTAAAGGAAGAGCCCAAGGGCAGCAACCGAGGGCCTCGGGTTGACCTCTACACCGGCGGGAAGTCACAGCCCTGGTGCAGTCATTTTGTGTCTTGGTGCGTGGAGCAGAACGGGCAAAGCCCCTTCGGCCACCTGGCTTCGGTGGCGTCGCTGCGCAAATGGGGAAAAAACAACGGCCGCTATCGCCCGGTCGGGTCCGGAACGCCGGCGCCCGGCGATATTTTCACCATGGCGCGCTATGACAAGGCGGGCAAGCTGGTGGGCGGCCACACCGGCTTTGTCGCAAGCGTTGCCGGCGGCGGCGCCACGGTCGGCACGGTCGAAGGCAACAGCGGCGACCGGGTCAAGGAAGGCCGTCGGTCCCTCGACTCTCTGGATGGTTTTATCCGGCTGTAGCGGGATTGCCGATCAAGCCAGATGGTTGCGCGGTGTTCGGCAACCGGATGGGGGGGGCGCGTTGGAGCGCGATCGACATGAAAAGAAGCGCTTGGCGCTCTATTGCCGTTGTGGTTCATCCGCGCCTAGAGCATCGGGTGTTCATTTGGAATCGAAGGGATTCCCAAAAGGTTCGATTTC
>CAXBMB010000120.1:0-7754 GCA_963976695.1 uncultured Rhodovibrionaceae bacterium
AAAACAAAAAAATCCCAACAATAATCAATAAATAACTGATATAACTCGGGAAATTCGGTTTTTTTAAATTGTTTTCGCGGTCTTTTGCACGCCGTCCCGACAGCGGCGCCGCGCGACGGCCCCGGTTACAAGCGTCGCGGCTGCCCAGTATCGCCGCCCCGATTCCAGTTGGCGCGTCCTGGTTGGCGTCCGGTTTCAGCAGCGCAGACAAATGCCCTTTTCTTGTCACGGCCAGATCGCGGCGACCATGCTACAAGAAAACCGAGCGGTCGGCCCCGACAGGGACCGCAAGGCCGCCGAAGCCGAACCGGGACGACGCGGGCTGACTCGCGCGGTACCGGGTGAACCGTGGGTCGGCTCGAGCACGGGGCGCTGGTTTCGCAATCGCGCCCACGCTGGCCAGGCGGGCGGGGTCCGCTCGACGGCCGCCGCCTTGCCTCCGGCCACGGTTCTGGTCACTCAAACACCCTGCTCACGCAACCGCCCGGGCACACGATGAGACACTTTGTAACAGCGCATGCTGGCACTTTCACCCGGCCCGCCGCTCTGCTAGTTTTTGCCCGTCACAATGTGACCATAAAGTCGACCCGGAACGGCCATGCCCCCTGCTTAAGCAGCAGGGAATCTTTTTCCCGGCCTCTCTTTTCTCCAGTCAGGTATGCTTGATGTTGTTGAACCGTCCCCCACATGCGCGTGGATCCCTCCTCCGGCTGTTGATAACAGCGGGCCTGCTGCTGGCCTTTGTTGGCGGCGCCCTTGGCGGCAGTTTCTGGCTGGTGACCAAGCTGCTCGGCGGCGAGGTGACCTTCAGTCAGTCGGCCGCCCAGCTGGACCGACCGGAGGAAAAGCAGGACGGCATAAAGCAGGGAGCGCCGGGCGACTCGGCCGCGCGCGCCCAAACCCCAAAGACGGAAACCTCGGAGACGGAAACCACCCAGGCCGAGCGTACGGCAGGGACGCCGGACCCGATAGACCCGGAGGCGGCCCCGCAAGAGCCGGCGCTGCGCCTTAGCCAAGTAATGGTCGAGGTGAAGCGCGGGGACACCCTGATCGACCTTCTGACCGGCGCCGGCGCCCCGCGCGGCGACGCCCAGGCCGCCATCAACGCGCTCGCCACGGTCTTTTCGCCCCGCAAGCTGCGCGTCGGCCAGCAGTTGGAACTGGCTTTTGCCGCCCCCGCTCCCGCCTTCGTCCCCGTCGCCGCAGAGGGCGCGCCGGTTGCCACCGACCGCGCGCTGATGGGCTTGACGCTGCTTCCCTCGGCCGAGCAAGAGGTGGCGGTTTTCCGACAGGCCAGCCCGGCGGCGCGCGCCGCCGACGATGGCACCATCGGCGCGGTCGCGCAGGACAACATCACCCAAAACCTCGCCGCGGAAGATGCCGGCGGCGCCCGGGGTGACGATTTTCTGCGGCGCGCCGGCTTCGGAGACTCCTTCGCCGCCAAGACCATCGACCGTCCGCTGACCCGGGTTCAGCAGGCCGCCACCGGCGCCATCTCCTCCAGCCTGTACAACGCCGCCGTGGCCAGTGGCGTGCCCAACGCCACGCTGGTCGAAACCATTCGCCTGCTGTCGTTCGACGTGGACTTTCAGCGCGATGTGCAAAAGGACGACAGCTTCGAACTGCTTTTCGAGGTGATGACCGACGCGGACGGCAATCGGGTCAAGACCGGTGACGTGCTGTTCGCCGAAATGGTGTTGAGCGGCAAGCCGATCCGGCTCTATCGCTTCGCGGTTGACGAAGACCGAATCGACTACTTCAACGAAAAGGGCGAATCCGCCCGTAAGGGACTGCTGCGCACCCCGGTGGACGGCGCTCGAATTTCCTCGCGCTTCGGCCCGCGCAAGCACCCGGTGCTGGGCTACAGAAAGCAACACAAGGGGCTGGACTTCGCCGCCCCGACCGGCACGCCCATCTACGCTGCCGGCGACGGAACGCTCAACTACGCCGGCCGCAACGGTTCCTTTGGCGTCTATGCCCGCATTCGCCACAACGCCAGCTACCAAACTGCCTATGCCCACATGGACGGCCTGGCCAAGGGCATTCGCAAGGGCGGACGGGTGCGCCAGGGCCAGGTGATCGGCTACGTCGGCACCTCGGGCCGCTCCACCGGACCGCACCTTCACTATGAGGTGCTGCGCGACGGCGTGCAGATTAACCCCACCACAGTCAAAATGCCGAAGGGGGAAAAGCTGATCGGCGATAACCTGGCCCGCTTCCAACTTTACCGCGCCGAGCTGGATCGCCAGCGCGACACGCTGCTGGCGGCGCGCCGGGACGCGGCGGCCACGGTCGTGGCGACAACCGGAGAGCCCGCCGGGCCGGATCCGGTGGAAAATCAAGCCGGGGATCCGGCTGGCGATCAACTCAGCCAAGCCGACAGCGCGCGCGGCGCCGCCGCCGACTGAGGGGCGGTCCCCAGCCCCCAGGGTGATCAGCAGAGCAAGAAGCCGGCCCGCCTCGGCTTTAGCGATGAATCCAACCGTTGACCGTAAAGCGGCCATCCAACGGATCGTCGCTGTCCAGCTCCAGCGGGCAAACCTCATGCAGGGCGACGGAGGGAAAGCACAGCAGGCTGTTGGCTTCCGGCGCGATCAGACTGAAGCCCGCTCCGACCTGGCCGCTGGCGCAGTTGGTGTCGTGGAGCTTGAGCGCGCCGCCACGGAAGCGCTGGGGGCGGCGGCTGAAATAGTAAACGAAGGTCAAAACCCGGCCGTCGGAGCTTGATTCCGCAGCCTCGGGCCAGGCGGTGTCGCGGTGGGCGCGATAGTACTCGTGGCGCCGGTAGGCGCTGACCTGCAATTCGATCTGACCGGGCTGGAAGGGCGCCAGGCCCAGGCAGGCAAAGGCTTGCGGCAGGATCGCTTCAAGGCGGGGCAGGAACCACCGGCGGACCTCCGGCGGGTTGTAGAGCACCGACGCAACCCGGTGGTCGGCGGACTGCTGATATTTGCCCCGGGTCCAGACGGTGGCCGCTTGCCACGGATCTTGGTGCTGCGGATTCCAGCGCGCCGCCAGGTCGGACAGGAGCCGGTCGTGGCGCGCCCTCGGCAGCCAGTTTTCCCGGCGCAGGAACGGGGTGGCCCAGCTCTGCCCGGCCGGACAGCAGGGATTGCCCGCCGCCGTCAAGCCCGCACCGACCACCGCGCCATCGAAGGTCGCCTGGGCGGCCAGATCCGGCGGCAGGGCCGAGGGACGCTGTTCGGCCAGGTCGGTCAGCCGCGCGAGATCGGCGGCGGCGGCGGCAAAATCCCCAACCTGACGCGCCAGTTGACTGGCCAGCAACAGCGCGGTGGGGTTCCCGGGCGACAAGGCCAAGGCCTTCCGGCAGCCGGCCCGGGCCGGCGCGACCATCCCGGCCAGCCACAGACCGCGCGCCGCCACGGCCAGGTTTTCGGCCTCGCGCTGTTGCGCCTCCCGCCGGGCGGCGGCCGCCTCGGCCGGCTGCGCCAGGCTGTCGCGCACCCGGGCCAGCAAGCGCCAGGCCTCGACATGATCGGGGGTTTGGGCCAACAGCTCCTCCAGGCGACGGGCCGCCGCCGGAAAGTCGGCCTGCGCCACCGCCTGGCGCGCCTGATCGAACCACGCCTTTATCACCGCGCCCGTCCTTTCCTCGGCCAAGTTAAGCGGCCCGGTGGACCGGTCAACTGACCTGCCGTGTCACCGGCGCGCCGGGTCCAGCCGGGATCGCCGGCGACAAAGCCCTGCCGCCCGGCCCGGTGATCACGCAGGCCGGGCGGCAGGGTCACGCGGCGCGAACCAAGGTGCCGTTGATCGCCAAGCCGGCATCACCGGCGCTCACCTGAACGGTTTCACCGCCGGCGATCTGTCCCGAGAGGATCTTCTCGGCCAGGGGGTTCTGCAGTTCCCGCTGGATCACCCGTTTCAGGGGCCGCGCGCCATAGACCGGATCGTAGCCAGCGTTGGCCAGCCAAAGCAGCGCCGACGGGTCCAACTCCAGCGTGATCTTGCGCGCCTGCAGCAGATCGCGCAGATGGCCAAGCTGGATTTCCACGATACCGCTCATCTGGGCCCGGGTCAGCCGATGGAACAGCAGCACCTCATCCAGTCGGTTGAGGAACTCGGGCCGGAAGGCGCGGCGCACCACCGCCATGACCGCCTCGCGAACCTTGGCGCTGTCTTCGCCTTCCGGCTGGTTGGCCAGCACCTCGGACCCCAGGTTGGAGGTCATGATGATCAAGGTGTTGCGAAAATCCACCGTCCGCCCCTGGCCGTCGGTCAAGCGACCGTCGTCCAGCACCTGGAGCAGGACGTTGAACACGTCGGGGTGGGCTTTTTCCACCTCATCGAACAGCACCACCTGATAGGGTCGACGGCGCACCGCCTCGGTCAAGGCCCCGCCTTCCTCATAGCCGACATAGCCCGGCGGCGCGCCGATCATCCGCGCGACGGCGTGCTTTTCCATGTACTCGGACATATCGAGCCGCACCATCGAGGTCTCGTCGTCGAACAGAAACGCCGCCAGGGCCTTGGTCAGCTCGGTCTTGCCCACGCCGGTGGGGCCGAGGAACAGGAAAGAACCGATCGGACGATTGGGATCCTGCAGCCCCGCGCGGGCCCGGCGCACGGCGTGGGACACCGACTCGATGGCGTCCTCCTGACCGATCACCCGGCTGCGCAGGGCGCTTTCCATCTGCAACAGCTTCTCGCGCTCGCCCTCCAGCATCTTGTCCACCGGAATGCCGGTCCAGCGCGAGACCACCGCCGCCACGTCCTGGTCGGTCACCTCCTCTTTCAACAGCCCCTGGTCTTCTTCTCCTTCGGCGTCAGCCAAGCGGCGCTCCAGGTCCGGCAACACGCCGTAAGTCAGTTCGGCGGCCTTTTCCAGGTCCCCGCTGCGCTGCGCCTTTTCCATCTGCAGCCGGACCTGCTCAAGCTGTTCCTTCAGCTTTTGCGTGCCGGCCATCTTTTCCTTTTCCGCCCGCCATTGGGTGGTCAGTTCGGCCGACTTGGCCTCCAAACCGGCCAGTTCCGTCACCAGCGCCTCCAGCCGATCCTTCGAGCCCCGATCGCTTTCCTTTTTCAAGGCGGCCTGCTCGATCTTCAACTGGATGATCCGACGGTCCAATTCGTCGATCTCCTCGGGCTTGGAATCCACCTCCATGCGCAGGCGGCTGCCCGCCTCGTCCACCAGGTCGATGGCCTTGTCGGGCAGGAAGCGGTCGGTAATGTAGCGGTTGGAAAGGGTCGCCGCCGCGACCAGCGCCGAATCGGTGATCCGCACGCCGTGGTGCAGCTCGTACTTCTCCTTCAAGCCCCGCAGAATCGATATGGTGTCCGGCACCGTTGGCTCATCGATGAAAATCGTCTGAAACCGCCGGGCCAGCGCCGCGTCCTTTTCCACATGCTTGCGGTATTCGTCCAGGGTGGTGGCCCCGACACAGTGCAGATCACCGCGCGCCAACGCCGGCTTGAGCATGTTGGACGCGTCCATCGCCCCATCGGCCTTGCCGGCGCCCACCAGGGTGTGCAGCTCGTCGATGAAAACGATAATCTCCCCCTCGGCGGCGGCGATTTCCTGCAGCACCGCCTTCAGGCGCTCCTCGAACTCGCCGCGAAACTTGGCCCCGGCCACCATCGCCCCGAGATCAAGCGAATAGAGCCGGCGGTCGCGCAGGGTTTCAGGCACGTCGCCGTTGACGATACGCAGGGCCAGCCCCTCGATGATGGCGGTCTTGCCGACGCCCGGCTCGCCGATCAGCACCGGATTGTTCTTGGTGCGGCGCGACAGCACCTGGATGGTGCGGCGAATCTCTTCATCCCGGCCGATCACCGGATCGAGTTTGCCGGCGCGCGCCGCCTCGGTCAGGTCTTGGGCGTACTTCTTCAACGCGTCGAAGGAATTTTCCGCCGTGGCGCTGTCGGCGGTGCGCCCCTTGCGCAGATCATTGATCGCTTCGTTGAGCTTTTGCGGCGTCAAGCCGGCCGCCTTGAGCGCCTTGCCAGACGGGGTCTTTTCCGCCAGCGCCAGCGCCAGCAACAGCCGCTCGGCGGTGACAAAGGAATCCCCGTGTTTTTCGGCGATCTGTTCGGCCTGATCAAACAGCCGGGGCAGATCGGGCGCGGGGTAGAGCTGTCCGGCGCCGTCGCCTTCCACCTTGGGCAGGCTGGCCAGGGCCTTGTCCACCTCTTCCAGGGCGCGCTTCGGATCGGCCCCCGCCGCGCGGATCAGATTGGCGGCCAGGCCCTCCTTGTCATCAAGCAGAACCTTCAGCAGATGTTCAGGGGTCAGTCTTTGATGGTTGAGGCGCTGGGCCAAAGTCTGCGCCGCCTGGATAAACCCACGGGAGCGCTCGGTGTATTTCTCAAAATCCATTTGCTGTTGCCTTCCTCGTCCACGGCTGCCAACGAGAGCCCGCGTGCGACGATGCTGAATTGAAAAATAGACAAGACCCGATCTTTGGCATCTTGTCCTTGATTTGGCCCAATTTCCACCCGCTCGACGCGCGCCGGGACGGCTCCCACTGGCGTGCGCTGGCTTCTGGCGGCTTCGGCGCCAAGAAACATATGGGACTGTGACAAATCAGCAACAAGGGGGAGGGGCGACTTTATCGCAGCCGACGGATTGAAAAAAAAAGCCCCCAGACCTGACAGGGCCCGGGGGTGCAAGTGGTAGGAGAGATCGGTACCTACGACCAAAAGGCGCAGCGGGCGCCCGGTCGTAAACACGCGACGAACCATAGACGCGGGGCGTCGTTAATGCAATTGCAAATCATACTCATTCTTAACATAGCCGCTTTGCGCTACCGCAACCGCGCCGCAAGGTTAAAGATTGACAGTGGCGGGCCTTCTTCGCGTAAGCTGTTCGCAGGTGCACAATAACAAGAAAAGTCGGAGGACATCATGGGGGCCACCCTTGCCGCTATCCAGCGGTTCCCGGTCAAGAGCATGACCGGAGAATCCTTGGAGTCGGTCACCTTGACGGCGGGCGATCTGCTGCCCGGCGATCGCCAGTTCGCCCTGGCCCACGGCTCCACCCAATTCGACGCCACCGCGCCGAAATATCTGACGCCCGCGCATTTCGTGGTGCTGAAGAAGCAAGAGCGGCTTGCCCAGTTGGCTGTTCGCTATAATCCAGACAGCCAAGAGCTAACCATCGAACGCAAAGGCCGCCAAGTCTGTCGCGGCAAGATCGCCGACGCGCTGGGACGGACGATCATTGCGCAGTTCTTCGCCGATTTCCTGGGACCGACCGGCCGCGGACTGCCCAGGCTGATCACCGCGGACAACCACCATTTCTGTGACATCCCCAGCCGTCGGCTGTCGCTGTTGAACCTGGCCAGCGTCACCGACCTGGAGCGCGTCCTGCGTCAACCGATCGACCCGCGCCGCTTTCGCGCCAATCTGTGGATTGCCGGCCTGGCGCCTTGGGAAGAAAAAACCTGGATCGGCAAGCAGGTCACCCTGGGCGCGGTCACCTTGAAGGTGGACGCTGCGATCCAACGCTGCCCGGCCACCAATGTGGACCCGGACAGCGCGGTGCGCGACGTCAACATTCCGCTGGCCCTGCGGCGCGGCTTCGGACATGTCAACATGGGGGTCTATGTGGAGGTTCTCAGCACTGGGAGCATCCGACGCGGGGACAGTTTTCTGCCGCCAGCATGAAGAGCCGTGCGCCGCCCCTCACCTCTCGCAATCATCAGGCGGTCGCCAGAATCGGATCCGCCTGCGAGAGGGTGCGCGCCGACGGAAAGAAGCGCCACGCGCTTCTTTCTTCATCGATCATAGGCTAG
>CAXBMB010000121.1:0-7703 GCA_963976695.1 uncultured Rhodovibrionaceae bacterium
CCACGCGCCATTCCGCAACAGGACGCAAGCAGCGGCCGGGTGCTGGTGCGGTTGCCGGTGGCGGTGACCACCTCGGCCGCGCGCTACGAGCGGGAGGGATGGCTTTGGCGCGCGCTGCGCAATCTGACGCTGTTGCTGCTGTATTTTCTTGGCCTGCCGCCGCGGCGTCTGGTTGGGTTCTATGCCGCGCGCAACAAGGGGTAGCCGCGCATGAAATCCGGACACCTGATCGTCATGTCGCGGGCGCCGCGCTATGGCATGGGCAAGCGTCGGCTGGCGGCGGAGGTCGGCGATCTGGCCGCCTGGCGCTTTCACCGACAGACCACGGCGCTGCTGTTGCGCCGCTTGTCCGGGCCGCCGCACGGGCTGGTGTCCTGGCGCTGTTGGCTGGCGCTGACGCCCGATTCCTGCCTGCGGCGCCCTCGCGGTCTTTGGCCGGCGCCGGGCTGGCGGCTGTTGCCGCAGGGGCGCGGCGACCTGGGGCAGAAAATGGCGCGGCTGCTGTCGCGGCTGCCGCCCGGGCCGGTGGTTCTGGTCGGCTCGGATATTCCCGACCTGGGGCGCGCCCATATCACCGCCGCGTTCAAGGCCCTGGCCCGGGCGCCCTGGGACCATACCCCCTGGGTGCTGGGGCCGGCGCTGGACGAAGGCTATTGGTTGATCGGTTGCCGCCGCCGGCCGCGTTTCCGCTTGCCGGAAAAGGCGGCGCTGAGCTGGGCCAGCTGTCAACAGTTGGCCGCGCTTTTGCAGCAGCAGGAAGGCCGTGCGGTCGAGTTCTTGCCGCCGTTGCGAGACGTTGACCACAAGGCGGATCTGGTGGCTGTCCGACTTGGAAAGCAGCGCTTGGCGCGTTGATCGCGCCGCGCCGCCGCCTGGCGTCGGTCGATCCGGGTCTAGCGCACGGTGGCGGCGATCGGGATGGCGGCGGGGGCTTGCCGCTCGACCGGCTGCGGCAGATTAAGCAGCTCGGCCAAAAAGTGAGAGTTGCTCAGCAGCTCGGCCAGGGTATAGCGATCCAGCACCCCCAGGAAGGCTTGCAGCGCCTCGTTCAGAATACCGCCCAGCCGACAGTTCGGGCTGATGCGGCAGCTGTCGGTTTCCGGGGTAAAACATTCCACCAGCGACAGGTCTTCCTCGGTCAGGCGGATCACCGCGCCCAGGCCAATCTGCGCGGCCGGCTTGGCGAGAAACAGTCCGCCCTTGCGGCCTCGCACCGAGGCCACCAACCCGCTTTGCACCAGTTTGTGCGCCACCTTCATCAGATGGTTTTCTGAAATGCCATAGTGCCGGGCGACTTCCTTGATGGTGGAAAGCGTCGGAGACTTGATGCCCAGGTAGATCAGCAACCTGAGGGAATAGTCGCTGTAGCGGGTTAGCCGCATGGCTCAGGTGTCCTTTTTTCGTTAACCTGCTGGCACAGATGGATGGCGATAAAGTCCAGCATTGCTTGTCGCAGCCAAAAATGTATATCAAATGGCTGAAATATACAAAGCCGCCGGCGCGGGCGCCTTGGCGTTGGCGCGCCCCAAGGAGAGATCTGCTAAATGGTCCAAGCAGTAGAAAAGTCACAGCAATTGGAAGGTTTCGAAAGCCCGCAGGCCGGGCGGCTGTCGGCGCGTGAACGGGCTGCGCAAATTGTCGCAAGAGCCGGGGCGCTGCCGCCCGCGCCGTTCGACGCCATCACCGAAGCCGCCATCGAGCAGTTGGTGCGCCGGTTTTATGGCCGGGTCTTGACCGATCAAACCTTGGGCCCGGTCTTTGCCGCGGCGATCCCCGGCGATTGGGAGCCTCACTTGACCAAGATGTTCGCCTTTTGGTCTTCGGTGATGCTGACCAGCGGGCGCTACAAGGGCAATCCCTTCTTGGCCCATGCCCGTCACGACAGCATCGAGGAAGCGCATTTTGCCGTTTGGCTGGCCCTTTGGTCGGAAACCGCCGCCAGTCTTTTCGTGCCGGAACTGGCCGCCGAGTTTCGGGCCAAGGCGCAAAATATCGCCCGCGCCCTGACCGCCGGACTGTTTGCCCTGACCAAATCAACGCCCGCTTCCACCTCCGCGTCCACCGCCGCCGAGGCTTGATTGCAGGGCGCGGCTCTGCCGCCAAAAGCCCGCCAGCAGGCCCGATCTTTCCCCGGCCCACCAGCCCGGCGGAGTCGGCCCGGCGAAGGCGCGGTTACGGTGTAGAGATCGCCCGGCGGGTTTTTTCTTTACCCGATCAAGATTCTACCCCGCCGACTGTAAATGCTCGTTCAGCCGGGGCATCAAGTCCACCAGATTGCAAGGCATATGGCGGTTGTCGAGCTGCCAGCGCAGGATCTCGCCCCACCCATCCTTGCAGGCCCCGGGCGATCCCGGCAAGGCGAAGAGATAGGTGCCGTTGGCGACGCCGCCGAGCGCGCGCGACTGCATGGTCGAGGTGCCGATCTTGGCAAAGGAGATCCAGCGGAACAGCTCGCCAAAACCCTCGATTTCCTTCTCCATCACCCCCTTGAAGGCCTCGGGCGTCACGTCGCGGCCGGTGACGCCGGTTCCGCCGGTGGTGATCACCACATCGACCGCGCTGTCGGCGATGCAGTCCTCAAGAAAGGCCTGAATCAGACTGACTTCATCCTTGCGAACCTCCCGTCGGACGATCCGGTGGCCATCTTCGGTGATCATTTTTTCCAAGGTGTCGCCGGAGCGATCGTTGTCCAGGTCGCGGCTGTCGGAAACGGTCAACAGGGCAATGTTTACCGGTAAAAACGGCAAGTCCATCTTTAGGCGCTTGCGGTGGTCCTGTGGCTCCAAGGTGTTGTCCTCCTGGAATCGAGCAAGTTGGATCAGCGCGCGGCAAGCGCGGCGATCAACGCGCGCTTGCGTTGGCCTGAACGCCGGCTTGGGACGCGGATCAGGGATGTTGGTTCTAGAACGATAATTTGGCGCGGCGACCGGCAAACCGCAACGGAAGATCGGACGACCGATCCGCCTCCAGATCAACGTTCGACTCTCGAGAGTCAGACTCTAGACAATCAATCGAGCTCTAGACAATCAATCGAGCGCGCGATACTGCGGCCAATTGCCCGAGGCCAGCGCGGCCAGCGACGGCGTGGCTTGGCTGAGCCGTTGGCGGTAAATCCACAGATTGGTCAGCACCCGCTCGATAAAGGCCCGAGTTTCCTGTGACGGCAGGGTTTCAATGAACAGCAGCGGGTCCTGTAGGTCGTCCCCCGACTTGGTGAGCTGCCGTTCCCATTTGCGCAGATTGCCCGGACCGGCGTTGTAGGCCGCCGTCATCCGGAACAGGTCGCCCTGCACGGCGGGATCTTCCAGCAAGTATTGGATGTAGCGCTGTCCCAGGTCCATGTTGAGGGCCGGATCGAACAGCTTATCTCGGTGGTTGCGCTGCAGGGAGCTGTCCTTGCTGATATAGCTGGCCGTTGCCGGCATGAGCTGCATCAACCCGCGCGCGCCGTCGCCACTTTTGGCCCGTGGGTTGAAGGCCGATTCCTGGCGCACCAGGGCAAAAATCAGCGCCCGGTCGATTTGAAAGCCGCTCGCCGGTTGCCACTGCGGCAGCGGATAGGCGGCGGCGGCAACCGAGGCCGGCACGTCGTCCAAGGACGGCGAGCCGCTGAGGCTGTTGGCCAGCTTGAAGGAGAAGGTCGAAAGATTGCCGCGCTGGGCCAGGGTCAGCAAGGCGTCGGTTTGATCCGGGTCTTCCCAGGCGCGGATGGCCAGAAGTTCCTTTTCCGCCAAATCGCGCTGGCCGACCTGGAGCAGCGCGACGGCCCGCTGAGCGCGCTCGTCTTGCAGCAGTTCCACCAGCGACACCTGGTCGTAGCCGGGTTGCTGTAGATCGGTGACCGGCGGCAGGGCCAGGGCCTGGCGCGCCAGAAGGCCGTAGAAGGTATAGGGTTGCTCGGCGGCCAGACGCAGCCACCGGCTGCTGTCTTGCGGCAGGCCGCGCCGTAGAGTCGCCCGCGCCGCCCAGTACGCGCCGGCGGCCCGCATCCAGCCGGAGTTGCGGGGGCTTTGGGCCAGCGCCTCGAAGCTCTTCGAGGCGGCGTTCAAATCATCCAGTCGCCAGGCCGCCAAGCCGGCAATCCAATAGGCGTCCGGATAGTCCTTGCCGGACCGCTGCGCCGAGCGCGCCGCCAACTTGTAGGCTTTCTTCGGCTGGCCGTAATAAAGCCAGGCGGCGGCGACGCGGGAATAGCCCTCGTCGATTTCCACCGGGTCCAGCAGTTGGCTGATCTTCTTGCTTGCCAGCAGCTCTTCGGTCACCGTCAGTCGGGTGTTCAGGACGTTGGCGCGAATTTGCCGCTTGATGTTGCGCACCTGGCGGCGCAGTTCCTTGCCGCGCTTGCGCGGCGAGCGGTAGCTATAGTCTTCCCGGCTGGCCGGTCTGGGCCAGGAAACGTTCAGTTTTTCGGGTTTCTGCGGCAGCCGATAATTGGCCGGGCGCCGCTTCAGCGCCAGGCTGTAGATGCGATCCGCCCCGGGATGATCGGCGTAGAGCGCCATCCAATCCCGCAACTCCTTGTATTTGGAGCGATAGGCGGTGGGGTGCATGTAACGCTGAAACTGCAGATGGCCAAGCAGCCGGCGGTCGTTCAACTGCGCGATAAGGTGGTCGGCCTCTTTCCAGAGGCCTTTTTCCTGGGTGGCGAAGATCTGTCGATAGAGGCGAACATCGGCCGGGCCCAGAATGCGGGGCAGACCGCTGGAGTCCAGCTGGCCCAACCGGGGCAGCGCCGCGGTCTCCTTGGCCGCCGCCGCGCTCTCGCCGCTGGGCAGGAAAAGCAAGACCAGCAGCAGCAGAAAAGTCAGGCCGGACGCCAGCCCCGACGGCCGGCGCTTTTGCGCTGCGCCGCTGCTTCCGTCTCGCCAAGCCCCGCGCGATTTTCCCCGTTTTTTCGCGAGGAACGCTGTCGGCCGATGATGATAAGCAACAAGCCCCCCTAGGGCGCGAAGTAAGCGCACCGACGTCCCCTCTCAATGACCAGTCTTCTCCGTCTGTGATTTTATCCGTATCGCCCGCGCAAAACCAGCCAAAGCAGCAGTAATTTATTTTAAGATTACGACTCAAGATCTTAGATGGCTTGGCGCGCCAGGCCAGTCGTGATGCGAGCCGACGGCAAGGGTTAAATTGTGGCAAATTTGCCACAATCGGCCTGGGAACTGTCGCGCAATTTACTTCCAATGGATTGAAAATAAATGAAATTTTCAGTTGCTGAAGAAAGTCGGAAATAAGGCAGGCGCCGGCACAATTGCGCGATTGCGCGGCCCATTCGGTCCGCCGGCGGCGGCCTGAAGCCGGTTAGCCGACCAATTCCGCGTAGGCCAGGGGGTCGGTGGCGCTTTCTGTCGCAATCAGCAGCACACGGGATTTACTTCCCAACGCCAGCGCCTCCCGCCATTGCTGTTGCGCGCAGGCCGCCAACAGGCCGGCCAGGCCGGCCGCGCCGGATTCGCCGGCCACAATGGCGCTGTCGGCGCCTTGTGGCTGGGCCAGGGTGCGTAACGCGGCCACCGCCCAGCCGTCGTCGACCCGCAGGAACGCGTCGGCGTGGGGCGCAAGGATCTTCCAGGCCAGCGGCGACGGTTCGCCGCAGTCGAGCATTCCCATGATGGTATGGGCGGTCTTGACCGAGGAAAGTTGTCCCTGCTGGGCGCTTTTCAACAGGCAGGCGGCGGAGGTCGGCTCGACCAGGATGATTTTTGGCGCCCGCGCGCCCAGTCGGTCGATAAGGTAACCGGCCAGCGCCGCCGCCACGCCGCCGACGCCGCCTTGAATAAACAGATGGGTCGGCAGGCTCTGCTCGCGCTCCAACCGGTCGAGCGCTTCCTTGGCCAGCACGGTGTAGCCTTGCATCACCTCGCCGGGAATTTCCTCATATCCGGGCCAGGAGGTGTCCGAGACGACGGTCCAGCCGTTCTGCGCGGCCTCTTCGGTGGCTTGCCGGACGGAGTCGTCATAGTCGCCGTCGCAGCGGACGATGCGCGCGCCGAATTGGGCGATGGCGGCTTCCCGCGCGGCGGAAACGCCCTGGTGAAGATAGATCACGCAGTGAAAGCCGAAAAGGCGGGCGCCGGCGGCGACCGAGCGGCCATGGTTGCCGTCGGTGGCGCAGGCAACGGTCAGATCGCCGGCCAGCGCCCGCAGCTCATCGCTCTGCAGTTCGCTGGGGTCGATCGCCCGGCCCAGGCGTTCGGCGGCATGGCGTTGCAGAAGCCGGGCGACGGCAAAGGCGCCGCCCAGCGCCTTGAAGCTTTGCAGGCCAAGGCGCGGTCCTTCTTCCTTGATGAACAGGCGGTCCAGCTGCAATTGATCGGCCAGGCCGGTCAGGGTGTGCAGGGGCGTTTCGGCATGGCGCGGACAGTGAGCCAGCAGCGTCAGTGGCAGGTCGGGGCTGTGCTTGGAAATCAGCGCGCGCAGGTCGGCGCCGTAGCTTGTGGGGTCCTGTCGCTGCGGATTGAGAAACAGTTCGGCGGAGGATTGGATAAAGCCGGTCATGTCAGGTCGCTGTTCCCTTTGTCAAAAGTTGTCCGCGTCGTCAAAACGGCTAAGCCGTGCCGGTAGGGTGTTTCGGGACCGCGGCGTGAGCCCCCGTCAAGCCGATCCGACTCTAACCTGTGAGCGGTGAAGAAAGAAGCGCTTGGCGCGTCGACTCCGCGGCGACCTATCCGCTGATGACTGGCTGTTCCTGGCCGGTGATGACCCGCTTGAAGGTCTGCAGGTCCCGCCAGGCCTCCCGCTTTTGCGCCGGTTGACGCAGCAGAAAGGCCGGATGGTAGATTGGCAGCGCGGCCAGCGGGGTGGGCAGACCCGGGTGTCGGTAGTGGCGCCAGCGGCCGCGAAGCTTGTTGATGTTTTGCTGCTGCGCCAGCAAATGCTTGGCGCTGATATTGCCGAGAAGCAGAAGGTGGCTGGGGGCGACCAGTTCGATCTGGCGCTGGACGAAGGGTTGACAGAGGAGAATTTCCTTGGCCGAGGCGGGACGGTCGCCGGGCGGACGCCAAAACAGCATGTTGGTGATGTAAACTTGGCTTTCGTCCAGCTCGATGGCCGCCAGCATGGCGTCCAGCAACTGCCCCGCCTTGCCGGCAAAGGGCTGGCCCTGCAGGTCTTCATCGCGCCCGGGAGCCTCGCCGATCAGCATGAGCTTGGCCTGTGGATTGCCCCGGGAAATCACCGTGTTCTTCGCGGTCTTCTTGAGCGCACAGCCGTCAAAGGCGGCGATGGCATCGCGCAGCGCCGCCAGGCTTTCAGCCGCCGTGGCAAGGCGCTGGGCCTCGGCCAGCACTCTTTCCAGCGACTGGGGCGTTTCGGCCTCGGGTGTCCAGAGCGGCGGTGGGTCGCTGTCGATGCGAGTGGCGGCGGCGTCGCGGGGCGGCTGCGGCGCGCGGCCGGCGGGCGCCGGCGACGCCGGGCGCGCGGGCGCCTGCCGGGCGATCTGTTGGGCGGTGTTGGCGTAGCGGTCCTGGGGCTGGTCGCCGACAACCTCGTCGGCCCCGGCCGTCACCAACCAGGCCAGGGCGGCAAGGGGGAGGGCGGGATCTTCGGAATCCAGGCTGTCGGCAAGCGGGCTGTCGGTCATGCCCGGCAGATTAGAGCAAGTTTGCGGCAAAGGAAAAGCGCGATCACAGCCGGGCTCGCTACCCAGGCTCGCCACCCAAGCTTTCCACCGCATGCAGCGCCGTCCATCGCACCGTTCAGTGCAC
>CAXBMB010000122.1:0-7534 GCA_963976695.1 uncultured Rhodovibrionaceae bacterium
ATGGCGACTTGGCGACGCGCACCGGCTGGTGTATCACCTTCGCGGTCGCTCACGGCAGGCAGCAGCGCCGCGTTCCATTCAGCTTGATCTCCGTTTTCCGTAGAAGAAAGACCCCCATGACAGCCTTCAAGACCCTTGATGACCTCCAGGTCGCGGGACGGACCGTGCTGGTCCGCGTCGACTTCAACGTTCCGATGAAAGACGGTCAAGTCACCGACGCCACGCGCATCCTGCGCGCCCTGCCCACCATCAAGCGCCTGAGCGCGCAGGGCGCCAAAGTGGTGCTTCTGTCCCATTTCGGCCGCCCCAAGGGCGCCCGGGTCGCGGCGCTGTCGCTGCGTCCGGTGGTCCAGGCGCTTTCCCAGGCGCTCGAGGGGCAGGAGGTGACCTTTGCCGACGATTGCATCGGCGCGGCCACCGCCCGGCTGGTGGAGAGCTTGCCGGCGGGCGGCGTGGCGCTGCTGGAAAACCTGCGCTACCACTCTGGAGAAGAAGACAACGACCCGGCCTTTGCCGACGCGCTGGCGGCGTTGGGCGATCTCTATGTCAACGACGCCTTCTCGGCGGCCCACCGCGCCCACGCGTCGGTCGACGGCTTGGCCCGCCGTCTGCCCGCCGCGGCGGGGTATCTGATGCAAGGCGAGTTGGAAGCCCTGCAGCGCGCGCTGCAGACCCCCGAGCGACCGGTGGCGGCGGTGGTCGGCGGCGCCAAGGTCTCCAGCAAGCTGGATCTGCTGGGCAACCTGGTGGAAAAGGTGCAGCTGCTGATCATCGGCGGCGGCATGGCCAACACCTTCCTCCACGCGCTGGGGGTCAAGGTCGGCAAATCGCTCTGCGAGCCGGATCTGGCCGCCACGGTCGACGAGATCCTGGCCAAGGCTAAGGCGGCGGACTGTGACATTCTGCTGCCGATAGACGTGGTCGTCGCCGATCGGTTCGCCGCCGGCGCCGCCAACGAAACCGTGGCGGTGGGCGCGGTGCCCGCCGACAAGATGATCCTGGACGCCGGCCCCCGCACCGTCGCCCTGGCCAAGGAACGCCTGGCCGACTGTCGAACCTTGGTTTGGAACGGCCCGCTGGGCGCGTTTGAAATCGCCCCCTTCGACCAGGCAACCAACGGCCTGGCCCAAGCCGCCGCCGCCTTGACCAAGGAAGGCCGGCTGCTGAGCGTGGCCGGCGGCGGGGACACCGTGTCCGCCCTGGCCCACGCCGGGGTGATCGACGATTTTTCCTACGTCTCGACCGCCGGCGGCGCCTTCCTGGAGTGGCTCGAGGGCAAGACCCTGCCGGGGGTCCAGGCCC
Source organism: uncultured Rhodovibrionaceae bacterium (assembly GCA_963976695.1). Lineage (GTDB taxonomy): Bacteria > Pseudomonadota > Alphaproteobacteria > Kiloniellales > DSM-21159 > CAXBMB01. Next base: position 1,303 of record CAXBMB010000122.1, read on the forward strand.
TGGAAGACGCCGGCTAACGCCGGGATGACCATGGCGCGCCGGGGCCGGGAAAAACCGGATTGAGCTGATTAAATTCCGAAAACGCTCCGGCCCCAGATGAACAGAACCAGCAGACCAAAGCCACTGCCCACCCCGGCCAACAGGTTTCGGCGGGTCAGGAAAAAGATGACCAGCGCCAACAGGGCGGCAGCGAGCCGGTCCAGGGTGGGGGTTTGCTGCAAAGCCCCGATCGGCAGCACGACCATGCGCGCGATCAAGCCCGCCAAAAGCGCATAGGCGACACAAGCGATCCACTCGAAAAGCGGCGACTGCACGTCCAGGCGGCCGGACAAGGCCACCCCCAAGGCGCGCCAGAAATAGGTGACCAGCGCCCCGACGATCATCAATCCGTAAACCGACAGCTCGCCGAGCTGCCAGCCGCTTGGCAAGTCGGGGGTCATGTCGGCGCACCTTGCCGGTTCCGGCGGTAACCCAGGGCAAAACCCAGGCTGCCGGCCAGAACGCCGGTCAGCAGCAGCGCCCAGTCAGGATTCCAGACGAACAGCAGCGGCCCGAGAACCGCGCCGAAGATCATCGAGAGGATGCGCGGGCGAACCGAAAGGTCCGAGGCGAAAACCAGCATGAAATAAATCGGATTGAGGAAAACCAGCCCCAGCGACAGGGCCGCCGGCAGATAGGCGGCAAGAAAAAAGCCCACGGCAGTAGCCGTTATCGTGGTGGGCCAAAGAACCATGGTGAAGCCGAAGAAGTAGTACCAGCGTTCCTCCCGCACCAGGCTCGGGCAGACCCGTAGCGCCTGCGCCCAGCCGGTGACCGCGACCCAATGGGCGATAAAGTAATAGCGCCAGCGGCCAAATCCCTGAGTCCGCAGAAGCGGCATGAGGGTCACCGCCATGGGCAGCAGTCGGGCATTGGTCAGGGCGACCGCAATGGCGATCAGCAGCAGCGGCGCGCCGACGCTATAGAGTTCGACCAGAATAACCTGTCCGGGCAGCGCCCAACCGGTGACCGTCGAAAAAAGGCCCTGCCAAACGCTCAAGCCGCTTTCACGCACCAGGGCGCCGAAGCCCAGATAACTCGCCGCCAACACCATGGCCGGCACGCCCAAGGCGGCGCGGAAGCCCTGGCCGAAAGCCAGCCGTGGCGAACCAAAAGACCGAAGGTCGGTCGCCGGCCGCCGCCCGGTCTCGGCGTACGGGGTTGTCTCGACAGAGTTGGAAATGGGGCCGCCTCCAAAGTGAGATCCTGCGCGCCCCACCCGGGCGGCCGAACTCGACGCCCTTCCCGGCGGCGCGCCGGAAAGCCGGCAGTTTAGATCAGCGATAAACCCGTTGCGCCGGAAGAATGACCACAACAGTTGTGCCCTCGCCCAGGACACTCGACACCTTCAGCGAGCCGCTGTGAAGCTCGATCAGCCCCTTGCTCAGCGGCAGCCCCAGGCCGGTGCCTTCAAATCGACGCGACAGGCTGCTGTCCACCTGGCCGAATGGCATCAAGGCGGTTTCGATATCGTCATCGGCCATGCCGATCCCGGTGTCCGAGACCTCGAAAATCAGGTTACCGTCATCCGACAGGTAGGCATGCAGGCGCACCTCGCCGCCGATATCGGTGAACTTCACCGCGTTGCTCAACAGGTTGAGCAGGATTTGACGCAGCGCCCGCGGGTCGCCGCGCAGGCTCGGCAGATGGTCCGGAAGGTGGTCGATCAGGGTAATCTGGTTTTCCTTCGCCCGCTCGCCAACCAGCCGGAGCGTGGTGCTGGCAACCGTCAGGATATCGACTTCCTGATCGTCCAGCACCAGCTTCCCCGCTTCGATCTTGGACACGTCCAGAATATCGTTGATGATCGCCAACAGATGGTGGGCGCTCTCGTGAATGTCCTTGGCGTAGCCATTGTAGTTGCCGTGGCCGAGCGGGCCGAAGATCTCCTTGTTCATCAACTCGGAAAACCCAATGATCGCATTGAGCGGCGTGCGCAGTTCGTGGCTTACGGTGGCCAGGAATTCGCTTTTGGCCTGGTTGGCCCGTTCCGCCGATTCCTTGCTGTGAACCAGCGCCGTCTCCCGGGCCTTTAGGTTGGTAATATCCTGGGCCGAGCCGCGATAGCCGACAAAAGCCCCGTCTTCCAACGAAAAGACCGGCACGCCTGACAGCTTGAACAGGCGGGTTTCGCCGTTTTGGTGATCGGCGCTCAGTTCCAGACCGCGAAAGGGGCGCTGCGCGCCCGAGGTAAGCAGCTGTTGAAGCGGCGGGCCGGCGTCGACAAACAGATCAACCAGCAAGCGACCTTGTAGGACGCGGGGCGGATAGCCCAGCGCCTCCTGCGCGCGGGGTGAAATATACGTGACCTTGAGCGTCCGATCAGTTTCCCACACCCAGTCGGACACCATGCGGGTAATATCTTCGAAGCGCTCCTGAAGGTGGGAAAGCTGTCGGCGCATTTCCTGCGGGCTGCTGCTGACCCGGCAGCGCAGAACCACGGCCTCGACCTGGCCCTCGCCGTCGCGCAGCACGGTAAAGCGCCCGACCTTGCTGCTGCGGTCGGCCAGGGAAAGGGACTTGTGGATTTCCGGCGACCAGCCTTTGCCAAAGTCCTCGGTTTCGGCGATGACCTCCCGCACCCAGGGCAGCAAACCATCCGACGCCGACTCCAGCTTCAGCGGCCCGATCCCGAGCAGCAGCAGGGGAAGCAGGCGGCGATAGGCTTCATTGGCAAAGATCAAGCGACCCTGGGCGTCGACCACCGCGGCGGCCTCGCCATCCTTGAGCAGGAACTCAAGGGATTGCTTTAAAACGCTGACGTCTTGGGCATCGGCCCGCCGCGGGTCCTCGGACGCCGGATCGCGCGACCTGGCCCCCAGCGCCCGGTGAACGCCGCTGGGAAGACGCTTGGCAACAGAATTCTCGGAAATCGCCGCCGGGGCGACGGAAAGTCGCGCTTTCCGGTCCGAAGGCGTCGCTTTTCCTTCCTTGTTCTTCTGATCCGATGCTTTGCATCTTCCCGACGTCATTGCGCAGCAATCTCCCGCTCTTTCGGCGATGTTGTCTTCACTGGGACGAGGACTCAATGGGACGAGGAGACCAGCCCTTCCGTCGATCCGACTTGCGCTTCTTCGATTTGTCGCACGGCATTGAGGTAGTCGGGGTCGCGCTGCCAGCGTTTGAGCACCGACTGCGCCGCTTCCGGCTTGACGCGGTCAAACAGGTTCAGAACCCGGGCCAGTTCACCCGGATCGACCCGCTGGTCGCCGGGACGGCCCTTGCGGCTCATCAAAAAGATCGACGTGAAGACCGGCTTTGCAATTCCCAAGCCGCGGCAGACAATCACCAGGCCCTCGCCTCCCGGTTCGTAGGCGATTCGTTGGATCAAGCGGCGGCGCAACGACGACATCTCGGCCAAGAGCGCTTCAAACAGCGCGATTTCGCCCTGCCGCAAGACCTGCACCAACAGTTCAGGGGTCAACTTGCCTTCATCGGCGATCTGGCGGGCCAGCCGGATCGAGCTGCTGTTGGTTTCCTCATCGAAATCGCTCGGCGGCGCGGTGCTGCGCGTGACCTCTTCGATCACATCGTCCAACTCCGTCGGGTCGAGGTCGAAATGCTCAAGCAGATAGGACCGCAGGGCCGCGCCGACCCAAAGACAGAGCCGACGAGCCAGCGCCGGCGACAGTTCCTCGCGTTGGATCAGCGGCTCCTGATAGCTGTCCACCCGGCGCGATTCCTCCACCAGATAGTTCATCGCGGCGTCAGACAGCTGCGCATTGGGGTTGTCCAGCAGGGCCTTGATGACATCGACGTTGCCAACTTCCACCAAGGCGTCCGAGACCGTCTCGCTCAACTCCTGGCGCATCCCGACGGCCAGCTGATGCTGGGTGGTGCGATGGCGAATGATTTCAATAAGATCGGTGTCTTGCAGCACTTCGCTGATCAGCAGGATCGGGCGGGCCACCTCGATTTCATCGTTGGCCAGCATCAGGATCAAATCTTTGGGGGCTTGACTCCAACCGGCCAGTTTCTCGCTTACGTCCCGGCGAACCTTCATTTCGAAATCGCGGATCAGCTTGGTGAGAATGTCGTTCATCAGCGCGCGTTCGCGTTCACTGAGCAACATCTCGCTGGCGGAGAAAAGATCGCTGATGGTCGACACCAGGGTTTTGCGGCCGGCCACGCTTTTATCGCGCGCCAACTGCAGCAGCAGGGTCAGATCATCTTGTACTATCGCCATTCCTGGCGTCCTTTCCCTTGACTTACTGTTCGGCGCTATCGCTGGGCGTCGCCGGCGCGAACAGGCAAGCTGAACTTTTGAGTGTATCCTGTTCGGGTAGGGTGAAAATTTCGTAAAGGATTCAAATAACTTTATGTTTCGCTTTGGTAAAGTATCTAAAATTCTTGCTTCTGGGAAACGGAAATAACCAGGAATTGATCGCTCCCGGGGCAAGAAAACTATTCTCGTTTATCTACAATCCTAACCCCAGAGTTGCCGCCAATAATGCAGCCTCTACCGATTTCACTTCAATTTTAGTAAAATATTTGGCTGTCGTGCCCGGCCCGCACGCTGGCTTTTGAATAAATTGTTCCGACGGGCCGGGTTATTTCGGCAGAAAACCCCTTTGCGCTTGCCTGTCAGTTGAAAATCAACCCCAGGGGCCCGCCGCCGAACCGGTGGTCTTGGCCAGGGCCAACAGGCGCGACACCCGTTCTTCGGTGTTGGGGTGGGTGGAAAAAAGGCTGTCGAATTTTTTGCCGCGCAGCGGATTGATGATGAAAAGGTGCGCCGTCGCCGGGTTGCGCTCGGCCGCCTGGTTGTCGATCTGCTTGGCGCCCGAGGCGATTTTTCGCAACGCCGAGGCCAGCCAGAGCGGCTGCCCGCAAATCTCCGCGCCGATCCGATCCGCCTCATACTCGCGGGTGCGCGAAATGGCCATCTGCACCAGCGTGGCGGCAAGCGGCGCCAGAATCATCATCATCAAGACCCCGACGAATCCAAGCGGGTTGTTGCGGTTGCCGCCAAAAAACAGCGCGAAACTCGCCAGCATCGACAGCGCGCCGGCCAGGGTCGCGGTGATGGTCATGATCAAGGTGTCGCGGTTTCTTACATGGGCCAACTCGTGGGCCATCACCCCCGCCACCTCTTCACTGGTCAGGCTTTTCAGCAATCCTCGGGTGGCGGCCACCGCGGCGTTGTCGGGATTGCGGCCGGTGGCAAAGGCGTTGGGCTGGTCGCTGTCGATGATATAGACCTTGGGCATGGGCAGTTGGGCGCGTTCGGCCAACTGGGTGACAATGCCGTAAAAGGCCGGGGCCTCGCTGGCGCTCACCTGGCGCGCGCCGTGCATGCGCAGCACCATCTTGTCGGCATTCCAGTAGGCAAAGAGGTTGGTGCCCAGGGCGAACAACAGGGCCAACAACAGCCCCTGCGGGCCGCCCAGCAGATAGCCGGCAGCCATAAAGAGCGCCGTCAAACCGGCGAGGAGGAGAGCGGTTCTGACGTAAGACATGGCCTCACCACCGTCGTAAAGGTTTATCACAGAGCCAATTGATTGTTGTGCGGCGCGCCCCCGCGCCCAAGGTCGGGTCCTGCTTACCGCACCGTGACAGCGATTAAATGGGAAAAGACCGCCCGGTTATCAAGCCTGGGCCAGGCCGGGTCGAGTCGGTTTTTCTCGACCGGCGGCGCTGCGCGATCACGACGGGGCGAGGCTGCGACAGCACGGCAGTTCGGGAAAACCGCGCCGCTGCGCTAGACTGCCGTCCCGATCATCGGCGGGGTGCGCGGTCCGGGGGTTGCGCCGGTCGGCGCGCCCAAGGGCCTGGATTATCCTCCCACTAAGGCTTACATCTGACCCCATGAAACCCTTTAAAAGCCATCAACCGAAGCATCAGCCTCCCCGCACCGCCGGCACGGTGGTCGGCGCGCCAACCCCCATTTCCGCCTCGCAACTGGCGGAAGCCGCCTGGGAAAAGCGCGTCAGCGCTGCGGTTGCGGCGCAAACGCCGCCCCGCAAAACCGACCAGACAGGCGCGAAGGCCGACGCAAAAACCGACACGAAAACCGGCAAGCAAGCGGACGAGATCGGCGGCCCGCAGGGCTTGGAGCCGACCCGGTACGGCGACTGGGAACGAAACGGCATTTGCTACGATTTTTAACCCGACCCAGCGGCCCCGTCAGAGCAGACCCGCAAAGCGTTTCCCCTAAAACGCCAACCGGAAATGCCACCAGAAATGCCACCGG
>CAXBMB010000123.1:0-7266 GCA_963976695.1 uncultured Rhodovibrionaceae bacterium
CGCCGCAGTTCTCGCCTCAGTCCTCCAGCCCAGCCACCGTTTCCTTGATCAAGAAGTCCACCACCTCGATCAGCGCCTCCGGCGCGGCGCGGCCCGCCTTCAAGGCCTGCCGGTAAACCGCTTCCTGGCGGTGCGCCGAGGTTCCCCGGTCGAGGATGGTGCGGGCGTGCAGCAGCTCTTCCCGGCAGTTCAGCGCCTCGGCATCCTCGGTGACCAGTTCCAAGATCTCTTCCAGCAGCGCGCCGTAAGGCACGATTGTGCTTTTGCCGAAATCCACCAAGCCTTCGTCGATCCCGTAGCGCTGCGCCCGCCAGCGATTTTCCTGCAACAGCATGTTGGCGTAGCGCCGCCACCGCTGATTGCTGCGCTTCAGGCGATAGAGCATGCGCAGCAGGCAGAGATAGATGGCCGCGACGGCAAAGCCGTCCTCCACCCGGGTGCAAATGTCGGGAATGCGCAGCTCCAGGGTGGGAAAGCGCGACGACGGACGAAGATCCCACCAAAGCTTGCTGGCGTCCTGAATCACCCCGGCGTGGATCAGACTGTTCAGGTGCCGTTGAAATTCGGCCCAGGAGTCGAAATTCTCCGGCAGGCCGGAGCGCGGCAACTCGTCGAACACCGCCGTGCGATAAGACTTCAGGCCCGACAGCTGGCCGCGCCAAAAGGGCGAGGAGGTCGAGAGCGCAAGCAGATGCGGCAGAAAGTAGGAGACCTGCCCCATCAAATCCATCCGCAGGTCGTCATCATCCAGGCCGACATGCACATGCATGCCGCAGATCACCATGCGACGGCCCACCCCTTCCAGGTCCCGGGCCAGAGTGACGTAACGCTCCTGTTCCGAATGCTGCTGATCTTCCCAGGTGGCGAAGGGATGGGTCGAGGCGGCGATCGGCGCGGCGCCATACTGCGCCGAAACCTCGGCAACCGTCCGGCGCGCGGCCTTGATCTCCCTTGCCGCGTCCTTGAGGGTGGCGCACTTGCTGGTGCCGATCTCCACCTGGCTTTTCAGGAATTCCGGCATGATGCCGCCGGGGACCTGATCGTTCAGGTCGGCCAACAGTGCGGCCGACGGATCGAGCAGGGGCGCGCGGGTTTGGCAATCGACCAGAAGGTATTCCTCTTCAATGCCGACGGTAAAACTCGGTTCCTTCAGGACCATTGTCCCTCCCCTGGCGTCGCTGTTTCCATCGCCCCCCGCAGCGCGCCCGGTCGGTAAGGCGGGCGCCGGGTGATCGCTCTTTTTATGTTTGTCTATGCTGCGGCGGGTTTGCGCGCTTGTCGACCTCCGTTTTTGTTTACCCCATCCCGCGGCGCAAGGCGCTAGCGACCCGTCGGTGCAAACACCCGATCATCGCGCAGCAAGGGCGCCAAGGCTTCTTCCAACAGTCCGGCCCAATGCTCCACCCCTTGGGGCCGGTCGATCAAATCCTGACGAATCTCAATCAGCGCATAGGGCAAGCCGCGGGATTCAGCGTGGGCATGAAGACTGTAGTCCTGCGTCGCGCGACCCGAATAGGGCTCATTGTCTCCCACCACGATTCCCTTGGCCGCCAGGGCTTGCAAAAGCGGACGGGTCAAACGGTCATCCCGGTCCCACAGCAGGCCGATCTCCCAAGGCCGCGCAACGCCGGCCATCATCGGCGTGAAGGAATGCACAAAGATCAAGGCCGGCGTCACCCCCCTTGCCAGTTGCGCCTCGATCAAGCGCACCACGCCGGCGTGATAGGGTTTGAACAGCGAACTGACCCGGCGCTGGCGCTGGGCGGCGCTGAGCGTCCGGTTGCCCGGCACCTCCAACCCGTCGCTGATCAGGGGCATGGAGCCGCTGGCCGACAGGATCCGATTGGGATCAATGACCAAGCGGGAAAAATGGCTCATCACGGCGGGAGCGCCCAAGCGCCTGGCCAGACTGCGGGTGACCGGCTCGGCGCCGATATCCCAGGCGATGTGGCGGGCCAGGGCCGAGGAATCAACCCCCAGGTCGCCGAGCCGGCGCGGCAGGTAGCGCGTCGCATGATCGCAAATCAAAACCGCCGGCGCCGCCCCGTCAAGACAGGCGAAGGCCACCGGAGAGGGGTCCTGCGGGGTCAGCAAATCGGCGCTTGCATCGCTGGCGAAAAGCTCGGCAAGCGGCGGATCAAAGGCGTATGAAGAAGACATCCCTTGGAAGTAGCCCTTTCCCCACGGTCTGACAAGTTCCTCACGGTCGGCGGTCTGGACGACCCCACAGATGACCCCACAGACGACCCCGCCGGCGACCCCACAGCATCCCGGCGGCCGAATGAGGCAGAGCGCCATCCTTAGTTTTACTTCCCATAATCGAAGAAGAATTAATGATAAAAAATGTACTTTAACAAAATTTAATCATAAGACCGATTTCTATTATTTGATTTATTAAGTTTCTGGCAAGGAAAGCTGCCTATTTTCTCATCAGTTCATTTTATTGTTGAGATTTCTCATGTTGCTGCACGCTTCCTCACCCATTCGTCCCGATCTGACGAGTTGGACCTACGAGACTTATGAGAGGAAGACGCCTTCGTTCCAATTCGACACCTTCACCGCGCTGGTTTCCCTTTGGCATTCGAAAAAGCGCGGCAAGGATCTGCCGGCCTGGCATGACTTTGACCCGGCCGACCTGCGGTGCTGGATGGGCGCCATCGCGATCTGGCGCAGAGGTCAAAGCCATCCCGGCATCACCACCCGGCTGGTGGGGCCGACCAGCACCACGCTTGATCGGACGCACGGCCGCGAATGCAACGCCGCTTTCAGTCAGGAACCCAAGTCGCAGCGCCGCGAGGCCGACTATCTTTGCAGTCTGCTGGAGCGGGGAAACCTGGGACGCGAAAGGGGCACCCTTGCTCTCGTTGATGGCAAGACCCGCGCGGTCGAGGTTCTTTCCCTGCCCTTTGCCGACGACGGGACAAAGGTCAGCCACCTGCTCTCGATCCACAACCTGTGCGCCGCCGCCCCGCGGCAGGTCGGCGAAATTTTTCTTCCCACGCCGGCATCCCTTGCCGCGCAGCGGCAAATCGGTCGGACGGCGCTGAGCCGCGACGAGCATCGGATCGGTTTAACCGGAATCGCGACGTGATCCCGGTTAAACCGTGACGCCGCCGCTTATCCGTCTCGCCGCGTTGGAGGATCTTTGTTGAGCGTCGCTGGCCCGGACGCGGCGGCTTTCCCGCGCTGGCCATTCTGTGGTCCCGGCTTGACCTCGCCCAGCCGGCCCGCCATTATGTGGTAATACCAATATACCACTTTACCGAACCAGACCACTTGGTCCCGACAAAACCAAACCTTTTGGCCGCAGCCCGACAAGGGCGGTTGATCTGCCGACGCGGGTCAAGGTTTGGGCAGCCCGTGCGCCCCTTGATCCACCCGGCCGAGCCGCCGGTTGCGCCTTGGAGCCCGCGTTGATTGGGAGGCAGCGATTGTGAACAGGCGCGACGCGTTGGCTGAGCAAGCCCCCCTGGCGGTGATCGGGGACACGCGCTTTCAGGAAATCCCCCGGGAAAAAGTCTCCGACCGGGTGGCGTTGGAGTTGCTGCGCCTGATTTCTTCGGGCCGCCTGGCCCCCGGTGAACGGTTGCCGGGCGAACGCCAACTGGCCGACATGATGAACGTCAGTCGGGTTTCGGTGCGCGCCGCCCTGCAGCAACTCAAGGCCCAGGGATTGGTGGCGGCGGTGCAGGGCGGCGGCACCCGGGTGGTGGCGGCGAGCAGCGAAGTCAATCCCAGCCTGGTTTCCCTGGCGCGGGGCAATCTGCGCAACCAGCTGGATCTGATGGAAATCCGCAGCCGGCTGGAGGTGTGGGCGGCGCGGCGGGCCGCCAAGAACGCCACCCCCGAACAGATCGAGGAAATTCAGCAGCACCTGACCGCCATGAGTCTGAAGGGCCGCAAGCCGCGCGACACCGCCGATGACGACATGAAGTTTCATCTGGCCATCGCCAAGGCGGCCAACAGTCCCATGTACCTGCATCTGCTGTCGGCCTTGGGCGACGCGCTTGAGCGCTCCTTCACCTTCACCCGCATGACGCTGTGGCCAAGCTCGCAGGATCTCACGCTGCTGGAGCAACACCATCGAATCGCCGTCGCCATTCGAATGGGCGATCCCGACGCCGCCGAACAGGCAATGGAAGACCATCTCGAACATGTCCGGATTGAAGTGAAGGCGTCGTTGCAGGCCAAGGGCGACAGCCAGGCGCCCCCCTAGACCGACCGGCGGATCCGTTACCGGCAAAACGCCTACTTTTGCCGCCTCCACCCGTTCTGCCTTGCCGCAATCCTCAACGCGCCCCGCTGGCGGCCAAAGCCGCCTGAACAGGCCGACGGAAACGCCGCAAGAGCAACCGCTGCCATGGCTGCTGACATGACCCTCAAGACGCCGACCACGCCGCAGTTCGATCAGCCGAAAGCGCTGCTCCAGGCGCTTTTTCAGGCGGCTTTGGCCGCCGCCGACCCGCAACGGGTTCTCCCGCCCTTTCTGCCGACCCCGCCCAAGGGCAAGACCGTGGTATTGGGCGCCGGCAAGGCCGCCGCGGCAATGGCCAAGGCGGTGGAGGACCATTGGCAAGGGCCGCTGGAGGGCTTGGTGGTTACCCGCTACGGCCACGGCCTGGCGTGCGAGCGCATCGAGGTGATCGAGGCGGCGCACCCCGTACCCGACGCAGCCGGGCGAGAGGCGGCCCGGCGGATCCTGGCCGCCGCGCAGGCCTTGGGCGAAGACGATCTGCTGCTCTGCCTGATTTCGGGCGGCGGGTCGGCGCTCCTGGCGCTGCCAGCCGACGGCGTCAGCTTCGCGGAAAAGCAGGCCATCAACAAAGCCCTGCTGCGCTGCGGCGCGCCGATTGACGAGATGAACTGTCTGCGCAAGCACCTCTCGGCGATCAAGGGGGGACGGCTCGCCGCCGCCGCCCATCCGGCGCAGATTGTCACCTTGACCATATCCGACGTTCCCGGCGATGACCCCTCGGTCATTGCCTCGGGCCCCACCGTCGCCGACGCCAGCAGCCGTGGCGACGCGCTGGAAATTCTCAAGAAATACCGCATCGCCCCCTCCCCGGCGCTACGGCGCCACCTGCAAAGCCCAAGCAGCGAAAGCCCGAAACCCGGCGATCCCTGCTTTGCCAAGGCCCGGCAAATCATGATCGCCCGGCCGCAGGATAGCTTGGCCGCCGCCGCCGCCAGGGCGCGGGAGCTGGGCCTGACGCCGATTATCCTTGGCGACGCGCTGGAAGGCGAAGCGCGCGACGTCGCCCAGGTGTTGGCCGGGATCGCAAAACAGGTCCGCCGCCATGGTCAGCCGGCGGCGGCGCCCGCGGTTCTGTTGTCCGGCGGCGAAACCACCGTCACCCTGCGGGGCAAGGGCCGGGGCGGCCGCAACGCCGAATTTCTGCTCGCCCTGGCGCTGGCCCTGGAGGGCTGGTCCGGGCTGCACGCCCTTGCCTGCGACACCGACGGGATCGATGGCAGCGAAGACAACGCCGGGGCCTTTCTCACCGACGATCTGCTGGCCCGCGCCCGCGCCAAGGGGCTCGACCCCAAGGCCTATTTGGCCGACAATGACGCCTATTCCTTTTTTCAGGCGATGAATGAGCTCTTGATCACCGGCCCAACACGCACGAATGTGAATGACTTCCGCGCCATCCTGGTTTTACCTCAACCCGCTCCAACCGCCGCCAAGTTCGCCGCCAAGTCCCTCTGAACGCCGCGCCCCTTCGCAGCCCGGCCTCCCGCCCCGTCGGGACACACCGCAAGTCCGGCCGCCGACCGTCTTTCACCCGCCTTTTGTCAATAGGAGTTCGCTTAAGCTCATGCGCCGAGAACGAAACGCCAAGATCATTGCCACCTTGGGTCCTGCCAGCTCTGACGAAGGTCGCATTCGCGCACTCTTCGACGCCGGAGCCGACGTCTTCCGCTTCAACTTCAGCCATGGCGCCCACGCCGAGCACAAGGCGCGCTATGACATCGTGCGCAAAATTGAAAAAGACACCGGGCGGCCGATCGCCATTCTGCAGGACCTGCAAGGGCCCAAGCTGCGGGTGGGGACCTTCGCCGACGGCAGCGTGGTCCTGGAGCGCGGGCAAACCTTCCGCCTGGACAGGCAGACCACGCCGGGCGACATCACCCGCGTGACACTGCCGCATCCGGAAATTTTCAAGGCGCTGAAGATCGGAACCCCGGTTCTGCTCGACGACGGCAAGCTGCGGTTGATCGTCAAGGAAGTCGGGCCCGACTTCGCCATCACCGAAGTGGAAACCGGCGGCCCGCTGAGCAACCGCAAGGGCGTCAACGTGCCCGGCGTGGTCATGCCGCTGTCGCCGCTGACGCAAAAGGATAAGGATGACCTGGCCTTTGGCCTGGAGTTGGGCGTCGACTGGGTGGCGCTGTCCTTCGTGCAGCGGCCCGAGGACCTGTTGGAAATCCGCCGCTTGATCGACGGGCGCGCGCCGGTGATGGCCAAGATCGAAAAGCCCGCCGCGCTGAAGTGCCTGACCGAGCTGATCGAACTTTCCGACGCCATCATGGTGGCGCGCGGCGACCTGGGCGTGGAATTGCTGCCGGAAGAAGTTCCCGGCCGCCAAAAGGAAATCATCAAGGCCTGTCGCCTGGCCGGCAAACCGGTGGTGGTGGCGACGCAAATGCTGGACTCCATGGTCAACTCTCCCGCCCCGACCCGGGCTGAAGCCTCCGACGTCGCCACCGCCATTTACGACGGCGCCGACGCGGTGATGCTTTCCGCCGAGTCGGCCGCCGGGCACTATCCGGTGGAATCGGTCAACATGATGAGTCGGATCATCGCCTATGTGGAGCGCGACCCGACCTACCGCCCGATCATCGATGCCCTGCACGCCACCCCGGAGCCGACGGCCGCCGACGCCATCTCCGCCGCCGCCGCCCAGGTCGCCCACACCCTGTCGGCGGCCGCGATCGTGACTTTCACCACCTCCGGCTCCACCGCGCTGCGCGCGGCCCGGGAACGGCCGACCGCCCCAATTCTCTCGCTCACCTCAAACATCGAAACGGCCCGTCGCCTGGCCCTGCTTTGGGGCGCGCACTCGGTTCATACCGAAGACGCCACCGACTTCTCGGAGATGGTCGACAAGGCCCGGGAACTGGCGGTCCAGGACGGCTTCGCCAAAGACGGAGACAAGCTGGTGGTGACCGCCGGCGTGCCCTTCGGCACCCCGGGGGCAACCAATGTCCTGCGGATCACCGAAGTGGACGATCCGGCCAACGGCTCGGCCGCCAAATAGCCGGAAC
>CAXBMB010000124.1:0-7253 GCA_963976695.1 uncultured Rhodovibrionaceae bacterium
TGCGCCGCGGCCGAGCCGCCTGAATTGACCGACGCGGAAGTGGTCGCAATTTTTGACTGCATCAATGGCGAAATGCAGGCGGCCTACGCGAAATCAGACAACCCCCTGGCCCAGTCCTACGCCACTTGGCAATACTACAGTCGCCAGCCCTATCAGTCCGGCACCCACGGCTCCCGCTATGTGGTCAATCAAGCCAATGCGACCGGCCGGGCCTATGGCAACTTCGAAAAAGCCGGCATCATGCCGGTCGGCACGGCGATCGCCAAACCAAGCTTCACCGTGTCCGCCAATGGCCGAGGCGCGGTTGGGCCGCTCTTCTTAATGGAAAAAATGCCAGCCGGATTCAATGCAGACAGCGGTGACTGGCGCTATACCATGATCATGCCCAGCGGACAGGTGGTCGGCACCACCAACGGCCCGGGCAGCAGCAACATGGTCTTCTGCGCCGATTGCCACAAGGTGGTCGCCGAAGACCAAGACAACCTCTATTTCCTGCCCGATGAGTATCGGCTCAACTAGCAGGCCCTCGCGCCCCCCTGTCGCTCCCCGGTCGCCCCCCTGTCGCCCGGGCGACAGGGGGTTGCGGCGCCTGCGCCGATCTCGCCCGCGCTGATTTCTTGACCGCACCGACCGGCTTGGAGGTGCGCCCTTTCCCCTTGGACCAGTGACATGATGTTATCGCTTGTTCTGCACGTCCGGACTTTCCTGATCAAAATCAGTCTGATCATATCGTTGGCGCTGATTCTTTTCCCACTGCCGGGCGCGGACCCGGCGGCGGCCAGCGACGCTGGCCCGGCGACCGCCGCCCCGGCGCAGAGCGACGATGGCGTGAGCTATGGCGCGGGCGTGGAGCATTTAGACAACCGCCGCATTCCCGAAGCGATTGCCGCGTTCAGACAAGCCGCCGCCGCCGGTGATCTGCGCGCCCAGGTCGCGCTGGCCGACCTGGTCTTGGCCGATCTGGTGCCCGGCATGGCCCCGGACCAGGCTGTCGCGCTGTTCCAAGATGCCGCCGCGCGCGGCGACCCGGTCGCCCAACTCAATATTGGAGATTTCTACGCCCGCGGCGTCGGCCTGCCCCAGGACCCGGTGAAAGCCTGGGTCTGGCTCAGCCGCGCCGCCGCCCAGGGGCGCGTCTGGGCCGCCCTGCGGCGCGACCAGCTGGGCCGGGATTTCAGCCCCCAGCAGCGGGCCGCGGCCAAACGTCAATTGGAAAGCCAACCCTAGAGTCGGATGCCATTTCAACCAATCCGACTTAGTGCCCGGCGTTCTCGGCGGAATAGTCCGGCGCGGCCAGCCCGCTGGCGACCAGTTGGGCCGCCAACTGCGCCTTGAGCCGCTCCAGCCCCGCCTCGGTGCTGGATTCACACCGGGCCACCAGCACCGCCTGGGTGTTGGAAGCGCGCAGCAGCCACCAGCCGTCATCCGACGAAACCCGCACGCCGTCGATCACGTTCACCTCGGTGCCCTCGGCTCCGGCGGCCCCGGCGGCCACGGCGGCTTGCAGCCGTTTCCGCACCTCCTCAACCACCTGGAACTTGCGGTCTTCCGCGCAGTCAAAGCGCAGCTCCGGCGTGTTGACCAGCTTGGGCAGGCTGTCTAGGAAGGAGGCCAGCGTGCCGCCCCAGACTTTCAGGGCGTTGGCCAGCCGGATCGCCGCGTAAAGGCCGTCATCGTGGCCGTAAAAACCGTCGGCAAAGAAGATATGCGCCGACATTTCCCCGGCAAAGGGCGACCCCAGTTCGGCCATCTTCGCCTTGATCAGCGAATGGCCGGTTTTGTACATGTAGGGCTTACCGCCCAGCGCGGCGATGCCATCATAGAGCACCTGGCTGGCCTTCACGTCGGAAATCAAGGTCGCGCCGGGATGACGGGTCAGCACGTCGCGGGCCAGCAGCAACATGATCTGATCGCCCCAAAGCACCCGCCCCCGGCCGTCAACCACGCCCAGCCGGTCGCCGTCGCCATCGAAAGCCACACCGAAGTCACAGCCCTTCTCGAGCACCAGGGCCTTGAGGTCGGCCAGGTTCTTTTCCACCGTCGGGTCGGGGTGATGATTGGGAAAGTCGCCGTCGATCTCCTCGAACAGCAGGTAGTGGGTGCCGGGCAGTTGATCGGTGATCAACTTCATCGCCTCGCCGGCCGCGCCGTTGCCGGCGTCCCAGGCGATCTTCAGGTCCCGGTCGCCGGCGAAGTCACGCACCAGCCGGGCGACATAGGCCGCCATCAAGTCGAGCTTTTCCGAACTGCCTTCCTGCTGGAAGAACTTGCCGGACTGGGCCAGCGGTCCCAGGTCGTAGATCTGCTGGCCGAACGCGGCCTGCTTGCCATAAACCAGCTTGAAGCCATTGTAGTTGGGGGGATTGTGGGAACCGGTGATCATGATGCCGCCGTCGCAGTTGGCTTGGTGGACGGCGAAATAAAGCAGCGGCGTCGGCCCCAGACCGATCCGGACCACATGCAGGCCGGTCGACATCAAGCCCTCCACCAGCGCCGCCTCCAACATCGGCGAGGAGTGTCGGCCGTCATAGCCCACCGCGACCCGCGTGGCCTGATGGTCGCGCAGCAGCGTGGTGCCGACCGCACGCCCCAGGGCCAACGCGTCGGCCGCGTGAAGGGTTTCATCGACAATGCCGCGCACGTCGTATTCGCGCAGCAGCGTGGGATGAAAACTATGGGCCAAATCGCTGGTCATCTTGCGGCTTCTTTCATGGCTGAATGACGGGGGAGCTCACCCCCTGGTCGCCTGGGGCGGCGGGGGGCGTTGTCGAACCCTGCCCTGGCGGGCCAGATGACAACGCATTGCCCGTTAGGGGCGTCCGACTGAGGTATAGTGAAAACCGGCCTCTTGCATTTCGGCGGGGTCATAGATGTTGCGCAGGTCGATGATGTGATTGTCTTCCATCAAGGATTTCATCCGCTCCCGGTCCAGGTTCCGGAACTCGTTCCATTCGGTTACCAGCGCCATGGCGTCGGCGCCCTGCATGGCGTCATAGGCATTGTCACACCAAACCACGTCGGACAACATCGTCTTGGCTTCGGCCATCCCCTCGGGATCAAACGCCCGTATGACCGCGCCTGCGGCCTGTAGCGCCGGCAGAATGACCAAGGCCGGCGAATCCCGCATGTCGTCGGTGCTGGGCTTGAAAGTCACCCCCAGCACGGCGATGGTCTTGCCGGCGAGATCGCCGCCGCAGTGGTCGATGATCTTCCGCGCCATGGCCGTCTTGCGCGCCTCGTTGACCTCCACCACCGTTTCCACCAAGCGGATCGGCCGGCCAACTTCCTGCGCCGTGCGGGTCAGCGCCAGAGTATCTTTGGGAAAGCAGGAGCCGCCGTACCCCGGACCGGCGTGCAGGAACTTACCGCCGATGCGGCGATCCAGGCCAATGCCGCGAGCCACCACCTGCACATTGGCGCCGACCTGCTCACAAATGTCGGCGATTTCGTTGATAAAGGTAATCTTGGTGGCCAGGAAGGCGTTGCCGGCATATTTAATCAGCTCGGAGGTTTCCAGGCTGGTGAAGAGAATCGGCGTCTCATTGATGAACAGCGGTCGATAAAGTTCGCGTATGACCTCATGCGCCTTTTCGCTCTCGCTCCCGATCACCACCCGATCCGGCCGCATGAAGTCTTCGATGGCCGAGCCTTCGCGCAGGAATTCCGGATTGGACACCACGTCCCAATCCTTGCCCTCCGCCAGGTCCGGACGGGTCCGCGCGATAATTTCAGCCACTTTCCGACCGGTGCCGACCGGCACGGTGGATTTGGTTACCACCGCCGTGTAGCCCTGCAAGCTTCGTGCGATTTCCTCGGCGGCGGCGAAGACATAGGAAAGATCGGCGTGACCGTCACCGCGGCGCGACGGCGTGCCGACCGCAATGAAGACCGCATCGGCGCTTCCGACCACCGCCGTCAATTCGGTTGCGAATTTAAGGCGGCCGGCCGCGACGTTGCTCTCAACCAGGCTATCCAGACCGGGTTCATAGATGGGGATTTCCCCCTGCAACAGGCGCGCAATCTTATCGGCGTCCTTGTCGACACAAACGACATCGGTTCCGAACTCGGAAAAACAGGCTCCAGATACCAGTCCGACATAGCCGGTTCCGATCATCGCGATCCGCATGAACTACTCCTCATCCCCAGCCTTTCGGATCATGGCGAAAAGCCTGGGGTTCATTTGTAAATTGACAGGCCGCGACCTCCGGCTGGAAGCCGGACCGCGGTGGTCTTGTCCCCGCAAGCGATCGGGGCGGTTTGTGCAAACGAAAAGCCACCGGGCGCACGCCGGTTATCCGCGAGGGCAGGTTCCTGGTCTAGGCCACAGCGCCGGCCATTAAAAGCCCAAAAAGTCATGAAACGGCGCGGGTCTGGGCTTCCTCCAACTGCGCGGCGTAGCGCAGCAGAATCTCCGCCATGCGATCCTTCAGGTCTGGACGCTGCAAGGCGAAGGCCAGATTGGCCTCAAGAAACCCCTCTTTGCTGCCGCAGTCGAAGCGCTTTCCCTTAAAGCGCAGTCCGTGAAAGGGCAGCTCGCCGATGGTCCGCGCCATTGCGTCGGTCAGCTGAATTTCCACGCCCGGCTGCAAGGCCGGCTGCCGGCTTTGCTGGTCCAACTGCCGCAGCACCTGTGGGTCGAGAATATAGCGGCCAATGATCGAAAGGGTCGAAGGGGCCTTGTCGGGTGCCGGCTTCTCGACCAGGCCGGACGCACGGGCCAGACGACCGTCGTCGCTGGCCACCGCCAGCACGCCATAGCGATTGGTCTGGGCGCGCGGCACGTCCATCACCGCCACCAGATTGCCGCCCAAGGTGTCATAGGCCTCGACCATCTGCTTCAGGCAGGGCTCTTGCGCCATCACCAGATCATCGGCCAGCAGCACGGCAAAGGGCTCGTCGCCGATCTGTCGGCGGGCGCACCACACGGCGTGTCCGAGCCCCAAGGGTTCCTGCTGTCGGGTGTAGGTGACCTGGCCGGGCGGCAGCAATAGCTCGTGCAGCATCGCCACCATGGCGTCCTTGTCTCGAAGCCGCAGGGTTTCCTCAAGCTCTGATGAGTGGTCGAAGTGATCTTCAATGGCGGCCTTGCCACGGCCGGTGACAAAGATGAATTCCTCAATCCCGGCCGCCCGGGCCTCGTCCACGGCGTATTGGATCAAGGGGCGATCCACCACCGGCAACATTTCCTTGGGCAGCGCCTTGGTCGCCGGCAAAAAGCGCGTTCCCAGGCCGCCGACGGGAAATACAGCTTTGCGAATTCGTTGCGCCATGGATCTGTTCTCTTTTTTTATGTCCCCGACAAGCGGCTTTCTCTTGCCACAACCTCGACCATTCCACAACCACGCAGGCGGCGGTCAAGCGATGGCGTTCGCCGGTTTAACACGCCGCCGACATCCTTATCGCCTCGGCTGGAAAAAACCGTCGGCGCGCCGGACAGGCAAGCCGGAAAGGGCCCGCCTCAGGTTTTCAGCAACAGGTCCTTGGCATGGTTGATCTTGGCGGCGAGATAGTTGGAGCCGCCATGATCGGGATGCATCTGCTGCATCAGGCGGCGATGGGCGGCGCGGATTTCCTTCGGCGAAGCCCCGGGGGCCAGGCCAAGAATTTCATAGGCCTCATCCCGGTTCATCCGACTGTTGCCGGAAAAGTCAGTCCCGCCCGGGTTTGCGCCCGCCTGCGCCCCTGCTTGTCCGCCGGCTTGCCCGCCGGCTTGCCCGCCGGTTTGCCCACCCGCGCCGCCGGGCGCGCCCGCCGAGTCGCGCCAAGCCTGGCCATAGTGTCGATCTAGGTAAGCCTCCAACACCGCGGCCGATTGCGCATCCTCGGTTCGACAGTCGCGCCACAGCGTCAGCAATTGTTCCTCATCCAACTCGTCCAGGTGGCTGCCGCGAAAAGGGCCATCCAGCACCGTGCCGGCCATCGCGCCGCTGTCGTGATCCAAGGTCATGCGCAGATAGCGGGTTTCAATATGCGACTTTTGGCCCGGCGGCGGGCTGGAGACCGCGCGAAACCGCTGCCAGACCGACCAAATCCGTAGCAAGAAGGGCAGCAGCATCGGAATGGCCAAAATCATCAGTTGCCGGGCGCCGCCAAGGACCACCAGAAGCACAAGAGCCAGCCCGACCAGGGCCAGTACCCATTTCAAAACCCCCAGCACCGCCTTGGGGTCGGCGGTCACGAACCAACGCAGCAGCAAGACCGATGTGACCAGCAGGGTAAGACCGAGAATGAGATAGGGCACGACCGCAACTCCCGCCTAACGAAGTTGGTGCGTAAGCAAGCGGGCTGCCCCGCCCCGCTTGCCCGAAAAATCAGCCAGCGCCTTCAAGCCGCCGGCGGCAAACACCGCGACCGCGGCCAACAGATCACGCAGCTGCTGCGCCGAGGCCGCATCAAAATGACAGCAGGCCCCGCCGCTCAGACGCGCCAACTGCTCGAACGCCTGTCGGGTCAACCCGTCGTCGCCTTCATGGAAAAAGAAACAGGGCAGACCCAGCAATCCCAATTCGCCAGCCAGATGACCCAACTCATCCAGCGGCTCTTCCATCGCGTCGCCGACGAACACCAAGGCGTTGACCTGTTGCTGTGCCGCTTCCTTTTTGGCATGGCGCAACACCCGGCCAATCTGGGTGCGACCCGCCAGACATTCGACGCCGGTCATGGCGCGCAGCAGCGGCGCCGACTGGCCATACCACTTGCTGGCCTTGCACTCGCGAAACCCGCGATAGTACACCAACTGAACGTCCAACCCGCCCAGCGCCTCTGTCTCCTGAAACATTTCCGCCTGGATATGGCAGGCCTGATCCCAGGTCGGTTGCCGCGAAACGGTGGCGTCCAACGCAAAGATCAACCTGCCGCGACGGCCGGTACTGGCCCGATTGGGAATGGCGGCGACCTTGCTCAGGAAATCCGCAACGCCCTGGCTGTCCGCCTTCGTCCGACTGGGCAGTTTTTTCTCGTTACCCACAGATGCGGACCTCTTTGTTTATCGTCACTGGCTGTTCGTTCTCTAAAGATAGGATGCCGCTCCGAAAGACGCCACTTTTTAGGACAGTTCACTGTCCTTTTTCTAAGGAAAATCACGTCGGGCAACGGCGCCGGACGAAAGACCAGGCGCGACGACGGCGGAAGAACGACCCGGCAACCGATCATCACCCGTGCGCCGACGATCTTCAAGCAGCGCGCCGATGGCCCGCGAACCAGGCGCGATCCGCCCGCGATCCGGCTTCACCCGGTCCTCGGTCCGTCCTCGG
>CAXBMB010000125.1:0-6940 GCA_963976695.1 uncultured Rhodovibrionaceae bacterium
CGTGGTCGTCGCCGTGGTCATGGCCGTAGTCATGGTGGTGGCCGTGATCATCATGCGTGTGGCTGTGCGTGGCGGCGGGGTCGAGATCGCGCAACGGATCGGTCATTGCGGGGGGCCTCATTGGCTGTTGGGGGCGCTCTGTCGTCTCGGTTAAGAGGCCGGCGGCCTTGTCTTTCGGCGGGTCATGAGGTTAATCTGGTGTCTACAACGATTGTAGGTTCAAGCGAAAAATGCAGACTTATTCGAATTTATCTGACGCCCAGCGTGACAGGCCGCCGCAATTTTCCATCGGTCAGTTGGCCAAGGAGGCAGGCTGTTCGGTGCAGATCATTCGGCACTATGAGAAGATCGGCCTGCTTGCCGAAAGCCAACGCACCGCCGGGGGTCAGCGGCGCTACAACAGCGCTCATCAGCGGCGTCTGGCTTTTTTGCGCCATGCGCGCGATCTGGGGTTCTCACTCGATCAGATCCGCGAACTGCTGCGCTTGCGAGACAATCCCGGCGGCTCTTGCGCCGATGCGGACAGCATCGCCAGCACCCACCTGCGGGAGGTCAACCAGCGAATCGCCAGCTTGACCGCGATGAAGGAAGAGTTGGAGCGCATGCTCGATCACGGCTGCGGCGGCAGGGTAGAGGACTGCCGGGTGGTGGAAGCTCTTTCGGATCACGCCCACTGCCTGCACAAGCGGCACTAGCCTGTGATCGATGAAGAAAACGCAGCGCTTGGCGCTTCGATTCTGTCGTCCAGCACCCTCCAACAGCTTGATCCGAGCGGCTTGATCTGAGCGGCTTGATTCTAGCGGCTGGGCCGGAGCCGGACCGACCTCTGGGCGTCCGCAGCCGATCGACCCGGTCGGCTTACCCGGATGGGGCCTGATCGACCGGCAGTTCGCGGGAGCGCTTGACTTGGGTAAGCGCGAAGGAGGATTCGATTGATGCGATGGCGGGAATGCGGATCATCTTGCGCTTGATGAACTTTTCAAAGGCGTTCAGGTCTCGAACCACCACGCGCAGCAGATAATCCCGGGTCCCGGTCATCAGGTAGCATTCCTGAACCTCCGGGAAGGCGGTCATTTCCCGTTCGAAGGTGGTGATCTGCTCTTCGCCCTGCTTTTCCAGTTTCACCGAAATGAATGCATTGAGCGACAGGCCGACTTTCTCCTGATCCAGCACGGCGGTGTAGCCGGAAATGACGCCCTGCTGCTCCAATGCCTTGACCCGGCGCAGGCAGGGCGACGGTGACAGGCCGACCGCGTCGGCCAAATTCTGGTTGGTTATCCTGCCGTCGGCCTGAAGGGTTTTCAGAATCTTGCGATCGATGGCATCCAAAACAGACATTGGCAGATCATTCTCTTTTGCAAAGGATTTGGGAAATTTACTTCCAAAAAGATATGATCTAACGCAGTATTTTAGCAACACCTTTTGCCCCGTTGCGTCGAAAATGGCGATGGTCCTTGCTGTCGGGGGTGGTCGGGAAAAGCCACCCGCCTGGGGCGCGGCGCCGGTGTTGTTGAGGTGAGCGTTGACCTTTGAGCTTTGGCGGGGCGCGCGGAAAAGAGGTTTGATATGACGAAGGCGAGAAAAAGCGGAAGCGTGGCGACGTCTCCGGCGCAGTTGTCCGCCCTGCGGGCATTGGAGCGGAAAGTTTTGTGGCTGGCATCCTGGACGATCCACAACGCCAACCACCTGCGGCCGTCGGTGGACGGTCTCAAAGTTGGTGGCCATCAGGCTTCCTCCGCCTCCTTGGTTTCCTTGATGACCGCGCTGTATTTTTCCGTGCTGCGGCCCGAGGATCGTGTCGCCGTCAAACCTCACGCCAGCCCGGTCTTTCACGCCATTCAATATCTGCTGGGCAATCAGACCCGCGACAAGCTGGAAAATTTCCGCGCGCTGGGCGGCGCGCAGTCCTATCCCTCGCGCACCAAGGACGGCGACGACGTGGATTTCTCCACTGGGTCGGTCGGCTTGGGCGTGGCGATGACCTCCTTTACCTCTTTGGTTCAGGACTATCTCGAAGGCCATGGTTTGAACGCCGAACAGCCGACCGGACGGATGGTGGCCTTGGTCGGCGATGCCGAGCTGGATGAAGGCAACATCTTCGAAGCGCTGATGGAAGGGTGGAAGAACAATCTGCGCAATACCTGGTGGATCATCGACTACAACCGGCAGAGCTTGGACGGGGTGGTGCACGAGGGGCTCTATGAGCGTCTGGAGCAGGTCTTCAAGGTGTTCGGCTGGGAAGTCGTGACCCTGAAGTACGGCCATTTGCAGCAAGCCGCCTTTGTCGAGCCGGGCGGCGCGGCGCTGCGCCGGTGGATTGATCGCTGTCCCAATCAGCTGTATTCGGCGCTGACCTTCCAGGGGGGACAGGCCTGGCGGGAGGTGCTGGAACGGGACCTGGTCGGCGACAGCGACGCGCTGGCGCTGGTGGCGCGGCGCGACGATGGCGCGCTGTCCGCGCTGATGACCAACCTGGGGGGACACTGCCTACCCACCATTCTGGCGGCGTTCCAGGCCATTGATCACACCCGCCCGGTCTGTTTCCTCGCCTACACGGTCAAGGGTTACGGCCTGCCGCTGGCCGGTCACAAGGACAACCATTCGGGTCTGATGACCCTGGATCAAATGGCCCAATTGCAGGCCCGCATGGCGGTCCAATCCGGGCGGGAATGGGAGCGGTTCGAAGGCCTGGAGGACTCGCATGAAAGTTTGCAGGCCTTTCTCGACGCGGTTCCCTTCAACGCCCAGGGCACCCGCCGTTATCAGGCGGCGCGGCTGGCGGTGCCCAGCCAACTCAGCTACGCCGCGTCGGCGTCGGCGTCGACTCAAGAGGCCTTTGGCAAGATTCTGAACGATTTGGCGCGCAGCAAGGAGCCCTTCACCGATCGCATCGTCACCACGTCACCCGATGTCACCGTGTCGACAAACCTGGGCGGCTGGGTGAACCGTCGCGGGCTCTATTCGCGCCAGGAGATCACCGACACCTTTCGGGAGCGCAAGGTGGTGTCGGCGCAAAAGTGGGACCGGGGTCCCACCGGCCAGCATCTGGAGCTGGGCATTGCCGAGAACAACCTGTTCATCCTGCTGGGGGCGCTGGGGCTTTCTCATTCGCTGTTTCGCGAGCGTCTCCTGCCGATCGGCACGCTGTACGACCCCTTCATTCAGCGGGGGCTGGATGCTCTCAACTACGCCTGTTACCAGGACGCCCGCTTTATGGTGGTGGCGACGCCGTCGGGCATATCCCTGGGGCCGGAAGGCGGGGCCCATCAGTCAATTTCCACGCCGTTGATCGGCATGGCGCAGGATGGACTGGCGTCCTTCGAACCGGCCTTTGCCGATGAACTGGCGGCGATCATGGCCTGGTCGTTCGACTATATGCAGCGCGACGGCGAGGCTCCCGCCGATGAGAAAAACTGGCTGCGCGATGAAAAGGGTGGAGCGGTTTACCTGCGGCTGTCAACGCGCGTCCTGGAGCAGCCGCGTCGGGAGATGACGCCGATGCTGCGCGACGAGATCATTCAAGGGGGCTATTGGCTGCGTCCGCCCGGGCCGAGTTGCAAGGTTGCGATTGTCTGCGCCGGCGCGGTGACCCCGGAGGCGATCGAGGCCACTGGGCTGCTGAGTGAAGACCGGCGGGATGTGGGGCTGCTGAACGTTACCTCCGCCGATCGTCTCAATGCCGGGTGGCAGGCGGCGGGTCGGGCGCGCGAGCGCGGCCAGCACGGCGCGCAAAGCCACGTTGAACGTCTGTTGGGACAGTTGCCCCGGGACGCCGCCCTGGTGACCGTGCTGGACGGCCACCCCGTTACCCTGTCCTGGCTGGGTGGGGTCTGCGGTCAGCGGGTCAAGGCCCTGGGGGTGGAGCACTTTGGCCAAAGCGGCAACCTGGAAGACCTCTACCGTGCCTATGGCCTGGACAGCCAGGCCATTCTTTCGGCGGTGGAAGAGGTTTCGAGTGGTCGTCGGGTCCGCCACCTCTGGATGGCGGGTTAGCGTCGGATCGGATGAATTGGAACCACCTGGTGATTCCGGTTCATCCGTGACTCCGCCGCTTATCAATCGATTAGAGGAAGATAAGCGGCACAGGAAAAGGCGGTGTCCGGGGACACCGCCTTTGCTTGTTCTTATTATCGCTTTCCGATCGCCTCAGCCGTGACGGCGAGGCGTTACAGGTCGGCCGAGATCTTGATGGTGACGATGTTGTCGGGGTTGGGAACGGTGCCGGAAGGATCGCCCGCCGGGGCTTTCTGGATGGCGTCCACATGTTCCATGCCGTCGATCACTTCGCCCCAAACGGTATACTGTCCGTCGAGCCAGGCGGAGTCAGCCAGGCAGATGAAAAACTGGCTGTCGGCGCTGTCGGGGTGCTGCGCGCGGGCGGCGCCCAGGGCGCCGCGGCTGAAGGGGGCCTCGGTGAATTCGGCTTTGATGTTCTGACCCGAGCCGCCGGTTCCCCGGCCTTGCGGGCAGCCGGTCTGCGCCATAAAGCCATCAATTACCCGGTGCCACTTCAGGCCGTCATAGAAGCCTTCGCGCACCAACTCCTTGTAACGTGCGACATGGTTTGGCGCCAGGTCCGGGCGCAGGGCAATGGTGACCTCGCCGTCTTTTAGGGTCAGGACCAGGGTGTTTTCTGGATCGTTGCTCATAGCGGGAAACTCCCTTTGGGAAGAACAGTTCAAGGGGCGGTGTTGCCCTGTCCCCTCGGCGCGAGGGGAAAAGACAAAGGCCCTGCCGGTTCATCGGTCCAGAAGACCGCAACCGGCAGGGCCGTTTCGCAGGGTGAAGACCTACTGTACGTCAGCCAACACACGCAGGGAAATAATCTTGTCCGGATTGGTGACCGCGCCGTTGTTGGTGCTCGTCCCCATTTTGATTTTGTCGACATTGTCCATGCCGTCGACCACCTTGCCAAATACCGTGTATTTGCCATTGAGGAAATCGGCATTGTCGAAGGTAATGAAGAACTGGCTGTTGGCGCTGTCAACGCGGTTGCTGCGCGCCATGCCCAGGGTGCCCCGTTTGTAGGGGTAGCTGGAAAACTCAGCCGGAAGGTCGGGTAGATCCGACCCGCCGGTGCCATCGCCCCTCGGATCACCGGTCTGGGCCATGAAGCCCGGAATAACCCGGTGGAACAGCAGGCCGTCGTAAAAGCCCTGACGCGCCAAGGTCTTCAGTCGCTCAACATGCTTGGGCGCGATATCCGGAAACAGCTCAATCAGAACCTTTCCGCTCTTGAGCTCCATGACCAGGGTATTCTCCAGATCGGATTCCGCCGACGCCGAATTCACCCCCAAACCAACCAACAGAAGAAAGGCGCCGAGCGCGCCAAAAAAACCACGCCGTGTCATCATTCTCATCCCATTTTCGCCTGTAGACCTTCGTCCAGCTTCTCGAGGAACTGGTTGGTGGTCAACCAGGTTTGATCCGGGCTGATCAGCAACGCCAGATCCTTTGTCATGAAGCCGCTTTCGACGGTTTCGATACAAACCTGCTCCAGAGTCTCGGCGAACTTCACCACCTCCGGCGTTTCATCGAAAGTTCCGCGATATTTCAGGCCACGGCTCCACGCGAAGATCGAGGCGATGGGGTTGGTGGAGGTGTCCTGCCCGCGCTGGTGCATCCGGTAGTGGCGGGTTACCGTTCCGTGGGCGGCTTCCGCTTCGACGGTCTTGCCGTCGGGGGTCATCAGCACCGAGGTCATGAGGCCGAGCGAGCCAAAGCCCTGGGCCACCGTGTCGGACTGCACATCGCCATCGTAGTTCTTGCAGGCCCAGATGAAGCCGCCGCTCCATTTCATCGCGCAGGCCACCATGTCGTCGATCAAGCGATGCTCGTAGGTGACGCCGGCCGCTTTGAACTTGGCTTCGAATTCAGCTTCGTAGACTTCCTGGAAGAGGTCCTTGAAGCGGCCATCGTAGGCCTTGAGGATGGTGTTCTTCGTGGAGAGGTAGACCGGCCAGCCGCGCTGCAGGCCGTAGTTCAAGCAGGCGCGGGCGAAACCGCGAATCGATTCGTCATGGTTGTACATGCCCATGGCCACACCGGCTTCCGGGAAATCGTGAACTTCGAAGGTTTGCGCTTCGCCGCCGTCGTCGGGCTGGAAGGTCATGGTCAGCTTGCCCGGACCCGGCACTTTAAAATCGGTGGCGCGGTATTGATCGCCGAAGGCATGACGGCCAATGACGATCGGCTGGGTCCAGCCCGGAACAAGCCGGGGAACATTGGCGCAGATGATCGGTTCGCGAAACACGGTGCCACCCAGGATATTTCGGATGGTGCCGTTGGGCGAGCGCCACATTTTCTTCAGGCTGAATTCTTCAACCCGCTGTTCATCGGGGGTAATGGTGGCGCACTTGACGCCCACGCCGTGTTCCTTGATGGCGTTGGCCGCGTCCACGGTAATCTGGTCATCGGTGCGGTCGCGTTCTTCAACGCTCAGGTCGTAATATTTTAGATCAACGTCAAGATAGGGGAGGATCAGCTTGTCTTTGATGAATGCCCAGATGATTCGGGTCATTTCGTCGCCGTCGAGTTCGACGATCGGATTTTTTACCTTGATCTTTGCCATAGTGCCCATCCATCGGTGACTTGTGAGTGTTTCGCGCTGCAATATAACCAGCGCAGCCGTCGCGGCAAGTCCTTCATGGCCGGACCGCGCAATCGGCCACAGCCGGCGCCGGGCTGAACGCGCCGCCGGTGGTTGGTTAGGACCACTTGCTGGAGGGGTCGATTTTTGGTGTGGGCGCGTCGGCGATGGCCTGAAAAACGTCCGCCGGATTGTCGACCACGATGATGAAGGCGAGCTGCGCCGGCAGCAGAAACCCGCAGTCGACCTGATGCTTGATCAGCGCGATCAGCGGGTCCCAGAATCCGGCGATGTTAACCAGCACCATCGGCTTGTCGTGCAGACCCAACTGCCGCCAGGTGACAATCTCAA
>CAXBMB010000126.1:0-6788 GCA_963976695.1 uncultured Rhodovibrionaceae bacterium
GTCGTCCAGCTCATCGATTTCGTCGTGCTCATCCCCGTCGTGCTCATCCCCGTCGTCGTCCGGGTCGTCTGGCGCCGGGTCCACCAGATCCAGCGAGTCGGAATCGTCGCCCTCATGCCAGAGGGGAGCGGGGCGAGAGCTTTCGCCGGCAAATAGGTCCCAATCATCGCGTGGCATCACGTTGTTTCCCTCTAAAAAAGGCTTTTTCCATTTCGACCACAATCGGCGCAAATTGCTAACGGGTTGTTAAATATAAAATGTCGTATTCTTGCATTTGAGACAACTGCTTAGCGCCATTGTGGCGTAAAGGGATAACAAGGGCGGCGTTCTGTTCATAGGAATATTTCTGTGACATTGAAGCCGGCGGCGGTTTTACCTGTTGGGGCCGGGTCCGCTTGGCCCGGGGCGGTCGGGGCATAAGCGCTGTGACTTGCGTTGCGCAGCGCTTTTTGGCAGATCACAGCAATCCAATAAAAATACTTTGTGAGGAGCATCGTCGTGGCCACGTTATTTTCGGGTGGATTGATTTTTGATGGCAAGGGCAAGCTGCGTGAGGGGCTTGCGGTGTTGGTGGAAGACGACCGCATCGCCAAGGTCGGGCCGGCCGCCGATTTCGAGGGCTTTGCCGGCAACAAGGTCGACACCAAGGGGGCAACCTTGCTGCCGGGCTTGGTCGACTGCCACGTTCACCTGACCATGACCGGCTCCAATGATCCGGGCGCCGATCGCACCAAGATGCAGGACGGCGAAATTTCCATGTTGACGCTGTTCCAGGCTCAGGAAACCTTGCGCGGCGGCGTGACCGCAGTGCGCGACTGCGGCGGCAAGGATTATCTGGAATTCGCCGTGCGCGACTGGATCAACAAGGGCCGGTTCCAGGGCCCCAGCATCTACGCCTCGGGGAAGATGATCTGCATGACCGGCGGCCACGGCAATCGCTGGGGCCGTGTCGCCGATGGCTGCGACGATGTGATCAAGGCCGTGCGCGAGCAAATTCACGCCGGCTGCGATCTGGTGAAGATCATGGCGACTGGTGGCGTGATGACCCCCGGGGTCAATCCGGAAGACGCCCACTATTCGCCGGAGGAAATGCGCGCCGGCGTGCAGGAGGCCACCCGCTTCCACAAGCGCACCGCCAGTCATGCGCAGGGGCGCGACGGCATTCTCAACGCGGTCCACGCCGGGATCAGCTCGGTGGAGCACGGCATTTTCCTGGATGAGATCTGTATTCAGGAGATGATCGACAACGGCACCTATATGGTGCCCACCATCTCGGCGTTGAAGAACATCGCCAACAACGCCGACAAGGGGATCCCGGCCTACGCGGTGGAAAAAACCCTGCGGATTTCCGAAAACCACCTGGCTTCTTTCAAGGCCTTCCACAAGGCGGGCGGCAAGATTGCTCTGGGAACCGACGCCGGCACCCCCTTCAACCGGCACGGCGAAAATGCCCAGGAACTGGCCTTCATGGTGGAATATGGGATGACGCCGACCGAGGCGCTGGTGTGCGGCACCTACAACGGCATTGATCTGATGGGGTTGCAGGATCGCGGCGAGATCGCCGAAGGCAAGGTGGCCGATCTGCTGATTGTCAACGGCAACCCGACGGAAGATATCGCCCTGGCCGCCGATCCGGCCAACCATCGGGCGGTTTACAAGGGTGGTGAGTTGGTGCGTTAACCTGGGATCGGTTGACGCGGAATCACGACCTCATCCCCTTCAGACCGCGCTTGCTCACTTGAAGCGCATCGGGCCGGATCCAACGCCCCCGACCGCAAGGGCCCCGAGCTTGGCGACACGCCGGGCCGGGGTCTTTTTTTTCGCGGCGCCCGGGCTGGGCGACATCGCCGCCCGGGCTGGACGGGCGGACGGTCGGTGGGGGCGACAGGGCGCGGCCGGTAATAATTTTTCCGTGCGTTCACCGTAAATCGATTGCGCCTTTTTTCGCGGACGGTAAAGGTGGGGGATGAAAGAGGACGACAGATCCTCTGATTGGAATGTCCGCAGCCAGGAATGCTCCCTGCGGCGAGTGGGAGGAGAACAGGCCATCGTGGGGAACCCCTTTGCGACGCCGGAGGAACGCGTCGCGACCTCGCCGAAGGTGTCGGATCAGGTTAAAACCACCACCTGCTATATGTGCGCCTGCCGCTGCGGCCTGCGCGTGCATCTGCGCGGCAATGAAATTCGTTATATCGAGGGCAATCCCGACCACCCGGTGAACAAAGGCGTGCTCTGCGCCAAGGGGGCGGCGGGGATCATGCAGCACAAGTCCCCGGCGCGCTTGCGCAAGCCGCTGCTGCGCGATGGTCCCCGCGGCGAGGGCCGGTTTAAGGAAATCGAGTGGGACGAGGCAATGCGCCTCGCCACCGACTGGCTGGCGGGGCCGCGCCAACACGACCCGCGTCGGCTGGCCTTCTTTACCGGACGAGATCAATCCCAGGCGCTGACCGGCTGGTGGGCAAAGCAGTACGGGACGCCCAACTACGCCGCGCATGGCGGCTTTTGCTCGGTAAACATCGCCGCCGCGGGGCTCTATACCATCGGGTCGTCGTTTTGGGAATTTGGCGAGCCCGATTGGGAACACTGTCGGTATCTGATGATCTTCGGCGTGGCCGAGGATCACGCCTCCAACCCCTTGAAGATTGGCCTGGGGCGGCTGAAGCGTGCCCAGCAGGCAAAGATTGTTTCGGTCAATCCGATCCAGACTGGCTATTCCGCCATCGCCGATGAATGGATCGGCATCCGTCCGGGCAGCGATGGCCTGTTGATCCTGTCCTTGGTTCATGAGCTACTCAAGGCGGACAAAATCGATCTGGACTACCTGGCCCGCTACAGCAATGCGCCCTGGCTGGTGGTGGCGGATCCCGACGGCGCGCAAGACGGTTTGTTCGCCCGCGATCCGGACGGCCGGCCGCTGGCCTGGGACAGCCAGAGGCAGGCGGTGGTCTCGGCGTTGGATGTTGATCTGGCGCCCCGTCTGGTCGGCGAGGTCACCCTGGCCGATGGCCGCAAGGCCCACCCGGTGTTTGAACTGCTGGCCCGCCGCTATCTCGATCCGAGCTATGCGCCGGAGGCGGCCGCGGCGCGCACCGGCGTGTCCGCCGCCACCATCCGTCGGCTGGCCGCCGAACTGGCCCGGGTCGCCTTCGAGCAGGAGGTGGTGATTGAGCAGCCCTGGACCGATTGGACCGGGCGACGCCATGATCGAATTGTCGGGCGACCGGTGTCGTTCCACGCCATGCGCGGGATTTCCGCCCACGCCAACGGCTTCCAAACCACCCGGGCCCTGCATCTGTTGCAACTGCTGTTGGGATCGGTGGATGTGCCGGGCGGCTTCCGCGCCAAGGCGCCCTTTCCCAAACCCATACCGCCCGGACCCCATCCGGCGGGCCGGGAACAGCGGGCGGGCGCGCCGCTTCATGGCATGCCGCTGGGCTTTACCCGCGGGCCGGAGGATCTGCTGGTGGCGGCCGACGGAACGCCGCTGCGCATCGATCATGCCTTTAGCTGGGATTATCCCTTGGCCGCCCACGGGCTGATGCATCTGCTGCTGCGCAATGCCTGGGCGGCCGATCCCTACGATATCGAAGTGCTGTTTCTCTACATGGCGAACATGAGTTGGAACAGCGCCATGAACTTGCCGGCGACGCACCACTACCTGACCGACAAGCATCCCGACGGTCGCTATAAAATCCCAAAAATCATCTACTCCGACGCCTATGATTCCGAGATGGTGGCCTACGCCGATCTGGTGCTGCCCGACACCACCTATCTGGAGCGCTGGGACTGCATCTCGCTGCTCGACCGACCGATCTCAAGCGCGCAAGGTCCCGGCGACGCCATTCGCCAGCCGGTGGTGGCGCCTGACCGGGACGTGCGCCCCTTTCAGGACGTGCTGCTCGAACTGGGCGGGCGGCTTGGCCTGCCGGGATTTGTCACCCCGTCCGGCGCGGCGAAATATCCGGGCGGCTACGCCGACTACCTGGTCAACCATGAACGCCTGCCGGGCATCGGGTCCCTGGCCGGCTGGCGCGGCGCGACGGGGCAGGATCAGGGGCGCGGCGCCCCGAACCCAAATCAACTTGCCCGCTATATCGAAAACGGCTGCCATTGGCGGCTGGATCTGCCCGCCGAAACCCACTACCTGAAACAGGCCAATAAGGCGTACTTGGAAAAGGCCCGCGACCTGGGATGGATCCCCACCGCCGATCCGATCCTGTTTCAGCTCTATTCCGAACCCCTGCAGCGCTTTCGACTGGCCGGGCAGGGCAAGGGCCCGCATCCGGCGCCGCTGGAAAAGCGCGCGCGGCTGCAACGCTTCTTCGATCCCCTGCCGCTGTGGTATCCGCCGTTCGAGGAGGCGCAAGGCGACGCCGAGGGCTATCCGCTGCACGCCTTGAGCCAGCGGCCGATGCATCTCTACCACTCCTGGGGCGGGCAAAACGCCTGGCTGCGCCAAATCACCGCGCGCAACCGACTGCACATTCACCCCAAAACGGCGACGGCGAAGGGGCTGGGCGACGACGACTGGGTCTGGATCGTTTCGGCCCACGGGCGGGTCAAGGCGCAGGTCAAGATCATGGCGGGGGTCAACCCGGACACGGTCTGGACCTGGAACGCCATCGGCAAACGCGCCGGCGCCTGGGGCTTGGCGCCCGACGCGCCCGAAGCCCGCAAGAGCTTTCTGTTGAACCAGATTATCCCCGACCTGTTGCCGGCGTCCGACCAACGCCCGGCCACCGGCAATGCCGATCCGATAACCGGCCAGGCCGCGTGGTTCGATCTGCGGGTGACGCTGCAACCCTGCAGCGCCGAGGAGGCGGCCGAGCCGGCCCCCGCCTTGCCGCAACAGATCTCGCAGAGCCAGGCCGGTTCGCGGCCGTTCTGGCTGCGCTACGGCGCGTCGTTCGCCACCGGTGAGGAAGAAGCCGAGGCGGGCAAGAAACCTCGCCACCGGGAATGGCTGGGCGGCGTGGGTCAACTGCCCGGTTCTGACGCGGAGGAACAGTAGCGCCATGACCTCGCTGCCGAAAAACCCCGGTAAGACCAAGCTGGGCCTGGTGATCGACCTGGATATCTGCGTCGGCTGTCATGCCTGCGCGGTGAGTTGCAAGGAATGGAACAGCGGCGGCCACGCCGCGCCGCTGACCGACAGGGACCCCTACGGCGCCGATCCTTCCGGCGTCTGGTTCAACCGGGTTCACTCCTTTGAGGCGGTGCGCGCGGACGGCGGCAGTCAAACCGTCCACTTTCCCAAGTCGTGCCTGCACTGCGAGGACGCCCCTTGTGTGAGCGTCTGTCCGACCGGGGCCTCCTACAAGCGCGCCGAAGACGGCATTGTCCTGGTCAATGCCGAGGCCTGCATCGGCTGCAAGCTCTGTTCCTGGGCCTGCGCCTATGGCGCGCGCGAGTATGACGAGGACGCCGGCGTGATGAAGAAGTGTACGCTCTGCATCGACCGGATCTACAACGAGAAACTGCCCGAGCAATCCCGGGTGCCGGCCTGTGTGAGCAGCTGTCCGGCGGGGGCGCGGTCGTTTGGCGACCTGGGCGATCCCGACTCGCCGGTCAGTCAACTGGTGGCCGAGCGGCAGGGGTACGACCTGCTGCCGGAAATGGGCTGCAAGCCGACCAACAAGTACTTGCCGCCGCGGCCGCGCCAGCCGAGCGACGAGCCGGCGGCGGCCGGCTTGCTGGCGCCGGCCGGCGAAGACCAGGCGGGGCTGCTGGCGCGCTGGGTTGATCGTATTCTGACCCGCTGAGAAGCTGAGAAAGAGAGAACATGCATCCGGCCAAGTCCGTCATCCTCTTCACCACCGCCAGCGGCGCGGGCTATGGCTTGCTGTTCTGTCTGGCGCTGGCGCGCCTGATCGCTTGGCTTGGCCCGGAAAGTCAAACCGGCTGGGCGGCGCTGGCGGTGGCCTTCGCGCTGGTTACCGGCGGCCTGCTGTCCTCGACCTTCCACCTGGGCCACCCCGAGCGCGCCTGGCGCGCCGTGAGCCAATGGCGGTCCTCCTGGCTCAGCCGCGAAGGGCTGGCCGCCTTGCTCAGCTATCTCCCGGCGGTCGGGTTGGCCTTGACCTGGGGGCAGTCCGGCGCGGTGCCGGTTGTCTTCGCGCTGCTGTCGGCGGCGATGGCGGTAATTACCCTGTTCTGCACGGCGATGATCTATGCCGTGCTGAAGCCGGTGCCGGCCTGGTCTACTCCCTTGGTTCCGGTGGGGTTCCTGCTGCTCGGCGGCGGCAGTGGCCTGCTGTTGCTGGACTTCATCATGCGGCTGGCGGGCGAGGGACAGGCCGCGGTGAGCCGGGCCGCCGCGCTGCTGCTGCTGGCGGCGCTGGCGATGAAGCTGGTCTATTGGTGGCGCTTGGCGCGCCATCCGGCCACCAGCACCATGGCAAGCGCCACCGGCCTGGGCGGGTTGGGGCGGCTTTCCCTGCTGGAGGGCCCCCACAGTCAAGCCAACTATTTGATGCAGGAAATGGGCTTCAAGATTGCCCGCAAACATGCCCGAAAACTGCGCCGGATCGCGCTGCTGATAGGGTTCGCCCTGCCGGCGGCGCTGTTGTTGTTGCTGGCCGGTCTTCCCGGCCCTCTGGCCCGTCTGCTGCTGGTTTTCGCGTTGGCGGCCCATGCCGTCGGGCTGTTGGTGGAACGCTGGCTGTTCTTCGCTGAAGCCAAGCACGCCGTGGCGCTCTATTACGGTGAAAGCGCGGTTTGACCGCCGCCATCGTTGGCTGCCTGTTCCGCAAGCGGGCGTCCGCTGTTCCGGCTTGCGGCAATCGGGA
>CAXBMB010000127.1:0-6563 GCA_963976695.1 uncultured Rhodovibrionaceae bacterium
TTGCGCCGCACTTGCCCCGCATGCGCCTTGAACCCCGTCGCCTGTCTTTCTTGACCAAACCGCCTTTCTTGACGAAACCGCCACAAATACCAAGATGACGTTGCTTGCGGGGACGGGCGCTTCAAGGCGACAGACTGCGGGCACTAGACGGCCGGCGCTAGACGGCGGGCGACAGACGGCGGGCAACCGCCCCTTTGGGCAGAGGGCGAAGCCAGACCTTGATTGCGGCCCTCTGGATTGCCGGGGGCAGTCTTTCCGACCTCAATGGCGAAAACGAATGACTGGCGAAAGCGAATGCTGGACTGATTTCAAGGCTGCTGGATAGGCGCCCCATCAAGCGCACGCTGCGCTAGTTGCTTGGATTTCCCAATCGCTGGCGCAGGGCTTGCAGACCCTCGGTTAAGCCGATCAGGGAAAAGGGCAGTTCCGCCAGCTCGCGCGACCGGTCGTGGACCAGGACCCGCGCTTCGTCGGCCTGTTGCAAGAGATCCAGATAGGCGGAGTCCAACTCAACCTCGACCCGGCAGCCGTTGCGTTCACAGCGTTCGACGACCAATTCCAGCGGCTCGTTGTCGGCCGATTGCAAAAAGGTTCCCATCGGCAAGGAAATGCCGAGTGGCAGCCACAGCAGCAGGCCGAGATTCTTGCTGTTGCCGGACCGGGCGATCACCACCTGGAGCAGCCTTTCGGTCTGGTTGGCGTCGAAAAAGGTGGACTGGGTCAGCCGGCAGTATTCCTTTGCGGTGTTGACGGCGGTTTCGCACTGGAGAGTCCAGGCGCCGTAAGTGATCGGCGGCGCGGCGCGCGCCAGGCTGGGCGCGAGCAGCAGCAGCGCCGCCAGCGCCCAGCCGACGGCGGGAGGTTTCTTGCCTTTTCCTGTCGGCGCTCTGCCTGGAGTCATGGCTGCCTGTCCCGGTGGTTCAATTTCGTGTTTCCATCCCTTGTTTTCGTCCTGTGTCTCCGTTCTGTGCTTCCGTGTGCGGCAGCCCGATTGCACAGAACGGTTGCACAGAACGGAAGCGCGGCCCGGCGCTGCTGGCCTGGCTGTCCGCTGCGCCCGAAGCAAAAAGTCGCCGGGACAACAGATTGCCCGAAGCACAAAGATTGCCGGCACAAAAGATCGCCGGGCTCGATGTTGGCGCGACCGCTGACCACACCGTTTGTAGCAAAGCTTGTCAGCGCCCAACACCTCCTGACGGCAAAAAGTTCGAAAACCGGGGCCCCGCTCCGGCAGCGGTCCGGCTGGGAAACCGTCGGCAAGACCTCGGCGCCTCCCACGTCTCGGGATCTGACGGCGCCACGGCTGGGCGCGGCGCGGGATCCGGCGCTGGAAAAGCCGATTGCCCGGACGCCCGCCGATTGTCGGGCGAAGTGAGCGCAAAAGCGCGGCCCTTGCTGGACAGCCCCGAGGGACCACGCTACAACCGCCAAACCGCTATTTGTACCGCGTGGCCTTCGCTGCGCCGCCGCGTTGTTTTTGAGCGAGACCACGAAAAAATCATGACCAGCACCAGAGAGATTCGCAGCCAGTTCCTGGATTACTTCAAAGACCATGGCCACGAGGTTGTGGGCTCCTCAGCGCTTGTCCCGCGCAATGATCCGACGTTGCTGTTCACCAACGCCGGCATGGTTCAGTTCAAGAACGTCTTTACCGGCCAGGAAAAGCGCCCTTACAGCCGCGCCACCACCTCGCAAAAATGCGTGCGCGCCGGCGGCAAGCACAATGACTTGGAGAATGTCGGCTACACCGCCCGCCACCACACGTTTTTCGAGATGCTGGGGAACTTCTCCTTCGGCGACTATTTCAAGGATCAGGCCATTGAGATGGCTTGGGATCTGATCACCCGGGTCTATGGCCTACCGGCGGACAAGCTCCTGGTGACGGTTTTTTCCGAAGACGACCAGGCCTTCGATCTTTGGAAAAAGATCGCCGGGCTCGGTGAAGATCGGATCATCCGCATTCCCACCTCGGATAACTTCTGGTCGATGGGCGATACCGGTCCCTGCGGACCCTGTTCCGAAATTTTCTTTGACCACGGCCCCGGCGTTCCCGGCGGCCCGCCGGGCAGCCCGGATGAAGACGGCGACCGGTTCATCGAAATCTGGAACCTGGTCTTTATGCAATACGAGCAGTTGTCCAAGCAAGAACGGGTCGCGCTGCCCCGGCCTTCGATCGACACCGGCATGGGGCTGGAACGGCTCGCCGCGGTCTTGCAGGGCAAGCACGATAACTATGATATCGACTTGATGCGCAACCTGATCGAGGCATCGGCCGCCGCCTTGTCGGTCGATCCCGATGGCCCCCAGGCGGTGTCCCATCGGGTCATTGCCGATCACCTTCGTTCCTGCTCCTTCCTGATCGCCGATGGGGTCTTGCCGTCCAATGAGGGGCGCGGCTATGTCTTGCGCCGCATCATGCGCCGGGCTATGCGCCATGCGCACTTGTTGGGCGCCAAGGAACCGATGGTCTACAAGCTGGTTCCCGCCCTGGTGTCCGAGATGAGCGCCGCCTTTCCGGAATTGGAACGCGCTCAGGCCCTGATCACCGAAACGCTGAAACTGGAAGAGGGCCGTTTCAAGGACACGCTGGGACGCGGTCTCAAGCTGCTGGACGAGGAAACCGGCAAGCTGGCCGGCGGCCAGGCGCTCGACGGCGAGGTGGCCTTCAAGCTCTACGATACCTACGGTTTTCCGCTCGATCTAACCCAGGATATTCTTCGTGGCCAGGACCGGCAGGTGGATTTGGCCGGCTATGAAACGGCGATGGCGCGGCAGCGCGCCCAGGCCCGGGCCGCCTGGTCCGGTTCGGGTGAGGCGGCGACCGAAAAGCTGTGGTACGAGTTGCAGGAGCGGCTGGGCGGCACGGACTTCCTCGGCTACGAAGTCGAGGTGGCCGAGGGTGTGGTGACGGCGATTGTCGCCGATGGTCGGGAGGTGTCTTCCGCCGGTGTTGGCGCCGAGGTGGGCTTTCTGACCAACCAGACGCCGTTCTATGGCGAGTCCGGCGGCCAGATGGGCGACGCTGGCGTGGTTCTTGGCGCGGACGGTCTGGAGGTCGAGGTCACCGATACCCAGAAGAAGCTGGGCGCGCTGCATGTTCACCAAGCCAAGGTGACGCACGGCGTCTTGGCCGTCGGTCAGGCGGTGGAACTGCGGGTCCGCGGCCAGCGCCGCGCGACCTTGCGGGCCAACCATTCGGCGACCCACCTGCTGCACGAAGCGCTGCGCCGCCGCCTGGGAAACCATGTGACGCAAAAGGGGTCGTTGGTGGCGCCGGATCGCTTGCGCTTTGACGTGTCCCACCCCAAACCGATGACGGCGGAGGATCTGGCGGTTGTTGAAGCCGAGGTGAATGCGCGGATCCGCGCCAATGACGCGGTGACCACCCGCTTCATGACCCCCGACGAAGCCATCGAGCAGGGGGCCTTGGCGCTCTTTGGTGAGAAGTACGGCGATGAAGTGCGGGTGGTGTCGATGGGCGGCGCCGACCGCGAGGCAAAGGTTCAGGGTCATTTTTACTCGACCGAGCTGTGCGGCGGCACCCATGTGAAGCGGATGGGCGACATTGGCTTCTTCAAGATCGTCGGTGAGGCGGCGCTGGCTTCCGGCGTGCGGCGCATCGAGGCGGTGACCGGCGCGCAGGCCCTGGCCCATGTCGCCCGCCAGGAAGCGCTGCTGAGCAGCGCCAGCGCCACCCTAAAGGTATCGCCGGCCCAACTGCCGGAGCGGATCGCCGGGCTGTTGGAAGAACGCAAGAAGCTTGAACGGACCTTGACCGAAACCCGCAAGAAGCTGGCCAGCGGCGGCGGGGGCGGCGCCGAGGCAAAGGAAATCAAGGGAATCAAGCTTCAGGCCCAGGTGCTGGAGGGGGTGCCGGCCAAAGATCTCAAGCCGATGGCCGACGACATCAAAAAGCAACTGGGTTCGGGCGTGGCGGTGTTGATCGCGGTCAATGATGGCAAGGCGTCGCTGGTGGTCGGCGTCACCGACGACTTGACCGCCAACCTCTCGGCGGTGGATTTGGTGCGCGCCGGGTCGGCGGCGGTTGGCGGCAAGGGCGGCGGCGGCCGTCCGGACATGGCCCAGGCCGGTGGTCCCGACGGCGACAAGGCGGCGGCGGCGATCGCGGCGATTGAAGCGACGCTTGATTCGATGCTGGAGACCGCCGCGGCGGGCTAGACGCCGGGCGGTGTGGCCCCCATGCGTTACGACCCGACCGGGGCTTGCTGTCGGGCCTTGATCCGCAACAGCCGCAGGGCGTTGGCGACCACCAGCAAGGAGGCGCCGACGTCGGCGGCGATGGCGCCCCAAAGGGTGGCGATGCCGGCCAGGGTGAGGCCGACAAAGATCAGCTTCACCCCCAGGGCGAACAGGATATTCTGCCGGATGATCCCCAGGGCGCGGCGCGAATGGCCAATCAGCCAAGCCAGCTTGCCCAGATCATCGGTCATCAGCGCGATGTCGGCGGTTTCGATCGCCGCGTCGGCGCCGATCGCCCCCATGGCAATGCCCAGATGGGCGCGGGCCATGGCCGGGGCGTCGTTGACCCCGTCGCCGACCATGGCGACCAGCGGCGCGGCGTGGGGTGCGGCGGGGGCCTGGATCAATGTTTCGATGGCGGCGACTTTATCCTCGGGCAGCAGCTCGGCGTGCAGTTCCTGAAGGCCCAGCTCGTCGGCAATGGCCTGCGCGGTGGCTTGGTTGTCGCCGGTCAGCATGACCAGGCGTTGGACCCCCGCCTGCCGTAAGGCGCGCAGGGCGGGGATAACGTCCGGGCGGGCCGCGTCGGCCAGGCCGATCAGGCCGCAAACATGCTTGTCATTGCCGATGATAACCACACTGTCGCCGCCGGCTTGCAGGGCGTCGGCCCGGGCGACAATGGCTGGGGCATGGTCGCCGCGCTCGACAAGATAGCGGTGAGACCCGAGCCAGAAAGCCTGACCGTTGATGACGCCGGACACCCCCTTGCCGGGCAGGACCTGCACCGCCTCGGCGTGCAGTCCGGTCGCCTGGCGGGCCGTCGCTTCGGCCAGGATCGCCTGGGCCAGCGGGTGGGAACTGCGGGCTTCCAAGGCGGCGGCGCGGGCCAGAAGCTCGGCTGCGCTGTGGCCGTTGAGCGGCACGATGTTGGTCACCCGGGGCTTGCCTTGGGTCAGGGTGCCGGTCTTGTCGAACGCCAGGGTTGTTAGCTTTGCCGGCAATTCCAGGAAGCTGCCGCCCTTGACCAGCACGCCGTTGCGGGCGGCCGAGGCGAGCGCTGCGACGATCGACACCGGCGTGGAAATGACCAGGGCGCAGGGGCAGGCGATCACCAGCAGCACCAATGCGTTGTAGAACCAGAAATCCCAGGCGCCGCCCAGCAGCAGCGGGGGCAGCAGAAAAATCAGCAGGGCCAGGACCATCACGGCGGGGGTGTAAATTCGGGCGAAGCGGTCCACCCACTGTTCGCTCTTGGCGCGCTGGCTTTGCGCTTGCTCGACCTGGCGAATGATCCGGGCCAGGGTGGTGTCCGCGACCCCACGGCCGACGGTGACCTCAAGGGCGCCGTCGCCGTTGATGGTGCCCGCGTAGACCTGTTCGCCGGGCTGCTTGGCCTGGGGCTGGCTTTCGCCGGTAATCGGGGCCTGATTGACGCTGGAGGTCCCCGCTAGCACTTCCCCGTCCAAGGGAATGCGCTCGCCGGGATGCACCTGGAAAACCGCCCCGATCCTTGCCTCTTCAACCGGAACCTCTTCTTCGTAACTGGCCGCGCCGTCGCCGGCCGGATGTTTGAGCCGCACCCGGCTGGGCGCCAGATCCATCAAGCTGGCGATGGCGCGGCGCGCCCGGCCCATCGACCAGCTTTCCAAGGTCAAAGACAGCGAGAAGAGAAAGGCCACCGTAGCGCCTTCCATGTAGTCGCCAATCACAAAGGCCCCGGCGACGGCAAGGATCATCAGCAGGTTGATATCCGGGCGAAGCCGCTTGGCGGCGTACCAGGCCTTGACCGCCACGTAGCGACCACCGGCTAACACCGCCAGGCTGTAGGCCGCCAGTTCATACCAGGGCACCGGCGCGGCGCCATGGCCGGAGAGCAGCATCAGCGCCATGCGCCAACTGCCGGCGCTCCAGACGTGCAGGGCAAAACCCAGCAGGGTGAAAAACCCGCTGGCGAGGGTCAGTCCGACCTGCCGACGCCGGTGGGCTTCACTGGCTTGATCCGGCTTTTGGCCTTGCTGCCAAACCTCGGCCTGCAAGCCGGTGCGGGCCACCGCCGCGATCACTTGGCGGTCGCTTAGCTTTGCGTCGGAAATGAACAGCCGGCCGTTGAGCAGATCAAAGGCCAAGACATCTTCCGAGCTGACCAGGGGGGCCAGTTCCCGGCGGAGCAACGCCACCTCTTCAGCGCAGTCCAGACCGGTTACGCGGAAGGCGCGACTGTGCTTGGGCCGGGTTTCGGCGCGGAAGTCGATGCCGTCGGCGGCACAACAGCCGTCGCCGTCGCGCGGCGGATCCGGCTGTCTGCGGCGCGGCGCGGCGGCGGGATCGTGATTAGAGTCGTGGTCGTGGTCGTCGCCGTGGTC
>CAXBMB010000128.1:0-6353 GCA_963976695.1 uncultured Rhodovibrionaceae bacterium
TGCTTGACAAGGTGCCGCCGGCGTTAAAGGTCACAACGTTCAGCGGCGAATCATCGAGCCCGAGGGAGTCGAGAAAATTACTGATCACAGAACCGTCGTTGCCGGAAAAATTATCTTGGTTCTGATCAAAAATTCCACCTGGTACCGTCGCCATAAAACCCAACCCTTTTTTACGATCAGCTATCGCTCTGTCAAAAACAATCTGGTTTGTTTTAAAGCAAACCACGTCTAAATCAAAGAGATTACACCTATTATATGCATTTAGTCGCAATTAGTTAACAAACCATTGATGGCGGCGGAGCTGGGACGCCGATAACCAGACGATTTCGCCTTTCGGAATTTTGTTGTCAATGGTTCTGGCGTGCGGGGCTGGTGTGTGATCGACCTGGAAGACGCGTCGGGCGCTTCGGCTCTGTTGTCATGCACCGGCCAATAGATCGATTGGCGGTGCTGTCGCGGTTTGAACCGATCTGACCCTAGTCTGTGAGCGGTCGGTTCATGCTTTCATAGCAGCGTGACAAACGGCAAAACTCCGTCACCGACAGCTCTTCCGCCCGGGCGGTTTCGCGCAAGCCGGCCTCGGCCAGCAGATCGATCGGTGGAACCTTCAGGCTCTTGAGGGACTGGCGCAACATCTTGCGGCGCTGGCCGAATGCCGCAGCCGTGATCTTTGCCAGTATTTTGGGGTTGGCCGGCGCCAGGGGCTGGGCGCGCGGCGTTAAACGAAGCACAGTGGAATCGACCTTGGGCGGTGGCGAGAAGGCCCCTGGCGGCAGGTCGAACAACCGTTCGCTGTGACAGAGCCATTGGGCCAGGATCGACAGGCGGCCATAGGCTTTGCTGCGCGGGTCGGCGATGATCCGCAGGGCGACTTCTTTTTGAAACATCAAGGTCATGCTGTCGATCACCTTTGGGTCGGCGGCGATCTCCTCAAGCCAGTTGACCAGCAGTTGCGTGCCCACGTTATAGGGCAGATTGGCGATGATCCGCCGTGGCGCCTCGCCCAGCTGGGCGATTGTCAGGCCCAGCGCGTCAGTGGCGCGGACCTCCAACCGTCCGGGGGCGGCGGCTTGCAGTTCCGCCAGGGCCTGGAGGCAGCGTTCGTCCTTTTCGATGGCGATCACCCGGGTTGCGCCCTCAAGGAGCAAGGCGCGGGTCAAACCACCCGGACCGGGCCCCACCTCAATGGTGGTGCCCTTGGTTAGATTGCCGCCCAGTCGGGCAATCTTGCCGGTGATGTTGAGATCCAGCAGAAAATGCTGCCCGAGGCTCTTGCGCGCGCCCAGCCCGTGGCGGGCGATGGTTTCCTTCAGGCCGGGCAAGCGACCCAGAGCGATAAAGTCGTTCTGGCTCATGATGCGCGCCCGGCCTG
Source organism: uncultured Rhodovibrionaceae bacterium (assembly GCA_963976695.1). Classification (GTDB taxonomy): domain Bacteria; phylum Pseudomonadota; class Alphaproteobacteria; order Kiloniellales; family DSM-21159; genus CAXBMB01. The sequence continues at coordinate 1,373 of CAXBMB010000128.1, forward strand.
GGAATTGGCTTTGCTTGCCGCCATGAGGGCGGCCAGGCGTAGGGCGGCGCAGAGGCTGCGGGGGCGGGCTTCGCCCAGACCGGCGATGTCCAGGGCCGTGCCGTGGTCGGGTGACGTGCGGATGAACGGCAGCCCCAGGGTGACGTTGACCCCGCCATCGAAATCCAGGGTTTTGATCGGAATGAGGGCTTGATCATGGTACATGCAAACGGCGGCGTCGTAGTGGGCGCGGGCGGCGGCATGAAACAGACTGTCGGCCGCCAGGGGACCTTGCAGCAGATATCCTTCCCGGCGCAACTCTTCCAGCAGCGGGGTGATCATGTCAATTTCCTCGCGTCCCATGGCGCCGCCCTCGCCGGCGTGGGGGTTGAGGCCGGCGACGGCGATCCGCGGTGTGGGCAGGCCAAAATCCTGCTTCAGGCTGCGCATTGTAATCTCAATGGTCTGTCGAATTTTTCCCGGGGTGAGAGTGGCGATAGCCTGGCTGAGGGATTGGTGGATGGTCACCGGCACGACCTTCAGAAGATCGCTGGCCAGGAGCATCACCGGCGTAACGCCGCCCGCCAGTTCGGCTAAAAATTCAGTGTGTCCCGGGTGACTGAAACCGGCGTCGTAGAGCACCTTCTTGTGGATGGGATTGGTAACCACGGCCGCGGCCTCTCCGGCAAGGGTCAGGGCCACGGCGTGCTCGATGGACTGCAGCACCGCCGGGGCGTTGGCCACGCTGAGCCGCCCGGGCGTTACCTTTTCGGCCAGCGACAATGGCAGGACCGGCAAGCCGCGAGCGAAACAGTCGGCGGCCTCGGCGGGCCGCGCGATGGCCAGCAATTCCAGGGAATAGCCCAAGCTGCGGCGGAGATCCTCCAGGTAATCAAGATCGGCCAACACGAAAAACGGACTGAGCGCTTCCTGATCGCGCAGCAGCCAGGCTTTCAGGGTCAGTTCGGGACCGATGCCCGCGGGCTCGCCCATGGTCAGGGCCAAGGGAGGAAGGGATGGCATGGTGCGCTACTTTTCTGGCTATAGAGCACCTGGGTCCAGACAAACAAATCAACCGGCGGGTCTATTTGGCTGGATGGCGCTCTCGTCAAGCTGGGGCGATGTGGATCCGACCCTAGATCCGGATGTCGACGTTGGCGGTGCGTCGGAGGTTGCGCATGTAGCGGCGCGACAGCATGTCCAGGCGCTCCCGCTCCAAACCTTGGCTGACCCGTTCCGGTGAAATGTTGCTTTCGCCGCCTTCACGCAGGCAAACCACCAAAACCGAAATCCGGCCGTTCAACTCAATCGGCTGGGAAGGGACGCCAATGGGAAGGTCGGCAACCGCCGCCTTGATGTTGTTGGGCAGGTCGGACAACACCACTTCGCCAAGACTGCCCGAGCCGGGCGCGCCAATCTCGCTGCCCAGCTTTTCCAACTGTCCGCAGCTGAAAATGTCCTGGGTGTTCTCGACCGCATAGCGGATGACGTCGTCCTTTTTTCCCTCGGGGACGTCAAAAAGGATTTGCGAAAGGCGCAGTTTGGTGCGGCTGTTGGCCAGGCCGCTGGAGCGATCGATCAGCGCCAGGATGTAGAAGCCGCCCAGCGCGCGAATCGGCCCGGCCATCCCGCCTGTCTTCATGCTTTGCACCACCGGCAGAAACTCACTGGGCAGATCGGATTCGACCTGCCAACCCAGATCGCCGCCGACCGAAGCGGTGGCGGATTGGGAAAATTGCTGCGCGACCGCCGCGAAGGCGGCGCCCTGTTGCATCTGTTCGATCAGTCGCATCGCTGTCTGGCGAACGCTTTCCTCGTCGGCGGGCAGGTCATAGGGCAGGAAGATTTCCGCCAGGCGGACCTGGCTGAGCTTCTCATTGGCGCGCAGCCGCGTGACGTTTTCATCAATCTCATCTTGGCTGACGTTCAGTTGCGAGCGCAGCCGGGTCGAGACAATGGTCTGCCAAGCAATCGACGCCTCCACCTGATTGCGCAGGGCGGACTCCAAAATTCCCTGGTCGCGGAGCGCCTTGAGGAACGCCTCCTGGTCCATGCCGTTGCGGTCGGCGATTTCTTTGATGCCTTCATCAATGTAACTGGACGGCACGTCGATCTCCAGCCGCGCCGCCTCTTGCAGTTGGACCTTTTCATCGATCAACTGCCGTAGCACCGGCCGCAGAAGCCGTTCCCGATTCTGCTGGGTGTTCTCCAGGCCGGAAGCGACAATGGCCATTCGCAAGCGCATGGTCAGATCGAGATAGGAGATCACCTCATCGTTGACGACTGCGGCGGCGCGCATGGATTCCTGCGCCCGAACCGGCGAAAGGATGCTCATTGACAAGATCAAGGCCGCGACCAGGAAGAAAGGGGCGAGCAGATATTTTTTTCGAGATGTCACGACAACAGGCTCTTCAACTGTTCCAACGCAAGGCTGAGTGGGGCGCGTCCTCAGGATTGTCCGGCCGAACTATAGGAAATCCCAGGGGTTAGGACAATCACTCTGGTGGCAAACAAATGCGCCTGAAATTCAACGGGCGCGGCGATCGGGCGGAAAGCTCCAGCAGCATCTTTGTCATGCCTGACTCGGTCGCCCAACCTGGCTGGGGGCGCCAGCGCGCCCGATGGCGGGCCCGGCGGCGCGTGGTTGAGCGCCGGGACGTCAGCTGTTGCCAAGCTCACCCAGATTTTTAAGCCCGATGCGAATGAAGACAGAGGTGTCGGACTTCACTTCCGCGTCCTGGAAATTCTTGCGTTCGAAGGTGATGTCGAACAGGAAGCATTCGTCCTGGTAGACAAATCCGACCCGGCTCTTGAGGTTCTTATTGATCTCCAGATCCCGCTGTAAGGAGGCTTTGACCGACCAGAAGCGACTGAGTTGCGACGTCGCCCCCACGGTGATTTCTTCCTTTTGGTCGGTGGTGAAGCCGGCGTCGGTGCTGCTGCTGGTGTCTTGGAGGTAGAGGTAGTTGATTCCCAGGCGCAGCGCCGGCACCCCGCCGGTGGCGGTGATCTCCGCCCGTCGCTGGGTCAGGTCGTCTTTGTCCAGCCGGAAGCGGTAGCTCAAATCCAGTTCGTCGATCGGGCGGAGATAGAGGCGTCCGACCACATCGGAAAGCTTGTCCTCCAGCCCAGAGCCCTCGGCAAAGATATCGTCTTTGGAGAAGCGGTAGCTTTGGCCGACAAAGGCTTCTGAATAGAGGCCTTTTTGGGTGGTGAAGGAATACTTCAAGCCGTAGTCGATGCGCTGGCCCGGGTCGACCCGGTCATAGCCGGTAAAGCGGTTGGCCGAGAACAGGTTGGTGTCGTCGAACTCGAAATCTCGGCTGTCTTCATTGGCGATTTCGCCCGGATTTCCGCCATTGGGACCGATCACCACCTGGGCCTGGGGTTCGATAATCTGTTGCAGGGTCTCGCCCTGAGATTCCCAAGGATAGCGCCAGTTCAAGATCGCCTGAGGGTGCAGGCGGGCGCTGTATTCCGATCCCCTGGGGTCGCTGGGATCGATGGAGTTGCTGTTGGGGTTGCTGCCGTTGGCGTAGGCGATGTCGCCTTGCGCCTGCAGGGTCAGCCGGTAGACGTCGCCGAAGGGGCTGGTATAGGGCACCTGCCAGGCTCCCAAGACCGACGCCCGGCTGGCGTCGCGGCCTTCGCGCCGGGTCAGCGAGGCAAAGTTGCCATCGACCGAATAGAAGCTGCCGGCAAAACCGGGTTCGGAAATGTAGTTGAGATCGACAAGCGGCAAGACCAGGGGCTGCAGGCTCTGATCCTCGTCGGTCCGCAGGGTTTGGTAGGCGAAGGTGTTGGCGGAGAAATAGTTGCGGCCCCGGAAGGCCTCGGCATAGAGATTGCTCGTCAGGCGGGAATCGCTGCTGATGCCGTAGGTGCGGAGGTAGTTTTTATCGGTCGCGCCGTTCAGTTGGCCGCCGACCCGCCAGTCGTCGCTGATGTCGAAGATCGCATTGGCGTCGATATGGCCGCGAAATTTGTTCCGCGTGATCGAACCGTCGTCCTCGATCTGATCGGCCACCGTGCCGCTGCCGGTGACATTCGAAAAGCCGTTTTCAAAGAGCTTGCGATATTTCCCCTGCACCTGCGCCCGTTGCTTGGTCATGATCCGCGGCGTGATGATGGCGTCTTCGGTCTCGCTGATGGCCCAATAGTAGGGTGTGGCCAGGGAATAGCCCAGGAAGTCGGAACTGCCGAAGCTGGGGGCGAGAAAGCCGCTTTTCCGCTCGACGGTGGGATCGGGATGGTAAAAGTACGGCGAATACATCACCGGCACACCACCGAACTCCAGGGTGACGTCGCGATAGCGGATTTCCTGATTGACTTGGTCGTGGGTGACCTTGCGGGCCTTCAACTGCCACAGCGGTGGTTTTTCCGGGTTCTTCTTGCACAGCTCACAGGGGCTGAACACGGCGCGGCTGAAAATCGAGACATTGCCCTCGGCCCGCACCGCGCTGGCCGCGGCCAGTCGGCTGTTGTCTGACATCAGGACACGGATCTGGCGGACAACGCCTTCCTTCAAATCACCGGTGAGTTCGATGAACTCGGCGAAAACCACATCGCCGCTGGGTTCCATCAGCGAAATATTGCCGCTGGCGCTCACCACGTCGGTTTTCATGTTGTAGCTGATGCTGTCGGCCTTCAGCACCCGGTCCTGCTGAATAATTTCCACGTTGCCGCTGGCGGAGACCACGCCCAATTCTTCTTCGTAGGTTACCTCGTCGGCTGAAATCAGCGCGGGCTGGTTGGTGTCGATGTTCAACTTGCTGGCCTGGGCGTGGGCCTGGGTCGGGGCGCTCGCCCACAGGGCGCTCGCCAAGCCGGTGGCGGCAAGCAAAGCCAGGCTGGCGCGGATCCCCCGGGCCGCGGCGCCGGCCAAGCGTCGGCCTTTGCCTGTCGGCGTCCCGGTCGGCGCCGCAAGGGATCGAACGCGCGCCGCCGAATCTTGCTTCCCAGGAAGCCGATGTTGTCCCCAAGTTTGCACGTTTAACCCCGA
>CAXBMB010000129.1:0-6312 GCA_963976695.1 uncultured Rhodovibrionaceae bacterium
GGGCAGATCTCTGTGGGCAGATCTCTGCGGGCAAACAAGCCGTGGGATCGCCACGCGGAAAGAGTCGCGGGTCAACCCTGGCTGTCGCGCGCCTGTTCAACCTTGCTGCGGAACGTCTCCATCGACAGGGCGCCGGGCACCAGTTCCTCGCCGATGACGAAAGCCGGCGTGCCGCTGATTTGCAGGCGCTCGGCGACTTGCCGCACCCGCTGCAGTTGGGCGGTGATCTCCGGGTCGAGCATGTCGGCCTTCAAGCGGTCCAGATCCAGCCCGACCTCGCTGGCCAGGGAAAAGATAAGGCTTTCGCTAAGGCTGCCCCTGAAGGTCATCATCGCCCAGTGGAATTCTTCATATTTCCCCTGCCTGTCGGCGGCCAGCGCGGCGCGCGCGGCGATCACCGAGACTTCGCCCAGGATGGGGAATTCCTTCATCACCACGCGGATCTTGCCGTCGCGGGCGAGTTCCTTCTTCAAGCCGGGGGCGACCTGTTTGCAGTAGGGGCACTGGTAGTCGAAGAACTCCACCACCGCCACGTCGCCGTCGACAGCCCCGACGATTGGGTCGGCGGGGTCCTGGAACAGCGCCTCTTGAGCGCTGGCCAGCGTTACTTTCTGGAGATCCTTCTTGGCCAGGGTGGCGCGGGTCTTCAACACCTCGATCGCCTCCACCAACACCTCGGGGTTCTTCAGCAGGTACCGTCGGATCGCCCGGCCCGTTTCCGCTTCCTGGAGATCGCCGCCGGCCGCCAGGGCCGCTTGGCTGGATTGCGCTGCGCGGTCCTGGGGCTGGGTGAGATAGACCGCCCCGCCAACCAAGACGGCAAGCACGAGGGCGGCAGCGGCGGACCAGCCAAAAACGGTCGTCGACATCGATAGAATTCTCCTGAGGAACGGGCAGCCCTGTCTGGGTAAGGTCGCAATGGACCCACAAGATAGGCGGAATTGCCGCGCCGGGCCAGCCCTTCGCCGTCGGTTGGCGGGAAAGGCGGTGGAACGACGCGCCGCCCGCCGGAATGTTAGTTCTTTTTCTTCAATTTGTTGTCGGTGGCGGCTTCAACGTCGGAGGCCCGGAACCAGGCGGGCGACTGCGCGGGCAGGATAGCCAGCGCCCGCTTGGCCATGCGATTGGCGTCGGCGTTGTTGCCTTGGGTGTAGTGCATCTCCGCCAGCGCCAGCGACATCAGTCCCGTCTTTTCTTGGCGCGCGTAGACCGTGGAAAGCAGCCGCCAGGCGTAGGAGTTGTCGGACTCCTTGCTGACCACCAGTTGCAGATTTTCCTCGGCCTGCTGGTCCAGCGTGGGCTGGTTGAGCTCTACCTGGGTGCGGGCCAGCGCCAGATGGAGCTGCGGGTCGCCGGGGCGCAGCTCAACCGCCCGTTGGTAGTCGGGCTGGGCTTCGGCGACGCGACCATTTTCCAACAGGATTTGTCCCCGAAGTTCGTAAAAATAGGGGTCGTCGGGATAGTCGGCCATCAGGCTGTCGAGCTGTTGCAGGGCGTCGTCGCTCAGCCCTTGGCGATAGGCGGAGATGGCGCGGGCGTAGCGCGCCGGCAGGGATTTGTCGCCGCGCGGGTAATATTTCGCCAGATCCTGAGGCGTTTCGAGAAAGCCGATCAGCTTGGCGCGCACACGGGCGTGGCGCTGCTTGAGGTCATCGCTCACCGCCGTGTCGGCGTAGGGCGACAATCGGGTTTGTTCCGCCAGGAAGGAGACGCGTTCGCGCGTCAGCGGGTGGGTGCGCAGATAGGGATCCTGGTTGGAGGAAAGCAACGCATCTTGATCCTGCAGGATCTCCATGAAGTCCAGCAGCCCCTGGGGCGAGGTTTTCGTGGCCTTGAGGTAGCCGACGGCGGCTTGATCGGCGGCCTGTTCCTGGCCGCGGGTGTAGGCTAGCAGTCCCTTGAGGGCAATGTCCTGGCCGGCCAGCGACACCGCCGCCGCCGCGCCGGCGTTGCCGGTGGCGACCGCCGCGCCGACGGCCAGCAATTGGGCGGCCAGCGCCTTGAAGGAGGCGTTTTTCATCGCTTCGCCCCGGCCCAGCGAGTGGCCGGCGGCCATATGGCCCGTTTCATGGGCGATCACGCCGATGACCTCGGCGGGGTCTTCCGCGCGGATCAACAGGCCGGTGTTGATAAACAGGTGTTTTCCGGTGGTAACAAAGGCGTTGAGGCTGGGGTCGTTGACCAGATAAATCTGAACGGACGAGGGGGTTAAGCCGGCGGCTTGAAAAAGAGGGGTGGAATAGAGCCGAATGGTGTGTTCAATTTCCGCGTCGCGGATCAGGGACTGGGCCTGAGCCCTGTCACTGTTCACCGCGACAACCAGCAGGGCGACAACGAGCCAAACGGCGCGCAGGAAGGTGATGGACAATGCTGAAAAAAGCGGCAAAGGGTTCGGTCCGTCCTTGATTGTGCTGGAAAGGGGATTGCGCCGTGAAAGGTTGACCTTTGATTAAGATAAGTAGATCAGAGAAGCGAATCAACGGAAAGGCTGGTTCCGAATAGCGGAGCCAGCATCTATTTGATCAAGTTAAATTGCTTAAAGGGTTCAAGAGCGGTGGTGGGCAAATTTATTCCTGCGAGGCGGGCGCAATTCAAGAAGCCGTTTTCCAACGCGTTCGACCGGAAGACGCTGTCGTCTTTTGCGGCCGGGAACGCCCGGTTCGGGGGTGTCCAATCCGAGGGCACCCAGTCCGGGGGCGCGCCAGCCGGTGGCCCCGAGGCGCGGCGTTGTGCTGTTCGGCTTCCCACTTGGGCGAAGCTTGCGGCGGCCGGCCTGCTGGTGGGCACTTTGGCGGGCTGCAGTCAAAGCAACCCCAATCAGGGCGAGGTCGCCCTGGTGCAGGGCTTTGCCGGGTTGGTGGCCGCCGATGAGCCCAACGCCGCTTTGGTCGGCCGGGATGTGCTGGCGCGCAATGGAACGGCCTTCGACGCGACGGTGGCCATGGCTTTCACCCTGGCGGTGACCCAGCCCTCGCGCGCCGGTCTGGGCGGCGGCGGCGCGTGCCTGGTCTTCTCGCGGCAGGAAATGAACGCCCAGGCCCTGTTGTTCGCGCCACAGGCCGGACCCGGCGGCGGGGTGGTGCCGGAAACCCCGCGCGCCATGGCGTTGCTGCATGCGCGCTACGGTACGCAGCGCTGGGAACGGTTGATGAACCCGGCGGAGCAGATGGCCCGCTTTGGCTTTCCGGTCAGCCGGGCCTTCGTGAAGGACCTACAGGCGTCGCGCGTCTTGCTGGACGGAAACCCGGCGCTGGCCAGAATCTTCCGCAAGCCCAACGGCGACGACTACCAGGTCGGTGATCGCCTGAAGCAGCCTTATCTTTCCACTGCGCTGTCCGGTTTGCGCCAGCGTGGCGGCGGCTATCTCTATCAGGGCGACTTCGCGCGCCGTCTGGTGGCCGAGGCCCAGAGCGCCGGGGTGGCGTTCACCGAAGAAGAAATTCGCAACAACTTGCCTGAACTGGTCGCGCCGCTGGAGCTTAAGGTGGGCAACCACGCGCTGTTCCTGCCACCGCCGCCGGTCACCGGCGGGGCGGGGTTCGCGCAGCTCTGGAACAGCCTGGTGGAGGTCAAGGGCTGGGACGGCGGCGCGCAGCAGGGCTATCAGGCTTTTGTCCAGGCGCAGGATCAGATCTTCGCCGCCCGGGCCAGCGCCCCCCAGGCGGTTCCCGCCACTAACTCCCAGGCGGTTCCCGCCACGGGCTTTGTCGTCGGCGACCGCTTTGGCAACGCCGTGACCTGCAGTTTCACCCTGAACCAGTTCTTCGGCAGCGCCCAGGTGCTGCCGGGCAGCGGCCTGGTGCTCGCCGCCGCGCCGCCCCAGCCCCTGGGCAATGACCTGCCGCTGTCGATGGCTTTGGTTGGCAACAAGAACACCGGCCGGGTGACCTTTGCCGCCAGTGGCGGCGCCTCCGCCGGCACATCGGCGTCGCTCTTTACCGTCGCCTTCGCCAGGTTGGAGCAGGACAGGCCGCTTGAGGAGGCGCTGGCGCTTCCCCGGGTTCGGGTCACCGCGGCCGGCGATCTGCTTTATGAACCGGGTGTGTCGGTCGACGCGCTGGGCGAGGCGGGGCGGAAAAGCCGGGAAGTTCCCGACAGCGATAGGGTTTCCGCCTTTGTCTGTCCCTACAGTTTGGAAGGCGAGCAGGGCTTTGCCTGTCAGGCCAGCGTCGATCCCCGCTCCGATGGCCTGGCGGTTATCGCCCGCTAGCCTGTGATCGACCGAGAAACCAGCGCTTGGCGCTTCGATTCTGTCGTCAATTGCTCTTGCGTCCGGCCAATCCAATCACCCAGGTCCGGTTATTGCGGTCCGGTCTTCATCCGGCATCGGTCGCGCGCACCTGAAAAATACCGCGCAGGCCGGGGCTCTGCGAGCCTTTGCCGTGCGCGTCGCCACAACAACGAGGTTTAACCATGGCTCTTAAGGTCGCCACCCGCGGGCAGATCCCTTCCTTTATCGTGATGGACGTCATGCGCGCCGCCAACGCCAAGCAACGCGCCGGCGACAAGGTGCTGCATATGGAGGTCGGCCAGCCGGGCACGCCCGCGCCCCTGGCGGTGCGTCAGGCCGCGCAAGCGGCGCTGGAGGGCGATTTGCTTGGCTATACTGACGCCTTTGGCCTGCCGGCGCTGCGTCAGCAGTTGGTCGGGTACTATCAAGCGACGTACGGCGTGGCGCTGTCGGCCGACAGCATCGCGGTAACCCCCGGATCCTCCGGCAGTTTCTTGCTGGCCTTTCTGTCGGCCTTCAATCCCGGGGATCGGGTTGCCCTGGCCGCACCCGGCTACCCGGCCTATCGGAATATTCTCACCGCCTTGGGCCTGGAGGTGGTGTCGCTGGAGACCGACCTGGCCCATCGGTTTCAGCCGACGCCGGAGCTGCTGGCGGCGGCGGGCGCCTTGGACGGCCTGATCGTCGCCAGCCCGTCCAATCCCACCGGAACCATGCTGGACGCCGAGGCGCTCAAGGCCTTGGTGGGCTATTGCGACGCCGAAGGCATTCGCCTGATCTCCGATGAGATCTATCACGGCATTGCCTATGGCGCGCGGGCGGTCTCGGCGGCGGAATTCACCGACAAGGCGATTATTATCAATTCCTTTTCCAAGTATTTTTCGATGACCGGCTGGCGTCTGGGCTGGATGGTTCTGCCGGAGGATCTGGTCCGTCCGGTGGAATGCCTGGCGCAGAATTTCTTCATTTCGGCGTCCGCGCTTTCCCAGCATGCCGCCATCGCCGCCTTTGCCTGCCAAGCCGAGTTGGATGGCTACGTCACAACCTACGCCCACAACCGGGAGCTGCTGCTGCGGGAGTTGCCGAAGGCCGGGTTTGATCGCTTGGCGCCGGCCGATGGCGCCTTCTATCTCTATGCGGACGTCGGCCATTTGACCAATGACTCGGTGGCCTTTTGCCAGCGCATGTTGCGCGAGACATCGGTTGCCACCACCCCGGGGACGGATTTTGATCCGCTCCGCGGCAACCGCACGCTGCGCTTTTCTTTCGCCGGCCCGACGTCCGACATGGCCGAGGCGGTGGCGCGCCTGGGCGACTGGCTGCAAAAAGGATAGCGCGCCCGGCGCGCTATTCGTTTGAATGAAGCGGCGTAACAACCAAAAAAGAGCGTCCGGGGGAGGGAACCCCCGGACGCTCTTTTTCGTTTTGGCCGTTCAGCCCGCTGCGCCGGGCGTCACTCCAACAGGCGGTTCCACCAACCCTTGCGCCGCGACGCCTTGGCCGGCGCATCGGCGACGGTGGTGTCGCCTTGCGACGGGCCGGCGTTGGGCGTCGGAGCGGCTGGCGCGCTATCTGCCGGGGGCGTGGCGGCCGGGCTTGGCCTTGACGCCTCGGTTGACGGCTGGCTCGGGCTTGCCGGTTTCGGCTGTTCCGCTGCGACCGGCGCGGCGGCGGGTGAAGAGGTTTGGCTTTCCGCCTGGCGCTCGGCGTCGGGCGCGCTCTTCTTAGCCGTGCGCCGTCGACGGGTTTTGGGCTTGGCCTGCTCAGCCGCCTCCTCACCGCTGCCGTCACTCTCGACGGTTTCGATCGGGATCGTCACGGCCTTGGGCTTGCGGGTGCGCCGCTGGCGAGTCAAGGGCGCGGCGCTCTGCGCGTCGGTGGCCTCGGTGGCCTCGGTGGCCTGATCGACGGTTTCCGCCGCCTTGTCGTCGCCGGCGGCTTGACTGTCCACCTTCTTGCGGCTCCGTCGACGCGGCTTTGGCTTGTCCGCGTCACCCTCGGCCTCGGACGCCGCTTTGCTTGGCGCGTCGGCGGCTTTGCGCGGCCGACGACGGCTGGTTTTCGGCTTGGCCTCGTCGGTT
>CAXBMB010000130.1:0-6041 GCA_963976695.1 uncultured Rhodovibrionaceae bacterium
GGAAAAGGCCGGCAAACAACGCCAAGTCCGGCGGCGACGCGCTTTACACGGGCGATCGATCACGTCGCCACCACGGCAGTCCACCGCGGCAGTTCACCGGGGACGCACGCCGCTGGCGCAATCTTGGGCGACAAATAAGAGAGAGAGAGGGAGGGAGAGTATATGTATCTGTGTCGGTCAAAACCGGGCCCACCCAGCGCGCGGGCGCAGGCGGCGCAAGCTCACAGCGGACAGTCGGGAGATCCGCAACTCTTGCGCCCGGCGGGCATATAGGTGCCGCAGCCGGGGCAGGCGACCATATCCTCAACCGCGCTATCGCCAAACGACCCGGCGGAGCGCCCCCGACCGGCGCCCTGTCTCGGCACGGTTTTTTCACGCAAGGCGGCCTCAGCCTTGCGTTTCTTGTCAAGTTTGCCAAGAAATTTGAAGCCGTACCAGACAGCCAGCACAATGCCGGCCAGCACCAGTATTTTTGAAAGGGATGGAAGTCCAAACATGCTGTCTTTGTAAAAGGCTCTCCAGCGATGGGTCAAGCACCACCTTGGCTTATCCGCCGGATCCAGCAGGATCGGCCGGGATCGGCCGATCCTGCCGGGGTCCCACTACGCTCCCCGGACCGGCGTGGGCGAAGGATTTCCGCGCGACAGCGAAGGTGGCGGGGAAATCCTGCTGAAAATTCATCAATACTTTTGTAGAAATATATTTTACTGATTTTTAGGAACAAACGCTGTTCGACATCTCCGGCTAAAAGCCCCCTGCTTCCTCCCAATCTTCAGCAGCAAGCAATCACCGCTGCCTTGGCATCGGCCCCACCTGCGCTTGGCGAAGCCCCGCGATGCGACAGACCGCGGGTCGGGTCCAACAAGCCCCAGAAAACAGGACAAAAAGATGTACGACGGAAACTCCCCCGAAAGCGCCAAAGCGCTGTTTGAGAAAACCCGCATCGGCGACCTAGACCTGGCCAACCGGGCGGTTATGGCGCCCTTGACCCGCAACCGCGCGGGCGACGGCAATGTGCCGCAGGATCTCAATGTCACCTACTATCAGCAACGGGCAACCGCCGGCTTGATCATCACCGAGGCGACGCAGGTGTCGCCCGACGGCCAGGGCTACCCCGCCACCCCCGGCATTCACAGCCCGGCCCAGGTCGCCGGCTGGTCAAAGATCACCCAGGGCGTACACCGCGAAGGCGGCAAGATTTTTGCCCAGCTATGGCATGTCGGGCGGATTTCCCTGCCTGAATTTCAGCCGAACCGCGGCACCCCCGTGGCGCCGTCGGCGATCGCATCCCGACAGACGCCCTTTTCCTTGGAAGGCGCGACGGAATATCCCGTTCCCCGGGCCCTGGCGCTGGAAGAGATCCCCGACATCGTTGAAGCCTACCGCCGGGGGGCCGAAAATGCGAAGAACGCGGGCTTTGACGGCGTGGAAATCCATGCGGCCAACGGCTATCTTCTGGACCAGTTCCTCCGGGACGGCAGCAACCAGCGGACCGATCGGTACGGCGGCGCCATCGAAAACCGCGCCCGCCTGTTGCTGGAAGTCGTCACGGCGGCGGCGGCGGTCTTCAGCGCCGGCCGCATCGGCGTACGAATTTCGCCCACCGGCACCTTCAATGATATGAGCGATAGCGACCCGGAAGCGCTTTTCAGCTATGTGGCGCGGGAACTCGGCAAGCGTAAATTGGCTTACCTGCATGTGGTGGAGGAATTCCCCGGCACGACCCCGGTAGATTTCGACTATGGCGCCTTGAAGACCCTGTTTGGCGGGCCCTACATCGCCAATGGCGGCTATACCCGGGAAAAAGCCGTTGCGGCTCTGGCAAGCGGCAAGGCCGATCTCATTGCCTTCGGCCGTCCCTTCATCGCCAACCCGGACCTGGTGGCGCGGTTGAGCCAGGACGCCCCGCTCAACGAGCCGGACCCCGCCACCTTCTACGGCGGCGACGCCAAGGGCTACACCGACTATCCAAGTCTGCAAAGCGCCTAATCCGACGGCATAACGCGATCAGTTTGATCCCGGCGGGGTCAAGCTGATCGCCGATGTCGAACCGAACTCCCGCGCCAACCAGTAAAGGCTGCTGGACGACCGCCGCGACCCGCCCAACGCGTCGGTCCACGTCGATCCCAGGCTAAAGCCCAAAGCGCGACCAGAGCGCCCGCTCCTCCACCGCGGCCAGCAGGTCGCCGGCAAGATCGCCGCTGGAAAAATCCGACAGCATTCGGGCCGGCTGCTGCGTCGCGCCGCCAAACCCAAGCAAGCGGCGAAAGCCCCCCTTGGGCGGATTGATCAGCACCAGACGCAGCTTGGCGCCATAGCGGCGGCGCAATTCGCCGCGCAGATCCCCCAGACCATCAACCAGGCCCAACTCCAAGGCCTTGGCTCCCGTCCAGAACTGTCCGTTGAACAGCTGCGCTTCCTTGACCTTCAGCTTGGCGCCGCGCCGAAGACGAACCTGATCCTTGAAGGCTTCATGAATTTCACCGAGCAGCCCTTGCAGGTGTTTCACGTCTTTCGCCTGCTCCGGCTTGAAGGGGTCGAGCATCGATTTGCTGGTACCCGCCGTATAGACCCGCCGCTCCACGCCAAGCTTGGAAATGGCGTCTTGTAAGCCAAAGCCCGCCGAAATCACCCCGATGGAGCCGATCACCGAACTGCGGTCGGCATAAATTTCATCGGCGACGCTGGCCAGCCAATAGCCGCCCGACGCCGCGACGTCCTCGACAAAGGCATAAACCTTCAGGTCCTTCTCCTCGGCCAGATCGCGGAGTCGTTTGGCGATCAGCGATGACTGCACCGGCGACCCCCCTGGCGAATTGATCACCAACGCCACCGCCTTGATGTGCGAAAGCGAAAAGGCCCGCTCAATGTCACCCGCCAGATCTTGCAGCGAAAGCGACCGCCCGCGCATCCCCCGGCCGATCGTTCCCGACAGGCGCAGCACCGCAACGGTTGGGTGACGCCGTCGCAGCCTAGCCAGGCCGCGTCCCAGCCACCCCAGCGGCCCCCAACGCAAGATATCCTTCACGCTTTCTGTCCAACTCACAGTCAAAAAATCCTCCGGCGGCAACTATCCTGAAATGACTGAACCCGAAACGGTCCAACCCGGCGCGGCTTAACCTGCCAGTAGGATAGTTATTGCGGTTGGCGGGGAAAACAAGTCTTGCCCCGGCTGGACGCGCGGCAGTTGGCCCGCAAAACCGTTGCGCGCGGACCGTCATGCCCAGGAAACCGTCATGCCCAGGAAAGCGCGCCGCCGTCGCGAAGAATCGTCTGGGCTTGCGCGGTAAAGCCCCCCCGGTCGTCATGTAAGACCAGCCCCGGCAGCAGCCGCGCCGGCGCCTTTCCTCCCTTGCGCCCCCGGATCAGCACCCGCTTGGCCGGTTGGCCGGCCTTGGGCCAAAGCGGCAGGATCTCAATCGCCCCGCACTTGGGATGCAAGGCCGCCAGAAGGTCATCGAGACGGGCGGCGCGATGAACCACGGTCAGCCAGCCCTGGGGCTTGAGACAGCGCAGCCCTTGCCGAACCCAATCGGCCAGGGTCGCCGCGCCCTCTTGGTGGGCGGTGTGCTTCGACAGACTACCGGCGGCGCTGCCCCGACCGGCGGCGTCATAGGGCGGATTCATCATCACCTGATCGAATCCCCGCCCCAGCGCCGAGGGCAGCTGGAGCAGATCACCGTGGTAAAGGCTGAAGCGTTCGGCCAGGCAATTGTCCTGCGCGTTGCGCCGCGCCAAGTCGGCAAGCGACGCCTGCACCTCCAGCGCGCTGACATCAACCGTGGCCAGGCGCGACAGCAAACAAAGCGACGCCGCGCCCGAGCCGCAGCCCAGTTCCAGCACCCGCGTTCCCTTTTCCGCCTGCAAAGAGGCGGCGAGAAAAATCGGGTCGATTGCAACCCGGTAGCCGGCTTTCGGCTGCCGGAAGCTCAGCTTTCCGCCCAACAGGTGATCGCGACTTTCAACGCCGTCCATTTGTCTTCCGACTCGCCCTTTTGCCTGTCGCCGCCGCTGCCCCGCCTGGGCTGTCCGACCTCGCCGGCGCACCGGCCGATCAGAAAAGCCGGCCGATCAGAAAAAGCCTTCTTTCTCGCTCAATTCCTCGCCGGCTGCGCGCAGCAGCGTCCGCGCCCGATCATAGTCGTCCTCATCAACCACCAAACGGCGCTGAATAGCCATGACCGAGCCCTCCAACACCGAGGTGTGCTCGTCCAGCAGGAAATGCATGATCCCCGCATCCTTTAGCAAGGCCTGAAGCCAGGACAACTTGACCATATCGTTGCTGCGCACCAGTTCTTTCACCCTCGCCCCCTTTTCGTCGTTGCCCATTACCGTCTCGCTTCAACATTCCAGTTCGGCATCCCTGTCGCGCCCCGGGCGACGACATACGGGTATAGCTACAAGAAACAGCCACTTTTCGTTGAGAAACCGCGGCTTGTTCTTACACAACCAATGCCACGCCCCCCTGCCAGCGCCGAAAAACGGCGCGTGGCGCTTGACCCAACGCGCTACGCCCCTATTCTGCGCGAGAATAGAGAACTGGCAAGCCGCCCGCGAATTTCTCCCTTGGTGACCGGAAATTCACCAGAGCAAGCGACGATCGAGCTTTCAGCGCCAATCAGTACAGTGATGGAGAATTGCGGTGTCCTTCCGCGCCGAGCCCAAACAACAGGATAGCACAGCAAAGCCCAGCCTCGCACCGATGATGGCGTTGGTGGGCGACGACATGCGCAAAGTCAATGCGCACATCCTGGAGAACATGCAGTCGCCGGTCGCCTTGATCCCCCAGTTGGCGGGACATCTGATCGCGGCGGGCGGTAAGCGGTTGCGGCCCATGCTGACCCTGGCGTCGGCAAAACTCTGCGCGGCCGACGGCGAGCGGCAAATGGCCTTGGCGGCCTGTGTCGAGTTCATTCATACCGCCACCTTGCTCCACGACGACGTGGTGGACGAAAGCGATTTACGCCGTGGCCTGGCCACCGCCAACTCGGTTTGGGGCAACCAGGCCAGCGTGCTGGTCGGCGACTTTCTGTTCAGCCGCGCCTTTCAGTTGATGACAGCCGATGGCTCCTTGAAGGTGCTGAAGGTGCTGTCCGACGCCTCCGCCATCATCGCCGAGGGCGAAGTTCATCAACTGATGACCGCCAACGATATCAAGACCACCGAAGCCGCCTATATGGAGGTCATTCAAGCCAAGACCGCCGCGCTGTTCGCCGCCGCCTGCCAGATCGGCGCGGTGGTCGCCGGACGTCCCGAAAGCGACGAGCGGGCGCTGGCCAGCTATGGCATGAACTTGGGCATCGCCTTTCAGTTGGTGGACGATATCCTGGACTATGCCGCCCCGGACGATCAACTCGGCAAGAACCAAGGCGATGATTTTCGCGAGGGCAAGATTACCCTGCCGGTGCTGCTCTGCATCGCCCAAGCCGATCCGCAAGAGCTGAGCTTTTGGCAACGCTGCCTGGAAGACCAGAACCAGAAGGAGGGCGATTTCGCCCAGGCGCGGGCCCTGATGGAAAAACACGGCACCCTGGAAAGCGCCAAGGCCCGCGCCGGCGACTATGGCGCACAGGCCCGCGCCGCACTGGCCGACTTTCCCGACAACCCCGCCAAGCAGGCCATGCTGGAGGCCGTCGATTTCTGCATCGACCGTTTGTTTTAGCCTGCGATCGAGCTGAAAATTCACGCCGGGCGCGGCGGCCGGATCGCAGGCCGACGCCTGTTTCGCGCGCACTCAAGCAACGCCAAACAACCACGGGTCTATGGCGCGCGCCGACCCGGCCATTTTACCGTCTAAATTATTTATTCCTGAATGGAATGAGAATTATTCTAAAGTATCCAGGCCGCGCAGATCGCGAGGGCAAGGGCCGCGTCGCGGGCGGGCGGCGGCAAAAAAAACACCCGCGCTTCACAGCTGACGGGTGTTTTCGCAATTATTTTTAACGACGTCCGCGTCGCGTTCAAGTTGGTCGGGAAGAGAGGATTTGAACCTCCGGCCCCTACGTCCCGAACGTAGTGCTCTACCAGGCTGAGCTACTCCC
>CAXBMB010000131.1:0-5721 GCA_963976695.1 uncultured Rhodovibrionaceae bacterium
CCGAATTCTCCCAGATGAGTTTCCCGGGTTAGTTTCCTGGGTAAGTTTCCTGGGTGAGTTTCCCCAGACGGGTTTACCGGGATGGGTTTCCTCGGATGAGTTTCCCTGGCAGAATCCGCTGAGGGTGGACAAGCTCTGCTGTGAGCGGCATTCTTGCTTGCCATGAAAGATGCACAACTTGTCGCCCGGTTGGGCCGCCGCCTGCGCACGGTTCGCAAAAAAGGCCAACTGACCCTGGAGCAGTTGGCCGAGAGTTCCAATGTCTCCCGCTCCATGCTGTCTCAAATTGAGCGGGGCGAGGCCAATCCGACCTTCGCCACCCTGTGGAACCTGACCCGGGCCTTGGGCATCGACCTGGCCGAACTGGTGGAAGACGCCAGCGAGGAAGAATGCAGCGCCATCGAACTGCTGTCCGCCGCGCAGATTCCCAAGATCGACAATGCCGCCGCCGGTTGCCAACTGGCCATTCTGTCCCCCCCCAGCCTGGCCGGACAAACCGAATGGTATGAGTTGGTCATGGCCGCCAAGGGCGAGCTGGACAGCCTGCCTCACGCGGTGGGCACTCTGGAGCACTTGACCGTTATCGAGGGGCAGGCCGATCTCACCAGCGGCGAGGATCATAGCAGGCTCGGTCCCGGCGACACCGCGCGCTACCGCGCCGACCTGCCTCACTGCATCCGCAACAGCGCCAACAGCCCCTTGCGCGCCTTTCTCGTGGTCATGGGCAGCGGCGGCTAACCCGCGGCCGAGATGGCGCGAGCGACGTAACAAGCAGCGCTTGGCGCCGCCACTCGGGGGCAATCGCCCGCCATGCCAACGGCCAACAGCAGGGCCAGCGGCAGGGCCACGGTTGAAACCGGATCACCGGGGCGGCGATAAAATTGGGGGAACCGGTGCCTTTGACGTCGGAATCAGACTAGACAAATTCCACTATAATTATTATTTTTCCAATATATTGGATTTTTAGGAGTGCTACCGCCATGGCGAACCTTGTGGACCACGTGACCCAAGAGCTGAAAAACCTTCGGGCGGACGGACTTTACAAGACAGAGCGCCCGCTGCTGTCCGCCCAGGGCGGCCGCATTGACGTGACCGGCGGCCAGGGGCCGCGCCAGGTCATCAATCTCTGCGCCAACAACTACCTGGGGCTCGCCAACCATCCCGCGTTGGTGGCGGCGGCGAAAGCGGCGATGGACAGCCACGGCTATGGCATGGCCTCGGTGCGCTTCATTTGCGGCACCCAGGATCTGCACCTGGAATTGGAAAGGGAGCTGGCGGAATTTCTGGAGATGGAAGACTCCATCCTCTTTGCCGCCTGCTTTGACGCCAACGGGGGACTGTTTGAGCCCCTGCTGGGCCCGGAGGACGCGATTATCTCCGACAGCCTCAACCACGCCTCGATCATCGACGGCGTGCGGCTCTGCAAGGCCAAGCGCTACCGCTTCGCCAACAACGACATGGCCGAGTTGGAATCCCGGTTGCAGCAAGCCGACGCGGCCGGGGCGCGCTTCAAGATTGTCGCCACCGACGGGGTCTTTTCCATGGACGGCACCCTGGCCAATCTGGTCGAGACGCGCGCCCTGTGCGACCGCTACGGCGCTTTGCTGATGGTTGACGACTGCCACGCCACCGGCGTGCTGGGTCCGCAGGGTCGCGGCACCGCCGCCCATCTGGGCGTGAAGGCCGACATCCTGACCGGCACCCTGGGCAAGGCGCTGGGCGGCGCCATGGGCGGCTACATCGCCGCCGCCGGACCGATCATTGAGTTGCTGCGCCAACGCGCCCGTCCCTATCTTTTTTCCAATGCGCTGACCCCTGCGCTGGTGGGCGGCGCACGCCAGGCCATTGCCTTGGTTCGCGACGGCACGGCGCTGCGCGCCAGTCTGCACGCCAACGCCCAGCACTTTCGCCAGAGCATGACCGAAGCCGGTTTCACCCTGTTGCCCGGCGACCACCCGATCATCCCGGTGATGCTGGGCGACGCCCCCCTGGCGCAGGAGATGGCGACCCGGCTCTATGAGCGCGGCGTCTATGTAACCGGGTTTTTCTTCCCGGTGGTGCCGAAAGGCCAGGCGCGAATCCGCACGCAGATGAACGCCGCCCTCACCGCCGACGAAATCGACCAGGCGGTCGCCGCCTTCACCGCGGTGGGAAAAGAACTGGGCGTGATCTAGCGCCCCCGCGGCGTACCCCGAGATTGCGCGAGCCGCTGCCCCCGGAAGGAAGCGATGTGATGAAAGCCTTGGTAAAAGCACAGCCAGCCGAAGGTCTTTGGCTGCAAGATGTGGATCGGCCGGAGATCGGCCCCGATGAGGTGTTGATCAAAATCCGCCGCACCGCGATCTGCGGCACCGATATCCACATCTATAACTGGGATGACTGGGCGCAGCGCGCGGTCCCCGTTCCAATGGTCGTCGGCCATGAATTCGCCGGCGAGGTGGTTGCGCTGGGCAGCGCGGTGCGCGACATCAAACTGGACCAGCGGGTTTCCGGTGAAGGTCACATTGTCGGCACCAAAAGCCGCGCCAGTCGTGCCGGCCATTTTCACCTCGACCCGGACACCAAGGGCATCGGGGTCAATATGCCCGGCGCCTTTGCCGAATATCTCAAGTTGCCCGCCTTCAACGTGGTCAAGCTGCCCGATGACCTGCCGCTCGACATCGGCGCCATCCTCGATCCGATGGGCAATGCGGTTCATACCGCCCTCTCCTTCGACTTGATCGGCGAAGATGTGCTGATCACCGGGGCGGGTCCGATCGGCATCATGGCCGCCGCCGTCGCCCGCCACGCCGGGGCCCGCAACGTGGTGCTGACCGACGTCAACGACTACCGCTTGAACCTGGCGGCCCAGCTGGTCGAGCTTCGGCCGGTCAATGTCGCCAAGGAAGACCTGCGCGATGTGATGGCCGAGTTGAAGATCGTCGAGGGTTTTGATGTCGGTCTGGAGATGAGCGGCGCGCCGGTGGCCTTTGAGCAGATGGTCGAGGTGATGATCATGGGCGGACACATGGCCTTGCTGGGGATCCCCGCCGGCAAGACGCCGGTGGACTGGAGCCGGATCATCATGAAGGCGCTGACCTTGAAGTCGATCTATGGCCGCGAGATGTTTGAGACCTGGTACAAAATGCTGGCGATGCTGGAGTCCGGTCTGGCGCTGGAGGGCATCATCACCCACCGCTTCGACCATCAGGACTTCCAACAGGGCTTTGACGTCATGCGCTCGGGCCAGGCCGGCAAGGTTATCCTCAACTGGGACCGCTAGCGGACAATCGGTATGCCGGCCGTCACCTCGTCCGCCGGCTTGCCCGATAAATCCGCCTGCTATCGATCCCTTGGAGTCAGATCGCAACGGCGCTGCCGTCGCGCCGGGAATCGGCGGCCCCGCCCAAAGCGCCGCTTTCCGGGTCACGGGCAATGGCGTGCATGCCGCCGCAGTACATGTAGAAGGGCTCAACCAGCTTGATCTCATGGCCGCGCCGCCGCAATTCCTCGACCACCGGCATCTCGATCCGCGCTTCCAGATCGACCCGCCGCCCGTTCCACAGCCGCGCCCGGGGGGCGTCGATGGCGGCCTGGAGGTCCAGACCAAAGTCCAGGCGATGAACGATGGCCTGCGGCTGGGTTTGCAGAATCCCATAGCTGCCGGGGGTGCCGAGCGCCAGCACCGGCTTGCCGTCCTGCAGGGAAATCGACGGCGCGAGGCACATGCAAAACCGCTCGCCGCCCCGCAGGAAATTCGGTGACGCCGGGTTCAGGTCGCCCCAGTTCATGAAGTTATTCATACACACGCCGGTGTCGGGAATAACCACGCCGGAGCCGAACATCGACCCCAGACTTTGGGTGATGCACACCATGTTCCCTTCCCGGTCGACCGCCGAAAAGGACGTGGTGTGCTCCCGGCCAAAGGCGCCACCCGGCAAGGGGCCGTCGCCGAACTGTTCGGTTCGCCCGGTAATCGGCTCTGGATTGCGCAGCCGCGCACGCAGCTGGGTCACAAACGGCTCGGCCAGCAGTTCGGCAACCCGGTCGGCGGAACAGTTGTTGTTTTCGATGCGGGTTTCGGCGGCCAGACGAACGGCGCGGAACAGCCAGTCCAGATGATCCGCCGACAGATGCCCCCGGTTGTCCAGTTCCAGGCCGTCGAGAATGCGCAGGGTGAGCAGGAACTGAAAGGATTCGGCCGGCGGCGGCGGCACATGAATGTCCAGGCCGCGATAGGACGCGACGGTCGGGGCCTCCCAAAAGGGCTGCACCGCCTCCAGATCTTCCAGGGTCATGCAGCCGCCGAGGCTTTGCAGATGGGCGACCATTCGCTGGCCCAGCGGGCCGCCATAAAGATAGCCAGGTCCGTCGCTGGCGATGGCTGAAAGGGTGTCGGCCAGTTCCGGCTGTTTAAAAACGCTGTCGATCCGCGCGTCCTGGCTGCCTTCCAGGTAGAGCCGTCGCCACTCCGGCTGCATGGCGCGCTGGCGCCCGGGCGCGGCCATGTCGCGGTAGAATTTGGAAAGCGGAAAACCGTCGCGGGCGTAGCCAATGGCCGGGGCAAAGATTTCCGCCAGCGACTTGCTGCCCAGTTCCGATACCAGAAAACACCAGCCGGCCAGATTGCCCGGCACGCCGCTGGCGTTGGGCCCGTCTAAGATTTGCCCGGCGCTCAGGGCGGCGGCATCAAAATTCCGCGGCACGGGCGGGTGAAAGTCCAGCGTCCGCACCGCGCCGTCGCGGGCGCTGTACAGGGTGGCCATGCCCAAACCGGCCAAGCCGGACATGAAGGGCTCGACCACGTTCAACGCCGCCGCCACCGCCGCAACGGCGTCAAAAGCATTGCCGCCCGCCGACAGCATCCGGGCCCCGGCCATCGACGCCAGCGGATGGGCCGAGGTCACCATGCCGTTGAGCGAGCGCACGGTAGGTCGCCCATGGGTATAGGCCTGAACGTTCATGGGAAGTCCCCTGTCGGCTGATTTGGAAAAAGCAATAACGCCGCCAGATCGTCGGCGGCGGAAAATAACAAACGAACCCTGGCGGGTCGGATGATAAACAGACTTTGAATTGGCAGGCTATAGGGTTTGCGGCACAAATCAGAACGCCAGAGCGGCAGGGTGATCAGTGCACCAGGCTATGGGGCGCGCCGTTGCCGGACGCCAGGGCCGGGGCGCCGCCGGGAAGACGGCGGCTGTCGATGCGACGCAGATGGGTGAGCAATCGCTGCCGCAGCTGGGCCGCGCCGAAGGGTTTGACCAGATAATCGTCGGCCCCGGCGCTTTTCGTCTTCAGCACATCCTGGGCCAGCGAATGGCCGGAGATGCACAGCAGCGGTATTTCCAAGTAGCGCGCCTCGGCCGCGGTTCGAATCAAGTGGATGACTTCGGCGCCGTCGAGCGGACTCATGTCCAGGTCGATCATCGCCAGGTTGGCCTCAAAAAGATGCAGCTCGCTGAACGCCAGGGTAGGATCAAAAACCGTGCGGACCGCGCCCACGCCGATCTTGCGCAGCAGGCGCGCCATGAGTTTTCCCTGCTGCATGGAGTCATCCACCAGCAAAACCCGGCATTTGGAAAGAAGGGCGGTATCAGCATTTTTCACTGCTCAGGCCTCCAATTGGCAACCGCATCGCCAAGTCGCGCGCCCCGCCAGGGGTCCCGGAGATCCACGATCCCTCAGGGATCGCCCCGCAAAGACCTATATCGCGAGCACCTACACCGCGAAGACTTGCACCGC
>CAXBMB010000132.1:0-5544 GCA_963976695.1 uncultured Rhodovibrionaceae bacterium
TTTGATTGGTCGCGCTTTCGAACCGCAAAACCGCGTGCACTTTTGCTGAAAGCGCTCTATCCACCAGCAGTTTTCAGCTGCCGGATTTCGGCCTCCAGCCGCTGGATGCGATCTTCCGCGTCGCGCAGCGCGTCCTGGGCGTCCTGCAGCGGCACCAGTTGGGGAATGTGTTGCGGACAGTTCACATCCCAGGCGGTGATTTCGATCACCATTGCCCGCTCAACCCTGCCCCGGTAGTCGGGGAAGGACAGCTTGGCCAACAGCGCTGGATCGTCGCTCACCACCCGGACCGTGCCCCAGATCTTGATGCGCCGGCGATTGGCGTAGTCCATCAAAAACAAACTGACCTTGTTGCTGTCTTGCAGGTTCCCCAGGGTGATGTATTGCCGGTTGCCGGAAAAATCCGCAAAGGCCAGGTGGGTCGGATCAATCGGTTTGAGGAACCCCCTGGGGCCGCCGCGATGCTGGATATAGGGCTGGCCCTCGGCATTGACGCTGGCCAGGTAGAAGGAGTTGCGCTCGGCCAAGAACTCGGCCAACTCCACGGTCACTTGATTCTGCCAGTCGCGCCGGTCGATGGCGCGTTGATAGTTGGCCCGCGACCCCTGCGCCGCCTGCATCCTTTTAACGCTCGGACTGAAGGCGACATCACTGATGTGGACAGTTTGGTCGGTCATGGCTTTTCCTTGACAAAGGGCGCGGCGCGGACCGCCGGTGAACGCCGCCGGCGCGCACGTGCAGCCGGCTTCGATAATATAGACAGACCTATCTGTTTTTCAATTATTTTCTGCCGACAGGCCGGGGGATCGCCGCCAGCCGGGCCCCGCGCACCCTGCGGCGGCGGCGGAAAGATCCCGCTTGAAAAGCCCTGCCTGGTGAGTCAAAATATAGACAGATCTGTTCACGCGCGCCGGCCCGTAGCGACAGGCCGCCGGACCGAAAAGCCGAACCAGGACAAGAGCATGACCAAGACCTCCCCGCACGGCGCGCGCGCCAGCAAGAAGCGAAACCACCTCGTGGCAACGGCGCTGCAGCTGTTTTATGAAAACGGCTATCACGCCACCGGCATCGACCGGATACTGGCCGAGTCCGGCGTTGCCAAAATGACCCTCTATAAACACTTCGCCTCCAAGGACGATCTGATCGTCGCCGCCCTGGATCTGCGGCACCAGCAGTTTCTCGACTGGTTTGTCGCAACCCTGGACGCCGCCGGGCCCAACCGCAGGGATCAACTGCTGGCGGCCTTCGACGCTTTGGGGGAATGGTTTCGCGGCGCCGCGCCGACCGGGCCTTTCCATGGCTGCGCCTTTATCAAGGCGCTGGGCGAGTTTCCCGATTTGGAACATCCGGTGCGCCGGCGGGTCCTGGCCCACAAGCAAAGCCTGCGCGATCACCTGGCGGCGCTGGCGGCGGAGGCGGGCTGCGCCGCGCCGCGCCGCCTAGCCAATCATCTCAGCATGCTGACCGAAGGCGCGATCCTCACCGCCCAGCTCTCCGGCCAGACCAGGGTCGCCCAGGAGGCCAAGGATATCGGGCGCCTGATCATCGACGACGCCCTGGCGGCCCAGGGCTAGAGTCGAGTCGCCCAGAGCTAGAGTCAAACCGCCAAGGGGCGCGCAGCCCGACAGCAGCCAAGACAAAAGCCGGAGGTAAAACCGGAAGCAAAACCGGGGGCAAAAAGCGCGGATCGACGAAGCGCGACGCCGTCAGCTTTCCAGTTCGCTGTCCCAATAGAGAAAATCGTTCCAGCTGCGGTGCAAATGGTTGGGCGGGAAGGCCCGCCCCCGCTCCTGCAGCAGATAAATGCTCGGGCAGACCGGCTCAACCAACGGGATCATCCCGCAGGCGTGGGGCAGGCGACTGCCTTTGATCAGATTGCAGTGCTGGCAGGCGGCGACAACATTTTCCCACGAGGTTTTGCCGCCGCGGGCTTTGGGAATCACGTGATCGAAGGTCAGATCCTCGGCCCGGAATTCGTCGCCGCAGTACTGACAGTTGAAAGAGTCGCGCAAAAACACATTGAAGCGAGTGAAGGCCGGTCGGCGATCCAGTTTCACGTACTCTTTCAGCGAAATTACACTGGGGATCCGCATGCATTGAGAGGGCGAATGGATGACTTCCTCGTAGTTCGAGACGACCGAGACCCGCGACAGAAAAACCGCCTTGACCGAGTCCTGCCAGGAGCAAAGCGACAGCGGGAAATAGCTGAGCGGTCTAAAGTCTGCGTTCAGTACCAACGCGGGATGGGCGTCCATGGAAACCACATCTCTATCCTTCGTGAAGCTCTCGCCAAACTGCAATCTGGGAATCGCGGAATCAGGCGGCAATGGGGCGAGAAGACCAACCGGTCACATAAACAAACAAGTCAATTGTTACCATAACGGTCCTGCGTCGACTTATCTACTCTCCTCCCATCACAAACACAAGATATAGTGGGCGGCAAAAAAAAGGCTTCATAATCCTGTAGCCCAACTGTCTTGATCGGCAGGCGCGGCCCGGCCGGCGGCCGGCTATTTCGACCCCAGATGGGTCAGCAGGAAGGCCCGCGCCAGGTCGATGCCTTTCTGATTGATGCCGTGCCCCAGGCCCTCGATCTGCTGCGAGCTGACCTTGCAGCCCAAGCGGCGCAAGCGCGTTTCAGCCTCCTGAAGGTGGCCAACCGGGACAACTTCGTCGTCCAGGCCGTGCACCAGCAGCATGGGCGGCGCCATCAGCGGTGGCAAGGGGCCGCCATTGGCCTTGCTGAGCAGGCGACCGGAAAACGCCACAACGGCGGCCACGCAACGGTCCTGCGTCGGATGCCCCTCACCCGCCAGCGTTTCGGCCTGGCAGGTCAGCGCATGGTGAAGCGCCAGCATGGCGCCTTGCGAAAAACCGAAAAGGGCAATCTGGCCAAAGGTCAAACCCAGCCGCCGCCGCTGTTCCTGCAGAAATCCATCCAGCAGGGTCGCCGCGCGGTCGACGCCCTCCAACAGATGGTGCGGATCCATTTGGCGCAGGCTGAACCACTGGCGGCCAAAGGGGGCCAGATCACAGGGCTCGGGCCCATGCGGCGCCACGAAAGCGGCGTCGGGCAAGGCGCGCCCGAAAGGGTCGGCCAAGTCAATCAGGTCGTCGCCATCCGCTCCCCAGCCATGCAACAGCACGACCAGCAGCTTTGGATCCTCGCCAGACCTTGGGGCGACGGTTGGTCCACTCAGCAGCATGACAGTTCCTCGCTTACCTCTGCATCACCGATCAACAGAAAATCATACCCGAAAAGTGCAGGAGATCGAAGGCGGAGGCAACCGCAAGCTCGGGCGACCCGCCGGCCGGCGCCCCGGAAGACGCGTTCCCTGGCGCGGATCCGCCGCCGCCGCCCACTAGGGAAGAATATCCCGGTCGGTTCCCTGGGGCTGGGCGATCACCGCCCCGTCGGCATCCAGTTTCACCCGGCAGTGCCACAGAACCCGCGCCGCGACCGACCGCCAGGGCCGCCAGACCTGGGCCAAGCGCCGCAGGGTCTTGGCGTCGGGGCGGGTCGGCAGCCGTTTCAAGCGCTGCGCCCCGATCATCAAGCCAACATCATCGGCGGGCCAGATATCGGGGCGGCCAAAGGAAAACAGCAGGTACACCTCCACCGACCAGCGGCCCAACCCCTTCACCCGGGTCAAGCTGGCGATGGCCTCTTCATCGGCCTGGCGCGCGATCGCCTCCAGGTCCAGCTCGCCTTCCACCAGAAGCGCCGCCAAGGACCGGCCATAGCGCTGCTTGGGGCGACTCAGTCCAATCCGCTGCAGGGCGGCGTCGTCCAGGGCGGCGAAGGCGGCCGGGGTCAACGGCCGACAGGTCGCGCGGAGTCGCTCCCAAATGGCCGCCGCCGAGGCCAGGGAAATCTGCTGGGCGACGATCACGCGCAACAGGGTTTCAAAGCCCGGCGGCCGATAGCGCAGCGGCGGCGGCCCAAAGGTCTTTATGGCCCAAGCCATATCCGGATCCAGGTCGCCGAGGGCCTGCAACGCCTGCGGCAGAGTTTCTTCCGTAATCAGCAACGCCGCCCCTCCGTTCGTTTTCCCCGCGCCCGGCCATCCCGACCAGCCCAGCCCAACCTGCCCCGAGATCAGCAACCAGGCAACCCACCGCGCCGGCTATCCGTTTCTTGCCGTTGCAATCGGCGCCCGCGACCGCTGTCACTTGATCCGACGGGCCTTGATGGTATGGAATGAAAAGATCCTGGGATCGCTCGCACCCAGACCGACCACACCGCGACGACCAACCGCGCGAAAGCAGCATGGCTGAAACCACACGCTTTGCCCCTTCCCCCAGTGGGGCGCTTCATCTTGGGCACGCCCACTCGGCGCTTTTCAGCGCAAAAGCCGCCGGCAGCGGGCGCTTTCTGCTGCGCATTGAAAACATCGACCAGGCCCGATGCGATCAAAAATACGAGACGGCCTTGCTTGAGGACCTGGCGTGGCTTGGCCTGCGCTGGGAACTGCCGGTGCGCCGCCAATCCGAACATCTGGATCTCTCCCAAGCCGCGCTAACCCAACTTGGCGAGGCGGGGCTGGTTTATCCCTGTTTTTGCACCCGCGGCGACATCCAGCGGGAAATCGCCGGCGCGCTGGCGGCGCCGCACGGTCCGGACGGCCCGCTCTATCCCGGACTCTGCCGCGGGCTGAGCAATAGCGAACGCCGGGATCGGCGGGAATCGGGCCAAACCTTCGCCCTGCGCCTCGACATGGCCAAGGCGAGACAGCGCAGCGGCGCGCTGACCTGGCGGGATCTGAACAAGGGCGACATCGACGCGCGGCCGGAAACGCTGGGCGATGTGGTGCTGGCGCGCAAGGACATCGGCACCAGCTACCATCTGGCGGTGACCCTGGACGACGCCTTGCAGGGCATCACCCTGGTAACCCGAGGCGAGGATCTGTTCCACGCCACCCATCTGCACCGCCTGCTTCAGGCGCTGCTCGACCTTCCCGTGCCGCGCTGGCATCACCACCGCCTGCTGACCGACACGCAAGGCCGGCGCCTGGCCAAGCGGCACAACGCCCTGTCGCTGCGGTCGCTGCGCGAAGCCGGCAAAACCCCGGCCGAGGTCCGGGCCCTGGCCGCGTTCCCCGACGCCTAGGTTCGGGACGCCTGGGTTGGGATGATCGCGGCGACCGGAAGCGGCGCGGCCACGATCAAAATTTTTGCGAGGTCAGCACCTGGCGGACGCCGAAAATCTGGCGCAGGCAGCGCGCGATATACTCCCCCAACTCCGGCGCGAGATCGTCCAGCTGCAGGTCGATGGAAAGCTCGCCGCCCTCGAGGCCATGGCGGTCGGAATGCCAGCGGTTCGGAACCAAGTTTCGCTTGGCGAAGAGCTCCAGCACCCGGGGCATGATCCCGGGTTCGGCCTGGGCGAAGATGGAAAAACAAAACGTCCTGCAGGCGGTGACCGCCAAGGCTTGCGCGTCGCCGCGCGCGGGCGAGAACGGCCGCAGCGCTGCCGGCGCGGACGTGGCGGGAAGCGACGAAGAGGGAAGCGACGAAGAGGGAAGCGACGAAGAGGGAAGCGAC
>CAXBMB010000133.1:0-5260 GCA_963976695.1 uncultured Rhodovibrionaceae bacterium
CTTGTACAGGCTTTTGTCGGGTCACCGCTTTTTCTCCAACCACGGGCAGGGCCCGGCACAGGTCGCACGTCACCCGATTGCCGTAACGGAACCGGGGCGAGGCGCGCCGGACGAAGCGCGCCGGACAGGGCGGTCAGACTAGCGACTCTTCGGTTGGAGCTAACCGACGAAAAAATTCAGCTTTCGGATGAGGCCATTTCATCCATGCGCCGCGCGCAAGCGGCAGTCGGGACGGCCGCGCCCCTCATGGGTAGGCGCAGGTGTCCTCGGTGATCACCATGAAGCCGCGTCGCTCGTCGGCGCGGGCCGCAAAGCGATGTTCCTTGGCGCCGCGAACCAGCGAAAAGTGCAGCGGAAGAACGCCTTCGACGGTGGCGGACTCTCCGCCAATCTGCGCGATGTCCAGGGTGACGGATTCCTTGGCGTCGTACCAAGCCAGCGGGTCGCCGTTTTCGTTGCGTGAGGAGATCCCCCTGCCGCTGACCGAAATTGCGCCCTGGCCAAAATCAACCACCGGGTTGGCCCCTTTGTAGAGCGGGGTGCGCACCAGAAACCGCTTGGTTGTGGTTTCGGCGGAACAACTGCGCTGCGGCTCGACCGTGTTGATCACGAACTGAAGCCTTTCCAGCGGCAGGCCGTCGCTCAGCTTGCTGTCCATCAAGCTGAGCAGTTCGGCCTTCACGCCCTTGGGGACGTCACGCTCATAGCGGCGCTGCCACTCGTCGGTTTCCTCGCGCTTGGCGGTGATTTCACCGGCCAACTGCGCGTTTTCGATCTGCAGTTGATTGAGCGTGTCCTGATATTGGTTGGCCTGGGCGCGCAGCCCTTCGGTGTCAGCCAAATTGAGTTGGTAGCCCGTTTCATAGGACAGCCAGGCGACCGCGCCGAACGATCCCAAGAACAGAACGTTCTTGATGATAGCCCAGCGGGCCTGACGGCGGCGGCGTGATCGGGTTTCGTGTAGTCCAAGGGTCATCGTCTGCGTGCAGTTCCGCTGGTAAGCCGTGATGATTTCCGACCCAGCCGGGGATCGTTCGATCCGGCGTGGTCGCTTCCTATCGCGCTGAATAGACAAAAAGAGCCGCGACTCCGTTTTGGCGTTGCGATTTTCATAGCGTGATCGGGATGTGATAGGATCAGACTTTGGCGTCTTTATGACCGCGCAGCAAGCCCTCAAAGTCGTCCCGCGACGGCCAGCGCAGTTTTCGCCGACATCGCGGGCGCGCGCAACGATTTTTGCAACAGCGACGTCCGAAACGGCGCCGGCCGCGCCGGCAAGCCTTGGCCTGCCGGCGTGGCTCCTATGCCGGCGGTGGGCTTGTCCCTGTCTGGCCAGCCTGCCATATAAACCGTCTGCTACCGATTCTGTGGTCCGTCGCCAGCTTTGACGGCCTGGTTTCAGGCGCCGAAGTCAGGCGCGGCGGCATCGCCCGCCGGCGCACCATGGCTCTTTGCTGTCGAGTTGCTGTTGAGGAGACGTTTTCATGTCGCTGATCCCCGTTACCCTCCTGACCGGCTTTCTGGGGTCCGGAAAGACCACGCTGTTGAAGGCGCTGTTGCAGCGGCCGGAAATGGCGCGGACCGCGGTCATCGTCAACGAGTTTGGAGAGATCGGGCTTGATCACCTGCTGGTGGAGAAGTCAGAAGAAAACATGGTCCAACTGAACAGCGGGTGCCTCTGCTGCACCGTGCGGGGTGATCTGGCCAACACCCTGGGTCAGTTGGACTGGAAAATGAGCCAGGGGGAAATTCCCGGCTTTGATCGGGTGGTGATCGAAACCACGGGGCTGGCCGATCCCGCGCCGATTATTCACACCCTAACCATGGAGCCGCGCCTTTCCAGCCGCTTTCGTCTGGACGGCGTGTTGGTGACCGTCGACGCGGTCAATGCGATGGCGACGCTCGACGCCCAGATGGAATCGGTCAAGCAGGCCGCGGTCGCCGATCGGATCCTGCTGACCAAAACCGATCTGGCCGAAGGCGCGCGGGCCGCCTCGGCCTTGGAGGCCCGCCTGCAGGCGCTGAACCCGACGGCGATCCTGCAGCGCTGCACCCAAGGGGCGCTGGCGCCGCAGGATCTCTTTGGCCTGGGGCTGTACAATCCGGAAACCAAAAGCCTGGATGTGCAGCGCTGGCTGCGCGACGAAGCCCTGCTCGACCCCGCTGCGCCGGGCGAAGATCCCGGCCACGATCACGATCATGAGCACGGCCACCACCCTGAGCACCACCACGACGTGAACCGCCACGATGACCACATAAAGGCCTACTGCGTCACCCGCGACCAACCGATCTCCGGGTCGGCCTTTTCGTTGTTTCTGGAGCTGTTGATGGCCAACCGGGGGCCGGATTTGCTGCGGGTCAAGGGAATCGTCGACATTGAGGAAAAGCCCGGTGAACCAGCGGTGATCCACGGTGTCCAGCATGTCTTCCATCCTGTGGTTTGGCTGCCGCAGTGGCCCGACGGCGAGGCAAAAACGCGAATTGTCTTCATCACCCGTGACGTTCCCCAGGCCTGGATCGAGAAGCTGCTGGATGGTCTGACCGGCGCGCGAAAAGCCACCGCCGAGGCGGTGGCCGAGGATCGGGCGCTCTTGATGGGACAGAAGAATGGCTAGTCAGGAAACAACCCCCAGCTCGCTGGACGGGCTGCTGGACGATCTGGTGTACAATGAGGCCGGATTGATCCCGGCCATTGCCCAGCAGTACGACAGCGGAGAGGTGCTGATGATGGCTTGGATGTCGCCGGCTTCGCTGAAAATAACGCTTGAGGAAGGCCAGGTCTGCTATTGGTCGCGCTCGCGGCAAAAGCTTTGGCGCAAGGGCGAAAGCAGCGGCCATGTGCAAAGGCTTGTCGAATTGCGCTATGATTGCGATTCGGATTGTCTGTTGCTGCAGGTCGACCAGACCGGCCCGGCCTGCCACACCGACCGGCGCAGTTGCTATTACAAGGCCTGGCGGGCGGGGCGGGTGGTGATCCTGTCGGACCCGCTGGCGCCCAAGTCGATCACCCGCTAGTGGTTGGCGTCTGGCGCCCGGTCCCGTCCGGCAGCCGGCGCGGTCCCCCGGTGGAAGATCGAGCAGAAGATCAAGTAGACGATAAAGGCTGGAGAACGTGACCTTGAGCGAAGTGGTCGAAACCTATGAACCGATTGAAGAGCTGATCGAGTCCTTCGAATTCTTCGATGACTGGCAAGATCGCTATCGCTATATCATTGACCTGGGGCGCAATCTGCCGGCTTTTGACGCCGCTTGGCAAACCGCCGAAAACAAGGTTGACGGCTGCACCAGCCAAGTCTGGTTGGTGGTGGCGGAGGCCAAGGACGGCAGCGGTAAGTTGGTGTTCTAT
The DNA here is from genome assembly GCA_963976695.1 of uncultured Rhodovibrionaceae bacterium. Classification (GTDB taxonomy): domain Bacteria; phylum Pseudomonadota; class Alphaproteobacteria; order Kiloniellales; family DSM-21159; genus CAXBMB01. Next base: position 3,347 of record CAXBMB010000133.1, read on the forward strand.
GGCGACAGCGACGCCCATATCGTCCGGGGCCTGGTGGCGATCCTGCTGACGATCTTTTCCAACCGTCCGGCCAAAGATATCTTAAACACCGATGCGCGGGCGCTGCTGGAGCGGCTCGATCTGGGGGGGCATCTCAGCCCTTCGCGCTCCAATGGGCTCTATTCCATGGTGCGGCGTATTTACGATCTGGCCGGCGCGCACGCCGCAAAGCGGTGAGCGCCGGATTGGTAAAGGTCGGCCCGGCGCTGTCGCCATTTCCCCGCCGATAGCCTGTTCGCCGCCACGGTTGAAACGGCAAAGCGAGGTGCCGCCGTTTAGGCCGATCCGGCTCCACTCTGGTCCGCGGCGTCCTGGCTGACCCTTTCGGCCGCCGCCGGGTCGGTGTGCGAGGGGTTGTCCCAGTGGGCCATGGCGCGGCAGAGTTGCGCCAGGGCGTCGCGGCTGCGTTCATGCTTGATGCGCGAGAAATTGCGGGAGAGGTCCAGGCTCATGCGCTGGCGTTCAACGACGATTTCGCGAATTTCTTCCAATCCTTGAAAGAAAAACCCGACGTCGACCCCCAAGGCCTGGGCCAGACCGAACAGGCGACCGGAGGATATTCGGTTGATTCCCTTCTCGTATTTATGGGCCTGCTGATAGGTCACGCCAATCATCTTCGCAAGCTGCTGTTGGGTTAGGCCCAACTGGGTGCGCCGCTCGCGGATGCGTTGGCCGACATGACGTTCGATGGCGTTGCTGCTGTCGGAGGCTTTGGGCACGGCTTTCAATCCTCGAAAATAGGAAAAAAGTCTCTAGCTACGGAACGAAAGCATCTTGCGACGGCTTCGTGTCGGAAAGCAAGATTGCGCACCGGCTTTTTAAAATCGGTTGATCGTGCCGGGGCGCTTGCCCCTAAAAGGTGATGCCGGATGGCCGGCGCGTAAAGGGCCTGGGTTAAATATCCGACTTTTGTCAGTCGATCAGCGGGGGAGTCACCACCGTGCCGAAGCGTGAAACGCTTCTTTCCTGGTCGATCTGACTCTAGGCTTTGGTTTGGAAAAAAGACGGCGCGCTGGAAAACAGCGCTGGTGCGGCCCCGGCGCGGCGATAGGCCAGCGTCCCCTGTTCCCGGGCCAGGGCATTTACCGAATTGACGCCCAAGCTGTCGTCGCGTTGGGCCAATTCCTGGGCTGAATAGGTCGCCAGAAGCGCCGGTGATTGGAGTGGATTGGCGCCGCTTAGATAGCGCGGCCCGGCAAACCGCGCGCTTTGCCGGTAAAGCGCCTTTAGGTAGCTGTTCCTGGCATTTTCGGCATTAGCGGCGTTTGGCGTCGCCGGCGCGCGCCGCTTGGCCGCTTCATCGGCCGGGGTCGCCGCACCGATGGCTGCGACCGGTTTGGTCGCGAAGGGATTGGATAAACCGGTCGCCGTGCCTGCGCCGGGAAGGCGAGGCAGGAGTTGAACTCCTTGAAAGATAGCGCCATTTTTCATCGCGTTGATGACTTTTCCATGGGGTGGCCGAAGCCGTCGCAATGGGATTGGACCGCAATGCCGACCGCGCCCGGCAGAGGGTCGTTTCCGCTGTCTTTTCTTGATTCTTCCTGCTTTTTCTCAGCAGCGCCTTATCCAACGGCAGTTTATATAGCAGCGCTTTATATAACAGTGGTTAATACAGCAGCACCCATCCAGCCAGTCTGTTTTGTAAAACCCGGTGGGGCGGCTGTCCGAGCTTACCGTGTCACCACCACCGCCGTCACCGCCGCCGTCACCGCCGCCCGCGCCCTGGCAAAAATAGCTTGCCGACAGTAGCGAAGCGCCAGACGCGGCTTTCTCAGTCAATCACCCGCCGGGGTTCCAGTTAGAGGTTCCAGCCAGGGTTTGCGGCGCAGTCGCAGCGATGACACCTGTGGCATTATCGCCCGAAACAGCAAAAAA
>CAXBMB010000134.1:0-5185 GCA_963976695.1 uncultured Rhodovibrionaceae bacterium
CCTCCTCGCCTCAAATTTAGGGAAGTAGGCGTCTACGAATCTAGGGGCTATTCACGGGGCACCAGCGGCTCTGGCTGAAATTTCCTCACAAGAGATGGCGTCCTTCTATGAAGGAGATTACGCGGCTGTGCTTGAACCCTTCACACGCTACGCTAAACAGGGCGACGCCAACGCTCAATACTATCTTGCAAGCATGTATGCGCTGGGAATGGGTGTCCCGCGGAACTTAAAGACAGCCGCTGAATGGGCCCGTCTCTCTGCTGAGCAGGGAAATGCTACGGCGCAGACGACTTTTGGCCTGATGCATGTCTCTGGTGAGGGTGGTATCACTCAGGATATCACTCGCGCCCACATGTGGCTGAGTCTTGCGTCTTCCGGTGGTGATCGAATGGCTGCAAGTTTGCAAAGCAGGGTCGCCAAACAGATGACACCTGACCAACTGGAAGAAGCACAGAAGCTTGCCCGTGAGTGCGTCGCGAAAGATTACAAAGGTTGCTGAGACGGTCGTCATACACCGCGCTACTGCTAACCATTGGCCTGCAGCAGCCCTACATAGCGCCAAAAGCTGATCGGTACTCATTGTCCCGCAGGCTCCCCGTAGAAACCATCGGTGCTTCCGATAAACCAGCTACAATCACGATACTCTCTACACCCCGTACCAAAGAAACGACTCGAAAGCAGTCTAGTAGCTAGCTGGTAGTTCCAACATACTTCCCATTGGGTGTCATCACATAGCCTGTGCCGGATACATAAGTACCATCAGGTGCCATCCTGTACTCATTGCCAGACACATAGGTACCATCTGGTGCCATCCTGTACTGACTGCCAGACACATAAGTGCCATCTGGGGCCAACACATATTTACTGCCGGAAACATAGGTGCCGTCTGGGGCCAATACATATCGACTTCCAGCGACGTAAGTCCCGTCAGGGGCCATCGTATACTTCATTGTACCTAATCTCCATTTTTGCTGCCCATTAGATGGTGGTGTGTGCCTGCCTATACAAGATATGATTGCAGATTAGAGCCGTCGATCAGCAACTAACTAAGGACTCACTAGCCGCCCTAAACTATCTCGAAAACAAATGTTGTCGCTTGCGATGTGAAGTAGTTTGGCTGACCAGCTATACGCCATTGCACATTCCCCAACATCCGTACGATTGAAACGACACGAGAGCAGTGCAGCAGCTAGCGGAAGCTGAGCGGGTACTTGCGAACAGGTTTTGGGAACGCATAGCCAAATGGCAGTTTCATCTACGTAGCAGACAATGTCCGTACTTGTCCGATGGCTTGTTAACAGCTTTCAAAATACAAAAAATGCGTCTCGGCCATATACCAGATGCCGGACGGGGGGTGGTGGCCCTTTTGGGGGGTGCGCTGGCTGATAGTGAAGCTTAATCACGGGCGGCTCAAAGAGCGGCTACACAGGGCGGCAGGCAAGCAGCGTGAGCAGTGTTTTGTCACACTGGTGACACAGTAAGTGTGACAGAAAGGGGCTTTGGTTGTGACAAATCCGTGCTATACAGAATCCGAGCGGATGGGTCAGATGGCTCGTTAAGCTGTTGATATTGCTCGTATGGTTAGTTCGGTAAATGGTGCCGACGCGCGGAATTGAACCGCGGACCTACTGATTACGAATCAGTTGCTCTACCCCTGAGCTACGTCGGCATCCAGGCGGATCCAAGCGGCCGATCATCTGGCCGGCTGCGGCGATCCACGGGGGGTTAGGCGGCCGAGGGCCGACCCTGCTTGGCGAGGGCGGCTATAGGTAATGCAAGTGGGGGGCTGGCGTCAACGGTCACTTTTCCAACCGCCGATCCCGCCGCGCGGCGCCCTGTCCAGCTTACCTGGCTGCCCCACCGGTTGTCCCATTGGCCGTCCCCCGCCTGGCTATCCCCCGTTCGGCTTTCCCCCGCCAAGGTGCCGCCGCCGGGCTGGCTAGCCTCGGGCCGCCGCCGGGCTTTCTTGGCCCCGGGTCTCCAGCGCTTCCTGCACCTCGGCATCAAGGATTTCCGGGGTCGGCTCCTTTTTCAGCAGGGCCAGCGCCCCGCCGACCCGGCGCGGCCGCCGCCAGCGCAGCCGGTCAAAGGCCTGACAGGCGCCGCAGTGCGCCGACCAGGACTGGCTCACCGCGCCGCAGTCCTCACAAACCCAACCGGGAGCGGCCTGCGCTTCTTCGCCCTGCTTGAGCCAGTGGTGGGAGGCGGCGCTGTCTTGCCGTTCCGCCTCCTCCAACCGGGCGTAAAGCCGATAGGCCCGTTGGTCCAAGTCCGCCTCGGACAGGCTTTCCAGATGCCGGCGGGTCTCGCCCCAGAGTTGGGCGGTCAAGGCCGCCTGGGCCAGCGCCAGGTGGGCTTCCGGGTGGTTGGCGTCGGCCGCCACCAGGGTGGCCAGATGCTTGTAGCGCCGGAGCGGCTCCTCCTGGCGGTAGAGGTCAAGATAGGCCTGGGCCAGATCGGCGTGCGGGGCGATGGCCCAGCTCCGCTCCAACAGGCGGGCGACCTTGCGCGGCTGGTTGTTGGCCTGCAGCAGGCTGGCCAGCAGGCAGGCGGCGGGCACCAGGTCGGGGGCCAGTTTGTTGGCCTGCTTGGCGTACTTGCGCGCCTGCGCCGACTGCCCGTCCTGCTGCGCCAGCAGCGCCCGTTGCAGCAGGATGACCGCGTGTTTGCGCGCCACCTCGGCGCGCGGCAGCAGCTTTTGCCGCTGAACCGCCGCCAGGGCCGCTTCGGCCTCGCCCAGGTCGCCGGCCTGCTCGCTGATTTCAAACAGCGAGGCGAGCACCCAGTCCGAGGTCGGCCGCAGAGCCTTGGCCTCCAGCAGATAGCGGCGGGCGGTGGCCTCGTCGCCCTCGCGCCGGGCCTGCAACACCAAGCCGCGCAGGCCGAGAAAGCGGGTTTCGTCGTTTTCCAGCATGGCGCGGTAGTGGCGCGCCGCCTCGGCTTCGTCGCCGTTGAGCTGGGCGGCCTGGGCGCTGAGCAGCCGGGTCAGCGGCGGATCCTGCAGCAGGGTGTTGGCCTTCTTGGCCCACTTTTCCGCCGCCCGGGCATCACCGGAGGCCAGCGCGACCATGCCGTGGTTGAGCGCCTGATAGCCCCGGCTGCGACGGCTTTCCCCGCGCGCCTTGCCCAGAATCTTGGGCGCCGAAACCAGCGCGCGATAGGCGCGGTAGAGCAGGGCCATCACGCCGATCAGCAGCGCCAGCACCACCAGCAGCAGCGCCACGGAGCTTTCGACCCGATAGCCCAGCCAGTCGATGGTGGCCTGGCCGGGGCGGTCGGCCAGCCAGACGCCGAGCGCCACCAGCAGCGCCAACTTCAAAAAGAAAAACAATCCTTTCCACATCGCCCTAACCCTCCGTTCCGGCGGCGGCCGGGCCGTTGGCGGGGGCCGCCGGAACGGTCGGATCGGTCGCGCTTGGATTGGACTGGGCCGGATCGGAGAGAGGCGACGCCGGCGCGGGGGACTGGCTTGCCGGGGACTCCAATTCGGCCGGGCTGGAAGTCTGCGCCGCGGCGCTGTCGCCATCGTCGGCCAGCCGGTCGATGGCGAAGCGGGTCAGTTGATCCAGGGCGGCCTCGGCGTCGAGCCGCTGCTGCGCCCGTTTCAACCAGGCGACCGCCGGCGCGCGCGCGCTTTCCGGCAGGCCGGACAGTTCAGAGACCGCGCCCGCCAGATCGCCGTCGCTCAGCCGGAGTTCGGCGCGCGCGGCAATGGCGTTGGCGCTGTCGCCGGTCACATTTCCCACCGGCCGCACCACCACGATGTCCTGCAGGTTCTGCAGGATCTTTTGGCTCCAGTCCGCGCCGCCGACGCGGCTGACCTCGGTGGCGGCGATGGCCTGCGCCACCGGGGCGAAGTCGTTTTTCAACTGCCGCAGGCTGGCCAGTCCCCGGGCCGCCGAGGCTTCCAGCACCGCGAGCGGCGCCTGGAGCTGGGGTTTCCCCCGCGCCAGCTGCCGCAGACCGATGAGCGCGCGGCGATAGTCACCGGAAAACCGTAGCGCCTCGCGCAGTTGACCGACAGCCAGCGCCAGCGCGGCGGCGTCGGCACGCTGGCTGCTGGCCGCCAGGGTGGTGGTTTCGACCGTGCCGAGACGCTGTTCCGCCGTCCGCAGGCGCTGCCGCAGATCGGCCAAGGCCCCGGCGGTGTCGCGCAGTCCGGCCAGCTGGGTCTGGGTGTCGTTCAACTGGTTTTCGTTGCGGGCCAGCAGCCGTTGCAAGCTGGTCAAGTCCTGCTCCAGCAGCGCCAGCTTGGCCTGCAAGCCCTCGACGCGGGCGACGCCGGCGCGCGTCGCGGCGGCCTCGGCAAGGCTGATATCCGGCCGCGCCGCCAGTTTTTCGTCCAACTGGGCGGTCAGCTTGGCCGTCAACGACGCCTCCAACGCGGTCAGCCGCGCCGCCAGGTCGGGTGCGCCGGTTGCCGGAACCGCTCCTTGATCCGCCGCGTCCGCCGGTTCGTCCGGGGTCAGCGCGGCAAGCTGTTGGTCTTGCCTGCCTTCGCGCGCCCGCAGGTCGGCAAGGGCCGCCTTGAGGTCGTTCAGGTCGGCGGCCAGGGTCGCGCCGGCGCTGGCCTGCAAGTCGCTTTCCAACGCGTCCAGGCGTTGGCCGAGCGCGGTCAGCTCGCCGTCCGACGCCAGCCCCAGTTCCCGCGCCAGTTGGCCTTGCCAGCGCTCCCGGGTCAGGTAGGCCGCCGCCGCCAGCACCGCGACGATGACAAGCGTCGACAACAGCCCGGCGAGCAGTGCGCCGCCGGTTCCCCGCGCCGCGGGCTTGGCCTGGCGGCGCTCGGAATTGCTTTTGGCCGCCGTGGGTCCTTGCGCGCCGGCGTCGCCTTTCGTGGTCTTCTCCAAGGCAGTATCTTTCTTGATCTGGGCGGTGGCCCGAGCGGGGGAGGTTGAGGGGGTCGCGGTTTTCGCCGGGCTCTGCGCGGCGGCTCCGGCGGGGTGCCCGCCGCCGCTGGCGGCGTCAAGCTCGGCCTTGTCGAGGGCGACGCCGTGCGCCTTGCCGGCGCTACGGATGTCGTCGTGGCGATTTTCCGGGATGTGATGGCGGGCTTTCCAGCCCTGGATGGTGGACACCGCAATGCCCATTTTGCTGGCCATGGGGCGCAGGCCGCCAAAGCGCGCAATTACCTTTTCCGCCGCAGATTCACCAGCAGATTCACCAGCTGAGTCGGCGTCGGTCG
>CAXBMB010000135.1:0-4969 GCA_963976695.1 uncultured Rhodovibrionaceae bacterium
AACTGACAAGGTAAACAGCCACGGTAGACTGGCACGGCGGGCTGCCACGGCGACCGAGCACGGCGGACTAGCATGGTGGACTGGATTGCCGGGCAGGTAGCCGGGCGGGCGGTCTGTTCAGCGGTCTGTCTTCCTTGTCCCCTTTTTTTACCGGTAATTGCATTCCTTTGCGACCGCCTTGAACAGGCAGAACCATGATAAGTAGCGGAAAACCTCAAACACAGCAGGAAAGCGACGTGCAGGATCTTTCCGAAGCCTTGGGCAATTTGGAGTTACCGGCGGATCGTCGGCATTGGGTGGCCTTGGAAGCGGCCGGCCAGCGTCTGGGGCTGCCGCTCAATCATATTCGCTTGGCGATTGATCAGGGCTTGTTGCAGGGGATACAGGACAAGGACGGCGCCTGGCTGGTGTTTATCCGGGCCGAAGAAGCCCCGGCCGTGACACCGTCGCTTGACCCGACCGGATCAGCGGATTTTGCCGCCGGGCAGGCGGCCCAGCAGCTTTCCGGTCTGTCGGCCGAGGAAAAGAGCCGCATGTTGGAGCGCGAACTGCGGATCGAGGGTCGGGAAGACCGGCTGGTGGCGCTGCTCCAGCAAAGCCTGGAAAGCCGGGAGGAGCAGTTGGCGGATAAGGATCGCCTGCTGGCCGAGCTGTCGCGGAAATTCGGTGATTTGGCCGGCGATTTGGTCCGGGATCGTGGCGCCGCCAGACAGCCCGTCGCCGCCGCCGCGGAGAAAGACTTCGATCCGGCCCGCTATGAACGCGCGCTTGCCAACATTCGCGAAACGTTGAAGCTGGTTCGCGATTTTCTGCTGGAGCAGAAACGCGACTGACAACGGCGGTGGGCGCGGCAACTCTGTCGTGACTCCGCCTCTAGCCGGCCGGCGGGTCCTTGGGGTGTCCCGCCTCCTCCAGCAGTTCCTGGTCGGCGGCCAGCTCCAGCCACATGGCATTGAGAATGGCAAAGGCGCAGGCCAACCCCAGTCCCAGAACCCAGGCAAAATACCACATAAGCCAGACTCCTATCGTTCAGCGACGCAATGGGTCGCGGGGGTGTTGTTCAGCCATCTCGCTGGCTTTGGGCGGTTCGATCTCATCTGCTCTTTCCTTCGTCGTGAAGGTCCTGTTTTCGAGCTGGCCATGCGCCGCGCATCATCGACTTGGCAAGAAGCGCGTGGCGTTTCGGCACTGCGGCGCTAGTAGAGGTGGTCGCTGTTTTTCATCATCTCGGCGAGGGTGACCTTCCCCTTCAGCACCCGATAGGCCCAGGCCGTATAGGCGACGATCAGCGGCAAAAAGAACAGCGTGACCACCAACATCACCAGCAGGGTTCCGCGACTGGAGGAGGCATCCCAGACGGTCAGCGAACTGCCGGGTTGACTGCTTGACGGCAGCAGGAAGGGAAAGAGGCTCACCCCGGCCGTCGAGATCACGCCGGCGATGGCAAGGGAATTGGCGAGAAAGGCGCCGAGCGGCTGGCGGGCGGCAAACGCCAGGGTTGCCAGGGCAAAGCCCACCAGACCGAGCAGCGGCGCCAGCATCAGCCAGGAATGCTGGTCATAGTTGCTCAGCAGCGCCCCGATTTGTCGGCCGACCTCCTTGCGCAGTGGATTTGACGGCGCCGAGGGATCGATGGCGCTCAACAGCTGGAAGCCGTTCAACTGGGCAACCCAGAGGCCGCCAAGCGCGAACAGCAGCAGCGCCACGGGCGCGGCGACCAGACCGCAGCGGCGGGCGCGCTGGGCCACCACGCCATCGCATTTCACGGTCAGCCAGGCCGCGCCCTGGGACAGCAGCATGGCCAGGCTCAGCAAGCCGCTCAGCAGGGCAAAGGGATTGAAAAGACCCCAGAACGTGCCTTGGTAAAAGAACCGCAGATCGGCGTCGTAGTAAAAAGGGACGCCTTGCAGCGTGTTTCCCACCGCGACGCCGAAAATCAGCGCCGGCGCCAACCCAGAGAGGGTTAAACTAGCGTCCCAGATGTTCCGCCAGCGGGTATCCTCGATCTTGGAGCGAAACTTGAAGCCGACGGGCCGCAGAATCAGGGTAAGCAGCAGCAGGAACATGGCGAGATAGAAGCCTGAAAAGGCCGCGGCGTACAGCGGCGGCCAGGCCGCGAAGATCACCCCCGCGCCGAGGATCAGCCAAACCTGGTTGCCCTCCCAGACCGGCCCCAGGGTGTTGAGCACCACCCGGCGTTCGATGTCGCGGTGGCCCACCACACGCAGCAAGGCGGCCGCGCCCAGGTCAAAGCCGTCCATAACGGCGAAACCGATAAGCAGCAGACCCAGCAGGAGCCACCAAATCATCCGCAGGGTGCCGTAGTCGAGAAAATCCATGATGCGCTCCTACTCTCCGGTTTCTTGAGGACCCGCCACGCGCTGGCTGGGAGCTCGATAGAAGGATAGGGGGTCGGACAGGCGGCCCGGACCCTTGCGTATGACCTTGACCATCAGCCAAACGTCGACGATCGCCAAGGCGGAGTAGAAGACGACAAAGCCGATTAGCGAGAACCAGACCACGCCGCTCGGCACTTGCGAGGCGCCCATGAAGGTTGGCAGCAAGCCTTCGACGATCCAGGGTTGGCGGCCATATTCGGCGACAATCCACCCCAGCTCGGAGGTGATCCAGGGCAGGGGCAGGGCAAGGAAGGCCGTCCAGAGAAAGAGCCGGTAGCGGTCGAGTTTCCGCAGCGAGGCCAGCAGGAAGGCGGCGGTAAAGAGGGCGATAAAGAACAGCCCGCCGGCCACCATCAGCCGAAAGGCCCAAAAGAGCACCGGCACGTCGGGAACCGTATCCCACGCCGCCTGATCGATCTGCGCCGGCGTGGCGACCGTAACATCATCCAAATAGCGTTTTAAAAGAAAGGCATAGCCCAGATATTGAGAGTTGGTCAGGAAGGCCGACTCGGCGCTTTCGTCTTGCGGGCTGGCGCGGAGCGTCTGCAGCGCATCGTAGGCCAAAAGGCCCTGCTGAATCCGACCCTTGGCGCGCTCCACCAACTCGTAGATGCCCGGAACCTCCTCGCTGATCGAGCGGGTGGCGATCAAGCCCAACAGGTAGGGGACTTTGAGTTCATAGTCGTTCTGCCGCTTTTCCATGTTTGGCACGGCAATCACATTGAAACTGGCCGGGGCCGGTTGGGTGCGCCACTCCGCCTCAATCGCCGCCAGCTTCATTTTTTGCTGTTCCGAGGTGGTGTAACCGCTCTCATCGCCCAGCACCACCACCGATAACGCCGCCGCCAGTCCGAAACTGGCGGCGACGGTCATGGAGCGTTTGGCCAGCGCGTGATGGCGGTTTCGCAGCAGGTAGTAGGCGGATATGGAGAGCACGAACATCGCCCCGGTGACATAGCCGGCCGACACGGTGTGCACGAACTTGGCCTGCGCCACGGGGTTGAGGATCACCGCGGCGAAGTCCGTCACCTCCATTCGCAGGGTCTCGAAATTAAATTCCGCGCCCACCGGGTTTTGCATCCAGGCATTGGCGATCAGGATCCACAGCGCCGAAAAGTTGGTGGCGATGGCCAACAACCAGGTGACGCTCAAGTGCCCGATGCGCGACAGGCGATCCCAGCCAAAGAAGAACAGGCCGACAAAGGTCGCCTCCAGGAAGAAGGCCATCATGCCCTCAATGGCAAGCGGCGCGCCAAAAATATCCCCGATATAGCGGGAGTAGTAAGCCCAGTTCATGCCGAACTGGAATTCCATGGTGATGCCGGTGGCCACCCCCATGGCGAAATTAATGCCGAAAAGCACGCCCCAGAACTTCACCATGTCGCGCCAGATGACCCGGTTGGTCATCACATAGACGGTTTCCATGATGGCGATGATTACCGACAGGCCGATGGTCAGCGGTACGAACAGGAAGTGATACAGCGCGGTGAGCGCGAATTGGATCCGCGAGAGATCAACCGTGGACAGGGATTCCGTCATGGCTGACGCTCCTTCTGTGTTGTCGAATTTTGGTCCGCCGATTGCGGTGGGGCCAATTCAGATTGAAGGGGGCGCCCAAACATCGTGTCCGCCACCGCCTCGACATCCGGGGATGGCCGAAGCTCGGGCCGGAAAAACAACCAAAACAGCAACAACAGAGCAGCGACTTTCAACAGCAGCGCAACGGAAAGCGGCCGCCATGGCAGCTCCAGGTTCGATGAAGAGGGGTCGGACGCGCCGCTGGTCGACCCGGCGGGATCCGACGGGCAATGGCCGGACCCGGACCGGCTCAGCGAGCCGACGTCGCCCGGCTGTTGGCGCGGCGGCTTTGCCGGGCAGGGGGTCTGCGCCCGGGCAACGGATTTTTTTTGACCCGCGCGCCGCAGGGAAGCTTGAGTGATCATCGCTGCCATCGTCGATTTTGGGGGCTGACGTGATTGCTATTAGCGTGACGTGGCGGGAACTTAGCACGGTGTCTTGAGCGACTAAAAGGCCCGTTTTGATCTGTAAACAAAAAAGTGAACAAAAAGTGAAAATGATCTAATTTTTCTAGTTAAATCAAACAGTAACAAGTAACTAGTTGTCAAGAGTCTGCGACAATTTTTCACAGGTCCCGCCCCGACCCGTTGGGCCGAAATCGCGGTGCGTCCTCCCGGTGGCGCTGGCCGCGCCCTCAGGCCGGTGGACTGGTCGCCCGATCCCGAAACGGACCGTCCTTGCCGGGCCGATCAGCGGCCCACGCCACGCACGGGAGCAGCCAGGGGGAGCAGCCAGGGGGAACGGCCAGGGGGAGGAACGACCAGGGAAGCGGTCGCAAGGCAGGCGGTCGCGCGGGAGGTTATATTGCTTGGCCACAGAGTCCGGGCAGGCAAAAGAGTCCGGGCGCGCAAAGCCCACTTGGTCGGTGGCAGGGAGTGGCGGGTGATCGATTGCCGGGTGGCTTGTGGAGGCCGAGTGGGTGGCGTCAAGGGGAGTGATCGGCGCGCCAAGCCCCGAGGCGCCACAGGGAGGCGTCATCACCCCTGTTGGCC
>CAXBMB010000136.1:0-4852 GCA_963976695.1 uncultured Rhodovibrionaceae bacterium
TTGGACGCCCCGGATTGGGCGCGGAATAGCGGCGCGCCGACAGCCGGTTGATCGCACAAAGAATCCCTGCCCTCAGGCCCCGGCCTTTTTACGGGTGTTTGCCTTGAAAAGACGGCTTAGTGAGCCAAGCTCTTGAGTCGGATTTCCTGCCGCCGGCGGTCGGCGCGCAACCAGGTTCCCCGAGCAAGCCTGGACGACGCCGACCAGAGCAACAGCCGTCCGATGCCGACTTTTCCCCAGCGATAAAGTCTTCTGCTTCGGGCGCTATCGACAAGCCGGATAAACTTGGCTATCGCTGGCCGTAACCTGACGGAATGCGGTGAATTTCAAGCACTAAGGAGCGCGCCATCATGCTGCGTAAGGCCGATTTTTACATCAACGGCCAGTGGGTCGCCCCAACAACCGCCAACGACCTGGAAGTGATAAACCCGGCCGATGAAACACCCTGTGCGGTGATCTCCTTGGGCAGCAAGGCCGACGTCGACAAAGCCGTCGCCGCCGCCCAGGCCGCCTTCAAGAGCTGGAGCGCCACCAGCTTGGAGACCCGGGTCGGCTATCTGAAAAAGCTGGCTGACATCTACAAGCTGCGCATGGCCGACATGGCCAAGGCCATTTCCATGGAAATGGGCGCGCCGATCTCCCTGGCCACCAAGGCCCAGGCCGCCAGCGGCCTGGGACACCTGCTGACCTTTATCAAGGAGGTGGAGAACTTCACCTTCGACCACATCCTGCGCGCCGACGCCGCCAGCGAGCACATCACCCATGAACCCATTGGCGTCTGCGGTCTGATCACCCCGTGGAACTGGCCGATGAACCAGGTCACCTTGAAGGTGATCCCGGCAGTGGCGGTCGGCTGCACCGTGCTGCTCAAACCCTCCGAGATCGCCCCGCTGTCGTCGCTGGTTTTCGCCGAAATGATCGATGAGGCGGGTTTTCCCCCTGGCGTGTTCAACCTGGTCAACGGCGACGGCCCCTCGGTGGGCGAGGCCATGTCCAGCCACCCGGATATCGACATGATGTCCTTCACCGGCTCAACCCGCGCGGGCGCGGCGGTCAGCAAGGGGGCCGCCGACAGTGTCAAGCGGGTCGCGCTGGAGCTGGGCGGCAAGTCGCCTTGGATTGTCTTCGCCGACGCCAACTTGGAAAAGGCCGTCAGCGGCGGCGCCAGCCTCTGCTTCAACAACACCGGTCAGTCCTGCAACGCGCCCACCCGTATGCTGGTGGAACGCTCAGTCTATGATCAAGCTGTTGAGATCGCAGCGGAAACCGCCGAGAATACCAAGGTCGGGGATCCGGCAAAGGAAGGAAACCACATCGGCCCGCTGGTCTCTGAACTGCAGTTCAATAAAGTCCAGGGCCTGATCGAGGCGGCGATGGAAGAAGGCGCGCGTCTGGTGGCCGGCGGCCCGGGGCGGCCCGAGGGCTTGAACCGCGGCTATTATGTTCGCCCGACGGTCTTCGCCGATGTGAACAACGACATGCGCATCGCCCGCGAAGAGGTGTTTGGCCCCGTGCTCACCATCATTCCTTTCGACGGCGAGGAAGAAGCCATCGAAATCGCCAACGACACGCCCTACGGCCTGGCGGCCTATGTCCAGTCCGGCAACCAGGCGCGCGCGCAAGCCGTCGCCCGCAAGCTGCGCGCCGGCATGGTCATGCTCAACGGCGCCGGCCGGCCCTTCGGCAGCCCCTTTGGCGGCTACAAGCAGTCGGGCAACGGCCGCGAGGGCGGCAAGTGGGGTCTGGAGGACTTCCTGGAAGTGAAGTCGATCTCCGGCTGGCAGGAATAGTCCGGGCGCTGTAGCCCCGGGGCGCGCGAGGATAACGCGAGGACAAGAGGAGGCGGATTGACCGGGAAAGAAGCGCTTGGCGCTTCGGCTCTGTGGTAAATCCGCCTCTAGCTCGCCCCGATCAGCTTTTCCAACTCCCGCATCTCGGCCTTTGTCGCCTGGAGAAAATCCAAGATCCGGCGATCTTCCGTTTCATTGCGATCATGCAAGGCAAAGTCGCTTTCCGAGCGAATTTCGCGCTGCTCGGTGAAGGGGAGATCGACCCGCCCCCTGGCCCGCTTTCGCGCCCACTCTTCGCGCGACTTGGTGAAGTAATGGTTGATGGCGGCCAGTTGATGGCTGGGATGCAGGCCACAGCCCCCCTGGTGCGGGTCGAGCACGCGGCGCTGTTCATCCAGCACCCGGCCCTCCTTGAGAAACGGCAGGTGAACCCGCGTGGCTTGAAGATAGCAGGGGCGGAAAAACGTTTTCACCAGGAGATTTACCGTTGCGGCCTGCTCACTGCACCGCAAAAACCGCTCCATCACCAAGGCATCCCCCTGGTTGAGGAGGCCGCCGCTGCCAAACAGCCGCCAGTAGACAGAAAGCGCCGGCGCATCGGCGAAGCGCTGCAGCAACGCCGGCACGCTGTCATCTTTCCGCGGCACGATAAACTCGTCGGGGTCGAGGAAGATCAGCCAGTCGGTCGACTCGCCGAATTTGGCCACCAGGTCCTGATAGGCGGCCGGTTGAATCGGCGCCGCGCCGGCCAAGCTGTCCGGATAGGGGCAATGGCTTAGCAAGCCTTGCCGCGCCAACGTCGCCAGCAGCTCGCTGGTGCCGTCGCTGCTTTCATTGTCATAAATGACAAAGCGATCGACCCCGAGGACCCGATGGTAGGCCAGCCACTCCAGCATATAGGGGGCTTCATCGCGCACAATCGCCCCGATGGTCACATGATAGGGATGCCGCTTATGGAGCTCTTCGGGAACGCTAAAAGCCTCAATCTCATCGGCTTTGAGTAGCTCGAAGCGCTGTGGCGACCCGATCAATTCCGTACCGTCGGAGAACCGCGCCACCAGTGAATGCTGCGCACCGTCGGCGAGGTGATCGGGAATTCGCCAATGAAAGGAATGCTTGCCGTCGCCATACCGGAGCAGATCGGCCCGATAGCCCTGCGCCGCGATGGCGCACTGAACCACTTCGTCCACCAGCAGCGTCACCTGACAAGGCGACCCGGACTGGTCGGGATCCACCGCCCATCCAGTGACGGTTCGGTCAAATATCGGATCCAAATGCCCTAGCATTGTCTGGTCAGCCTACTTTGGTGACGCATTCGCGCAAATTCACTTTCTTCTATTGCATCCATCACGGCGTGAGGGGATCCGCCGACAAGGCGGGCGACGCTCCGACGATCTCGCTGCCAGTACGGCCGCATCACCCCGCGCAACCCTTCGGGGTCGATCGACCCAAACGGCAGCGCCAAGCGCGTCTCTCCACCTTAATCGCACTCTAGACCGGCAACTCTCCGGTCGGCAAGTGGGTCGACCGCTGGGCCTGCAAGCGCGCACGCGCCTGGGCCAGCCAGCCCAGGCCGGCGCGGGTCTCGCCGGCGGGCCGATATTCACAGCCGACCCAAAGATTCGGCGTCGCCGCCTGGGCCGCCGCCAGCAGATCGAGATAGCTTTCGTCCCCCCAGTCCGCCGCCGGACCGTCGGGCTCCTGCCGCGAAATCGGGGCGGCGATCTGATAGTGGCCGATCAAATGCGCGGTCCTTTCAATCCACGGCGCGACCGCGCCATGGATTCGCGCGCAGTGATAGAGATCAAACTGCAGCTTCGGCGCGGCGCTTTGCCGGCTGGCAATCGCTTCAATCAGCGCGGCGGCCATCCCGAAATCATCGAGAAAATACCCCGGCATGTCGTGGGGATTGATCGGCTCGATCAGCAGGCAAACCTCCTGGTCGGCGCACCGACGGGCGGCAAAGGCGATATTGGCGCGATAGGTTTCCAGCAGCTCATCGGCGCCAAGGCCTTCCGGCTTCAGACCGGCCATGGCGTGCAGGCGTGGGGTTTTCAGCGCCTTGGCGTAGGCCAGCGCCCGCGCCAGCCCGTCCCGAAATTCCAGCTCCCGGCCCGGATGGCAGGCCAGACCCCGCTCGCCCGCGTCCCAGTCGCCCGGCGGCAGATTGAACAGAACCTGCCTCAGATCATTGTCCCCCAACGCCGCGCGCAGCACCTCGGCGCGCCAGTCGTAGGGAAACAAAAACTCCACGCCGGAAAAGCCAGCCGCGGCGGCGGCGGAAAATCGCGACAGAAAGGGCATATCGCCAAACAGCATCGAAAGATTGGCGGCAAAGTTCAGCATGTGCGTGGGACACCTGTTGTTGTAGCGCGCAACGGACCCGTGATCGCGGGAGCAGCGCTTCTTCCGTGATCCGGCCGCCACGGCGCCGAATGTGATTGAGATCAACGCGCTTGAAACGCCGGCGCGCGGCGCGGCGATTGTCCGCCCGGTCCAGGGCGCATCCCCGGCGCTGTCGAACGAGATCCGCCGCCAACAGGCCGCCGATTGATGTCAATTTTCGCCAGGAAACGTCGGCAAGCGCGCCTAGCCGTCGCCGCCCACCCTCTTAAAAGCGACATCACTGTCCCCCCCGATCACCAGGTCCATTACCAGGTCCATTACCAGGTCCATTACCAGGTCCATCACGACAACTCGCGCGGCCGGACTCCAAAAAATTAACCCCGCAGGCCTGTTCAAAGCACTGAAAACTATTTATATTCCAATGTCATCAAGAAACCTTTCTCGCAAGTGAACGGAGGTCCGCCGTCGCGAACCGAACAACATAATTTTAGTGTCAGGCCCGATACCGTCAATTTCTTGCCCGCCCGAGACTCGCCGCCTGCCGCGCACCTCTCCTCCGGCGTCGCTATTGAGATATTAGCGAAAGCGAATTCTTGCTACGTCTGCTCGATAGCGTTTCAACCGTTTGGTGGTCTGGTTGCAAGAACGGATTTCGCGGCATCACTCTTCTCGATCGCTTTCCCGATTGGCTTTCGGCAGCCGTGGTGCTGGCGTGA
>CAXBMB010000137.1:0-4653 GCA_963976695.1 uncultured Rhodovibrionaceae bacterium
GCACCTTGCCGTGCTCCTTGGAGATGGCCAGCGCGATCTTGTCGCGATTGGCTTCAAGCAGCTCCTTGAACTTGAACATCACCCGGGCGCGGGTGAGAGCGGGGGTGGCCGCCCAACCGGGCAGCGCGGCCTTGGCCACCTGCACGGCGGCGTCGAGCTCCGCCGCGCTGGCCAGCGCAACCTGCCCCGTCACCTCGCCGGTTGCCGGATTATAAACATCACTGAAGCGCCCGCTGTTGCCTTCGACGGCCTTGCCGCCGATGTAGTGGTGTACCTGCTTGCCCATGTCTGCTTTTCCCTATCTGCAAGATTCCCGGTTTCGACGGCCCGAACCCCGAGGGCCTGGCGCGCACCGCAACCTTGCGTTCCTGTTGCCTAGAGAGGGAGAGTGCGCGCAACCCGGCGTCGCCCCGACGGCCGACCCGTTGCCCCATCCCTTTGCCTCCGATCGATATTTTCGGCCTTTCGATGCCCCAGCACCAACACAGCCCGGTCTTTTGGCGGGTCCCTCTCCTCTGCGATGTTAAATATATTCAACAGGCAGCTTACCGCAGAACGCCGAGGGAAGTAAGTGAAAAGACACGCCAATCGCGCGGCAATTCGACCGTGTCGGCCCCGTCGCCACCGCCGCGTCCCGGGCGGAAAATCCGGCGAATAGTCGGGTTGTGAAGCAAGGGTTTTTCATGCGACCTTGTGGCAGTGGAAAAAGCTGCCGGGGGAGGCGACTTCCTTTGATCGACGTCAGGGGCGATGCAGGAGATGCCGAGTTGAGGCAAGACCGGCGCGACGGTCAACTCAGGCTCCGTTTTTCCGGTCACTGGACCACCGAAACGATTGCCCAGAAAGCAGCGCTGCTGGCGCGGCTCGACCCCGGCGACGAACGGCGCGCGTTGCTGGACCTGAGCAGCCTCGACGTCATGGACACCGCCGCCGCCTGGTTGATCCACAAGACCGGCAAGCGGCTTCAAGCCGAAGGGCTCGAGGTGGTTCTGGAAGGCGTTTCGCCGGCGCGCCAGCGCCTGCTGGCGAAGGTGGCGATGACCGAGCAGCCGGCCGCCGACCCGCGCCGCGCCCAACCGTTCGCGGCGATTGTCGAGCGATGTGGCCGCGCCACCATCGAAATCTTCCAGCAGTCCAGGGAACTGTTGTCCTTCCTCGGCCTGACCACAATCCTGCTCTGGCGGAGCCTGCGCCGCCCCGGCCGCATTCGCCTGACCTCGCTGGCCTTCCACCTGGAAAGAACCGGCATCGATTCCCTTCCCATCGTCGGATTGCTGTCCTTCCTGATCGGCGTGGTGCTGGCCTATATGGGGATCGACCAACTGGCCCGTTTCGGCGCCCAATCCCTGACCGTCAATCTGGTGGGGGTCGGCGTGCTGCGCGAAATGGGCGTGTTGATCACCGCGATTATCGTGGCCGGTCGGTCGGGCAGCGCCTTTACCGCGCAAATCGGCACCATGAAGGTCAACGAAGAGGTCGACGCCATGCGGGCCATCGGCCTGCACCCGGTGGAAGTGTTGGTGGTGCCGCGGGTGCTGGCGCTGGTTATCGTCATGCCGTTGCTGGCGTTCTACGCCAACATCATGGGGCTGCTGGGTGGGGCGGTGATGAGCTGGCTGGCGCTTGATATCAACCTGATCCAGTTCGCCCGGCTATTGAATGACGCCGTCTCGCTGAACAGCTTGGCCGCCGGGTTGATCAAAGCGCCGGTCTTTGCCTTCGTGATTGCCCTGGTGGGCTGTTTTGAGGGCTTGAAGGTCACCTCCAGCGCCGAATCAGTCGGATTCCAGACCACCCGGTCGGTTGTGGAAGCCATTTCCATGGTTATCGTGATCGACGCGATCTTCAATATCTTCTACTCCATCGTGGGGCTCTAAACGATGGCAAAGCCAAGCAAGCAGCCCGCGCCCCCTGTTCCCCAGACGGCCTTTTCCCTGGATTCCAGCCAGGATCTGGGACATCCGGACAATGTGATCGAGGTCAGCGGCCTGCGCACCCAGTTCGGCAGCAAGGTGATCCACGACGCCTTGGCCTTCAGCGCCCGGCGCGGCGAGGTGATGGGCCTAGTCGGCGGGTCGGGCGCCGGAAAGTCGGTGCTTTTGCGCACCATGATCGGATTGCTACGGCCCCGCCGGGGCAAGATCACCCTGCTGGGGCAGGAAATGCGAGGCGTGGAGCGCGCCGGCGCCCTGCTGGACAATATCGGCGTGCTGTTCCAGGACGGCGCGCTGTTTTCCTCGCTGAGCGTCCTGGAAAATATCGAAGTGCCGCTCAAGGCGCACCGGCAGCTGTCGCCGTCACTGCGCCGCGAGGTCGCCAACGTGAAGCTGTCGCTGGCCGGGCTTCCCGCCGACGCCGGCAAGAAACTTCCCAGTGAGATTTCCGGCGGCATGCGCAAGCGCGCCGGTCTTGCCCGGGCCTTGGCGCTGGACCCGGACCTGCTGTTTCTCGATGAACCGACGGCTGGTTTGGATCCGATTTCGGCGTCCGCCTTTGACGAGTTGATTCTCGACCTGCAGCAGGCCTTGGGGCTGACGGTGGTTCTGGTGACCCATGACCTCGACACCCTGGTCACCGCCTGCGACCGGGTCTCCGTTCTGGTGGAAAAGCGTGTTAAGGTTGGCACCCTGAGCCAACTGAGACAGGACCCCCATCCCTGGTTGCAAAAATATTTCAACGGCCCGCGCGGGCGGGCCGCACAACAGGCGGCGACCACTGTAACGATGGCGAAGACGCCGACCGCCGCGGACCAGCAAGGCCACGATAACCAGCACAACGGTAAGGACGATTAGTTCATGGAAACGCGTGCCAACTATCTGCTTGTCGGGGGCTTTGTCTTGCTGTTTTTCGCCGGTCTGCTGGCCTTCGTCATCTGGTTGGCCAAGTTCCAGTTCGATGTGTCCTTCAAGCACTATGAGTTGATCTTCTCCTCCTCGGTCACCGGCCTGAACCAGGGAAGCCTGGTGCGCTACAATGGCGTGCCGGTGGGCGAGGTCCTGGACATCTCGCTGGACAAAACCAACCCCAACAATGTGGCGGTGTTGATCGAGGTCCAGGCGATCGCGCCGATCAATGTGGACACGCTGGCCAGCCAGGAAATGGCGAGCATCACCGGCGGCCGCTATATCCTGCTGACCGGCGGCACCCCCGACAGTCCAGCGCTGACCGCGACGGCGGGCAACCGCTATCCGCGCATCAAGACCGCGCCCTCGGCGCTGGAGCAGGTTCTGGCCGGGGTTCCCGACGCGGTGGCCTCGGCGCGCGCACTGCTGGATCAGGTCAAGAAGATGCTGACCGACCAGAACATCCAGTCGATCAACAGGACCTTGAGCAATGTGGAAAACTTTACGCAAACCCTGGCCAATCGCCGCAGTGACATCGACAGTTTCATCACCGAGGCCGGCCAGTCGATGGCCAACGTCAATGACACCGTAGCCGGCCTGGCGGATTTGGTTCGCGACATTCGCACCGAGATCGGCCGCCTGGGGATAACAACCGAAACCACGCTCGGGTCGGTTGATCTCGCCGCCGACAAGTTTCAAAAGACCGCCGAGACGCTCACCGCCGCAGGCCAGCAACTGGAAGGCATGCTGGCGGAAAACCGCGAACCGCTGCGGGATTTCACCAACAGCGGGCTCTATGAATTCACCGCTCTGCTCACCGAGGCCCGCATCCTGGTGCGCTCGCTCCATCGGGTCACACGCGACGTGGATCGCGACCCGGCACAGTTTCTCTTTGGCAATCGACAGGCTGGATATGAAGGTTCAGGACCCCCTTAATTGGACGACGCCCCCAATCGACCTCACCGCGCCAACCCGCGACCGGCGGCCCAACCCAACGCGCCGTCGGCTGCTGATCAACGGAGCGGCGCTTTCCTTGACCGGCCTGCTCGGCGGCTGCACCGGCGTTCTGCTCAACCAAGGGCCGCCGCCGCGCTTCTTCAAGCTGTCGCCGAAAAGCACCTTTTCGGCCGATTTGCCGCCTGTCGATTGGCAACTGCTGGTCGCCCTTCCCTCAACCGACGCCAGCCTCGACACCTCGCGGGTCGCCCTCAGCCGCCGCCGTCACGAAATCGAGTACTACGCCCGCGCCAACTGGATTGATACCGTCCCCGGGATGGTTCAGACCCTGATCATTGAATCCTTCGAGAACTCGGGACGCATTGTCGGCGTGGGCCGCGGCTCCATCGGCTTGCGCGCCGAGTTCCTGCTGCTGGTCGAGGTTCGGGAGTTTCAAACTTCCTACCTCGATGGCGGCGAACCGGAAGCCCAGGTGGCCCTCAACTGCAAGCTGGTTCGCATGCCCCGGCGGGTGATCGTCGGCTATTGGAGCGGCGGAACGCTGGTCACCGCCGAGCAGGATACCATCGAGGCCGTCGCCGTCGCCTTCGACCAGGCCTTGGGCAAGGTGTTGAAACAGATGGTCACCTGGGCACTGGTCACCGGCAATGAGGCGCTGGAAAAGGAGGCCCGCCAGGAAAAGCAAACATCGGAAAAACAAGCCCTCTAGAACACCCCCCGGAGAGGAAAGCGCTGTTGACGAAAACCCCGCAGAGGGAAAACGATCGCCGCCGCCGGCCTTCACTCCGACGACCAATAACCTTGGGCGAGCGGCGACCTTGCAACAAAAACAGCCCCATTTTCCTGACCACGA
>CAXBMB010000138.1:0-4629 GCA_963976695.1 uncultured Rhodovibrionaceae bacterium
ATAGTCAACCAACTCAGCCCGCAAGCCAGACCGCAACAAAGCCTGCTCAATCACCCGGCGCTGGGCCGGCCCGTTGGGCGCGGTAAAGCCGTTGGAGGCGCCGTCCTGGTTGACCGCCGATCCGGCAATCACCGCCCGAACCCGGTCGCCGTCCGCCAACGCCTCAGACAGGCGCTTGAGCACCACAACACCCGCCCCCTCGCCGCGCAGATAGCCCTGAGCCTGGGCATCGAAAACCCGGCAGACCCGCTCGCCGGTGATTGCACCCACCTTGGAAAAGAACACCGACATTTCCGGCGTCAGCATGACATTTGCGCCGCCGGCCAGGGCCAGGTCGCACTCGCCGTTCCGCAGCGCCTGGCAGGCCAGATGCACGCTGACCAAGGAGGACGAGCAAGCCGTATCCACCGACAACGCCGGCCCCTCCAGACCCAGCAGATAGGACACCCGGCCGGCCAGCGCGTTGGCCGATGACCCGGTGTAGCTGTAGGCGTTGATATCGCATAGATCGCCGGACCAAAGTCCAAGCCGGGAATAGTCCGCCGTGGAAATGCCGGCATAGACCCCCACGCGGTTGCCCTCGCCCAGCTCGGCCGCCTGGCCGCCATCCTCCAGCGCCGCCCAGCAGCATTCCAGGAAGATCCGCTGCTGGGGATCGAGGTTATCGGCTTCCTTGGGACTGAGGCCGAAAAACTGGCTGTCGAACTGGTCGACCTGCTCAAGGAACCCGCCCCAGCGGCTATGGGTTTTGCCGGGCGCGGCGGGGTCGGGGTCGTACCAGGCATCCACATCCCAGCGATCCGCCGGGACTTGAGTGATTCCGTCACGACCCTGGCTGAGCAGGGACCAAAAGGCGGCGGGCGAATCGGCCCGACCGGGAAAACGGCAGCCCAAACCCAACACCGCAATGGCTTGGGAGCGCTCGGTCTCCAGTTCCGCAACCCGCGCCTTCAGCTTCTTAATAGCCTCCACGGCCGCCGTCAGACGCTTATCCTGACCCTGATTCGGGCGATCATTCATTTTTGCTGTTGCTCTTTTTTTGAGATCGTCGCCATTGGATGTTGACGCCGGAGTTCCCTCATCTCCGTTCGAACATCTATCAGTAGTATAGACGCCGGCTCGAATTCTTCACCCAACAATTCTAAAAAAATGGCACATATTTAATTTGGCCGGGCCTCAGAACGCGGTAGCTTAGACCTTGGCAAAGACAACAAAATTACTCGAGAGCACCGAAAAAGCAGGTCGTTCCAAGCCGCTGGCGCGCGAAAAACCAAGCGCTGCGCCGCGCCTTCCGAAAAAAACCACCGCCCGCGACAGCAGGCGACCGCGCACGCAAGATCAAGGTGTAGAAGAGAAAAAAAATCAGGGATGCCTCCGAAATGATCAGCGAGACGACGCCGAAAGCAGACGCGCTCAAGCCTGCAGGCGACACATCGAACGGCAGCGTAACCGGGCGGCTGGCCCATTGGGTCGAGCTGCACGGCGACCGTCTGGCCCTGGGGCTCCTGCAACAGGGAGACACCCTGACCCATCAGCTTGACTATCGGACGCTGCAGTCGCGGATCTGGGGTCTTGCCCAGGCCGTGGCGCCACGGCTGGTCCCCGGCGAACGGGCGCTGCTGCTGTACAGCTCACCGCTTGAGTTCATCACCGCATTTCTGGCCTGCCTGGAGGCCGGGGTGATCGCAATCCCCGCGCCGCCACCCGAGGCCAGCCGCTTGAAACGCACCCTGCCACGGCTGCTCTCCATCGTCGCCGACTCCGGCGCCGGTCTGATTCTGGCAGACCCGCCGACGCTGGCGCTGCTTGAGCAGTTGGGCACCCGTCTGGAGGGCCTGGCCAATCTTCCGCGCCTGGACACCAGCGCCGTGCCGCCGAGCCGGACCGCTTTTGCGCCGCGCCGCAACCGACAGGACATTGCCTATCTGCAATATACCTCGGGCTCGATCGGCCGTCCGAAGGGGGCAATGGTCAGCCAGCGCAGCCTGATGGCCAACCTGGCCTACAATCGCGAGCTTTGGCGCTATGATCCCGATTCCGTCGCGGTCCATTGGATGCCCTACTTTCACGACTACGGCCTGGTCGAGGGTTTGCTGCAGCCGCTCTATTCGGGGATTCCGGGCTACGTCATGCCGACGGTGGCCTTTCTGCGCAGTCCACTGCGCTGGCTCAAGGCCATTTCGACCTTCAAGGCGAGCCACAGCGCGTCGCCGGATTTCGGCTATCTCTACTGTGTCGAGCGAACCCGCGCGGCCGACCACAAGGGCCTGGATCTGCGGTCCTGGCGGGTCGCCAGCAACGGCGCCGAGGTGGTGCGCCCCACCACCCTCGACCGCTTCAGCCAAACCTTCGCCGGCAGCGGCTTTTCCGACCGCGCCTTCTATCCGTCCTATGGCCTGGCCGAAGCCACCTTGCTGCTGACGGCCAAGCAGGGGGACGCCGCGCCCACCCGCCTGCGGGCCGACGCCCAGGCGCTCGAACAGGGCCAGCTCCGCGCCGTCGACGCCCGGGACAGCACCAGCCGCGCCTTCGACCTCATCGGCTGCGGCGGACCCGGCCCCAGCACCGACCTGCGGATCGTAAACCCGGACAGCCATACCGTCTGCCAAGAAGGCGAGATCGGCGAAATCTGGGCGCGCGGGGCGGGGATCGCCAAGGGCTACTGGCAACGCCCGGAGGAAAGCCAACAGAGTTTTGGCGCCACGCTGGTTGCGGAAAAAACCGCGCCGGCCGCGCCCCGCCCGTCGCAAAACAGCACAGCGCCGGCCCAGGGCTATTTGCGCACCGGCGACCTGGGCGCGGTCCTGGACGGCGAACTCTATGTCACCGGGCGGCTGAAGGATCTCATCGTGATTCGCGGCAGTAACCATTTTCCCCAGGACATCGAGGCGACGCTGGCGGCCTGCCACCCGACGCTGCAAGGCTGTGAAGCGGCGGCCTTTTCCTTTCCCGACCCGCAGGACGGCCGGGTCGAGGCGCTGGGGCTGGTGGTCGAGGTGCCGCGCCGTCTTTCCGACGATGTCCTGCCCGGTTTGTTCGAAGCCGCCCAGGCCGCCATCGCCGAAGCCCACGATATCGCGCTGCGCCGCCTGGCCTTCATCGGTCGCGGCGGCCTGGCCAAGACCTCCAGTGGGAAAATCCAGCGCCGCAGCTGTCGACAGGCCTTCCTGGAAAACCGCTTGGAAAAGCTCAAGGCGGTGTTCACCACCCAACTTCCCCGGGTGAAGTCCTGCCTGGTGGAAGGCGACGCCGAAAGCAGCCGGCAAAAAGCCGATCTGCTGCTGGCCGGACTCCGCGACTTGGCGCGCGACAGGCTCGACTCACGACAGATGGACGACCGGCGCACCCCGCCCCCTCATCTGATCCTGGAGTTCGGCAATCTCGGTCTGCTCGGCCTGCAGGTTCCAGAAGCGCTAGGCGGACAGGGGCTGCTAACCAGTGACGCCATGCGGGTCCTGGAACAACTCGGCGCGCTGGATCTGAGCCTCGGGGTCTTCACCGTGCTGCAAAACGGTCTGGGCCTGCGCCCGCTGCTGACCTTTGGCCGGGAGGATCAAAAGCAGCAACTCTTGCCGGAATTGGCCAGCGGCCGGCGTCTGATCGCTTTTGCCTATACCGAACCGGCCGCCGGATCCAATGTGCGCGGCATTGAAACCACGGCGCAGGCCGAAGCTGACAACCGCGGCCTGCGACTGACCGGCGAGAAAATCTGGAGCGGCTCATCGGCCTGGGCGCACTATCTGCACAGCTTTGCCCGCGAAAAGGATGTCGAGGGCGCGCCGCTGGGAATTTCCGCCTTCCTTCTTCGACGCGGCATGGCCGGCTTCAGCACCGGCCCGGAAGCGGACACCATGGGCCTGCGGGCCACGGTTCAGAACAAGGTGCACTTCCGCGCCGTCGCGCTGGCGCAAACCGATCGCATTGGCGCGCCGGGCCAGGGTCTGGAGGTCGCGCAGGACGCCATGCGCTTCACCCGCCTTTGCCTCGCCGCGCTCTGCTTGGGCGCGATGAAAGAGATGCTGCGGCTGCGCTATGCCTTTGTCAAAAAACGCCAGGTCATCACTGGCCGGCTGCTCGACCATCCCTCGGTTCGGCTGAACCTGCTGGCCGCCAGCAGCGCCATCACCGCGCTTGACGCGCTGGTCGGCGCCACGGCGCGCCTCGCCGATTCAGCCGAAGGCGCGCCCGAGGACCTCTATAGCGCGCTGAAAATCCTCGCGCCGGAGCTGCTCTGGCAGGTGACAGATGAAACCCTGCAACAGCTTGGCGGCCGGGGCTACATGGAAAACAACCGGGTCGCGCAGGTGCTGCGCGACGCCCGCGCCATACGGGTCTTTGAAGGCCCGACCGAAGCTGTCCGCCATCACCTGGGGGCCCGTGTGACCAGCCAACCCCAGGCGCTGGAGCCGTTGCTGCGGGCCGACCTGGGCGGCCAGGATGCGGCCCGGCAGTTAACCGCCGCCTTGACGGACCTTGCCGGGGGCAACGGACAGGACGGTTCGGACTCAGCCGCCGACAACCGGGACCTCCGCTTGCTGCGCAACCAACAGGCCGGTGAAGCAGCGGCCTGGGCGATTGCCTTTGCCGCCTTGGAAGGCCAGACGACCGGCACGGTTGTCACGGCGGCCA
>CAXBMB010000139.1:0-4533 GCA_963976695.1 uncultured Rhodovibrionaceae bacterium
GCCAGGGCTTGTTTGGACGCCGGGGACTTGGCGGATTTCAGCGACTTGGCCGACTTGGAAGGCTTGGAAGACTTGGAAGACTTTGCGGTCTTCAGCGCCTTTGGCGGCGCGGTGGTCTTCAGCGCCTTTGGCGGCGCGGTGGGCTTCAACGGTTTGGCGGATTTCGCCAACTTGGCGACTTTCAGCGGTTTCGGGGCGGCCGCCGCCGTCGTTCGCGCTGGGCCGGGATTTTCGTTCTTGTCAATGGCTTGGGCTTGCGTGGGAGTCGCGGTTTTTGTCGGCTCCTGCTGTTCAAGGTTTTTCGTGGTCATCATCAGCTCTCCATCAAATCTAACCGGGAGTCACCCCAAGCTTGCGTCCAACAAAAGCCCTTTACCCCAAGCCGGGTCGGGTTCGGCGGGCACCACCACTGGCTGCCGTGACCGTCGATCGGGCCGAAACACCTTCAACCCAAAGGCACAGGACACCGAACCAAGACGTCCAACCTGGGCTATTATTACACCCACCCCAAGCCGCAGCCCGCGACCATGCCAGCGTCATGCCGGGCGAGCCGCGTCACGATAGCTACGACCCATGACGTTAATATGTACAATTTCTCCGCTTTTACATCCAGGAGTCGCGGATTTCTTGGTAACACAGCGCAACGAACCACCGGCTTGTTACCAAGCGTTACGAAGTTCCTCGCCGGAGCTGCTTCCCGGGGATGGTCTTTACGGCGCAACGCCCGCTTAATGGAATCCGCGCAACAGGGAAAGCCCATCCGGGTAGGTGGCCTGTACGGGGAATTTCAACGTGATCGATAAATCAGGCGGCGATCCCGCGGAACACCGACACCTCAAGGTTGAACGACTTTCTGCCACGGATTAAAATGTCGGTCGAATTTCTGTAATCCAATTGCGCCACCGGCGGCTTTGCCCCTAAAAGGCGCGATCGGTCGGTCGCGCGCGATCCGAGGCTCGGAAAATCGACTGCAAACGTCGAAGATAACTGCAAATATGGGTCCAATTGGCCTGCTACGGAGAAATCGGAACCATGTGGAATAAGCTTCTGTCATCTTTCTTGCGTAAACTGATCACGCGCGGCGCGCTGGTTCTGGTTTATTCAGATGGCCATAGCGACCGCTTTGGAGAAGCTGACGCGGTGGCGCAGACCCTGCGGCTTCGTGACCGCGCCTTGCCGCGCAAGCTGCTTGCCAATCCGGATCTGGCGTTGGGCGAGGCCTATATGGACGGCACCCTGACGGTCGACGACGACGATATCTACGGCCTGCTGGAACTCTTGCTGATGAATCTGAACAGCAAGAAGAACGGCGTCTGGCATTACCAGTGGCTGATGCGCCTGCGCCAGCTTGGCCGCCGGTTCTCGCAGTTCAACCCGATCAGCAGGTCGCGTCAGAACGTCGCCCACCACTACGACCTTTCGGGGCGGCTCTACGATCTGTTCCTCGACGCCAGTCGGCAGTATTCCTGCGCCTATTACAAGCATCCCGACGATAGCCTTGAGGCGGCGCAGCAGGCGAAGAAGGCGCTGATCGCCACCAAGCTGCTGCTCAAGCCGGGACACCGCGTGCTTGACATCGGCTGCGGCTGGGGCGGGCTTGCCCTCGAGCTGCACCAGCGCCACGGCGCAGAGGTGACCGGCGTCACGCTGTCGGAAGAACAGCACAAGCTGGCGCAAGAAAAAGCCAGCGAGGCCAATGCGTCCAAGGTGGTGAAATTCTATCTGGAGGACTACCGAAAGGTGACCGGCACGTTTGACCGGATCGTATCGGTCGGCATGTTCGAACATGTCGGCGTTCCGCACTACCAGGAATTCTTCAACAAGGTGGTCGACAGCTTGGCCGACGACGGCGTGGCGCTGATTCACACCATCGGCCGGATCGACGGCCCGGGCACCAACAATCCCTGGTTCGCCAAGTACATCTTCCCCGGCGGCTACAGCCCCGCGCTGTCGGAAATCCTGCCGGTTGTTGAACGCGCCGGTCTCTATGTCACCGACATCGAGGTGCTGAGGCTGCACTATGCCGAAACGCTGAAAGCTTGGCGCGCCCGCTTCGAGGCCAGCCGCACGCAGGTTTGGAAACTCTATGATGAGCGCTTCTGCCGCATGTGGGCCTTCTATCTCGTCGCAAGCGAGCTTGCCTTTCGTTTGAACGGCCACGTCGTCTTTCAGATACAGCTCGCCAAGCGCCAGGATGCCGTACCGATGACCCGCGACTATCTGCTTCAGGCCGCCGAATAAAGCCCCGCGGCCCCGCCGGCCCTGCATGAACGGGCTTCGGGGCGGCCGGACTTCGAGGCTTGGCGGGGCCGCGCCGTTGGCCAAACCAGCTTACCCTGACCCCGGCGCTTGTTGTAGTCTTGCCGCCAGACCCGAGACCCAGCCGAAGGAAGCTCCATGAACGACCGGGTGACACGTTTTTTTGTCTTCTGGGCCCTGTTGATCGCCACGCTTTGGGTCGGGACCGCCAGTCTTGCGCCCTGGTTGTTGACGGCGGATGAACCGCGAACCGTGACGCCGCGCGGCGACCTGGCCGATTTCGAGCGCATCTCGACGGAGATCTTCACCGCCGCGGCGCCCAGCGTCGCCTATATCTTCACCGAAAGCGACGACGGCAATCCCTTCAACCGGCGGTCCCAGCAAAACGGCGCCGGGTCCGGTTTTGTCTGGGACGGCGCCGGGCATGTGGTCACCAATTTCCATGTGGTGCAGGGCGCCAAGCAAATCGCGGTGCGGCTCGATTCGGGCGAGGCGATCGCCGCCACGCTCCTCGGGGCCGCTCCCGACTACGACCTTGCGGTCCTCAAGCTGGCGAAGGTTCCCGCCGGACTGGTGTCGCTTCCCGTCGGCAAGTCCTCCGACCTGCAGGTCGGGCAAGCGGTCTATGCCATCGGCAACCCCTTTGGGCTCAGCCGGTCGCTTTCCACCGGCATCATTAGCGCGCTCGACCGCCATCTGCCGACGGATTCGGGGCGGGTGATCCACGGCGCAATCCAAACCGACGCGGCAATCAACCCCGGCAACTCCGGCGGGCCGCTGCTGGATTCGGCCGGCCGGCTGATCGGCATCAACACCGCGATCGTCTCGGATTCCGGCAGTTCCGCCGGCGTGGGGTTCGCCGTCCCGGTGGATGTGGTCAATCGCGTGGTGCCGCGCCTGATCAAGGATGGAAAGTTTCCCCGACCCGGCATCGGAATCGCGATCATGGACGAGGAAACCAGCGCCCGGACCGGCAGTTCGGGGGTCATCATCGCCCAGGTGTTCCCGGGAAGCTCGGCCGCCAAGGCCGGTCTTGTCGGCTTGGATCGACAGGCCGGCCGGCTGGGCGACGTGATCATCGCGGTCGACGGCAAACCGGTTCGAACCCTCGCGGAGTTCTCCGCCCGCCTGGAGGCCGCCGGCATCGGCCGCGACGTGGACCTAACGGTGGTTCGCGGCCAACAGACGCGAACCGTCCGGCTCAAGGTCATGGACATCTCCTGACGTCGCCCCTGCGACCTTGCCCCGTCCGCCCGACTTGGCGTGACCCGACGCCACAGCGCGACGCCCCGGGGCGACTTTCCATTGAACAGCGACATAAGCCGCACAGATAGCCTTAAGGGCCGGCCGTGCGGGTCGCCCCACGCAACAGTTGAGCCAGATCAATGCCGCGCTGGCTTCTACCGCGTAGGTTGAGACAGAAACAAACAGTAGGACGGCTGTACCAGCAAACTGGCGGCCCCCTCCCGGGATTGGCGATAGGCGCGCGGGTCACGGGACATCACCGGAGCAGACCGACCCGACCGTCCTGACAACCCAGACCCGCCAACACGCGTTTCGTTGCAAGAGCGCGTACTGCGAGGCGAATTGTCACCGTGTAGGGTCGGGAGCCCGCCGGTGCGAACGGCTGGCATGACAGCAACCAAGCATGACAGCGGATAACAAAGGAGCGCCAAGATGGAACTGGCGAACGAGGCCGAGATGACTTGGCCGCACGCGGCGCAGACGATGAACCCCATGGCCCCCGCCATTGAGGCGGCGCTGGTCGAAAATCACCGCGCGTTTCTGCGGTTTCTCGTCCGTCGTGTCGGCGGCATGGACGCCGCCGAGGAGGTCTTGCAGCAGTTTTATCTGCGCGCGGTCAGCAAGGCCGCCGGGCTCCGACAGAGCGAGAGCGTGATCGCCTGGCTTTACCGCTTGCTGCGAACCACCTTGGTGGACCACTACCGCCGCGAAACCGCCCGGCAACGCCGCGAATCCGACTACGCCCAGTTGGAGATCTTGTCCAACCAGGATCGGGACGTGGAGATGGAAAAGGCGATCTGCACCTGCTTCGAAGCCCTGTTGCCGACCTTGAAGCCGGACTACGCCGAAATCCTGCTGCGCGTCGATCTTCGCGGCGCGGCGCCGCGCCAGGTCGCGCAGGATATGGGGCTGGACCCCAACAATGTGCGGGTGCGGCTGCACCGGGCGCGTCAGGCAATGAAAAGCAGCCTGCTGCAGTCCTGCAAATCCTGCACCAAACAGTGCACGAATGATTGCGACTGCGGCTAG
>CAXBMB010000140.1:0-4386 GCA_963976695.1 uncultured Rhodovibrionaceae bacterium
GCGCCGCTGCGGTTGCTGCTGAAGCGTCAAGCATCTCTGTCCTCGCAAACTTCACATAAAAAGAACTGTTTTGAGCCGCCGCGCGCCGTCTGTGCCGGCGCCGGGCCAGGTCAAGGCGATCCCGTTCCCGAACAATAGGAAGCGGCAAGATCCAGGTCAACAATTAATTTAGTACACTATCTATTTTTATGGTAAAATTATTGTAGTAATTCACTGATATTAATTAACAATACGTCATGGGTAAAAAATTATTCTACGTAAATTTCGCGCCGTCAGCCCGACATCGATCCGCCCATCTCGGGTAACGGACTTGGGAAAAGCGCGCGCCGGGCGGGGACCGCAAGCAGCCTCCCGACCGGAAAACAATGCCAGGCCGGGAGGCCTTCGGATCACCACGCCCGCGCCGACCTCAAGACAGACAGGTCAAAAGCGAGCCGACGATATCCCGCATCAGCGCTTCGTAAAGCCCCGGTCCGGCGTCCAGTTTCGAGCCCAAGGGATCCAACTGGCCAAGTTTGGCGCCGGTATCCTGACTGGCCGCGCGCACCCGGCGGGTGTCGAACTGCGGCTCGGAGAAAATACAGCTGGCGTTCAGGTCGCGAATCCGCTGCTGAATTTCATCCACCCGTCGCGCCCCCGGCTGCACCGCCGGATTGACCGTGATCGAGCCCACCACCCGCAAATTGAACCGCTTTTCAAAATACTGAAAGCCGTCATGGAAAACCACGAAGGGCTGGTCGGCCACCGGCGCCAATTGCCGCGTCAACTCGCCGGTCAAGGCCT
The DNA here is from genome assembly GCA_963976695.1 of uncultured Rhodovibrionaceae bacterium. Classification (GTDB taxonomy): domain Bacteria; phylum Pseudomonadota; class Alphaproteobacteria; order Kiloniellales; family DSM-21159; genus CAXBMB01. The sequence goes on from CAXBMB010000140.1 coordinate 784, forward strand.
GGATCTGCTGGATATAAGCCGCGGCATTGGCCTGGTAGCGGGCGGCGTTGGCCGGATCGCGCGCGCTCAGGCTGTCGGAAATGGCGGCCACCAGCACGGCTGTGTTGTCCGGATCAAGCCAAACGTGTGGATCGATTTCACCCTGTATGCCGCTTTCCGTCTCTTCGGCGCTCACCGCGCTTGCCACGCTCGGCGGCTGATTTTCGGCCGCCAGCGGACCGGCCTCTCGGAAGCCGAGTAGACGCAGGCCCGGAACCCGTTGCAAGGTCACCACCTCGGCTTGCGGGGCCAAGTTCTGCAACGAATTCTGCAGGAAGGGTTCAAGGTCCGAGCCGATCCAGAAAACCAGGTCGGCCTCGGACAGCGCCTTGGCGTCGTTCGGCCGCAGGGCGTAGTTGTGAGGCGAGGATGCGCCCCGGACGATCAGGTAGGGCTCGCCGACCCCCGCCATCACCCGCGCCACCAGCGAATGAACCGGTTTGATCGAGGTTACCACCCCCAGGCCCTGGGCTTTTGCCGCCGCCACGCCGCCCGGCAACGCGAAGCCCAGAGTCAAGGCCGTCACCAACGCCAGCGCGATCAGCACCCGCGCCGTCAGCGCCCGTGCCATCTGCGCCCCTGCCATCCGCGACCACGCCGCCGCAGCGTGCATCATCCCGGCTTGCATCATCCGGGGATCGTCCCGCTCCGGCATCCGCGCGCCGCAAGCCAAGTCCGTGGCGCCGATCCGACGCCGCTGCCGATTAAAAAATTGCATTCTGGTCATTCCCATCTTTTTGGCTGTTGCCAACCTGCTGATCATCCCGGTCATCCCGGGGGAGAAATCTTTCCTGTCTTGCCAACAATTCAGGTCTTGATCGCCGATCCCGATTTTTGGCCTTGGCGGGGGATCGACGACGAAAGACGCGCTTCGCCTCAGTCGTGAATCCGCCTGCCGTTCCGGGGCGCACCCCCCCGAAGCGGCCCGCGCCACAACGGGTCGCCTTGCCGGGACCGCGATCAACCGCGCCCCACAAACTTTATGTTATATAGTTACAGGGGCATTGCGTAATGCTATAACGTTTGCCATATGGAACCGCAAGCCAGGATCTTCATCCTGTCGCAAGAAGATCCGCCCGGACCTGTCGCGCCCCGGCCAGGGCGCCGATAGACCAAGCGTCCCGCGCAAAAGACCGAACCGAAAGACCCGGCCACAAGACCCGGCCACAAGACCCGGCCACAAGGCCCGGCCAGAAGAACCGGCCAGAAGAACCGGCCAGGAGACCCGGCTATAAGATCCGGCCAAGCGCCCCGGAACCTCGCCAGGACCGCAAACAGATAGGACAGACTAGGTTGACCCACGCCTCCGCCCCGCTCATCGCAATTCACCAGGCCGCCGTGCAACGGGGCGGACGCTGGCTGATCCAGGGATTGGACTTAACCATCCAGCCCGGCGAGATCGTCACCTTGATTGGCCCCAATGGCTCGGGCAAGAGCACCACCGCCAAGCTGGCGACCGGCGTGCTGCGCCCCACCCAGGGGCGTATCTGGCGCAAACCCAATTTGAAAATCGGCTATGTGCCGCAGAAACTCGCCATCGACTGGACCATGCCGCTGTCGGTCGAGCGCCTGATGACCCTCACCGGCGCGCACGGCAAGGCCGAGATCGACCGCGCCTTGGCGGAGGTCGACATGGCCGCGCACGCCCGGGCCGAGGTTCAGCATCTTTCCGGTGGTGAATTCCAGCGAGTCCTGATGGCCCGCGCCATGGTGCGCCGGCCCGATCTGCTGGTGCTGGACGAACCGGTTCAGGGGGTGGATTTCTCCGGCGAGGTGGCGCTCTACGACTTGATCAAGCAGGTCCGCAACCGCACCGGGTGCGGCATCCTGCTGATTTCCCACGACCTGCATGTGGTGATGGCGGAAACCGATACCGTGGTCTGTCTCAACGGGCATGTCTGCTGCCGGGGAACCCCGCGGTCGGTGGCCGCCAGCCCGGAGTATCTTCGCCTGTTTGGCCAGCGCGCCGCCGAAACCCTCGCCATCTATCACCACCATCACGATCACACCCACCTGCCCGACGGCCGCATCCAACGGGCCGACGGCAGCTTGGCCGAAAGCTGCGACGCGCCGGCAAACCCGGAGTCCGCGACGATGGCGCCGCCGCAAGCCGCCGCCGCTGTCCTCACTCCCGCCGCCGCCCCCGCCGGTCCATCCCCGGTCGCCGGACCCCCGCCAACAGCCGCGCCGGCCACCGCCGACAACCTTTTGGCCGCAACCCGGAGGACGCGACGTGCTGGATGATTTCTTTTTTCGCGCGCTGCTTGCCGGAATCGGTCTGGCGGTCATCGCCGGGCCCCTGGGGTGCTTCATCGTCTGGCGGCGGATGGCCTATTTCGGCGAAACCATCGCCAACTCGGCTCTGCTCGGCGTGGCGCTGGCCTTTCTGCTCGACCTGAACCTGATGATCGGGGTTTTCCTCGTGTCGGCCGTGATCTCGCTGATCCTGCTGCTGCTGCAGCGCCGCCCCTCGTTGTCGACCGATGCGCTGCTGGGCATCCTCTCCCACTCGGCCTTGGCGTTGGGGCTGGTGATCATCGCGTTGATGACCTGGTTGCGAATTGATCTGATCGCCCTGCTGATCGGTGATATCCTTGCGGTGAACAAGCTGGACATCGCGCTGATCTATGGCGGCGGCGCGATCATCCTGACCCTGTTGGTTTTGCTTTGGCGACCGCTGCTGGCCGCCACGGTCAGCGAGGAACTGGCCGAGGCCGAGGGATTGCGGCCCGAGCGCGCCAAGCTGATTTTCATGGTCCTGATGGCCCTGGCGATCGCCATCGCCCTCAAGTTGGTTGGAATTTTGCTGATTACCTCGCTGCTGATCATTCCCGCCGCCACGGCGCGCCGCTTCGGCCACACGCCCGAAGCCATGGCGGTGATCGCCGCCCTGCTGGGCGCACTGGCGGTCACCTTTGGCCTCTATGGCTCGCTCGCTTTCGACACCCCCTCGGGCCCATCGATCGTGGTCGCCGCGCTGGGGCTGTTTATCGTCAGCCTGCTGCCCCGCCCCGGCAAAAAGAAGCCCGCCGTCGCCAACAACCCGCGCCCAATGCCATGACCAAAATTCCCCGGACCCAATTTCCACGGCTGCCCAATTTTCCAAAGCTGACCAAGAACCAGGAACTGGTCTTCGATCAGCTGTGCCAAGCCGGTGAGCCGCTCAGCGCCTACACCCTCTTGGACCTGCTGCGCGACCAGGGCCTGCGCGCGCCGCTTCAGATCTATCGCGCCCTGGAAAGGCTGCAGGCCGAAGGCCTGGTCCACCGACTGGAAAGCCTCAACGCCTTCGTCGCCTGCGCCCATCCCCACCATCATCTCGGCTCGGTGATCTTCGCCATCTGCAGGGATTGCGGCGCCGCCCAGGAATTCACCGATGCGGGCGTGGCCGGCCGCCTGGCCGAACGGGCCCAGGAAAAGACCTTTGCCATCGACAGTACCACCGTGGAGTTACACGGCCACTGCTCCGCCTGCCAGGCGGCCGATGAAGAAGAGCCGCCAACCGGAAAGCGCTGACCCAAGGTAAGGGACGCTGGGCGTTGGGCCTTGGACGCCGGGGATTGG
>CAXBMB010000141.1:0-4353 GCA_963976695.1 uncultured Rhodovibrionaceae bacterium
CCCGCCGCTCCGCCTCGCGGCCAAAGCCGCCGCCGCCGGGGGTATCCACTTGAAAAACATCGCCGGGCTGCATTTCCACCTTGTCGGTCGCCGTCAGTTCCTCGACCGACCCGTCGGTGCGGTAGACCCGGTTGCGGCCCAGCGCGCCCGGTTCGCCGCCTTCCAGGCCAAAGGGGGCAACGATCCGATGATTACCCAGGGCCGAGGCGGTCATGGTTTCCAGGAAGCGCAGCCGTCGGGTGGTGCCGTCGCCGCCGCGATACTTGCCCTTGCCGCCGGACCCCCGCCGAATCTCGAAGGATTCCAGCAGAACCGGGAAGCGCCACTCGAGAATTTCCGGGTCGGTCAGCCGCGAGTTGGTCATATGGGTATGGATCGCGCTGGTGCCGTCGAAGGTCGGCCCGGCGCCTGCCCCGCCGCAAACCGTTTCATAGTATTGATGCACATCGTTGCCGAAGGTCAGGTTGTTCATCGTGCCTTGCGAGGCCGCCAGCGTCTTGGTCGCGCCGTAAAGACAATCGGTGATCGCCTGGCTGGTTTCCACATTGCCCGCCACCACCGCAGCCGGATACTGGGGCTTCAACATGCAGCCGTCGGGAATGATGATGTCCAGCGGCTTGAGCACCCCTTCATTCATTGGGATTTCATCATCCACCAAGGTCCGGAAGACATAGAGCGTGGCCGCCCGACAAACCGCCGAAGGGGCGTTGAAGTTGTTCGGCTGCTGCGCCGACGTGCCGGTGAAATCAACCTTCGCCTGACGGGCTTTCTTGTCGATGGTGACGGTCACCTCGATCTGGCTGCCGTTGTCCATCGGATAGACGAAGTGGCCGTCGTTCAAGCGATCCAGCACCCGGCGCACCTGTTCTTCGGCATTGTCCTGAACGTGGTTCATATAGGCGTGCACCACCTCCAGCGAGAAGTGATTGATGGTCCGCCTCAGCTCGGCGACCCCCTTCTGATTGGCCGCCAACTGGGCCTGCAGATCGGCCATATTCTGGTCCGGATTGCGGGCCGGGTAGGGTCCGCTGGACAGCAGCGCACGCAGCGCTTCTTCCTGGAAAACCCCGCGATCCACCAGCTTGACGTTGTCGATCAGCACGCCTTCTTCCTCGACGGTCTTGGAGTCCGGAGGCATGGACCCCGGGGTCAGACCGCCGATATCGGCGTGATGGCCGCGCGACGCGACGAAGAAGATGATGCGCTGCTGATCGTCATCGTAAACCGGGGTGATCACCGTAATATCCGGCAGGTGGGTGCCGCCGTTGTAGGGCGCGTTGAGCACGAAAACGTCGCCCGGCGCGATCTTGCCCTGATTCTCGCGGATCACCGTCTTGATGGATTCACTCATCGAGCCCAGATGGACCGGCATGTGGGGGGCGTTGGCCACCAGATCGCCGGCTGGCGTGAACAGCGCGCAGGAAAAATCCAACCGCTCCTTGATGTTCACCGAATAGGCGGTGTTCTCCAGGGTGGATCCCATCTGTTCGGCGATCGACATGAAGAGGTTATTGAAAATCTCCAGCATCACCGGATCGACTTCCGTGCCGACGGCAAATTCCCGCGACACCGGCACCGCCCGAGTCAGCACCAGATGATCGCGGGCGCTCAGTTCCGCCGCCCACCCCGGCTCCACCACCGTCGTGGCGTTGGGATCGACGATGATGGCGGGCCCGGCAAAGCGGTCACCGGCCAAAAGATCGGCGCGATCATAGACCGGCGCGTCGTGCCAGGCGCCGCCGGCGTAAAGCGATCTTACCGCGCGTGGCGCCAGGGCGCTGTCGCGCGCGACAGCCGTCAGGTGGGGGTCGTCCGCCTGCGCGGTTTTGCCGATCACCTCGACGGAAATCGCCTCGACCACCAAGGCCTTCTTGCCCATGGTGAAGCCAAAGCGCTGCTGATAGGTCGCGGCGAAGACCTGTTCCATCTCCGCCTGGTCGGCAAAGGTCACCATGATGGCGTTGTCCGTGCCTTCGTAGCGCAGATGCACCTTGCGCAGGGTCTGGATGGTCTCGCCGCCGACGCATTGGTCGCGCATCTCCGCCTCGCCGGCGCGCGCCAGTTCATCGAGCTGTCCCGCGAGCCGGGCCATGGCATCGTCCAGCAGGCTCTCGACCGCCTGTTCCTTCATCAGGCGCAGGTCGGCCAGGCCCATACCGTAGGCCGACAGCACCCCTGAATAGGGATGCACGAAGATCCGGCTCATGCCCAGGGTATCGGCAATGTCACAGGCATGCTGGCCGCCGGCGCCGCCAAAGCACTGCAGGGTGTAGTCGGTGACGTCATAGCCGCGCTCGATGGAGATTTTCTTGATCGCGTTGGCCATGTTCTCAATGGCGATGCGGCGATACCCCTCCGCCACGTCTTCGGACGTGCGCGAGTCGCCGGTCGCCTGATGGATTTCCTCGGCCTGGGCGGAAAACTGCGCCCGCACCACCTCGGCGTTCAGCGGCTCGTCGGCGTTGGGGCCAAAGACCGACGGGAAAAAGTCGGGCTGAATCCGGCCCAACATCACGTTGGCGTCGGTGACCGCCAGCGGTCCGCCGCGACGGTAGCAAGCCGGACCCGGATTGGCGCCGGCGGAATCGGGACCGACCCGATAGCGCGCGCCGTCAAAATGCAGGATCGAGCCGCCACCGGCCGCCACCGTGTGAATCTGCATCATCGGGGCGCGCATACGCACCCCCGCCACCTGTGTTTCAAAGGCGCGTTCATACTCACCGTCATAGTGCGCCACATCGGTCGAGGTGCCGCCCATGTCAAAGGTGATGATCTGGTCAAATCCGCCCATGGCCGCGGTCTGGACCGCGCCGACAATGCCGCCGGCCGGGCCGGAAAGGATCGAGTCCTTTCCCTGAAAGGCGTGGGCGTCAGTCAGACCGCCGTTGGACTGCATGAACATCAAGCGGGTCGCCGCCTCGGCCTCGGCCGCCGTGCCGCCATCGAGCTGGCTGGCGACCTGGTCGACATAGCGCCGCAGAATCGGCGAGAGATAGGCATCCACCACCGTGGTATCGCCGCGCGACACCAACTTCATCAGCGGGCTGGCTTCATGGCTGACGGAAATCTGGCTGTAGCCGATGTCGCGCGCCAGATCCGCCAGGGCCTTTTCGTGGTCCTGATAGCGATAGCCGTGCATCAGCACGATGGCGATGGAACGGATGCCGCTGTCAAAGGCCTTCTGCAGATCGCGCCGCGCCGCCGCCGCGTCCAACGCCGTCAGAACCTCGCCATGGGCGCCGACCCGTTCGTCAACCTCCACCACGGTTTCGTACAGCAGTTCCGGCAGTTGAATCTGGCGCTCAAACAGCTTGGGCCGGTTTTGATAGGCAATGCGCAGCGCATCGCGGAAGCCCTTGGTGATGGCCAGCACCGTGCGGTCGCCCTTGCGTTCCAGCAAGGCGTTGGTCGCCACGGTGGTGCCCATCTTGACCGCCTCGATCGCCGTCGCCGGAATGGCCTCCTCCTTGCCCAGTCCCAAAAGCCTGCGAATCGCGTGAATCGCCGCGTCCTTATACTGCTCCGGATTCTCGCTGAGCAGCTTGTGGGTCACCATCGCGCCATCGGGCCGGCGCGCCACCACGTCGGTGAAGGTGCCGCCGCGATCAATCCAGAACTGCCAGGCCGCCTTTTTATTTTCCGCCGCTGTGGTTTTGCTGGTCATGTCCGGATCCTTTACCTGGGTTAAACCACGGCGCGCCCGGCGAGACGGGAACGCCGCGTGTCGGCTTTCTGCTTGATAGCACCCTGGCTCGGATCCCGGGGACCGGTCCATTTCCACCAAGCGCGTCGCAGCATCAATGATAATTTATCGATAAAATGTCAATATTTTTTTGCTGACCCTCTGAACCGCCGACGGGATCGAAACCGGCGCTTTCGCGCGTCGGGCGCACTGGGCGCGGGTCGGGCCGGCAAGGATTCCGTGGCGGCAGGGAACAAGAAAGGAGACCAAGGGGTTACAAGACGCGGTGGCTGCAGTAAGAAGGAAGATCCTCAACCTGCGCCTGAGCAAAATGCCAACCGACCCGGCCCGACAAACCAAAGGCCCGCGCCTTTTTTCCATCACCCTAACCCTGGCCTCCTCCATCTCGCTGCTGGTGGGACTGTCCTTGGCGCTGGTGATCGCGGTGATGTACGAAAACAGCCGCGAGAACAGCTTGGAGCTGCTGCGCGACCGGGCGGACCTGACTGCGCTTGTTCTGGAAGACGAACTGGATGACGTCTTGAACAGCGCAACCGATCAGACCCAGTGGCTGGTCCAGCGCCTGGCCAGCAAGGCGCTCGATCCGAACGACCCGGAAGCACTGGAAATCGAGCTTCTCGGGTCACTGGCGGCGGCGCCCGACGTGACGA
>CAXBMB010000142.1:0-4037 GCA_963976695.1 uncultured Rhodovibrionaceae bacterium
GGAACTACTTCAAGGCAGCTGGATATGCACCTAATTGAACGCACGATGCTCTAGGAAGAGCGCCGCGCCGCCAGCTTGATTTCCAGCGCCAGGTCCATTTCCCTGACCACCTGTTCAAAGTCCGGCAACAGCGCTTGTCCCTCGCCGGGGGAGCCGGCCTGTTCCAGCCTGCAGGCCAGCCGGTGAAGCCGCGTGGCGGAAAAATTGGCGGCCAACCCCTTGATGCTGTGGGCCATCTCATGCGTCGGTTTCACCTGCCCCTGTGACAGCGCGGCGGTCAGTTGATCCAACAGCTCCCGGCAGTCTTGCGGCAGGGGACTATAGAGTTCACAGAGACTTTCCTGCCCGATCAGGCGTTGCAGCCGGTCCAGTTCGTCCTCGTCAAACAGCGGCAGGTCTTGCCAGACTTGCCGATCTGATTCGGCTGGCCGGTCCGGCCCGGACGCCCCCCGATCAACCGTGCCGTCTTGCGCCCGGTCCGGTCCGGGCGAAGATTGCGGTTCCGGCGGGTCGGCGGCGGCGGAAGCGGCCGCCAGGTCCCCGTCGGCGCAAAAGCGCGCCACGGTCTGCAGAAGTTCCCGCGGATCCACCGGCTTGGCCAGATAGCCGTTCATGCCGTCGGACAGATACCTTTCCCGATCCCCTTTCATGGCGTTGGCGGTGACCGCCAAGATCGGGATTTGTTGAATTTCTCCGCCCAGCGACCGGATCACCCGGGTGGCCATTCGGCCATCGAGTTCCGGCATTTGGATGTCCATCAGGATCAGGTCCACGCCACCGGCGCGCACCGCGGCCACCGCCTCCACGCCGTTCTTTGCCAGCCGAACCTCATACCCGCCGCGTTGTAGGATTCGTTCCAGCAGCAAACTGTTGATCGCGTTGTCTTCGGCCACTAGGATCCTGACGGCGCGGGCGCCGGGCGGGCGCGGCGACGCGGACCAAGCCTCAGGCGGCGCCGACTCCGGCGGCGTCCCCTGTGGCTTTTCCCGCCGGTCGTCACGGGTCGGCGCCAGCAAGGCCTTGGCCGCCGCCACCTGCTCCGACCGCGATCCAACCACCTCCAGCGGCAGGCTGAACCAGAAGGTCGAGCCTTGGCCCTCGACGCTTTCAACGCCGATCTCGCCGTCCATCAAATTCACCAGCTGCCGGCAAATCGCCAGGCCCAGCCCGGTGCCGCCAAACCGGCGGGTGGTGGAGCTGTCAACCTGGGAAAAGCGGTCAAACAGCGAGCGGCGGGCCTGCGCGCTGAGGCCGACGCCGCTGTCCACCACTTCAAAGGTCAGGTGAACCCGACCGGCGTCGAGCAGGACGTGACGGACCTTGACCTCGATGGCGCCGTCCTGGGTAAACTTGATGGCATTGCCAATCAGATTGACCAGAACCTGCTTGATTCGGGTTTCATCCCCCAACAGATAGTCGGGCAGCTCGGTCAAGATCTCCCGGCTCAAGCGATTGCCGCGGGCCTGGGCCCGCTCGGCCAGCACCGGAACGATACTGTCCAACAGCTCATCCACCTTGAAGGGCACCGGCAACAAAACCATGCCGTCGGCCTCCAACTTGGAAAAGTCCAACACGTCATTGATGATCGACAGCAGCAGGTCGCCGGAGATCAAAATATTGTCGACATAGACCGCCTGTTCCGAATCAAGCCGGGAGGATTTGAGCAGTTGGGCCATGCCAAGCACGCCGTTCATCGGGGTGCGAATTTCATGGCTCATATTGGCCAGGAACTCCGACTTGGCGCGATTGGCGGTTTCGGCCTGCTCCTTGGCCAACAGCAGTTCGCGGGTCTTGGTGTTGACCTGCTGCTCCAGCGATTCCTTCAGACGATGCAACTCGAGGGAGTTGTCTCTGAACACCGAGAGCGCCCGCGCGATCGAACCGATTTCGTCGGTCAGCTCCAGGCCCGGAATCGTCCCCTCATCGGGCTTGATCGCCAGTTCTCGCATTCGCTGGGTAATGGCGACCAGCGGACGGGAAAGACGCGTGATCGCGATCTTCAACACCACCAGGCAAAGCAGCAGCAACAGGAAGTGAACCAGCAGTTCCTTTTGCGCCGCATTGCGAATTTTCCGATGCAGGGACGTCTGGCCGAGGCGCAGTTCGATCTCGCCCAACCGAACCTCCTCGCTGTCGCCGGCGCCACGCCAGACCACCGGCGCCACCGCGCGAAAACTCTCCACCGAGAGGTCGGGCGCGCCGATCGCCAGATCCTGGGATCCACCGGGCGTGGACAAGGCCAGCCATTGAAAATCCTGAAGTTCCTTCGCCGTCTCCAAACTCTTGATCAGGCCGCGCGTATCGCGCTGCGCCAAGGGAAGCGAGGCGGCGCGTGCGTAAGCCTGAACCAGTTCCAGCGCCTGGCGCTCAAAAACACTGGTCAGTTGATCGGTGGTCTTGACGATGCTGAAAAGCGAGGCCAGCAGAAAAAACGCGGTCAGCAAGCCGCCCGCGATCAGCAACAGCTTGCGGCTGATGCGTTCTGGCCTTTCCCTTATCGCGTGATTGGAGTCACCCTGCTCAGCCATAGTCCGTTACCCGTTGCCTCTTTTGGCGCGCGAACCCCGGCCGGTGATCGACGTCGACAGTCGCGCCGGGCGCTTCGACTCTGTCGTGAATTCGCCTCTGATGGGTTGATGTAAAGGTTCGCGCGCCACAAAGGATAGGATAGAAAGTGCAATCCGGAAAAGAAAAACCCCCGAAGACGGCGCAGCGGCGTCTTCGGGGGTGATTTCACGCCGCCGCCAAAAGGCCGGGCGGGGCGGGCAGGCTTACTTCATTGTCGGCATGGCGAATTCCGCCCCGGCGCGGATGCCGGTCGGCCAACGCGAGGTAATGGTTTTCAGTCGGGTATAAAACCGCACCCCCTCCATGCCGTGCATATGATGGTCGCCGAACAGAGAGGCTTTCCAGCCGCCAAAGGAATGGAAGGCCATGGGCACGGGAATCGGCACATTCACGCCAACCATGCCGATTTGCGCCTGATTGGCGAAGTTTCGGGCGGCGTCGCCGTCGCGGGTGAAGATCGCCGTGCCGTTGCCATAGGCGTTGTCGTTCACCATGGCCAGCGCGTCGTTGTAGGACTCGCTGCGCACCACCGACAGCACCGGGCCAAAGATTTCTTCCTTGTAGATGGTCATGTCGGTGGTGACGTTGTCGAACAGACAGCCGCCGATGAAGTTGCCGTTCTCGTAGCCCTGCAGTTTCAGGTTGCGGCCATCGACCACCAGCTTGGCGCCTTCGTCCACGCCCTTGTCGACCAGCCCCTTGATCCGGTCATAGGCCTGGCGGGTAACCACCGGGCCCATTTCAGCCTCCGGATCGTCGTAGGGTCCGACCTTCATGCTGCTGACGCGCGGCTCGAGCTTTTCCATCAACTGGTCGCCCGCCGTGCCCACGGCAACGGCCACGGAAATCGCCATGCAGCGCTCGCCGGCCGAGCCATAGGCCGCCCCCATAAGCGCGTCGGTGGCCTGATCCATGTCGGCGTCGGGCATGATGATCATGTGGTTTTTGGCGCCGCCGAGCGCCTGCACCCGCTTGTTGTGCGCGGTCCCGGTTTGATAAACATACTGGGCAATGGGCGTGGAACCGACAAAGCTGACCGCCTGGATGTCCGGATGGGACAGGATGGCGTCCACCGCTTCCTTGTCGCCGTTGACCACACCAAACACGCCGTCGGGCAGACCCGCCGCGCTCAGCAGTTCCGCCAGCAACATCGGCCCGGAAGGGTCGCGCTCGGAAGGCTTCAGGATGAAGGTATTGCCGGTCGCAATGGCGATCGGGAACATCCACATCGGCACCATGGCCGGGAAGTTGAACGGCGTGATGCCGGCCACCACGCCCAGCGGCTGGCGGGTCGAGTGGCAATCGACGTTGGTGCCGACGTTCTCGTTGAACTCACCCTTGAGCAGATGCGGAATGCCGCAGGCGAACTCGACCACCTCGATGCCACGGGTAACCTCGCCGGCGGCGTCGCTCAGCACCTTGCCGTGCTCCTTGGAGATGGCCAGCGCGATCTTGTCGCGATTGGCTTC
>CAXBMB010000143.1:0-3937 GCA_963976695.1 uncultured Rhodovibrionaceae bacterium
GAAGCCTTCTTCGCCCCGGCCCTGCCGAATGGGTGTTCTTTCTTTGCGTGACTGGGGGTAAGTTCATCGATGGAGGCTGTTGCAAACCCGGGTGCAGGAACCCGAAGGGAGACCCCCTTGGTTGACTGGCAAGCAGATCAGGACAAGACGCAGCAACGTGGGCAACAGCGGCCAGACCGGGGTGGTCCCCATCAGGTCGATCTCAATCACGCTGGTCCCGGTCACACTGGTCCCGGTCACACTGGTCCCTTGTGGAAGGGGCAGGCGCGCCGTCGCTTCTTTCGATCTCCCCTGCTGCCGCTATTTTCCTTGGTTTTGCTGCTGATCCTGTTGGCCGGCGCGCTGTTGTTGATGGCGGCCATCGGGCAGAACAGGCTGGCGGCCGAAAATTCCCGGATCGAGCTGTCCAACGAACTGGCGGAGATGGACGGCCGGCTGCGGGAAATCATGCTGGAAAACGTCTGGTGGGACGCGGCCACCACCAAGGCCTTTGCGCAGGACGACTGGGACTGGGTCGACGACAATCTGGGCCTGTGGCTGTTGGAGACCAAGGGGCTGTTCGCCAGCTATTTGCTGGATGGCGCCAACCAGGCGCGCTATGCCGCGGTTGATGGTAAACGGCTGGCCGCGCCCGATTTGCAGGGCTTTGGCGCCGGCCTGTCGCGGTTGATCGCCGAGGTGCGCCAGTCGCCCGGCGAGGCGCCCCGTCTTGCCACCGGCTGGGAGCTGTATCGGGGCCAGGCGGCTTTGGTCGCGGTGGGCGATTTCACCCCCGAGTATTCGGACCGCCCGCCGGCGATCCTGCGCGATCCCGACGCGCCGCGTCCCCTGCTGGTGCTGGTGAGTATCTTTCAACCGTCGCTCATCGCCAGCATCACCGAATCGCCGCTTGTCGGGAACCTCAAGGTGGTCTCCCAGGAAAAGAGCAGTGACATCTACAGTAAAAGTTTCGACTATCCGCAGGTGCAGTTGCCGCTGTACGGCGCTGGCGGCGAGGAAATCGGCTATCTGAGCTGGTATCCGCCGCGACCCGGCAGTCAGTTCCTCGAACAGGTTGAATGGCCGCTGGGCGGCGTGCTGGCGGTTGGTCTGCTGTTGCTGTGGATCATCATTCGCCGGATTCAAGCCTGGGAGCGCTTCCAACTGGCGGGAGTCAGCAGGGCGCAGGCTTTGGACGAAACCGGCCAAGCCTTGGAAGGGTCGCTGCGCACGGTGATGCAGTCGATTGACAACGGCATTGCGGTCTTCGACAAGAACCGCCGCTTGCTGCTGTGGAATGAACGGTTCCTGCGCTACACCGGCTACCCGCGTGAAATCGTCCACCCCGGAACAACCGCGGAGTCTCTCGCCCGCTATCACAGCGGGGTCGAGGGGCTGGATGGACCGGCGTTTCAGGCCAAGGTCGAGGAACTGATGCGCCCCTTCGGGCATCCGGGGCGCTTCAGCTACGATATCGTCTCGCCGGAAAATATGGTGGTGGAGGTGCGCCAATCTCGCTTGCCCGACGGCGGCTTGGTCCGCAGCTACCTTGACGTGACCCAAAGGCGCCGGGCCGAGGCGGAATTGCAGGCCAGCGAATCCCGCTATCGCGCGGTGGTGGAAAGCCAGACGGAGTTCATTTGCCGGCGCGATCAACAGGGGCGCTTCACCTTCGTCAATGACGCCTACTGTACCTTTTTGGGCCGCCATCGCAGTGAATTGCTGGGCCAGCGCGCGCCGCGGGAAATCCACCCCGATGATCAGGACGAAGTGCGGCGCCGGGTGCGCGAGCTTGGCGCGGGCGTTTCGGCGGTGACCTACAAATATCGCCTGCAGGTCAAGGATCTGGGCTGGCGGTGGCTGGAATGGACCGACAAGGCCTTGTGGATGGAAGCGGGCGAAGTCGGTGAAGTTCAGTCGGTGGGGCGCGACGTCACCGCCTTGACGGACGCGCAAGCCGAGGCCTTGCAGTTAACCAAGCTGGCCTCCATTGGCCAGGTGGTGGCGGGGGTCGCCCATGAGATCACCCAGCCGCTCAATGCCTTGGCCATGGCGGCGGAAAACGCCATGGAGGCCTGCGAGTCCGCGCAGGAAGACGCGCAGCAGTATATGTACCAGAAGTTGGAAGGCATCTACGACCAGGCGCAACGGCTCCATCGTGTTGTCGAGCATCTGCGGCTGTTCAACCGCAAGGACCAGCCCGCGCGTTCCTGTTTGGAGTTGGTGAGCGTGGTCGAGCACTCGGTCGCCTTGGCCCGTCGTCAGGTCCCGCTCCAGCAGATTGAGTTGGCGGTTCAACTGTTGGACAGGCCCTGTCGGGTGAGGGGCTGGGCCTTCGATCTGGAGCAGATTCTTCTCAATCTGATCACCAATGCCCGGGATGCGATTGTCGAGCGCTATCATCTGGAAAGCGACGCGTCGGCGCCGTTGGCCTTCCAGCAGGCCGGCGCGGCGCTGGCTGGCGGCAGGGCGGGGCGGATCACCATCGAAATGGCGCTCCAGCCCGTCGATCTGGAGCAGGGCAGTTTTCGGCCGACCGGATTGAAAAATCAGCCGTTTTTCGTCATCCGGGTCAGCGACAACGGGGTCGGCTTGCCGCCGCAGGTTGAAAGCACGGTGTTTGAGCCTTTCTTCACCACCAAGGCGCCGGGCAGCGGCATGGGGCTCGGCTTGGCGCTCTGTCAGCGCAAGGCCGTGGCGATGGGGGGAAACATCGTGGCGCGCAATGGCCGCGACGGCGCAATTTTTGAAATCTTCTTGCCTGAACAAGCAGACTCGCTGGACAATGAAGAACAGCAGGCCGCCCTGCAGCAGATCGCTCGACAAGGGAACAAAGAAACCCGAGGATGAGGCCGTGCCATGATGACGGACCAGACAGCCTACCCGACGCCGGACCCGACAGCGGAGGACACCTCACCCGCCGACTCGGCGGATGTCATTGTCGCCGATGACGACGAAACCCAGCGCCGCGAGATTGTCGAGTTCCTCGACCGCCTCAACGTGACCTCGGTGGAGGCGGGGGACGGCGCGACCGTGCGCGAGCTTTACCTGCGTCATCGGCCCAAGCTGGTGTTGATGGACATCAACATGCCGCGCATGGATGGACTGGAGGCGTCCCGCTGGATGCGTGGGCAAAACGGCGGCCCGAAGATTGTGCTGATGTCGGGCTATATGGATCGGGTGCGTGAAGCCAATGAAAGAGAGGACATGGGTTTTGTGGTGATCGAAAAACCGGTCCCGCTGCGCACCCTGGGCCTGTTCGTCAGAAGCGTCATCAAGGATCAGGATGCGCAGCCATGATCGCAGGCGCGCTTTTCGCCGCCAAGACCGGGCGGCGACCAGCGTTGCTCGCGCCCGCCCTGCTGCTTGGCGCGCTGTTTCTGCTGGCCGGCTGCAGCGCCGAACCGTTTCCCACCAATCCGCCCAAGGCCATGGTCAAGGCGCTGCAGCAACGGCAGCAGGAAGCCGAACTTCTGGGGCGGGCGTTTGAAGAAACGCGGATGGTGTCGCTCTGCTACGCCCCTGGATGGGGTAAGCCGGGGCCGGATCAAAAGGCCGCGACCAAAGCCCTGCTCGCGGCGCGCTGCCCGGCATCGGGCGACTGGCAGGTCCGGTTCTATGGGCAAGACCAGTTGGGCACCAACTGTCCGCTGCTGCAAAATGTTCGCCTGACCTTTATCTGCCGCCGGCCGGGCCAATAGCGGCGGATTGGCGGGCGTTTGGCGACAGCGGCGCCGCGCTTGCTTCGTCGTCGATCACACCCGAGCCCCCGGTTCATCGTCGTCCGGTCGCCGCCATTCCTCAATCACCGCCGGGTCCTGCTCGTCGGGCAGGTGGCTTTGTCTTTCGGCCTGGAATCGGTCTCGCGCCGCCAACTGAGCCAGCGCCCAGACCGCCATGGCCCGGACCAGGTCGCTTTCGTCGCGCAGCCGCGGCAGAATTTTGGCGATCAGGCCGG
>CAXBMB010000144.1:0-3844 GCA_963976695.1 uncultured Rhodovibrionaceae bacterium
GGATGTCCCACTCTCCACGCCGCCTGGCCGGTTGAAATGCGAGCTTTGCCACCAGGCCCGCAGATCCTTGAAGCGAAAGACCCAAGGTTTCTCGGCACCCCCATCGGTGATCGGCGTGCGATTTTGCGCTGTTCGGTCGGCGGGGTTGGCATAAAACCAATCGAACCCCTCGCCACCGACAATGTTGGATTGCAAATAGGCGCGGTCGTAAATCGCCGGGGCCAGTGCTGCATCGGCATGATCAAACCCATCCCGCCAGTCCGACAGCGGCATATAGTTATCGATGCCGATGAAATCGATATTGGCATCCGCCCAGAGCGGGTCGAGATGGAAGAACACATCGCCGCTGCCATCGCTGGGATGATGACCGAAATATTCTGACCAGTCGGCGGCATAGCCGATCTTGGGCCCAGCGCCGAGGATCGCGCGCACGGCCGCTGCGAGGCTTTTGAACGCGGTGACGGCGGGATAGGTTGCGGCCCCGCTGCGGATCGTGGTCAGGCCGGGCATTTCCGAGCCGATCAGGAAGGCATCGACGCCGCCGGCGGCTTTACACAAATGCGCATAATGCAGGATCATCCGGCGCAGCGACCATTCGCCTACCGGCCCGGTCCAGCTGACGGTTTCGCCGGAGATGCTGAAGTTCAAAGGCGTGGCTGTGCCGAAAAGCGCTGACACTTGCGTGGCCGCTGTTGCGGTCTTGTCCACGGTCCCGGCGTAGCCAGCCGTCGGGGAAGAAGTAATGCGACCACGCCAAGGGAATGTCGGCTGACCCACCGTGGCGGCATTGGCGCTGTATGGATTGGGCTTAGTATTGCCCGGCGGAACATCCATCAGCAGAAACGGATAAAAGGTTACACGCAGCCCACGCGCCTTCATTTCCCTAATCGCCTGCACCACCGCGAAATCTGCCGGTGTTCCGCCATAGACAGGGCGGTCTTCGGCGTCGCGGCTGACCAAAAATGCACTGGCGCGCGAGACGCCATTGACCGACCAAGCCGAGGGCGTCGTGGTCTTGGCCGCAACCTCGACGCCGGGGCGGAGCTCGCAATTTCCAGCTCGCAGATCGTCTCCGAACCATGCCACCACGAGGCTGACGCTTTCCACCGCCGGGGCCATGGATTGAAGACGATCCAGCGCCACCACAATGTCGGCCGTATCGGAAATCGCGTTCAGGTTTTCTGCGACGGTCGCGCCACCGGCGCCGGAAGATTTCTTGACCGGGGCTGTGGCATAGCTGAATTCGCCCGAGGCTGGGATCAGGGTGACGGCCTTCACCAGACCTTCGGCGGTGTCGGCATCAGCCAGCGGCCGGAACACCTCAAAACTGATCTGCGGCAAGCGGTTCCCGAAACCGCTGAGGTCCAGTTCCTCAAACACCACATAGGCCGTGCCGCGATAAGCTGGGGTATTCGCCGCGCCCATCTTGGCCGCAATGAACGGATCAGGGTTTTGGAACTCGTCGCCGGGGTACCAGCGCCAAGTGACTCCGGGCATGTCCATGGGCTTGCCGTCCGCCCAGACGCGACCAATGCCCGTGATCTCGCCCTCGCAGAGCGCGACGGCGAAACTGGCATAGTAGAGGTACTCGGTCGTTCTGACTTTCGGCCCGCCCCCTTTGCCGCCGCCTTGGCTGGTGGTCTTGGTTTCCTCGCGAAAATCCGTGGCCCAGATGATATTGCCGCCAATCCGCATCCGGCCGAAAATGCGTGGAATCACCGCCCCTTCGGTCGAGGAGGTCATGCGCAGGCTGTCCAGCCGCGCGCCTTCGATGCGTTGGGCTGGGGCCAGTGATGACACGATCCAGCTGTCGACGACGGAGCCCACGCTCGAGCCGATGAATCCGCCGATGGCAGCGCCGGAAAAACCAAGGATGGTGCCACCGAAGCCAGCGCCAATGGCGGAGCCGACGGCCCCGAGAACTAAAGTTGCCATGTGTGTGGGGTCTCAGCGTTGAGGGAACAAGAAGGCGAATGCGATGCGCCGCCGCCAGGCCGGGGTGAGCGGTTCTTCGATGACGCCAAGCTGCTCGTAGGAATGGATGAATTGGTTGAGCCCGGTCAGGATCCCCACATGCTTGGCGATGGCGCGGGGGGCCATGCGGAACACGACCAGTGCGCCGGGACCAGCCATGGCCGGAGCGATTTCCGACATCATCGCCCGCGCGCCATCCGCCAGAACTTCACGCGGGCCGGTCTCGCCCCAATCCCGGCTGTAAGGAGGGATCGGGAACGGCTCATCCCCGACCACGTCGCGCCAAACCCCGCGCGCGAGGCCAAGGCAATCGCAGCCGACGCCACGCAAGCTGGCCTGATCGTGGTAAGGCGTGCCGAGCCAGCAGCGGGCGGTGGCAATGACCAAGGCCGGATCTGCAGCCATCACAGCACATTCCCCTCATGACTGCCATCCTGACTGGCATAGCGAAGGACCGCGTCTTGACCCGGAATGCTGGGGAAGCCCCTGAAGTTGGCGACATTCGCGAACTTGGCGCTGCAGGTTGCGATCCGTTTGTCGCAGCCCGCGCGCGCGATGAAACTATCGTCCTCGAAAATGGCGCGCACCGGTGCTTCCAGCAGGGTCAGGGTGGCGATGCTGGCATCCAGCTTATGCGCCAGAACTTCGGTGATCCGTCCGGCATTCGCACCGCTGATCCAGGTCACTGTGCCGGAAGTGAACCATCCGGCATCAAACCCGGCGAGACCGGAGGCCATGAACGCGCGGTCACGCAGCAGGTCAGTGACCACGCCCGTGCCCTTGTAAATAGCGTTCTCCAGGTTGATCCGGCAGCGCGTATCGCCAAGTGCAGCATCGCATCCCGCCTGAAACGTCCGACCCACGGTCTGGCCCAGCACATGCGCCAGCGACCGGACTTCGGCCACAAAGGCCATCCTCCCGCGCCGGATTTGCCCCACCGCACCCCGGCGCAGCAGCACGCGCTGGCTGGTGTTGGCCCAGTTCACCCGCCACAGCTCCACCGCAGCGTTGTCCCAGCGCCCGTCAAGGATGTCGGTTTCCGTGATCCGATCCGAGGTCAGCACACCGGTGGCGTCTTGGGCATCAACCGCCAAATCAGAACCGGCGCGGATCTCTGACGCCGCGAACCCACTCTCTGGCTCAAACTCAGTGCCATCGAACGCAAGCGCGCGATCATGGTCCGTGAAGCCCAGCGCCACACCATCTGCCCGCGAAATCCGCCAACACCAGGACAAGGTGGTGGTGCCATCATCGAGATGGGCTTGCAGCGCAGGCGACAGGGTTTTCATCTGCGGATCTCCAAGAGCGGGATAGATGTGATCGACCCCAGCCGTTCAATATCAAGGGTGACGTCGAGCACATCGGTGTCGAAACGCACCGGCACATCGAATTCGAAGCCCGCCGTGATCGCGATGCCCGCACCCGGGGCGGCGGTGAAGGTCACGCTGCCGGTCGTGGTATCGACGCTCCAGCCCGACATCTGCTCGACGCCGTTCAGGGCAATGCGAACACTGCCTGCGACAGGTTTGGCGATGGCGCGGGTCCAGCTTTGCGCGCCGGAGCTGTAGCGTTTCAGCAATGCAAGGGTAGTGATGGCCCCATTGCCGGTGCCGATCGGCTGGTCGGTCGGGGTGATCGCCTGAGATGGCAGGCTGGATTTGTAGTCTGCCCAATCCTTATAGCGAAACCCGTGCAGACGGCCGTTGCGGGCCTCGAAAAAGGCAACGACCGCCGCCAGATCATCGGCGCGCCGAATGCCATAGGCGACATCATAGCGGCGGCGCGAATTGGCCCAGCTGGCGTTGCGTTCTTCGTCGCCGCTCGCCAGTTCAACAATTTGGGTGCGCCGTTCCGGCCCGCCGCGCGCACC
>CAXBMB010000145.1:0-3736 GCA_963976695.1 uncultured Rhodovibrionaceae bacterium
CACATCGGTCTGGATCTGCGAAAAGGCTGCTGTTACTCCAAACGCTTGTTACCCTAGACAATGCAAGAAATCCGCGCGGCGTTTTAGAATGATTGTTGTTCTTAGACAAATGATGGGTGCGACGAATGGCTGTTGCTGGAAATTTTACCGGAACTCTTCCATGGATTGTTGCCGAAGCAGGCGAAATGGGTGGGGCATATGCCGCTTAAAGCAAGGGCGTTTGTCTAACATCAAGGGCGACTCTATCCAGCTGAACGGCCGGGGCGCCCACCAATTCGGCGAAACCGCGATCGGGGCGTGGCGTGACTGGCTCGTGGCGTGACTGGGCCGCAAGACCCAGGAGCTCAATCCGGGATCCCAGTCCGGAACCGCAACCCAAGGTTTCCAGGGGTCTGAAAGATAAGGGAGAACAATCATGCTGTTGCTTCTAATTTATATCTTGCTGGCGGTTTTCGTCGGCTGGATGGGGCAGAACAAATCCATCGGCTTTGTCGGCTACTTCCTTCTGTCCTTGGTGGTGACGCCGATCGTCACCTTCGCCATCCTATTGATGGGCGCCGAACGCGCGCCCTCGAAAAACGCCAAGGGCTAGGGTGTGCAGGGGCTCGGGTGTGATCGGCTTGGCAAGCAGCGTTTCACGCTTCGACACCGCCCCGCTAAAAACAAACACGGTACCAAGGGATCTCGGGGGGATCATGTTGAGTAGGTTGAGCAGGGCGCGAGCGATCATCATGCTGGATAGTTCGCGGAGCAACTCATGGTTCTGCTGAGATACTTCCAGCAATATACGTCGATTTCACTGCGCAAGATTATCCTCTACGCCGGCATTGCCGGCCTGAGTAACGCGCTGATTCTGGGCGTGGTGAACAGCGCGGCCGCCCATGCCAGCGACGGAAACGGCAGCAACTTCTGGTACCTTGCGATGTTTCTGGTCACCCTGGCCATTTACACCCTCACCCAGAAGCATATTTTCGTCGTCACCACTGCTGAGGTCGAACGGATCATCCACGAATATCGAGTGCGCCAGATCAATTACATCCGGCTGTGCGACCTAGACTCCATTGAGCGGATTGGCCGGGCGAACATCTTCGCCAACATCACCCGCCAGCCCCAGGTGATCTCCCAAACCGCCGGTCCCCTGGTGTTGGCGGTGCAGTCGGCCATTCTGATCTTTTTCACCATGATCTATCTGGCCATCCTATCGATCTGGGCCTTCTATCTGGCCATCGTCATCATGGCCTTTGCGATCTTCATCTATCTGCGCAAGTGGGGGGAGACCAACGCCACCATCCACAAGACCATCGAGGAAGAAAACAAGCTCTTCGACGGCTTAACCGACGCCATCGACGGATTTAAGGAAAGCCGCCTGCACAGCCGCCGCTCCCGCGACCTCACGTCCTATATCGACATCGTTTCAAACGCCGTGACCCGCTACAAGGTGGAGGTCGACGTTCAGCTTTCGGTCTTGTTCATCATGGCCCAGGCGACCTTTTATCTGTTGGCCGCCGCCTTGGTTTTCCTGCTGCCGGCCTTTGGCCAGACCTACTCCGAGGAGCTGTTGAAGACCACCACCATCGTGCTCTTCATCATCGGGCCGGTGACCTCGGTGGTGGGTGTCATGTCCAACATGGCGGCGGCGAACGCCGCCTGCGAAGCAATGGTCGAAATGGAAGAAACCCTGAAGGGCGCGGCGACCTCGCCAACCGCGACCGGCGAGCAGCTCACCGATTTCCAGACCCTGCGTTTCGAAGGCATCGTTTACGAACACCACGATCGCGCCAACGGGATCAGCTTTCGCTGCGGCCCCTGCAGTTTTTCCGTGGAAAAGGGTGAAATTCTCTTTATTTCCGGCGGCAACGGCTCGGGCAAGTCGACCTTGCTGATGATGATGACCGGGCTGTACCACCCCAAGGAGGGGGCCATTTACGTCGATGACCAACGGATCGACGCCAGCAATCTGGAACTGCTGCAGAGCCTCTATTCAACCGTCTTCTTCGATTTCCACCTCTTTCCCCGGCTCTACGGTTTGGGCGACGTCGATCTCGACCGCCTGGATGAGCTGTTGAAGCTGATGGAATTGGGACAGAAGGTCGAGCTAAAGGACGGACAGTTCGACACCCGGGCGCTTTCGAGCGGCCAGAAAAAGCGTTTGGCCATGGTCATCGCGCTGCTGGAGGACCGACCGATTTACGTCTTCGACGAATGGGCGGCGGATCAAGATCCGGAATTTAGACGCAAGTTCTATGAGGTTATGTTGCCAGATCTGAAAGCCTCCGGGAAAACCATCCTCGCGGTCACCCATGACGACCGTTACTTTGAGGAATGCGACGGGCGCATCGTTATGGAAGAAGGCCGAATCGCCCGTATAAGAGGAGATGCGCATGTCCTCTAACCCGACAACACAACACCCGGAGCAACACCGCGAACAACACCGGGGCTTTCGCGCCTGGGTACGGCGGAACTATGTTGGCCTGTCGGTCAGCGGGTTGATTTTCACCTTCGTGGTGATCGCGTTCGCGCCGAACATCTTCATCACCATCCCCGCCGGCTACAACGGCGCCTTATGGCTGCGATTCCTTGGCGGCACGGTCACCAGTTGGAGCTACGGGTCAGGCACCAAGGTGATTCTGCCATGGGACAAAATCCAAATTTACGACATGCGCCTGAAGCAGATGGTGGTCAACGTCGATGCGCTGACGCAGGACGGCTTGCTGGTGCAGGTGGAGGTTTCGACCCGCTACCGGCTGAACCCAAAAACGCTGGGCTACCTGCACAAAAATATCGGGCCGGACTTCTTGATCTCGCTGATCGCGCCGGAAATTGGCGCAAGGGTGCGGCACGAAGTTGCGCGCTACACCCCCGAGGCGCTCTATTCGGCCAAACGCGAAGATCTCCAGTTGGCCATCGCCGACGCGGCGCACCGCAACATGGAACTGATATCCGACCAGGACGACAGCACGCCGAACTACGTCTTTGTTGAAGACACCCTGATCCGTTCGGTCACCCTGCCGGAAAGCGTTCGCACCGCGATCTCCGATAAAAATGTCCAGCGCCAGCGCGCCGAACAGTACAAATACATCCTTGAGCGCGAGCGGATGGAAAGCCACCGCAAGGCCATCGAAGCAGCCGGCATCCGGGTTTTCCAGGAAACGGTCGCATCGGGAATCAACGAAAACTATCTGCGTTGGAAGGGCATTGACGCGACCCTCAGACTGGCGGAATCCAACAATGCGAAAATGGTCATTATCGGCGCGGGCGAGCAAGGCATGCCGCTGATCCTGGGTAACTGGGAAGGCGAAGCACAGGCAAACGGAACAGCCAGTCAGACCGTGGTCGACAAACAAGCCCAGGCCGCGCCAACCCAGCCGCCGGCCACCGTCCGTCCGGAAGATATCGGCAACACGGTGAGCAAGGCGATGCAGGATGTTTCACGTCGGATGAGCACGATTCTTGGCGCGCCGGAATTGCGGAGTGATTTCAGCGCCCCCAAAACCACCGCTGAATCTTCGGTCACCTACATCATCGATCCGCTGACCGGCAATCCGATCGTATCCTCCGGTCCTTCCGCCGATCCAAGCCCGACAAACCCAGACCTCTCACCCAGGAGCACCCCACCTCCCAGTGTAAATCCGCAATAGCAAACGGTAACCGACGCGATCAGCAAAACAGCAGTCCGGGCGGACAGCGCTCGACGATCCGCACCGTTCCGGTCTTGCCGAACACCCGGTTAATCCGA
>CAXBMB010000146.1:0-3721 GCA_963976695.1 uncultured Rhodovibrionaceae bacterium
CGCAAAGAGGCGAACTGGCCGAAGGGCTGAAAAGCAAACAGCTGGCGTTCGACCGGTGGATCCTGCAGGTGGATCAGCGCCAGCTGTTGAACGAGCAGCGGATTGTGGTCGCGTTATCGACCGCCGAATACCAGCTTCTCACCGCCTTTCTGCAACACCCGCACCGGGTGCTCAGCCGCGAACAGCTCATGGACCTGACCCGGGGTCGCGACTCCCAGGCCTTCGACCGCTCGATCGACAATCAGGTCAGTCGGCTGCGCAAAAAGATCGAGCGCGACCCCAAGGCGCCGGAACTGATCAAGACCGTCTGGGGCGGCGGCTACTGCTTTGGCGCGGAGGTAACCACCCTATGAACCCGCCCGCCAGCGCCGCCACGCCCGCCCGCCCGCGCCGGGGCGTTCGGCGGCTGCTTCCCCGCAGTTTGGCCGGCCAGACCATCCTGCTGGTTCTGCTGGCCATCTTCTTTGCCCAAGCCATTAGCCTTTGGGTGGTATCCGATGACAACCGGGTCATGAAAGAGGCGCTGCGACGCGAGGTTTTGCTGGACCGCGCCGCCGCCGCCGCCCGCACCCTGATCGCCACGCCGGATCCGCAAGTGCGCTCCGACCTGCTGGCGGCGATGAGTGATCGACGCCTGACATTCGACCTGTCCGACCGCCCGCTGCCAACCATGGACGGCGACGCGATGAACGCTTTCGACCGCCAGATCGCCAACAAGATCAGCCAGGCCTTGGCGGAAACCGGTGTCCGGCGGGTGTTGGCGCACGGCAAGGAGCTGCAACACTTCTGGCGCAAGAAATGGTTCGATCCCAAGCGCGCGGGCCACCATCGGGACGACAAAGACGTCTTCGAAGCCGACCAGCCGCCGCGACGCTTCAGATTGGCGATGTCGATTGAATTGCCCGATGGCCAATGGCTCAACATCGCCAGCAACCTCTTGACCGCGCCGCCGCCGCGCCCGCTGCCGATCCTGCTGTTTTATCTTGTGGTGACCCTGACCCTGTCGACGATCATCGTCCTGATGATTCGGCGGATCACCCGTCCCCTGGCCCGACTGTCGCAAGCCGCCGAGGCGCTGGGGCGCGGCCAGCAGCCCCCGGATCTGGACGAACATCGCGGCCCCGAGGAATTGCGTCGGACCACCCGGGCCTTCAAGGACATGCAGGCCCGCCTGCAACGGTTCGTCCAGGATCGCACCGCCATGTTGGCGGCGGTGTCCCATGATCTGCGCACCCCGATCACCTCGCTGAGGTTACGCGCCGAGTTCATTGAGGACGAGGAGGTCCGCGCCAAGGTGCTCGAAACCCTCGCGGAAATGCAGCAGATGGTCGAGGCCAGCCTGGATTTCCTGCGCGAGGAATCGCAGCGCGAGGACGGTCAGAAACTCGATCTTGATGCGCTGACTCAGGCCCTGGTGGATGACCTGAGCGACATGGGCCGCGCCATCACCTTCCAATCTCACGGCCCGGTATTGGTCGCCTGCCAGCCGCTGGCGCTGAAACGGGCCCTGCGCAATCTGATGAACAACGCCTGCTTCTATGGCGAAAGGGCGCAGGTTCACCTGCAGGAGGACAGCGACAGCGTTGCCGTGGTGATCGAGGACCAAGGTCCCGGCATTCCAGAAGATCAACTGGACGAGGTCTTTCGGCCCTTTTTCCGGCTGGACCGGTCGCGCAACCGCGAAACCGGCGGCATCGGCCTGGGGCTGGCCATCGCCCGAACCATCGCGCGCGCCCAGGGCGGGGATATACAGTTGGAAAACCGACGCGGCGGGGGGCTGCGCGCCCGGCTCACCCTGCCGAAAAGCCTTCAAGGCTAAACCGCCGCCAGGTGACGCCTAGCCGCCGCGCCGGTCGTCAAAGCGCGCCAGCCCTTCCAGCTGCTTGGGCAGCGGACCGCCCATCGCCCAGTCGATCAAGCCGACCGAATGAACCAGCGGAAGGTCCGTTCCCGTCGCGATCTGGGTCAAGCAGCCGATATTGCCGGCCGCCACGGCGTCGGGGGCCAAACGCTCCAGGTTATCCACCTTGCGGTCGCGCAACCGGGTGGCGATCTCGGGTTGCAGGATGTTATAGGTGCCGGCCGACCCGCAGCAAAGATGCCCTTCCAGCGGCTCCACCACCTCAAACCCCATTGCCTGCAGCAGGTGCTTGGGCGGCTGCTTGATCTGCTGGCCATGCTGCAGGGAACAGGCCGAGTGGTAAGCGATTTTTTGACCGGTTGCGCGGCGCGCGGCAAGCCCGTCAAGCGTCACCAGGAACTCGGAAACATCCCGGGTCAGGGCGGATATTTTCGCCGCCTTGGCGCTATAGACCGGATCCTCGCGCAGCATATAGCCGTAGTCCTTCACCGTGGTGCCGCAGCCCGAGGCATTGATCACGATGGCGTCGAGCCCCGCGCCTTCCACCTCCCGCATCCAGGCGTCCACATTGGCCTTTGCCGAGGCCTGCGCCGCGCCTTCGCGGCCCATGTGATGGGTCAGCGCGCCACAGCAACCGACCCCGCTGGCAACCACCACCTCCACGCCCAACCGGGTGAGCAGCCGCTCGGTCGCCTCATTGATCTCCGGCGCCAAAACCTGCTGGGCGCAGCCGGTTAGCAACGCCACCCGCTGGCGATGCGGCCCGCGGGCGGGCTGCACATGGGGCCGGTCAACCGCCGAGGGCGCGGGCAGGGATCGGGGCGCCAAGGCCAGCATCGCCCGCAGGCGGATCGGCAGCAGGCCGTCAAGCCGCCGCGTCAAGGGACGGCTCGCCACGGCCGCCAACAAAGCCAGTCGAAACAACCCCGGCCGGGGCAGCAGCAGCGCCAGCAGCCGTCGCAAGGCGCGATCGCCCCAGCGGCGGGTATAGGTCTGTTCGATATAGCCACGGGCATGGTCCACCAGATGCATATAGTGCACGCCCGACGGACAGGTGGTCATACAGGACAGACAGGACAGGCAGCGATCGACATGCTTGACCAGCTTCTCACCGGCCGGCTTGTTGTTCTCCAGCATGTCCTTGATCTGATAAATTCGTCCTCTGGGGCTGTCCAATTCATCGCCGAGCAAGACATAGGTCGGACAGGTCGCCGTGCAAAAGCCACAGTGAACGCAGGCTCTCAGTATTTTTTCAGCCTCCCGGGTGTTGGGATCGGCCAATTGGACAAGAGAAAAGTTGGTCTGCATCCGCTCTGAGTGTCCTTATCGTTCAGGTCGCTTCGATCGACCCGGATTGGCCTGTGGGCCGCCGTCGTCTTGGCGCAGGCTGCGCGTGGTCGGTCGTCGAACGGCCGGATTTTCTAATCCTCGAAGTGCGGGCTCTGGCTTTCCATCAGCACGCGGCACACCTCGCCCATCCCTGACTGCGAGAGGCGATGGGTGGTCTGTCCACTCTTGTCGCTTAGCTGCGATGTCGCCAGCAGGTGCTGAAACTTGCTCACATAAGACTTCAATATGGCTTTGCCGCCCAACAACCGCAGCTGCTGGCCCATCTGGTCGCCGCGGCTGGAATACAGATCTTCGGCGATCAGTTTGAAAAAAGCCTCCTGGCCGCCGGCGCCCTGGTTGAAGCTTCTGAAGGCGCTGTCGTAGCGCTCCGGCGCGGAGATAATCGACGCCAGGTCCATCGCAATGGAATTGAGCTGACCGCGCACACGCTGCTCGAGTTGCCCCAGTTGCTCCAGCGAAAGCGCCTGAGGCTTGGCAAGGCCGTGATCGCCGGGGTGCGGCGGTAGCTTG
>CAXBMB010000147.1:0-3641 GCA_963976695.1 uncultured Rhodovibrionaceae bacterium
GGACGACGCAGCGCCGCCCAAGGCCCGGGACAGCTTGGACGTGGGCCGCCAGGCCCTGACCACCGAGGCGACGGCCCTGAGCCAGCTCGCCCGCGACCTGAATGGCGATTTCATCGCGGCGCTGGACCAAATGGAAAAGACCCAAGGCCGGGTGATTGTCACCGGCATGGGAAAGTCCGGCCACGTCGGCGCCAAGATTGCCGCCACCCTGGCCTCCACCGGTTGCCCCGCGCTTTTCGTACACCCCGGCGAAGCCAGCCACGGCGACCTGGGCATGATCACCCAGCAGGACTGCGTGATCGCCCTGTCCAACTCCGGCAACACGGTGGAACTGGGCGACATCATCGCCTACACCCGGCGCTTCGGCATTCCACTGATCGCCATCACCACGAAACGCGGGTCGCTGCTGGGCGAGGCCGCCGACATCTTTTTGCAGCTGCCGGCGGTGCCGGAGGCCTGTCCCATGGGCTTGGCGCCGACCACCTCGACCACCGCGACCATGGCGCTTGGCGACGCCTTGGCGGTGGCGCTGCTGGAGCGGCGCAATTTTCAAGCCGCCGACTTTAAGGTCTTTCATCCCGGCGGGGCCTTGGGCAACAAGCTGATTCGGGTGGAAGAGCTGATGCACCGCGCCGAAGAGCTGCCGCTTTGCGGTCCCGACACCTTGATGAGCGAGGCCATCCTGATCATCACCGCCCGGCGCTTCGGCTGTGTCGGTGTGGTCGATGACCTGGGGCGCTTGCTGGGCATCGTCACCGACGGCGACCTTCGCCGCCATATGGCCGATGACCTGCTGGACCGGCCCGCCGCCGAGATCATGACGCCGACGCCGCGCTGCATCCGGCCCCATGCGCTGGCGGCCGAGGCGCTGCATCTGATGAACATGACCGACCGGCCCTTCACCACGCTTTTCGTCACCGAAGCGGATAAGCCGATCGGCATTCTGCATATTCACGACTTGCTGCGCGCTGGCTTGGTCTGAGACACGATATGTCGGAAGCTTTCTCCTCACCGCCCTCTCCCCTACCGCCGCGCCCGGGTCGACGCCGTCCGACGCCGCTGGGGCCGAGCGGCGAGGCCTTGGGGCGCGACGAGGCGCGCAGCCGGGCCGCCGGCCAGCCGACCGGAAAGCAGGAAAAAAACCGGCTTCAACGGCGCCGCGGCCGTGACGGCTATTCCCGTTTCGTCGGCTTCATGAAATTCATCCTGCCCGCCGTGGCGGTGGCGCTGATCCTGCTGATCATCGTTTGGCCCCGGTTTGAAAACGATGACCAGTCGTTTCGTCTGGGCATCGCTGAGCTGGCTGGCGAGTTGACCAAGAATTCGATGATGCTGAACCCGCGATTTGCCGGGGTGGATGAAAACGGCCGGCCGTTTAACGTCACCGCCGAAAACGCCAGTCAGGAACAATACGGCGCCGACGGCATCGACCTGGCGCAGCCGCGCGCCGACATGGAAATGAAGGACGGCGCCTGGCTGGCGCTGGCGGCGGAGACCGGCCGTTACCTGCGCGAGAGTGGCAAGCTTTCCCTGCGCGGCAACGTCTCACTGTTTCATGACCAGGGGTTCGAGGTGCGCTCGGAGTCGGCCAATGTCGACTTGAACGCCGGCAGCGCGAACGGCCAGCAACAGGTGGAAGCCCAAGGTCCGCAGGGCACCGTCGTCGGCGAGGGATTCCGGATTGAAAATCGCGGGGCGGTGATCCAATTTACCGGCAAATCGCGTCTGGTGATCTATCCCGATACCCTGAAGGAACTGAAATGACCCGGGAGTCCGCGCCGGAAATGGCCAACGCCAAGGCGCGCCGCACCGGGGTCGGCCAGGTTGGAAGCAAGGCAAAAGCCCGCGAACATCGGCCCAAAACCAACAGAAAAAAAGAAGCCTGACATTATGTTGCGTCTTTCTTCCCGCCGCGCCCTCGCGCTCGCCGCCTTGTTCTGGTTCAGCCTCGCGGCCCTGCCCGCCTTCGCGCAACAGGGTCTGTCGGTGCTGCAGGATGGCAACGACCCACTGACCATCGACGCGGACGACGGGATCGAGTGGCAGCGGGAGCAGCGAGCCTATATCGCCCGCGGCAACGCCTTGGCGATCCGCGGCGACCTGTCGATTCGCGCCCAGGTGCTAACCGCCTACTACCGCGACAAGGCAACCGGCGACGGCACGGAGATTTACCGCCTGGATGCGCTGGGTGACGTTATTATTTCCAGCGCCAACGAAACGGTCTACGGGCAAAAGGGCGTCTATTCCATCGATCAGCGCGTGGTTCAACTCACCGGCGACAACCTGCGGCTGGAAACGCCAACCGACGTGGTCACCGCCCGCGACAGTCTGGAGTATTGGGAAAGCTACAACGGCAAACCGGTCGCCGTGGCCCGGGGCGCGGCCAGCGCCGAGCGGCTGGTTGAAAAGCAGCGCATTCTTTCCGATGTTCTGACCGCGACCTTTACCCAGAACAGCCAAAGCGGCGACTTGGAGCTGGATCAGGTCGACGCCTTTGGCGACGTGCGCCTGTCGACGGAAAAAGATTTCGCCCGTGGCGACAAGGGAATCTATTATGTTAAAAAACAACAGGCGGTGTTGGACGGCAACGTCCGCATCACCAGCAGCGGCAACCAACTGAACGGCGACCGCGCCGAAATGGACCTGGCGACCGGGGTGTCGCGTTTGCTGTCCGCCGGAAAAAGCCGCGTGCGCGGCCTGCTTAAATCGCAAAACAAGACCAAATCACAGGACAAGAAAACGGAGCAGGGGAGCGAGTGAGCCAGTTCAGTTCCAATCAGCGCCAGAACGTCACAGGCAACCCCCAGGCCGCGCCAAAGGGGCCGGGACGCCCGACCTTGGTCGCCGACAACAAGGGCCTTGCCGCGCACGCCGTGGGCAAAAGCTTCAAGAAGCGCCGCGTGCTGCGCGATATTTCGCTGCACGTCAACCGGGGCGAAGCCGTCGGACTGCTGGGCCCCAACGGCGCCGGCAAGACCACCTGCTTTTACATTATTACCGGCTTGATCGCCCTGGACACCGGTTACATTACCCTGGACGGCAACGACATTACCGATCTGCCGATGTACCGGCGGTCGCGGCTCGGCATTGGCTACCTGCCGCAGGAAGCCTCGATCTTCCGGGGCCTGACGGTTGAACAGAACATCCGCTGCGTTCTGGAGGTCATCGAACCGGTGCGCGACAAGCGGGAAACCATGCTGGAAGACCTGCTGGCCGAGTTCTCCATCACCCATCTGCGCCGGGCCCCGGCCTTGGCGCTTTCCGGCGGCGAGCGGCGGCGTGTCGAAATCGCCCGCTGCCTGGCCTCCCAGCCCAATTTCATCCTGCTGGATGAGCCCTTGGCGGGCATCGACCCCATTGCCGTCGGCGACATTCGCGATCTGGTCCTGCATCTCAAAGACCGTGGCATCGGCGTGCTGATCACCGATCACAACGTTCGCGAAACCTTGGAAATCGTCGACCGGGCCTACATCATTCACGATGGCATGGTGCTGATGGAAGGCGCGCCGTCGGAAATTGTCGCCCATGAGGATGTTCGGCGCGTTTACCTTGGCGAAAGGTTTAGCCTTTAGGGCGTTGGGGTGAGCTTTTTCCGCGGACCGGGGCCCATGGAGCAAAACAGGTTAACCATAAAGGACAGA
>CAXBMB010000148.1:0-3552 GCA_963976695.1 uncultured Rhodovibrionaceae bacterium
TCAGACGCCGTATCAGACGCCGTGGAGCGCCGCCGTTTTGTCGCCGGCGCGCCAGATAACCGATCCCTGGTCCCTTGAGCGGGTCCTTTGGGAGGGCCTGTATAAGCGATCCGCACGGCCGATGCCAGCAAAAACATCGATTTGGTAATCATTTCGGAACTAATAATCTGGCTTTCTACGAAAAATACTCCTTTGCCAACACCTCGTGCGCCACGCGCCAATCATATAGTACCGTTTTGGTATCATCTGATGGACGCAGCTTGGCGGGCGGCGGGCGGACCGCAAGTCACTGGACAAGCAGCGGGCTTACAGGTAGAGCCAGCGGAACTGGACCAGCGCGGTTCGCAAGCGCGCATGATCGCCAGCATCCAAAATTTCGCCGCCGCTTGCGTGATCTTGGCGCCGCGCGCCCTGCGCCGCTCTGCCAGCAAGACCCCAGCAACGGGCGGCGCAAACAGGGGATCGAAGTGCCGCTTCTTCATCTAGTCATCCTGGCGGTTGTTCAGGGCGTTACCGAATTTCTTCCCATCTCGTCATCCGGACATCTGGTGATTACATGGGATTTCTTGGAAATGATCGCCGACCAAACCACGCAAATCAGTCCGGCCGCGCAACTGGACTTGGATATCGCCGTCCATATCGGCACGCTGCTCGCCGTCTGCCTCTATTTCCAAAAAGACCTTCGAACGATGTTTGTCGACAGCCTGAAGGTCTTTACCGGCAAAATCGAACCGGGCTTCAAACTGCTGCTGCTGCTGGTCCTGGCAACGATCCCGGTGATGATCGCCGGCTATGCGCTCAAGCAGTATGGCCAGGGATTTCTGCGCAGCATTGAGGTGGTCGCCTGGGCCAACATCTTTTTCGCCGTCGTCCTATGGGGCGCGGATCGCGTCGGCTTGATGATCCGACGGATCGAGCACATGCGCTGGAGCGAGGCGCTGATCATCGGCTTGATGCAGGTTCTCGCGCTGATCCCCGGCACCAGCCGATCCGGCATCACCATGACAGGCGCGCGGATCTTTGGTTACGAGCGGCAGGAAGCCGCGCGCTTTTCCATGCTGATGTCGATCCCCACCATTCTCGGCGCCGGCCTGCTGTTGCTTTTGGATCTGCGCGCCAGCGGCGACATGGCCCTCGGCATCGACGTCTTGTTGGCGGCGGGCTTTGCTTTTGTCACCGCCTTGATCGCCATCGCGCTGTTGATGCGCTGGCTGAAAGCGGCCAGCTTCACCCCCTTCGTGATCTATCGTCTGGCGTTGGGCGCGGTGCTGCTCTGGTTCATTTACAGCTGATCCTGGATGGCGCGCCCCAAACTTGGCGGGTGGCGGATGGCGACAGCCGGCGGGTCGTTCCCGGCTGTCGCTGACACCGGTTACGGCTGTCTTTTTCCCCCCGGCCGGTAGCGGTCCAGATAGGTCGGCAGGATCGTCTGCATGGTGGTGGGCTGCAGGCCCAGATCCTCAAACCCCGGATAGTCTCCCGACACCACATTGTCCTGTTTCAGCAGCTTGACCTGATCGCGGGTCAGCAGCGGGTGGGGCAGTTTCTCCAGGAACCAGGCCTGAAACGACGCCAGCGCGAAGGGAAGCGGAAGCAACAGCCGCTTGCGCCGGATCTGCAACAGCAGCAGCTGCATCAACTCCTTGAAGGTCGCCACCTCCGGCCCGCCCAGTTCGTAGATCTGGCCGGCGCTCGCCGCCGAGTCCAGCGCCGTGACGATGCCATCGGCGACATCGCCAACATAAACCGGTTGAAAGCAGCTGTGGCCGCCGCCGATCAGCGGCAGGAACGGCGAAAGCCGGGCCAGGCCGGCAAAACGATTGAAGAAGTCGTCTTCCGCGCCGAAAATGATCGAGGGCCGAACGATCCTGGCCTGCGGAATGGCCGCCAGGACCGCCTGCTCGGCCGCCGCCTTGGAGCGGGAATAGTCGGAAGAAGACTGCGGGCTGACCCCCAAGGCGGAGATCTGCACGAACTGCGTGATGCCCAACGCCGCCGCCGCCGTCGCCACGGTCTTCGCCCCCTGATACTGCACGGCGGCAAAGGACTGACGGCCTTCCTCGTAAAGGATGCCAACCAGATTCACCACGGCCTGGCTGCCGGCCAAGGCCCGCTGGACCTGCGCGGCGTCCCGGACGTCGCACGCCAGCGGCGTGATCTGCCCGACGTCGCCCAGGGGCTGCAAGAACGCCGCGCGGCTGGGCCGCCGCACCGCCACTCGGATGGTCCAGCCCAAGTTCGCCAGGCGGCGAACCACGTAGCGACCGAGAAAACCCGAGCCGCCAAATACCGTGACAGTGCCTTTCGACATGCCTGATCTCCCTCGCAAAGTTTTGCTCGCCAACAGCCTTTCAACGACCGTGGCTGACATTGACAGTATCTGCGCCAACGCTATGGTGTCGTTGCGCTTTCCGCCAACAAATTCCGCGCTGGCGCCCTGGCCCGACCACGGCGGCAATTCGGAGGAAATTGCCCGCCGGTTATCCGGTCGGGGCGCGCGAGCGCCCACTTGATCTCCTGCCGCACAGAAATGGATCCCTATCCGTGAGCATTACCCTACACCAGAATGACCTTCCCGACGGCCTGGAGCTGGGGCCCAGCGTCGCCGTGGACTGCGAGACCATGGGCCTGAACCTCAAGCGCGACCGGCTCTGCCTGATCCAGCTTTCCGCCGGCAACGGCGACGCCCATCTGGTGCAGTTCAGCGACGGCGCGTTTGACGCGCCCAACCTGAAGCGCCTGCTGGGCAATGACAAGGTGCTGAAACTGTTCCATTTCGGGCGCTTCGACATCGCCGCAGTGGCCCGCTATCTGGGGGTGACCTGTCGGCCGGTTTACTGCACCAAGATCGCGTCCAAGCTGGTGCGAACCTTCACCGACCGGCATGGGCTGCGCGATCTCTGCGGCGACCTGATCGGTGTTTCGATCTCCAAGCAGCAACAGTCCTCGGACTGGGGCGCCAGAACCCTGAGCGAAGAGCAGCTGGCCTACGCCGCCTCGGATGTGCTGCATCTGCACGCCTTGAAAGCAAAGCTCGACGCCATGCTGGCCCGCGAAGGCCGCAGCGATCTGGCCCAGGCCTGTTTCGATTTCCTGCCGGACCGGGCGCTGCTGGACAACGCCGGCTGGGAAGAGCTGGATATTTTCGCCCACTAGCCTGTGACCGAAGGACACAGAAGCGCGCGGCGCGGCGCTTCTGCCGATCCGGCCCCGGAGGGCGACCGGTGGCGCGACATTGCGTCGCCGTCCCGCAAGGGTGAGCCGTCGCCCGCCGCCGGCGCGCGAAACAGCGTCCCGGGTGGACCGGCAGATTGTCGGTGCGTTTTTCCGGGCAAGCGCCTATATCTATGGAAAGACTTGATCCCTTGCCCCAGGGGTGGCGCGTGGATTGGCCTGCCGCAGGGATGCCACGGGTCTTTTGTCCTTCTTGATGGGGTCCTCCGCTTTAGGGACGGAGGGGCATTCCCGCTTGGCGACCCTTTGGGGTGATCCCCTTAGGGGATAGTGGAGACAACGCAACGTGACGGTAACCAAACAAAGGGACGACGCAGC
>CAXBMB010000149.1:0-3301 GCA_963976695.1 uncultured Rhodovibrionaceae bacterium
CGGCACCGCGCGTTTATCGACCGCGCGGCGACCGGCTTGACTTCGCGCATCATCGGGCAGGGACATCGCCGACCTCTCCATTTCCGGTCTGTGCATTGCGGGTGTTGGCCAGCGCAGCCCCAGCGGGTCCCGGCCTGTTGTCGCCGACGCTAGCCTGTGATCGGACCCAGGTCAGGGACCAAAAGCAACAAATGAAGCAGTCCATTGTCCGGCAGCGCCCGGGGCCGACGCGCCGGCGCGCTTGGGCTTCTTTCCCCGGCTAGTCGTCTTGCGATGTCTCGCTTGGGTCCATGGCGGCCAGTTCCTCGGTCGTGCGCTTGCTGCGCCAACCGCCGCGCCGGCCGCCGCGACGCCTGGGCGCGGCGGTGGCGGTTTCGCGCAACAGTCCGATCAAGCGATCACAGGGGCTGTCGCCCAACTCACGCGCGCCCAGACCGTAGCTGTCCAGCAGGAAGGCGGCGGCTTGCCGGCTGTCGATGCTGGGGTCCAGCCGCAAGGTCCAACTCAGCAACAGATCTTCGGCGGGGCCCGGAAACTCGTCGCCCATGTCGACGGCCTGCCAGATCAATCCGCCGGGATCTTGGGGGCTGCTGTGCTTTGATGTGTAGGTGACGGTCATGGCGTTATCGTTACAGTTTTTACGATGTTTTGGCTTGATATTTTTTATGCCGTCACCCTGCCCGGCGGATTTCCGACTGTCTGTCTCAAAAAGGACGCTAATGCGTCGTCTTCGCAGGGGTGCGCCGTCTTTGCGCCGCAATGTGTCGCCGGGCCGGGTGTTTTGGCCCCGGCGGGTGGGTGGTTTCCGGCGCGCCGCGGATCAAGCGCGGCGTTGCAGTAGATTGACCCGCATGGGATTGTCGAATTCCTGGCCCTTGATGCCGGGACGGCCCAAGCGCTCGAACGCCTCAACCAGCAGCGCCTCCTGCGCCCGGAAAATCGCTTGGCGCCGGGGCGACACCTCCTCCATTTTTTTGCGGAAGTCGCCAAAGTTTTTGTAGCTGACAACGGTTTGATAGAAGACCTCCTGGAGCTGCGTCAAACCCGGTCCGTCGCCGGCCGCGCACAGCGCCTGGTAGGCCAACTGCCGCAGTTCGGTCTCATCATCGATCGAGCGGGTCAGTTCGTGCAGCGGCCCCTGCGCCAGTGGCTCGGCCACATAAAGATGGCCTTCCGGTTTGAGCAGACGATGACATTCCTGCAGTGAATAGCTCATGTCATCGGGCGGCAGGTGATGCAGGGCATTGAAGAAAATCACCAGGTCCATGGATTCATCCGGCAGCGGCAGCTTGCTGCCGCTCGCCTCCAGGTAAACCTCGTCGCCCAGCTTGTCGCGGGCCTCGGCCTGGGCGATGCGTTCCGGCGTCACCTCCACGCCGACGCAGTGGGCCCCGCGCTTGGTCAGGGCCCGCACGAGCGCGCCGTCGCCACAGCCGATGTCCAACACCCTGTGCTGCGCCACCGTCACCAGATCGTCCAGCACATCCAAATGTCGACGGGAGGGATAGGACTGCATGTTGGACCTCACTTTTGGCAACGGAAAGAACCGCGGAAAGAACCGCGGGCGCGGGCGCAGGGGCTGTACCATCACGGTCGCGGCGGCGCGGGCATCGGACCACCGCAGTGTGGCATTCCTGCGGGTCCGCGCCAAGGGGTATGGGACGGGATCGGGGGGAAAGGGACTTCGGAGCGCGCTTATGCCACGGACGGGTTACAGCTCTTTCAAGGCGGACTCAAAGCCGGCGCAAAACCGCGCCCGTTCCTCGGTCTGACCGACGGTAATACGGACAAAGCGCCCGAGCTGCGGGACCGCCGGGCGGCGCACGAAAATGCCCCGTTGATCCAGCAGTTCGACCATTTTCCGCGACCGCGCCTCGCTTTCCAAATCGATGGCGAGGAAATTGGTCAGTGAGCGGATCTTGTTCAGGCCCAGCCGATCGGCCAGATCTTCGTAGTCGCTGCGTCCCTGGGCGACCTGCGCAATCACCGAGGCGATGAACTGTGGATCGTCCAGCGATGCCGTCGCGGCGATTTGCGACAGGCGACCGACCCCGAAGTGCGAGCGGATCTTGTTGAAATCAGCGATAATCCGCTCGTGGGCGATGCCATAGCCAACCCGCAAGCCGGCAAGACCGTGGGCCTTGGAGAAGGTGCGCAGGCGAATCAGCCGGGGGTCGCTGACATCCAGCGGAGCGAGGCCGTCCTGCGGCGCGAATTCCACATAGGCTTCGTCGAAAACAAACAGGCAGTCGTCCGGCAAGTTGGCCAAGATCTGCTCAATAACCCCGCGCCCCAAAAAGGTGCCGGTTGGGTTGTCCGGGTTGGCCAGATAAAGCAGCTTGGCCTTGGTCTGCCGCGCCTTGGCCAGCAGGGCGTCCACGTCGTTGTGGCAAGACTGGCTGTAGGGCACCAACGCCAGGCGACCGCCGAAACCGGCCACGTGGTAGTTGAAGGTGGGATAGGCGCCGAGCGAGGAAACCACGGTTTCGCCGGGATTGAGGAACGCCCGCACGATCAGCCCCAGCAGGCCGTCGATGCCCTCGCCGACGACCAGATTCTGCGGCTGTACCGCCATGGTCGTGGCGAGTTTTTGCCGCAAGTCGTGATGTTCCGGGTCGCAGTACCAGGCGCTACGGCTCATCTCACGCTGCAAGGCCGCCAGGACCGAGGGGGCCGCGCCAAAGGCGCTTTCATTGGCGCCAATGCGCGTTTGGTAGGCCGCCCCGCGCTTGCGCTCCAGCGTCTCCGGTCCGACAAAGGGGACAATGCTTGGCATCTCCGCCAGAAGGCGGCTGTAGGGAACAGGACGGTGGGAAGGGGTCATAACCTTGGCCTTTGGATTTTGCCGCTGCACAGACGCCCTCGGAGGGGCGGTCCGGGGCGGCCCCCTTCATAGCAAAGCAACCGCCCCGCATGAAAGCGGCTTCCGACAGGCCGACCGATAAAACCGGCAGAAAATCCGTCCAGAAAAACCTTCCAGAACGATCCCGCACAGTCTCGCAGCGCGGCGGCGCGGCGGGCGCGGTCCGCCCGGGTGGGGAAAATATCAAACCGGCGGCAAGATCCGGGGATCGGCGAAATGGTACTGGACCAGCAGCATGCTGACCTGCAGACCGTCCTCGGACAGTGGCAAAAGCATGCAGGTAAAGTCGGTGTGGTCCCGTTCTTCCTTGCGAACCTGGCCCTGCGAGAAGCAGACCCGCCGGCTGCGAATCACTTCGTGATAGGGGGCCAACGCGGCGGGGTCGTCGGTGGCGCACAGGCTCTGATCGAGCCAGTCGCCGGTCCGGTCGCCCCCTGA
>CAXBMB010000150.1:0-3270 GCA_963976695.1 uncultured Rhodovibrionaceae bacterium
TGTCGCGGCCAGGTTGTCGCGATGGGCTCGGCAGCCGCAAATCAGCCCGGCGCGCGCCGGATTGCCGAAAAAACCAACGCAGACCAAATACGCGGGGCTTTTAATCTTTGTTAAGTGCTTTGCGCTATTGCTGGAAGCTGCAACGCATAGGATCGCAGTTCGAACGCCGGTCGCTGCTGTGGGTCCGGGACTGTCCGGACGGCGGTCGGCGCGGGGAGGTGAAAAAGTTGCGGCCAGGGTCCGGAAACCGTCGGTTCGACTGGTTCGTGGAGTGATCATAGGGAGTTTGCCAGGAGGCGAATTTCGGCTTTTGCTGCTCTTTGTCGAGCAGGGTGTTTCAGGTAGGAGCAATCAGCCATGACTTATAACGGCTGCGAAAAAGCGCCGTCGGTGGCCGTCGATTTCTGGCAGGCCGCCATCGAATCGGCCGGCGATCTGGTCTACGAGTGGAATCTGGCCAGCGACGGCTTGGCGTTCGGGGGCGCCGCCGCCCGGTTTTTTAGCCTGGGCGAGAAGGCGCTGCCATCGTGCAGTGAAGCTTTCAGCGCCCTTATCCATCCCGAGGACCAGCCCCACCGTCTGCAAGCGCTGAACCGCCACTTTGCAACCTTTTCCTCCTATGACTGCGAATACCGAATTATCGGCAATCGCGGGGCGCAGCATTGGGTGCATGACTGCGGCGCGGTTGGCCTGGGGCCGGATGGAAAACCTTCCTACCTGCGCGGTGTGCTGAGAAAAATCACCAAGCGCAAGGAGCAGGAAGAAAGGCTTCAGCATCTCGCCAACTTCGACGACCTGACCGGTCGGGTGAGCATGGCGCGGCTGCGGGCTTCGCTGGACCTTGCCTTGTCCGATAGTCTGCGCTTTCAGCGACAGGGCAGTTTTATGGTGTTGGGCGTTGATTCGATGGACCGGATCAACTCGGCCTTTGGCACCAGCGTGGGGGACGCGGTGCTGCGTGAGGTCGGGCTGCGTCTGGCCAACTGCCTGCGCGCCACCGACACGGTCGGCCGGCTGGGCGGGGATCGTTTCGGCCTGGTCTTGTCCAACTATTCGCCCGGCGAGGCCCAGCAACTGGGCGAAACCATCCTGTCGCAGCTGCGGGAGTTGGCCGTCAACACCAAAGCCGGGGCCATTCACGCCACCGCCTCGATCGGCCTGGTGTTCTTTCCGGAGCAAGCCACCAGCGCGGTCGACGCCACGGCCAAGGCCGAGGGGGCGATGGCCAGCGCCAAGGTTCTGGGCCGGGATTGTGTGTCGGTCTGCCAAATATCGGAAAAAAGCCGGGAGGGTTTCCGCGCCAGCATGGCGATGGGCGAAGCCGTCAAGCTGGCGCTGGATGAAAACCGTTTGATGCTGGCCTATCAACCGGTGGTCAACGCGCACTCCCGCAAGATAAAATATTACGAGTGCTTGATTCGAATGCGCGACCAGGGGGGCGCGTTGGTGCCCGCAAGCCGATTTATTCCGGTGGTGGAGAACCTGGGGCTGATGCGGGTGATCGACAACCGAGTCCTGGAGCTAACCCTGGACGCGTTGAAGCGCTATCCCACCATCAGCCTGGCGATGAACATTTCCGGCCACACAGCCTCGGACCGCTCCTGGCTGCGTTCGCTGGTGGCCGCGCTGCGCGGCAAGCCGGAACTGGCGCGCCGCCTGATTGTCGAGATCACCGAGACAACCGCCTTGCACGATCTGGATGATACCGCCCGCTTTGTGAACGCGGTGCGCAATTTGGGCTGTCTGGTGGCGATTGATGATTTTGGGGCGGGCTACACCACCTTCCGCCACTTCAAATCTTTCCACGTCGATATCGTCAAGATCGACGGCGCCTTCGTTGGATCGATCATGGAAAGTCAGGAAAACCAGCTGTTCATTCGCAATCTGCTCTCGCTGGCGCACGCCTATTCCATGCAGACCGTGGCCGAATGCGTCGAGCAGGATGACGAGGCCAACTTCCTATCCGCCGAGGGTGTGGATCTGTTGCAAGGCTACTACTTCGGGCGACCGGAGCTTGTTCCCCAGGGGGTCTGTGAGGTGAGCGAATTCGAGCCGGGGCGCGTCGTGCAAATGCCGGTCTCCCAGGTCCGCAACTAACGCGCCGCTTGGCGAGGCGATCCGCCTTTAGCTTTTCTTGCTGAGGCTATCCAGCTTCGCCTGCAGGCGATCCACCTGGGTTTTCAGGCTTTCCAACTGATCGTCGGCCTTGTCGGCGGCCGGGCCTTCAGGCGGGCGCGCAGGCTTTGCCGGCGTGTCGGCCGGGTTGTTGTCGGCAGCAGGGGGCGCGCCGGCGCCAAAGCTCGGATTGAACATTTTCATGGTCTGTTCAAACATCGCCATATTCTGGCGACCCAGTTCTTCCATGTTGGCGAAAGGAAACACCCCACCCATGCTGTCTTGCATGGCCTTGGTCATCTGTTCCTGATTTTTCGTCAGGCTGTCCATCACATGCTCGAGGTAGCTTGGCACCATCCACTGCATGCCGTTGCCATAGAAGGAAATCAGTTGCCGCAGAAAGGAAATCGGCAACAGGTTTTCGCCTTTGTTTTCTTCCTCGACAATGATTTGCGTCAGCACCTGACGGGTGATGTCGTCGCCGCTTTTGGCGTCGTAGACCACAAAGTCAACGTTCTCCTTGACCATGATGCACAGGTGATCAAGCGTCACATAGCTGCTGGTGGCGGTGTTGTAGAGGCGGCGATTGGCATATTTTTTAATCGTGATCGGCGGAGTTCCGCCGCTGTCGTGTTCGCTGGCCACAAAGACGCCCTCTTCTTGTAACAGTGTTGGATGCGTTCAACCTTGATTTGCTAACAGTTTGCTGCGCTGCGACAACGCCTGTCAATCTTTAGACGCGATTGCCGTGCTGTAATTTCGCCGGTTTGACGGTTACACTCTTGGCGATCGCGGCTTTTGCGTGGCCAGGCGGTGCGAAAATGTTGGAAGAATATCATGGCAAACCAAAGCCGCGAGGCCGAGCTCGAGGCCGAGGCCGATGCGGCGGCACGGGCCAGGGCTGAAAGTCTCGCCCGTCGCTATCTGGATTTATGGCAGGATGAAATGACGGCGCTGTCGGCGGACCCGGCGTCCGGGCACGCCAGCGAGCAGATCGTCGATTCCTGCATTAACCTGTCCCAGGCGGGGCTGGCCTGGACGGAATCGATGATCGAGATGACCCGTCAGGGCGTTGCGGCGACGGCAAGCCAGACGGGCCTGGATTTCCTGGCGCAGGGACGACAGCTTTCCGAGCAGTGGCAGAACTTTCTGCGC
>CAXBMB010000151.1:0-3261 GCA_963976695.1 uncultured Rhodovibrionaceae bacterium
GATTCCGCGCCGGCGCGTCCACGCTGGTGATCATCCTGGCCGGCTGCTTTGCGGGTGCGGCGCGTTCAGCCCGGCCCACAGCTCCTCCTGGCTGAGCGTTTCCGCCAGTCGGGGGGTCTGCATCAGCGCCTTTGAGAGCAGGGCTTTATAGTGGTCGCGGGGCACATCGATCACCCCGAACTGGCGCAGATGCGGCGTGCTGAACTGGGTGTCCAACAGCAAAAATCCGGATTTCCGCAGGCGTAGCACCAGGTGGACCAGGGCGATCTTGCTGGCGTTTTTCGTGCGACTGAACATCGATTCGCCAAAAAAGGCCGCGCCCAACGAGACGCCGTAAAGCCCGCCCGCCAGGATGGTTTGGCCGTCGTCCGTGGTTTGCCAGCACTCGACCGAGTGGGCGAATCCCATCTGGTTAAGTTCGCTGTACAGCTTTTCGATGCGATTGTTGATCCAGGTTTCCTGGCGGTCCTGCGCCGGTTCGGCGCAGTGCTGAATGACGTCCGGGAAGGCCCGGTTGCAGGTCACCTGAAACCGGTTCTGGCGCAGCTCTTTTTTCAGCCGGCGCGGGACGTGCAGTTGATCAAGCGGAAGAATGCCGCGCAACTCCGGATCGATCCAATGGATCTCCGTTTCTTCCCGGCTTTCCGCCATCGGGAAGATGCCCAGGGCATAGGCGCGCAGCAGCAGGTCGGGTGTTAGCTTCATGGGCCAAGCGTACTGTAATTGTCGCCGCCGGAAAATTATAAAAGGCGGTCGATCTGACCGCCTTTTATCACGCCGGAACCGGATCGGTCTATTGGCGTCGACGACGCAACTGCGATGACGCGCCAAGCGCGGCGGTGTTCGTCGCACACCCGCCAGCTAGGGCTGGCTGCTCATCCATTTTTCCAGCCAGTGAATGTCATAGTCACCGTTGATGAAATCCGGCTGCGCGATGATTTTTTGGTGCAGCGGCGTGGTGACTTTGATGCCGTCGATCACCAGCTCTTCCAGGGCCCGCCGCAGGCGCATCAGGCACTCGTTGCGGCTGGTGCCGGCGACGATCAGCTTGGCCACCAGGCTGTCGTAGTGGGAGGGCACGGTGTAGCCGACATAGATCGCCGAATCGACCCGCACGCCCAGCCCGCCGGGCGAGTGGTAGTCGGTGACCTTGCCCGGCGAGGGCATGAAGGTTTTCGGGTCTTCCGCGTTGATGCGGCATTCAATGGCGTGGCCGTTAAAGACAACGTCATCTTGGGTGACGGTCAGCGGCAGGCCGGCGGCGATCCGAATTTGCTCGCGCACCAAGTCGATGCCGGTAATCATTTCGGAAACCGGGTGCTCGACCTGCAGGCGGGTGTTCATTTCGATGAAATAGAACTTGCCGTTTTCGAAGAGGAATTCCAGCGTACCGGCCGAACGATAGCCGAACTGGTGCATGGCATTCAGCGCGATGTCGCCGATTTCCTTGCGCTCGGCGGCGTTCAGGCCGGGCGAGGGGGCTTCCTCCAGAACCTTCTGATGGCGGCGCTGCAGCGAACAGTCGCGCTCGCCCAAGTGGATGACGCCGCCTTGACCGTCGCACAGCACC
Source organism: uncultured Rhodovibrionaceae bacterium (assembly GCA_963976695.1). Lineage (GTDB taxonomy): Bacteria > Pseudomonadota > Alphaproteobacteria > Kiloniellales > DSM-21159 > CAXBMB01. The sequence goes on from CAXBMB010000151.1 coordinate 1,571, forward strand.
TGGATCTCAATGTGGCGCGGCTGGCCGAGATACTTTTCCATGTAAACTTCGTCGTTGCCGAAAGCCGCCTTGGATTCGGCGCGCGCCGTGCGGTAGGCCTCGATCAGGTCGTCGGCGCTCTGGGCCACCTTCATGCCGCGCCCGCCGCCACCGGCGGAAGCCTTGATCAGCACCGGATAGCCGATCTCCGCCGCCACCTGCCGGGCGTCGTCTTCGTCCTTGAGCGCGCCGTGCGAGCCGGGCACGCAAGGAATGCCCAGTTTCAGCGCCATTTCCTTGGCCTGGATCTTGTCGCCCATCAGTGAAATATGCTCACTGGTCGGACCGATGAAGGCAAAGCCGTGCTCTTCCACCATGGCCGCGAAGTCGGCGTTTTCGGAAAGAAACCCGATGCCGGGATGGATGGCGTCGGCGCCGGTGATGGTGGCGGCGGACAGGATGGCGGCCACGTTCAGGTAGCTTTTCGCCGAGGCGGCCGGACCGATGCACACCGATTCATCGGCCAGGCGGACATGCATGGCGTCGGCATCGGCCACGGAATGAACGGCCACGGTGGCGATGCCCATTTCGTGGCAAGCGCGATGAATCCGCAGCGCGATCTCACCTCGATTGGCGATGAGGACCTTTTCAAACAAGCTCTTTTTCCCTGTCCACTTAGGAAATGACCAGCAGGGGTTCGCCGAATTCCACCGGCTGGCCGTCCTGCACCAAGATGTCCGTCACCTTGCCGGACCGCGGGGCGGGCAAGGCGTTCATGACCTTCATCGCTTCGATGATCAACAGCGTCTGGCCTTCCTTGACCGGATCGCCGATCTGCACGAAGGGTGGCACGCTCGGCTCCGAGGCGAGATAGACCGTGCCGACCATGGGGGAGGTCACGGCGCCGTCTGGAATGGCGTCCGCCGCAACGGCGGGCGCCACCGGGGGGGGCACTGGGGTGGTCACCGGGGCGGCCACTGGGGCGGCGACCGGGGCGGCCACCGAGACCGAGTTGACCGCGCGGGCCACCCGAATGCAGTGATCGCCGACTTCCACTTCGATTTCGGTCAGATTGGTATCGTCCAGAATGGTGGCCAGGGTCCGGACAGCCTTTTCATCCAACGGGAACTTGCCCATTATGCCTCGCGCTCGCTTCTGAGTTTATGCGCCAAAGCGGAGAGCGCCAGACGATAGCCGTCGATGCCCAGTCCGCAAATCATTCCGATCGCCACTTTGGAGATGTAAGAGTGGTGACGGAAGCTTTCGCGCTGATGAATATTTGATAGATGAACTTCAATAGCGGGTAACCCGACGGCCTGCAAGGCGTCCATCAGGGCGACCGAGGTGTGGGTGTAGGCGGCCGCGTTGATCACCAAGCCGTGGCAGTTTTCGCGCGACTGCTGAACCCAGGTCACCAGGTCGCCTTCCTGGTTGGATTGCTTGCAGGTGACGTGGAGTCCCAAGGCTTTTCCCTGGTCCAGGCACAAGGCCTCCAGGTCCGCCAGGGTCTCGCGACCATAGATTTCTGGTTGTCTGGTGCCCAGCAGATTGAGATTGGGTCCGTTTAGAACCAGAACCCTCGGGTTCTCGGCCACGCCATTGCCCTCCATTTTTCGCGTGAAAGCGTTAACACGGAACCCCATGCGGGGCAACGCTCGCTTGCGCGAAGCCAAGCAGTTCTCCACGGGCAGATCTCTGTGGGCAGATCTCTG
>CAXBMB010000152.1:0-3255 GCA_963976695.1 uncultured Rhodovibrionaceae bacterium
TCGCTGTCGGCGTCGCGGCTGTCGTCGCGATCATCGCTTTCGTCTTGATCGTCGGGGGTGGTGAAATCTTGGTCGGACTCCACCACCTCTTCGGCCGTGCCTTCGATGGTCAGCGGACCGCTGGAAAGGCGTTCAATCTGATATTCCTGTCCGCCGAGGTCTTCGTCGGCGCGGATCATGATCTGCACGCCGTAACGCTGCTCGGTCGCCACCACCTGGGCGCGGTTTTCGTTCAGCAGGTAGAGGGCGACCCGGGTCGGGGTCTTGACTTGGATCTGTCCGGCCCCCTGGCGCACGGCTTCGTCGATCAGCGCGCGAAGCACTTGCAGCGCCGCGGAATCGGTGGCCCGAACCCAACCGGTTCCATTACAGGCCGAACAAGATTCGGTGGCCCATTCGAAGAGGCTGGGACGCAAGCGCTGACGCGACAGTTCCAGCAGGCCAAAGGGGCTGATCCGGCCCAGTTGAATGCGCGCCCGATCCTGCGTCATTGACTCCTTCAAGCGCCGCTCGACCTCGCGGTTGTGCTTGGGGTCTTCCATGTCGATAAAGTCGATGACGATAAGCCCGGCCAGGTCGCGCAGGCGAAGCTGACGGGCGACTTCTTCCGCGGCCTCCAGGTTGGTCTTGAGCGCGGTGGTCTCGATGTGCCGTTCGCGGGTGGCCTTGCCGGAGTTCACATCGATGGCGACCAAGGCTTCGGTTTGGTTCAGCACAATCGAGCCGCCGGCGCGCAGCGTCACGGTGGTGGCGTGCATGGCGTTGAGTTGCTCTTCCACCCGGAACTTGTGGAACAGCGGCATGTTTTCTTCGCTGTGCAGCTTGACGTTCTTGGCGTGACTTGGCGTCAGCATGCGCATGTAGGACTTCGCGGCCTTGTAGCCGGCCTCGCCCTCCACCAGCACCTCGTCCATTTCCCGCGAATAGAGATCGCGCATCGACCGCTTGATCAGGTTGGCTTCTTCATGGATCAAGCTGGGGGCAACCGACTCCATGGTGCGGTTGCGAATATCGTTCCAAAGCCGCAACAGGTATTCATAGTCGCGACGGATTTCCGTCTTGGTGCGCTGGCTGCCCGCCGTTCGCACGATCACCGCCATGCCGTTGACGATTTCCAAATCGTTCAAAATGGTCTTGAGGCGGCGACGATCATTGACGCTGGAGATCTTCCGGCTGATGCCGCCACCCTTGGCGGTGTTGGGCATCAGAACGCAGTAGCGCCCGGCCAGCGACAGATAGGTGGTCAGCGCCGCGCCCTTGTTGCCGCGCTCTTCCTTGGTGACCTGGATGAGCAAGACCTGGCGGCGCTTGATCACCTCCTGGATCTTGTAGCGGCGCATCAAGCGCGCCCGTCGGCGGGCCACCTCGTCGAGGTCGCTTGCGCTGGCGGCGCTGGCGGAACTGGGCGCGGGGTCTTCCTGGATTTCCTGCACCGACGCACGGGCGGCCTTGCTGGAACTTCCCCGGCGCCGGCGGCGGCGGCCGCGGCCACGGCCGTCCTGATCCGGATTGCCGCCGTCACGATCATCGTCACGATCATCGTCGTGATCGTCGCCTTGATCGTCGTCCAGTCGATCCGCGTCGCCGGCCTGGATGGTGTCGCCCACCACATCATGGCCCTGCGGGGCGTCGCCTTCGTGCGCCTGGTCGGCAGAGAGTTTGTCGCTGGACAGATCGTCGGCGATCCCATCGGTGACGGTTGTATCGTCGTCGCCGTCGAAGCCCGATCCGTGAACCTCGGAGATTTCCTGGTCGGTATCAACGTCGATCAGGCGACCGTTTTCGTCCAGATCGTCGTCATCGTCGTTGGCGTCACCGCGCTGCGCGCGCGCGATTTCCTCAGCGCGCCGGATTTCTTCTTCTTCCGCCTCCAGCGCCTCGCGATCAGCGATCGGGATGCGGTAGTAGTCTGGGTGGATCTCGCTGAACGGCAGGAAACCGTGCCGGTTGCCGCCATACTCGACGAAGGCCGCCTGAAGTGACGGTTCCACGCGGGTAATTTTTGCGAGATAGATGTTGCCTTTTACCTGGGTCTTATTGCTCGACTCGTAATCAAACTCTTCGACTCGGGTGCCGCTGACGACCACCACCCGGGTTTCTTCCGGGTGGGTGGCATCGATCAACATACGTTTTGCCATAAATGGGATACTCCAGCCCGCGCTCAGCCTCGGCCGATGACCGCCGGAGCGGTCTGTCGGTGGGCGGCGCGAAGATCTTAGGGGGGGAAATGATCATGGGGCGGGTCCTGAGCCTATTGTTGGTATCTCTTGCGATGTCCTGCCGTCTGCGACTGTCTTTGTCGATATGACGGCCGGCGCTAACAATCGCGCCCAACCGCTCGGATCACCCTCGGTTTAACGATCCGGACTCGCCGGATCTGGAATGGGTTGTGTTGTTGTTCCGGCGCAAAGCACTTTCCCTTATTGTTATCGGGCCTGGTGCCGGGGTGTGGTGTTGTTTGGTTCATCCCTGGGTCCATGAGCGCCTGAAAACCGTGGATTTTCGAGGCAATGGACACGGCGATGAAGCCGTTTTTTTGTTTTTTTCCGCACGTGGTCGTGCAGGGCGGTGCAGTTGCGCTCCCGTTATCGGACGCGAAGGTTAAGTTACCCGCACCCAGGGTGCCGGCAGGTGGCTTATTTGTCCCGCGTTGGGCGCGGAAATAGAAATTTTTGCCTAAACAGGCCCGTGATCAGAGTCCTGGCGGCGCCGTGATACCAGCTCTTGCGAGCTCCCATCTGGCGTCCCCTCCAGGTCGTTACAGGACCCACCCGGCGAGTCGCGGTCGCGAACGCGGGATTTAGGTAACTTTAAAATAGTCTTCTATTTCCGATACTACAATGTTTTAGAATCCATCAGGTGGTTTTTTGTCTTTACCAGATTTGAAATCCGCCTCCGCCCAAGCTGCCGCCGCCCAAACCGCTTCCGCCCAAACCCGTGACGCGGCGCGTCGGCTTGGTGGGGCCGGTATTTCAATCCCGTGCTGTGATCCTGTTGTCGCGCGCCCCTCGCTAGACCGCAACGATCCAGACCACCTGCGATCGGGGCGGGGGCGTGGGATAGCGCGCCGGGCGTGGCGGTCCTTGCCGGACAGCCCGAGAAACTGGACAAAGAAACTTGCCTGGGGTATGTGGCAGGTCACTACCATATTTAGTGTTATCTTGGGCAAGCTGGAGTATATCTTCTGGCAGACAGGTTTTGAAAGAATAGGAAGATGCGCGGGATCTTCTGGGGTTTTATTTTTCTGCTTGGGCT
>CAXBMB010000153.1:0-3211 GCA_963976695.1 uncultured Rhodovibrionaceae bacterium
CCGGGGGCCCACCACCCTGCTTCACGGCGACCTGCGGCTGGATAATTTGCTGTTCTTTGACGATGGCGGCTGGGCGCTGCTGGATTGGCAAACCGTGGTCAAGGGCCGGAGCGCCTTTGACCTGGCCTATCTGTCGGCGGGCAATTTCCGCCATCACGCGCCGGCGGCCTTGGCGGCGCTGTTCGACGCCTACGCCAGCAGCCTGGAAAAGCATGGCATCGAGGACTACCCGCTGGAAACCATCCGCCAGGACTACCGCCGCAGCATTGCCTTTCTTTGGGCGCGCACGGTGATCGCCGGCGCCCGCCTGGGCTTTGAGCGCGGCCCGGCGTTCGAGCGCTTCGGTCTGGCGCTGACCCGCTGGTGCGACGCCGCCCAGCAGGCGCAGGTGGTCGACCTCCTGGAAGCTTGAGGCCGCCGCCGCCGATCAAGCTGTTAAAGGGTGCGTGGCGGCAAAGCCGAGCCACCAAACGCTTCCTTGCCGCTCGATCACACGCTAGCGGGGCAGCAGCCGAACCGGCAACGGCCCGGCCGGGCCCAGCGAAATCAGCGGGCGGGTCGCGACAGGTTGATCGTCCCAGCGCGCCAGCTTGAAGCGTTGCAGCACCGCCACCAGCAGGACGACCGCTTCGGCCATCGCGAAATTAGCGCCGATACAGGTCCGCGGTCCGGCGCCAAAAGGAAGATAGGCAAGCCGTGGACGGCTCTGCGCCGCCGCGCCCAAGAAGCGTTCCGGATTGAAGCCGGCGGGATCATCCCAGAACGCCGGGTGCCGATGGGTGACGTAGGGGGAAATCGTCACCCCCGTACCCGCCGGCACCGCAAAGCCGCCAACCTGGACATCCGCCAAGGCGCGGCGCTGCAGGGCGTAGATCGGTGGATAGAGCCGCATCGACTCTTCGAAAATCGCCCTGAGATAGGGCAGCTTGGCCAGGTCGTCCTGTTCCGGCGGCCGCGCCCTCAGGGTCTGCGCGACTTCGCGCGCGGCTTTGTCCGCGACCTGGGGATGGCCCGCCAGCAGATAGAGCGCCCAACTCAAGCCATTGCTGGTGGTTTCATGGCCGGCGAACAGAAAGGTCAACACTTGGTCACGCACCATTTTTCGGTCGATTTCCCCGGCCGTCATCGCCGCCACCAGCGCGGTGAAGTAATCGTCCGGCGGCCCCTCCGGCGAGGTCGCGGCATGCAGGCGCCGCTCGATCATCACCGCCACCACCTCGTCGAGAACGGCGACCGCGCTTCGATAGCGTCGATTGGCGGGCGTGGGCCAGCCAAAAGGCGGCTTGACCGCAGACCGGATCCGCGCCGTTCCTTCCTTGTTGGCGCCGTCCAGGGCGTGGAAAAGCCGCGCGGTCTCCTGCGAAAGATTCTCCGAGAACAGTGCGGTGGCGATGATCTCGAAGGTCAGGCGGTTCATTTCCGGCACCACCGCCAGATCAAGCCAGCCGCCCTTCGCTTCGCGCGCCCACTGCGCCGCCGCCGCCTGGCTGGCCCGCGCCGCGATCCTGGTAAAGGCTCTCAGCCGAGGCCCCTTGAACGACGGGGTCGCAATGCGCCGCGTCTTTTCCCAAACCGCGCCGTCGCTGGTCAACAGCCCCTGTCCGATCAGCGGCTCATAGGCCCGGTAGACCTTGCCCTTCTCGAACAGCGCGGCCTTGTCAATCAGCACCTCCTGAATCATATCCGGGTGCGCGATCAGGCTGTTGAATCGTCCGGCAAAGGAAAACTGGACCATATCGCCATGGCGCCGCTGCAGAGCCAGCATGGTTTCGGCGGCATTTTTCTTGAACGCCGCGACCAGCCCCAACGCCGCCAAACCTTTGGGTCCCGGCGCTTTGTGGGAGCTTTGCTGTTTGGCTTTTTCCATCGCCGCGCGGATCTCCTGCAAAACAGTAATACCAAACCCTTCTAGCACTTGAACAAATGGCCAAACTGGCACTTGAACAAATGGCCAAAAAAGCAACGCTCTATCTAGCAATCATTATCCAGTTAGAATAGAGTAGAACTTGTCCAGTGCCTACCAGGGCCTGGACGGGAAACAAAGACTCCGATGGGTCTGTTACAGTCTGCCACGGACAACCTTCCCACGAAATAGAGGACAGGAATCCTTGATTTCGCTTAGGGAAACGCCGCGCAGAAGGAACGATCCACCTGGAAGAGGGGTAGGATGAGTTGGCTCGAAAGGCCGGCTAACCAGCGGAAAACCCGCCCGGTTAGCGGTGCGCAAAGAACCGCCCATGGGCCCCGCGCATAAGTGGTTGAAGAGGGTAGAATTGGACGAAACATCGGCGCAATCCCCCCGGTATTCAGCGATGTCTTGTGAGACTGCCGCGCGAATCCAGGGCGACCGCCAGGTTTTTTCCAGTTGGAGCTGACAATAAGAATTTGTCCCGCAGGGAGAAGAACATGAGCACCGTCGAAAACACCACCGATCAAGCCACCGACCAAACCGACGCGCCCGAAAGTCTAAAGGACGCCGAAACACATCGTCTCATCGAGGCGCAGTCCATGGTTCGCCGTTTGAGCGCCTGGTCCTTCGGAGCAGGCTTTATTCCTATTCCGATATTGGATATGGCGACGGTCACCGGCGTGCAGTTGAACATGATGAACAAGCTGTCCAAGCTTTACGGGCACTCCTTCAGCGAGCACACGGCCAAGAACATCGTTGCCGCCTTGCTGGGCAGCATCGTCCCCCATGTCTTGAGCTGGGGATCGGTCGGTTCCGCCATCAAGGCCATTCCAGTGGTCGGCGCGCCGCTGGCCTTTTTGACCATGCCCAGCTTTTCCGCCGCCGCCACCTACGCCATTGGCCGGGTCTATATTCAGCACCTGGAAGCCGGCGGCACCCTGCTGGACTTCGATCCTGAGGAAATGAAAGCGCATTTCCGGGAAGAATTCGAAAAGGAAATGGCGCGCAGCAAAGGCGGCGTGAAAAAGGGCAGCCCGAAAGCCGCCTAACGCCGCCGAAGATCTGTTCTTCCAAGCTTGCTCTCCGCGCCGGCCGTCGAGCTTCGGCCAGCTGACGCCCCCATTGGGCCGATCCATTGACTCCGGACCATGGGGGGACAATGGGGGACGGCGGAGCGATTGCTGACCCCTTTTGAAGACCGCAAACCAACCGGCCAAACGCGCACACACCAGACAGAACAACCGCGCCACATCGGTCTGGATCTGCGAAAAGGCTGCTGTTACTCCAAACGCTTGTTACCCT
>CAXBMB010000154.1:0-3065 GCA_963976695.1 uncultured Rhodovibrionaceae bacterium
GCCGCGGCGCTGGGGTTCTCGAAAATCAGCTGCAGCGGGACGTCCCGCGCGAGCAGTCCGCCCAAGCGGTTGGCCATCTGGGCGGCCAGCAGCGAATGGCCGCCCAAGGCAAAGAAGTCGGCCTCCGGGTCGACGTGATCCAGGGTCAGAACCTCGGCGAACAGGGCGGCGACCAACGCCTCCTGGCCGGAGCGGGGCGCGCGCCCGCCGGTGTTTTCAGCCAGCGGCTGGGGTGGCGGCAAAGCGGCGCGGTCAATTTTTCCGGCCGGGGTCAGTGGGAAGGCGGCGAGCAGGATGAAGTGAGCCGGGACCATATAGGCGGGCAGTTGCTGGGCGGCCAGTTCTCTAAGCTCGGCGATCAGCAGCCGCTGCCGCGTCGCCGGTTGCGGGTCGGCGACCAGGTAAGCCAGCAGCCGTTGGTCGCGCGCCAGCACCAAGCTTTGTTCGATCGCCGGATGGCTGGTGAGACAGGCCTCAACTTCCCCCGGTTCGATCCGAAAGCCGCGCAGTTTGATTTGCTGATCGCGCCGTTCGATGAACTCCAGGGTGCCGTCGCCGCGCCACCGCGCCAGATCTCCGGTGCGATACAGCCGCTCGCCGGGTCGGAAGGGATTGGGATAGAATGCGCTTTTACTTCGCTCCGGCTGGTTCAGATAGCCGCGGGCAACCCCCGCGCCGCCCACGCACAGCTCGCCAATCACCCCTTCGGGCAGCGGCGAAAGGGTGTCGTCGAGGACATAAACCAGGACGTTCGGCAGAGGTCGGCCAATGGGAAGGGTGGCGCCATAGGGCTGTTCGCCGGTCTGTTCCGGGAGGCCGGGGGCCGCATAGGTGGTGGCGCAAACCGACACCTCCGTCGGCCCGTAGGCGTTGATGAACTGTCGGGACGGTCCCCGCGGCTCGGCCTTCCAGCGGCGCGCCACCTGCGGAGGGCAAGGCTCGCCCGCCGAAATCACCACGTTCAGGCTCGGGTAATCGGCCGGCTCCATCAGCGCAAGGGCGCTGGGGGGAAGGGTGACGTGGGTGACCGCCTGATCGGCAATCAGCGCCTTCAGCGCCGTGCCCGGCAAGAGCGCCTTGGCCGGCGCCAGGACCAACTGCGCGCCGACGCCCAGGGTGACGAAGATCTCCGACACCGCCGCATCAAAGGCGGGGGTGGCAAACTGCAAAACCCGGGAGGCGGGGCGGAGATGAAAGGCTTGGATCTGTCCCATGATCAGGTTGGCCAGCCCGCCGTGCTCGATCACCACCCCCTTGGGCTGACCGGTTGAGCCGGAGGTGAAGATCACATAGGCGGCCTGCCGCGGATCCAGAGGAGAAAGGTCAGCCAGCCCGATGGGGTGCAGCTTTTCGCTCTCACCGCGCAACGGAGCAAGCGACAGACGCTGGACGCCATCGGGAAGCGGCAGGGACTCGGCTTGATCGGTCAGATAACCGGCCAGTTGTCCCTGTTGGACGATCGCCAGGCGGCGCTTGAGCGGATGGCCGGGATCGAGCGGCACGAAAGCCGCGCCGGTCAAGAGCACAGCCAGCTGCGCCAAGACCAGATCGGGGCCGCGCGACAGGGCGACGGCGATGCGGTCTTCGCGTCCGACGCCTCTGTTCCGCAGGGCCTGGGCCAGTTGCCCGGCCCGGGTCGCCAACTGTGCGTAACTCCACCGTTGCGCGCCGTAGATCAGCGCCGGGGCGGTCGGGGCTTTGTCGGCGATCTGAAGAATTCGCTGCGGCGCCAGCGGTGGGGCCGGTCGCCATGCGCCTTCCTGCGGCCAAACCCTGGTTAGCTGCTTGTGGATTTGAGGCGGCAAGAGACTGCGGCTGTCGCTTGGGGCATCGGGGCGCGCGGCGATATCCTTGAGCAGAAAGGTCAGATCGCGGGCGATGATGCGGATCTGGTCTTCTTCAAAAATATCCCGACGGTAGGCGAACTCAAGATTGATATCCTGGTCATCGTGGTATTCCCGGACGAACAGCGAAAGCGGCGTCTGTTGATCCTGGTTGATCACCGCCACGGCCTCCGCCGGGGCCTCGCCAAAGGTCAAGGGATAGTCCTGAGGCTCGAAGGAGAGCGCCAAATCGAAGATCCGGCTACGGCCCTGGGCCATTGCGCCGCTGTCGCGAATCACCTCGGCCAGCGAGACCGGCAGTTGGCGATAGCTCTGCTTGACCTCGCGCGCCACCTGGGCCAGCAGCGCGCTGGTCGGGCGACGCAGGTCGAGCGACAGCGGCAAGGCCGCCACCGAGGTGAACAGCCCGACGGTTTGCTTTTCGCGTCGGCCGGTGCGGTTGCGCAGCGGCAGGCCCACCACCAAGGCCTGCAAGTTCTGGGTGCGGACAAAATACAGATAAAGCGCGGTCAAAAAGAAATGTAGCGGGCTGGCCCCCTGGGTCGCCGCCACCTGCGCGATGCGGGCAAAGTCCTCCCGGGCCAGGGCGGTGGAAAGGCTGGCGGACCGGGGCTTGTCGGTCGACCTGATGGTTTGGAACAGCGGCGGGGGAAGCTGCTGGAAGCGGGCGCGCCAAAAAGCCTGGCGCGCCGCCAAGCGTGCGGTCAGGCGGGCATCGGGGGGCGGGGCTTTTTCCAGTTGGTCCAGATGCGTCAAAAAGCTGGGGCAAGGCGGCGGGGCTGGCCGCTGCGGCGTTTCCGCCGGCTTCAGCGCCAGGAAATCCCAGGGATTGCTGCGCTTTTCCACCTGCCGCGCGGCAAGCTCCCGGTAGATCGCCGCCAGCCGGCCCAGCACCAGGCCGGTGCCCCAGCCGTCGCAGATCAGATGATGATAAACATTGATCCAGCGATAGTTGCTGTCGCTCAGCTTGAGAAGGCCGGCGCGGAACAGCGGCCCGCCCTGCAGGTCGAAGGGGCGATCAAGCGCGTCCTGGCAAAGCTGGTCGGCCAGGCGCTGGGGATCGGGCTGGTTGCTGAGGTCGGTGAACGCCAGAAGTTCCTGGTCGAGGGGCAACGGCGCGTCGATCAGGCGCGGCACGCCCTCAACCAGGTTTAACCGCAGCCGCAGGGCGTCGTTCTGCTGGGTCAGCAAGGTTACCGCCAGCGCGAAACGCTGCCGGTC
>CAXBMB010000155.1:0-2964 GCA_963976695.1 uncultured Rhodovibrionaceae bacterium
TCTCCCTGCTTTGTGAGAAGCCGGGAGAGGCGAAAAAGGCCTACGCCTCGCTGGCGAAGGTGGCCGAGGGGGTTTTCACCAGCCGCAACGTAATTTCCGAGCCCGCCAACGTGATTTTCCCGAAGAGCTTTGTGGAAGAGGCGCAGAAGCTGGAGGAGCTGGGCGTCAAGGTCAGCGCGCTTACCGAAAAGGAAATGAAGAAGCTGGGCATGAACGCCCTGCTGGCGGTCGGCGAGGGCTCGGAAAAGGAGTCCCGTCTGCTGGTCATGGAATGGCGCGGCGCGGGCCCGAAGGACAGTCCGATCGCGCTGGTCGGCAAAGGGGTTTGCTTTGATTCCGGCGGCATTTCGATCAAGCCCGCCGCGGGCATGGAAGATATGAAGTGGGACATGGGCGGCGCGGGCGTTGTTCTCGGCGCCATGCAGGCGCTGGCCGGCCGCAAGGCTAAGGCCAATGTGATCGGCATTTGCGGCCTGGTGGAGAACATGCCCGACGGCAAGGCCCAGCGTCCGGGAGACATTGTCACCTCGATGTCCGGGCAAACCATCGAAGTGCTCAACACCGATGCGGAGGGACGGTTGGTCCTGGCCGACGCCCTGACCTACGTCCAGCGCACCTTCAAACCCAAGATGATTGTCGATCTGGCGACCTTGACCGGGGCGATCCTGGTGGCCTTGGGCAAGGATACCGCCGGGCTGTTTTCCAACGATGACGCGCTGTCGGAGCAGTTGACCGCAGCGGGCAAAGACGTCGGTGAACCGGTTTGGCGCCTGCCGTTGGGCGAGGTCTACGATCGGATCATTGATGGCGACGCCGCCGACATGAAGAATACCGGCGGCCGCTGGGCCGGGTCAATCACCGCGGCGCAGTTCGTGCAGCGTTACATCGAAAACGACACCCCCTGGGCCCATCTTGATATTGCCGGCGTCACCTGGGCGGAAAAAGACAAACCAACCGTCCCCAAGGGGGCCAGCGCCTTCGGGGTGCGCCTGCTGGATAACCTGGTGGCCAGCCACTACGAGTCCTGAACAGCAGCTGTAAGTCGGCGCGGTTTAAGCGGCGTCACCATGTGATTTCGTTTAAACCGTGACGGCATCTCCCGATACCCCATTCGAGGGTGAGTCATCACAGAGCCATGACGGAAATCCGCTTTTACCATCTGACCGTCTCGCGCCTTGAGCAGGCGTTGCCCCAACTGCTGGAGAAATCTCTGGAGCGGGGCAAGCGCGTGCTGGTGATGGTGGACAGCGAGGCGCGCGCCGAGGAATTGACGCTGCAGCTCTGGCGCTATCGCGAGGAGAGCTTTCTGCCCCACGGCAATAAAAATGACGGCGCGCCGGCGGCGCAACCGGTCTGGATCACCGCCGAGGATGAAAACCCCAATAGCGCGCCGTACCTGTTCCTGACCGCAGGCGGACAAACCGAAAAGCTGGCCGACTACGAGCTGTGCGCCCTGTTGTTTGACGGCGCGAATGGCGACCTGGTCAAGGCCGCACGCCAGCATTGGCGCAGTTGGAAGGCCGACGGCCACAAGCTGACCTATTGGCAGCAGGACGACCACGGCCGCTGGGCGCAAAAGGCGACAAGCGAAGCTTATTTAGGGGAAAATTAATTTAAAATCAATTTGTTGATAGCATTTCTTAAGGTAAAAAATCAGGACGTTGCTTGGCCAAGGCAACGTCCTGCTGGTTTGATCCCGTGCTGCGGTCCCGGAACTGTTCCGGGCGCCGGATTGCCGTTTCAGTCGCCATAGCCGAAGCTGCGGGCGACATAGTCGATGTCCTTGTCGCCGCGACCCGACAGGTTAACCAGGATGCTTTGCGTCGGGTTTTCCTGAGCGTAGCGCTGGGCAAAGGCGATGGCGTGGGCGCTCTCCAGCGCCGGAATGATGCCTTCGTTGCGCGAAAGAGCGTAGAAGGCCGCCAGGCATTGATCATCGGTTGCGGTGGCGTAGGTGACCCGGCCGCTGCCTTTGAGGAAGGCGTGCTCCGGACCCACGCCGGGATAGTCCAGGCCGCTGGCGAGGGAATGCACCGGGGCCGGATTGCCCGCCGCATCCTTGATCACCAGGGAGCGAAAGCCGTGCAGGTCGCCGGGTTCGCCGAAAGTCATGGTGGCGGCGTGGTCGCCCAGCTTGCTGGAGCGCCCCAGCGGCTCCACGCCGTAAAGCGCGACCTCGGCGTCGTCGATAAAGCCGCTAAACAGCCCCATGGCGTTGGAGCCGCCGCCGATACAGGCGGCCACGACGTCGGGCTTGTCGCCGGTGAGTTCCTCGAACTGGACCTTGGCTTCCTGGCCGACCACCTGTTGAAACTCGCGCACCATCTGCGGATAGGGATGGGGCCCGACAACCGACCCGATGGCAAAGAACATGTCCTCGGGGTTTTCCACATAGGCGCCAAAGGCGGAATCGACGGCTTCCTTCAAGGTTCGGCCGCCGAAGCCGACCGGCACCACCTTGGCGCCGAGCAGTTTCATCCGGGTGACGTTCGGCGCTTCCTTTTCGATATCCACTTCTCCCATGTGGATCTCACATTCCAGTCCGAAGTAGGCCGCCGCGGTGGCGAGCGCCACGCCATGCTGGCCCGCGCCGGTTTCGGCGATCAGCTTCTTCTTGCCCATTTTGGTCGCCAGCAAGGCTTCGCCCATGCAGTGGTTGAGCTTGTGGGCGCCCGAGTGGTTGAGATCCTCACGCTTGACGAAAATCTTGCCGCCGCCGCCGAGCTTGCTGAGGTTGCGGAGAAACTGTACCGGCGTGGGGCGTCCCTGGAAGTGTTTGCGAATGTAGTGCAGTTCGGCCAGGAATTCTGGGTCGTTTCGATAGTGGAGATAGGCCGCCGTGATTTGCTTGAAGGGGCCTTCCAACGGCGGGGGCAATTGCGCGCCGCCGAACTCGCCAAAGAATCCCTGTTCGTCCGGATAGGTTTTAAGATAGCCCACGATTTACTGCTCCCTCGCTGTTCT
>CAXBMB010000156.1:0-2841 GCA_963976695.1 uncultured Rhodovibrionaceae bacterium
GCGCGACCGGCCGCCGCCTCTCGAAGCTCCGGCAGCGGGCGCCTCACCCGTTTGTGCCGGATAACGAGAAGCTTCGCCTGGCGGGCAATCGACTGACGCGTCGCCTGCCCGCTAGCCCTTGCCGTCGTGGTTGTGCGCCCCACCGATCTCATCAAGCGTCGTCAAGGCGACGGTGGCGTGCGCATAGGCCGCGCCGGCGCGCATCTCCGCCGCCACCCAAATGGCTTCCATGATCTCTTCCGGGGTGGCGCCCTCCTTCGTCGCCGCCTTGACGTGACCTTGAATGCAGTAGGGACACTGCGTCACATGGGCGGCGGCAACGGCGATCAACTGCTTGGTCTTTCGCGACAGGGCGCCCTCGCGGAAGACAACCTGGCTAAAGGAACGGAAGGCCGCTTCGGCGTCCGGCGCCAAATCCCGGCGCTTGGCGGCCAGTGACTTGGTTGGTTTGGCGGCGTCGGTCATGATCCGGAGCCCACCTCGTACCGCGGGAACAGAACATTGTTCTCGAGATGGATGTGCTCCATCAGGTCGTTGGCCAGCTTGGCCGTGCCGGTATAGAGCGCTTGCCAGGAGCGGCAGGCCCCCTCGGGCAGGGTGAAACTGTCGGTCAGGCTCTCCAGCCGCCGTATCAGCTCCCCGTGGTCATCGTGGTCGTGGCGCATCTGACCGATCGGCGCCTCCAGCCCGACCTGGGCGGACTGCCGCATCGCCGGGAACAGGATTAACTCCTCCTTTTTCATGTGGACCTCAAGTTCGCCCAGCATCTGCAACAGGGTGTCGGCAAGCCCGCGCGGCACCTGCGGGTGGTTGGCGTGAACCGCCTCGACCTTGCCCGCCAGTTCGAGCAGCTCCGGCAATTCACGGCGATGGGTTTCATGGTAGCGGGCCAGGATATGGTCGATCAGCTCCTCGGTTTCCCGCGACTTCGGCGCGGTGAGATCGGACGCATCCAGCGCGATCAGGGCCGCCTCCAAATCGGCGGCGTCGATGCCGCGCTGCCGGGCCGCCTCGGTCAGCACCACATCGCCCTGGCAGCAGAAGTCGACATTGAATTTACGAAACACGGCAGTGGCGCCGGGCATTGCCGCGGCAATCTCGCCGACAGACCGGTCACGCAGGAAACCTTGGTGGGGTTGGGTGGTCATCAGGCCTCTCCTCTTATACCAATACACAGGCATTCGTCGCGAAATGCCTCGGCGAAATATCTCGCCATCGCCCCGGCACGCCTCTTGCCGCTGGGCAATCCTTTTCAGCAACCCGGCCGGGCCGGGCCGGTTGGTCCGCCGCCAGGGCCAGCCACAGGTCGGCCCCGCTGAGATCGCCAAATAAGTATTCACAATTCCTATTTAAGCCCCTATAATACGCATTGTAAATACATATTTTAGGAAACGACCATGCGCCTGACCGCCTTTACCGACTTTGGCTTTCGAATTCTCATGCGCCTCGCGGGCGCGCCGACCCAATCGTTCACCACCGAAGAAATCGCGACCGAATTCCAGATCTCGCGCAACCACCTGGCCAAGGTGGTGCATGATCTGTCCAAGGCCGGTTACATTAAGACCCGACGTGGCGCAGGCGGCGGATTCCGGCTGGTCTCGCCACCCCAATCAATCACCCTGGGCGACGTGGTTCGCAGCCTGGAGCAGCGCCACGCGCTGGTTGACTGCTTCCGCAGCGACGGCGGGAGCTGTGTTCTGACGCCCCACTGCCTGTTGCGGTCGCGCCTTGCGGCGGCGCGCGAAGCCTTTCTGCGCGAACTGGACATGACCACGCTGGCGCAATGCGTCTACCCGGCCACGCCCCAGCCGGCCGTCTCGCCCCGCGCCGCCGCTTGCCCCGCCCCACACTAAAGTCCGACGGATGATCGGGTCGAAGCGCCAAGCGCTTCTTCCAGCTCGATTATTTTCTCGCAACAACGCACACCAGAGACTGCCGCGATGAAACCACTGGAATTCGAAGACGGCGCCATTCAGGTCGACGCGACAATCGTCGCCGCCGGGCTGGAGATCACGCCAACAGCGCTTCTTGAACGCCTGCGCCAGGGCACGGTCACCAGCCTGTGCGAGCGCGGCGTGGACGTGGACAGCGGACGCTACCGCTTGACCTTCTTTTCCGAACGCCGCCGCTTCCGACTGATCGCCGACGAAGCTGGCGCCATCCTCCAACAGACCGGAACCAACTTCGGTCAGGGATGGCGACCCCTGCCGCGCCGCAAACCGGACGGCGGCGGATTTTGAGTCCGCCTACGCCGCAGCGCAGGCAACCTCGGCGCAGCTAACCTCGGTGCGCGGTTCCCGGCAATACGGGGCGCGCCCCTTGGGCTGGCACCGCGGCGTTGCCGACCTGTGCGGCGCGTGGGTCTTGTGCCGCACCGTGACGATCAGCCCCTCCAGCTCTTGCCGGGTCACGCCATCGCGCGCCATCACCGCCTGAACAATCGGGTCAGCAAACATCTCCGGAAGCGAAAGTTCTGTTACGCACTGCTGTTGGCCCGTCTGCATCCTCGTCATCCTTCCTCATCGGCCGCCGGGGCGACACAGCGGTGTGTCTCCCGGCCCATCTGGATGTGGGAAGCCACGCGATCTTTGTCGACGGAAAAAGCCGACCGCCCGACAAGGATGACAAAAATTTAACCTCCCGCCCGATGGCGCGCCGCGGTTGCTCTCCCGGTCCTGCGCACAACCTGCCTCCGCGCCGCCAAGATCCGCCCCGCCAAGATCATCGTCATTCCGCGTCGTCCGCTTTTTCGGCCTGCCGCAGAAGGTATTGCCGGAGCGCAACGGCGTTGTTGTGGCGGCGGTCCTTCGCGCCGAACAGCAAGGTCAAGGGGGCGGCGCG
>CAXBMB010000157.1:0-2826 GCA_963976695.1 uncultured Rhodovibrionaceae bacterium
CGGTCAGGTAGCCAGCATCGCTCCGCCGCAGCGTCCGGCCGCCGCCGCGCCCGCCGGTTTCACCGGTCGGCCTGGGAAGTCTCTGGAGATCAATGGAAAAGCCGCGCCGGTTTGATTTTCAAAGCCCCGGCGCGCCGGGGTCAACGGCTGCTGTCTTTTGCTTTTCGGGAGGAAGAGAGACCGGTCCGCTGGCGGGCGTCCGCTGTACCGCCCGCTTTAGCCGCCGGGCGACAGGTCGCGCGCTGTGCCGTCCGGTTCGCGCCGCTTAGGCGGATTTGGAAAAGGCCTTCACCAGCTTGACCACTTGATCCTTCACCTCGCCCTCGGGGATGGAGTTGATCGCCCGGGCCAGTTCCAGGCTTTGTCGGCTGAGCACGGCGTTTTTTTTCGTTTCCGCATTGGCTTCGCGGGCGGGGACATCCAGTCCTTCGAAGAAATAGGTTATCGAGGTTCCAATGGCTTTGGAGATATCCCACAAGCGGCTTCCGCCGACCCGGTTGGCGCCGCTTTCGTACTTTTGAACTTGCTGAAAAGTGATGCCGAGCTTTTCAGCCAAGGCCGCCTGACTGTAGCCGGCAGCGATTCGCTGTTCCTTGATCCGCTGTCCGATATAGATGTCGGTTGGATGAAACACTTTTTTCCTCCCTGGAGTTCACTGCCCTCCTTTCCTCCGAACGCAGCTTCGCCCAGGCGGACAAGTCTCGGTCGATGTAATTATGACTTTCTGAGTAGTCATTTAGGTGCAGTGCGCAGTAGGGAGTGCATAAAACAAGCTGCGCCGTCAACAAATTTACGCGTTCAGGCTGTACAGAACGATGTAATACTACCATTGGTATTTTTGCCCTGTACCTTGTCTATACCAATGAGCGCATTGGCACAGCCACTGGCTGCGAACTTGTCGTAAAGATCCTGTAAGGGTGTTGTTAACCAACAGGGCCGACTTGCCTTAGCCGCGCTTCGACCTCCCGCGCGACTCGGGCGGTTTCATCCAAGGGTGGGTAGCGCCACTGCTGCAGTTCGCCTTTAAAGGGGCGGGTGACGCCTCTGTCGGCCAGGCTGGCGTGGAAGCGCCGGAACTTTTCCGAACCGCCGGGCAGATCGACCAGGTGGACCGGCTTGCCGGTGAAGGCCGCCTCGCAGAGCATGTTGACCGAGTCACAGGTGACCACCAGCGCATCGGCCAAGGCCAAAAAGGCGAAGTAGGGGTTATCGCCCTGGCCATCCCAAAAGATCCCGGGCAGATCCTTCAAGGCGTCGCGCAGGATTGCTTTGTTGGCCGGACCGGTTCGCCGGGACGCGGTGATCAGCGCCGACCCTCCGCTGGCGCGCACCGCCTGGGCCAGTTCCTGCGCCAAGGTCGCCATGCGGTCCGCTGGCATGGCGTAGGCCTTGCTGGCGCCGCCGATCAGCACCGTGGTCCAGGGGCGGGGCAAGGTTGCCATTCGGGGCAGGAAGGCCGTTGCCGCGGCGTCGAGCTTGTCTTGGGTCAGGCGATTGACCGAGCCCAGGGTGGTCACCACGTTGGGGCCGCTGAGGCCATCGTGCGCCGGGGCGATCACCAGGTCGGCGCGCGCCGGGTTGAGGCGCGGATGCTGCATCAGGACCACGAAGCAGCGGCCCTGCGCGGCGCGGCGCACGGCCAGCGCCGGGGCGATCACCCGCCGTCCGGTGGCGATCAAGACCTGCGGCCAGGGCGGCGAAAGGTCATCGCCTTGCGGCGACAGCGCCGCCAGCGGCCTGGGCCAGAGTTGCGGCGGCAACCAGCGCCAGGGGGCGCGAAGACTGAGACGCTTAACCTCGGGCCGGTCACACAGCGCTTCGGCCAGGCCCAAAGATTGGGACTCCATGCCGGCCCGGCCGTCGCTGACGGCCCAACAGTGGGTGATTTGGCGCTGGTTTGTCATCTCGTCTCATTTCCCTGGCCCAGTGCATGGCTTACCCTTACTGGCGGCCGTCTGGCAAGGCGGGCGGATCACCGGGCGCGCCGAGCTTGCGGGCGGTTTGCCGCGGGCCGGTGTGGTCGGCGTTGCGACCTACCCCCCCGGTCGATCCCCGACCGATCCCCGACCGATCCCCCCGGCTAATCCCCCGGCCGGTGCCGCGCCGCAAAGGCGAAAGAATCTTGCGCCGTTTGGGGAATCAGATTACAAACCGGAAAGATCCTTTCGTCTTCTGGCTGATAGCTGAAGTAAGGTTTCGGATTGAGGGGCTTTGTCTTTCCATATTGTTTGGAAGGGCGGAAGTATTAGCGGCTAAATTTGGAAGGAAGTTGTATGCGCCGGGTGAAACTGGATCAGATCGATCTTCGTATTTTGAAGGATCTACAGGCCGAAGGCCGCATCACCAATGTTGAACTGGCCAAGCGCGCCGGAATTTCGGCGCCGCCTTGTCTGCGCCGGGTGCGGGCGCTGGAGGAAGCCGGCTTTATCAAGGGCTACCATGCCGAGTTGGATGCCGAGGCGCTGGGCTTTGAAGTCACCTTCTTCGCCATGGTCGGACTGGATAATCAAAGCGAACAGGTGCTCAACGACTTCACCCAATCGGTTGATAGCTGGTCGGAAACCCGAGAATGCTTCATGGCGCGCGGCCAACACGACTTTGTTTTGAAGATGGTCGCCCGCAACACCCATCACGAAAACGAACTGACCCATCGCCTGACGGCGCTGCCGCACGTCTCCACCGTCTTGACCGTGCAGGTGATTGAATCGCTGATTTTCCGCTCTGGCGTGCCGGTCGAGGAAAGCGATTTCGAGGTGATTGATAGCCTTGAGGACTAGAGCATCGGGTGTTCATTTGGAATCGAAGGGATTCCCAAAAGGTTCGATT
>CAXBMB010000158.1:0-2732 GCA_963976695.1 uncultured Rhodovibrionaceae bacterium
CTCGGGGCCAGTCTGCCCGACGGTTATGGCGCGGTGGTGGCGGCCGCCAAGCCGCTGCGCGCCGCGCTGGAAAAGAACCCACCGGCACTGGCGCCCTGCCACTGCGATCCGCTGTGCGAAAACTTCCTCGACGACGGCCAGCGCATGTGGGTGGTGGACTGGGAATATTCCGGCATGAACGATCCCTTCTGGGATCTGGGGGATCTGTCGGTCGAGGCCGGCTTCACCCAGGCCGAGGACGACGAAATGATGCGCGCCTATTGCCAGGGCGAGGTCGCCGCCGCCGAGATGGGCCGGATGGTAATCTACAAGGCCCTCTGCGATCTTCTCTGGACGCTTTGGGGGTTGATCCAGCACGCCAACAACAACCCGGCGGAAGATTTTTGGGCTTATGCCACCGGTCGCTTCGGCCGCTGCCAGGCGCTGATGAAGAGCGCGGCCTTCCAGACCCATCTTCGGGCGGTCGCGGCGGGTTAGTCCGCGCCCCACCCGGCCGCGTTTCAATCCGGCGTCCCCAGCAGGTCGTGGGCGTCGTCGACGCGCCGAAGCGCCCAGGTCAGCTCCTGCCGGTCGTGGGCGGTCATTTCGTTGGGGGCGACGCTGTTGGTTAACGCCAGGCCGCTGTTGAGGTCGCGCAGTTGCTGGCGCAGGATCGCGCCCAGCAGGATCTTGTGCGCCGCCAGCAGGTTGTCGATCAGGCCGCTGTCGACCAGCCCCTTTTCCCGCACCGCCTCCAGCCGTTCCGGAGTTGAACGCGCGGCGATCCCGTCGGTCAGGGCGCGCACCCTGGCGGCGGAAACAATCGGCAGGATGCCGTGCAGCTTGAGATCGATGCGCCCGGCCTGCAGCCTGGGCCGCCCGAGCCAGTTCAGCGGCGTGTTGAGGTCGCTGGTGTTGAGGGTCATGGCCTGCAGGAAGCTTTTCGAGTGCTGGGCCAGGGCGCGGGCCTGTCGGCTGAGATCCTCCGCCAGCTCGCAGGCGCCCTGCACGGCCACGGCGTCGAAAAAGATATCGACATTGAGCATGTCTTCCAGCCGGGCCTTGCCAATCCAGCTTTCAACCTGGCGGCGCCAGCCGGCCAGGTCTTTGCGCCAGGCGGCATTGGAGGCCATGATGCCGCCGTCGCAGTAGCGCACCCCGGCCGCGTTCAGCATATCGGCGGTTTTTTGGCCGAACTGCTCGAACCAGCGGTCCGCCGCACCGCCGGGCGCGCCGTCCTGGAAAATCAGCGCGTTGTCCTGATCCATCGCCAGCAGGCTTTCGCCGCGCCCGCCCGAGCCCAGCAGCAACAGCGCATAGGGTTGGGGCGGTTCCCCTGATCCCTGGCGCGCCAGATCCCGCGCCGCCAGTTCGCCGGCGCGCCGGGTCAGCGAGCGTAACTCGCGCGAGATGATGGCGGCAATGTCGCGGGGATCAACCTCCTCATAGGCCAGGCTCTGGGCCACGGTGGTCAGATCGGCCCAGATCTCGCCCAGTTCGTCGGCGCTCTCCGCCGCTTCGATAGAGCTTCCCAGCGACAGCGCATCGCTGGCTCTTTGGCGCAGCAGATCGCGGGCGCTGAGCGCCCCGGCCAGACTGCCGTCGGGGTCGCGCACCCCCAGGTGACGAAAGCCATGAAGCGCCATGCTGGCGATCGCCCGATAGACGAACTCGTCGCTCGCCACCGTGACAAGCGGCCCGTTGGCGTAGCGCGATACCGGCGCGCTCAGCGCCGCCGCCGCATCGCGATCCAGCGCCCGCAGCACGTCGCGCTCGGTCAAGATCCAGGGGAGGTCGCGGCGCCGGGACGGCGGCCGTCCGTCGGCGACCCCGGGAGCGGTCTCCGGAAGGACGAAAACCGAGCTTGTCGCCTCGCGCACCATCAGCGCCAAGGCCTCGGTCATCGACGTGGCGCCGGGGATGGCGATGGCTGGACGGTGCATGATGTCGGCCACTCGGTGGCGGTAGGGAAAGGCGTCGACGCGGGCGAATTCGGCGACGCTGTCAGGCAGACTCTGGACGGTGTCCAGATGTTGGTGCCAGCCCGCCCGGGATTCCATTTCCAATCGGGTGGTTTGGTTTCTCGTCAAGCGCTCGGCCTGGGCCAGCGTCAGGATCCCCTTGCCGCGCAGCCGGGGGATCAGCGCCTGGAAGATCTCGGCGGCGGCGGTGGCGTCGCTCAGCGCGCGGTGCCGCTGGTGGATCGCCACCCCCAGCCAATCGGCCGTCGTCTCCAGCGAATAATTGGGCAGGTCCGGGGCGACCAGTTGCACCAGATGCCGGACATCGATCGAGCGCGGACAGTTCCAGACCAGATCATGGCGCTGGTGCTCGGCCTTTAGAATGGCCAGATCGAAGCCAATGGCATAGCCGACCAGCACCACCGGACCGGCCCAGTCGGCCAAGGCGGCCATCACCGGCGCGAAGGCCGCGGCCTGGGCCACCTGGTTGTCGGTGATGCCGTGAATGTCGGTGGCGGCCGGTGGGATTGGCCGGCCCGGATTTACCAAGCGGACAAAGGCGGCCTTGTCGGCGGTTGCCGGGTCCGCCGCTCCGCGCCGCCGCGCGGCCGACGTCGCTGATCCTAAGGTGTCCGTTCCCGGCCTTTCTGATTTTTGGCCCAAACGCAGGGCGGCGATCTCGATGATCCGGTCGCGCTCCACGTCCAGCCCGGTTGTTTCCGTGTCCAGGGCGATGGCCGGAAGGGCGCCGAGAGGCAGACCAGACAGATTGCGGGCTGATTTGGCGAAGCT
>CAXBMB010000159.1:0-2612 GCA_963976695.1 uncultured Rhodovibrionaceae bacterium
TCGCGGCGTTCTGGATCGTGGCGCTGCTGGCGCCGGCGGCGCCGAGTTGGGCGCAGACCGGCGCCCCGGTTGCCGCGCCGCCGCGCGCGGAAAACCCGGCGGCCAGCCTCGACCCGGATCTGCTGCTCAACAATGGGGCCGTGGTTCTGGTCTACCATCGCTTTGGCGAGGGCGACCTTCCCAGCACCAACACCACCTTGGAGCAGTTCGAGGCGCAGATTGCCGAGCTGACCTCCGGGCCCTACAACGTCCTGCCCCTGCCGGATATCCTTGCGGCCTTCAAAAGCGGCAAGAAGCTGCCGGACAGAACCGTCGCCATCACCATCGACGATGCTTATCTGAGCGTCTTCACCGAAGCCTGGCCGCGGCTGCGCCGCGCCGGCTTGCCCTTTACCGTCTTTATCGCCAGCGATCCGGTGGACCGCGAGGGGGCGCGCTACATGACCTGGGCGCACCTGAAGGAGCTGGCCGCTTCCGAGCTGGTGACCATCGGCGCGCATTCCGCCAGCCATCCGCATATGCCGAACATGAACGCCGAAGAGGTGCGCCTGGAGCTTCAGCGCTCCAACGCCCGGCTGGAGCGCGAACTGGGCAAGCTTCCGGAAATATTCAGCTATCCCTTCGGCGAGTTTTCGCTGCGCACCCGCGCCCTGGTGATCGAGGCCGGCTATCAGGCCGCTTTCGCGCAAAACTCAGGGGTTTTAGCGCGCAACATGGACCCGTTCAACCTGCCCCGCTTCGCGCTCAATGAGCAGTACGGCACGCTGGAGCGTTTTCGCCTGATCGTCAACGCCCTGCCGCTGCCGCTGTCGCAAATCACCCCGCAGGACTCGACCCTGACCGCCGACAGCAACCCGCCGATCTATGGCTTTACCCTGGCCACAGGCCTGCAGCCGCTGGAGCGGCTGAACTGCTTCTTGTCGGGCGACGTTGGCATGACCATGGAGCGGCTGGAACAGCGGGTCGAGCTGCGCATGGCCGGACCGCTGCCGCCGGGGCGCAGCAGGGTCAACTGCACCCTGCCGGGCCCGGACGGTCGGTGGCGCTGGAACGGCCGGCAGTTTTACCTGCCGCCGGTGGAATAGGCCGGACCGCCGAAGAGCCACGGCGGCGGCAAAAAAATAAAGAGCGCGATGCCCTACCGGACTCGCGCTCTTTCATTCTTGCCGTCCGACCAGGTCAGGCCGGATCGAATTAGATCGGGGAAATCAACTGTCGCTGCCGATCAGCGAGGTGGAGGCCGACTGGGCCACCAGGCCGCTTTCCAGCCGCGCACTTTCCAACTCGGCCAGTTTGTTGCTCTGCATTAGCTTGCGCAGCTTTTTCGGATAGTCCGTGGCTTCGGCGTAGAGCGTCAAGGTCCCGGCCAGGCTGTAGCCGCCGCCGACCTTGCTGCCCTGGTCGCGCCAGGCGGCGCGCGCGGCGCGTAACCCGGCGTAGGCCGGATGGGTGTTGAGATTGTACATATAGGAGCGCACCGATTCCATCAGATCGCCGAAGACCCGCACCTTCACCCCGCTGGCCTCTTCCGGAACCAGGCCGGCTTCCTCGGATTTCCACACCCTTTGGCCAAACAGCGCATTGCCCTGCTGGGCAAAGCGCGACGTGCCCCAGCCGCTTTCAACAATGCCCTGGGCCAAGGCCAAGCTAACCGGAATTTCATCAACCCTTAGCGCGAGATCGTCCAGGTCGCCATAGTCGGCGCCGTAGTATTCGGCCAGGGCATCCAGCCAACCGCGATCCGCCGCCGAGACCTTGGCGCCGGCGCGTAGCTGCTTGGTGAGGGCGAGTAAGCGCACGCGGCGGGTGTTGATTTCCTCATTGGCCAGCAGCACCAAGGGCAACAGCGTGCGCAAAAAGGCCTGCTTGCGATCCTTCACCTGGTCGACGGTCGCCAAATCCTTCGGCAAGCCGGTGACATAGAGCCGCGGCACCGCCGAATCGCCCTCGCGCACCTGGGAAATGTAGAACTCGATCTCGGCGAAGAAGGCATTCAGTTCTTCGACCGTATTGTGCTCGACAATCTCCGCCAACTGGGTGGTTTCATCGCTGGCCGTGGCTTCGAGGTCAAGATTGTACTCCACGGCCGTAGCCGAGGGCAGCAACCGCTGACCCTGCTGACTCCGCTGCACCGCCGGTTCGGCGATCTGGCTGATCTCCGCTTTCTGGCGACGTTCAGCTTTGTCCAACGCCAGCCGAAGCAAATCGGCAGCGGCAACCACCCCAACCGCGATCAAGGCAGTGGCGATCAAGATGCCCGCGGCCCTTCGGCCGGGTTTATCCTGCATTGCTTTGCTCTTTTCAACCAAGGCTCTGGTTCCCACCAATTTTCATCTTTTTTGTCTCACATTCGAGAAAGGCGCCGATCTGCTGGCGGTGACGGAAGTTGTTTCTTCGCGCCAGCGCCGCCGCTTTTCTGTCAGCTACGAACAACGACCACCGTCTAACATCGTCGAACCCCGCCAGCATCGCCTGCAAAAAAAGGCAATTCCGGGGCCGCTTCCGGGCCGGTTCTGGTTCAAGTCAAGGCCGGGTCAAGGCCGACGTCGGGACCGGGTTGGGGCCCCACAAGGTCCGGAAACCGGGTGGGCCCCACAAGGTCCGGAAACCGG
>CAXBMB010000160.1:0-2288 GCA_963976695.1 uncultured Rhodovibrionaceae bacterium
TGCAGGCCGGACTCCAGCGCAAATCCCGGCGCGCGCGGGTCGGGCGGACCGGACTCGCGCGCGGAAAAGCGGGCATCCTCCAGACACCGGATCTTGGTTCGCAGCGCCTGAAGGCGCACTTTGGACGTGGGACGCAACATGGGGTTCACCGGGCAAAATGTTCCCTTTATGTTCCATCTTTGCCGGGGCGTGAGTCAAGCGGGCTGAGTCAGGTGGGGGGCGAAATTGGCACCCACAAGGAGGGGCTGAGCGATGGGGGAAATGGTGGGCCCTGTCAAAAGCTGCCCCACATCAGAATGTAAGTGGCACCATTAAGCTGGGACCGGCCCGGAAAACATCCAACAGGCTTAGGTCGTTGATTTTTCGGCGAAGAAGTCGGGGTAGTACTTCGGGCACACATAGTGTTTCGTGTCACGTGGTGGATCGACAATAAGTTGGCTTACGCTACCTAAGTGCGTTTCCAGCTCTTCAGCCCATTTGACGTGTGTTTCAGTGACCGACCAACCGCCGTGTCCTACAGACACATTCACCAAACCGTTTTCGCAATAGACAAAAACGGGTACACCAAAAATGTGACAATGCCCGGGCTGTTCAATCCACTCAGTTCCACGGATCAACGATGGAAATGCGGAAAACTCATCTCCACGGTAGCGTTTCCCGGGAATTGGCTGATCGGGTTTATCGTCATAATGCGTGGGGGAAACGCCAAGGCTGGCGAAAAGAGCAAGCAGAGCCTCGACACTATCGTAACGCAAGGCGAGACAAAGACGATCAGCGTCGTTCGCGTGGCCGCCGTAAGCCCTGAAAAATCGAAACATACCAAGCCGGGATGCCCAATCCCGCAGCTCAGTTTCGGAATGCTCATAAAATAGATATCGCGCCCACCGATCCATCCGCGCACTTTAGTTGTATCTCGTCGGAAGGCCCAGTCCAAACTGTACCGCCTTCGGACGGGCGAAGCCACCCGAAGCCGGAGGCGAAGGCCCCTGCCGGGGCATTTCGCACCTAAAATCGATCCCCCAGATCGATTTTTCTGCCTCCGGCAGACCGGCTTGAAATGGTGGAGCCAGGCAAAGAAAGTTCGAACCTGGCAGCCTTGAGCGCGCTTCATGCGAGCACCGGCGCTGGAGCAGGCCGTGGGGATTATCGCCACGCCGGGCGGAGCGGAAGCTTGTGGAAAATGGTGGGCCCGGTAGGACTCGAACCTACAACCAAGCGGTTATGAGCCGCTGGCTCTAACCAATTGAGCTACAGGCCCCCAAGGGGACGCCTTCAATACGATGCACCGCGCCGCGCGCCAAGCACCGATGACGGCAATCTGAACGGACATGTCATTCTTTGGCCGTTTGCGGAACCTAGACAGGGCCTCAACGTTCGCTTTCCGTAACCGACAAAAGGAAATCACCATGCTTCGTGCCCTTCTGCTGTCCACCGCTCTTGTCCTGCCCGCCGCGCCCGCCCTGGCGCAGATGCAGGACCATTCGGCCATGCATGCCCAGAACCAACCCGGCCAAATCACCCTGTCGGCCACCGGCGAAGTTCGCGCCGCGCCCGATATGGCGACCGTGTCCGCCGGCGTTGTTGCCCAGGCCGAAACCGCCGCCGAGGCCCTGCGCGCCAACAATCGTCAGATGAATGGCGTGTTTTCTGCACTGGAACGCGCCGGGATCGAGCGTGTCGACATCCAGACGTCGAACCTGTCGATCAACCCGGTCTGGTCGAACTACAATGGCAATGAAGAGCGCCGGATCACCGGCTATCAGGCGACCAATACCGTGACGGCCCGCGTCAGCGATCTCGACACTCTGGGCCAGACGATTGATGCGCTTGTCGGCTCCGGTGCCAACCAGATCCAGGGCGTCAATTTCATGCTGGAAGACCGCGATGCGTCGCTGCGCGAAGCGCGCCTTGAAGCGGTCAGCGAGCTGCGTGAACTGGCCGACCTCTATGCCGACGCACTCGGTGTGGAGCTGGGCCGGATCGTCGAGTTTTCCGAAAGCACGGGCGGTGGACACCAACCGCCGGTCATGTATGCCGCCCGCAGCATGGCGATGGATGAATCCACGCAGGTGGCTGGCGGCCAGGTTGGCGTCAGCGTCACCGTCACAGCGAGCTTTGCCATCGTTGAATAGACCCGTTCAGGCGGTCGGACGCGCCGTGTCAGTGCCGATGTCGCTTGCCTCGGCCTGACCGGCCTCGATCCACTGGCAGGCCGATTCCAAATCGGGGAAGCCGCTGGCGCGAATGCCGGCGGCTTTCAGTGCCCGTGTCATCAGGATGATATGGGC
>CAXBMB010000161.1:0-2210 GCA_963976695.1 uncultured Rhodovibrionaceae bacterium
TACCTGGTGCTGGCCTCACTGCTGGCCGGCATTCACCACGGCATCACCCAAAAGATTGATCCCGGCCCGCCGTTCAAGGGCAACGCCGGCGAAACCCTTGATTCCGGCCTGCCCATGCGCGCCCGTCGGGCGCTGGAGACCCTGACCCAATCCGAGTCGGCGAAGTTCTATTTTGGCGAGGGCTATCCGGCGCTTTACGCCGCCGCCAAGGAAGCCGAATACGACCTCTTTGAATCGACCATTTCGCCGCAGGAATATAATTGGTACCTGATGGCCGAATGAGCCGGCGCGCCTCGGGTGGAGGTGACGCGGGCCGCTTGTCGCCGCAAAAGGCCGGTCGCTCCAAGCCGATTTCTTTCCAAGCCGACAAGCCAAGCGCAAGGCCACGCGCGGCAGGGCAACGCGTGACGAGTCAGCACAAAAAGGAGAGGCGCCCGTTGGGGGATCACCAGGAAAGTCGAGAAAATTCGGCCCATGCGGAATTTGGGTTACCTGAAACATCAGAAGAGCGCTGGCCGGACCAACTGCCCAGGCCGCTGCAACAATTCTGGGACTACTGCCAAAGCCTGAAGGATCCGTACAGCGGGCGCTATCTTCGCGCCGCCTTTGACCCCGCCCGGATTCCGGCGCTGCTGGGCCACACGCAAATCATCGAGCGGGTGGAGCGCGCCGCGGGGCCGGCCCGCTATCGCTGGCGACTTTCCGGCACCGAAATGCGAAAGTACTATGGCCGCGACCTCACCGGCAGCTACATGGACGAGGTCTTCACCGGCGAGGTGGTTTCGGAAATCAATCGGATCTATGCGGCGGCGCAGGCGCAGGAGACGCCCCATTACCTGCGCTCGCAAAAAACAAGAATGACCGAACTGAGCGTCTACAACTATGAGCGGATCATCGTGCCCTTTCACATTGAAAACGGGCAGCCCCAACTGATCGGCTATTGGCACTGGTCGTCCTGACGGATCGCCCGCCCGGCGCACCAGATCGGCTGGAGTCAAATCGCGCCAGCCGGCGGCGCCCGGCGCTGCGGTCGCCGTCGATCACCCGCTAAGATCCGGCCAGTTCGCGCAGCTTGGTCTTTTGAATTTTACCGGTCGAGCTGGCCGGCAGTTCGGCCAGAATTTGAATCGATACCGGGCGCTTGTAGGCCGCCACCCGTTCGGCCACCCAGGCCATCAAATCCGCCTCATCGACCGCTTGGCCGGGAGCCAGCTGCACAAAGGCCAGCACCTCTTCATTGCCGGTCACCTTGCGTCCGACCACCCCGGCCAGGGTTACCGCCGGATGGGCGGCCAGAACGCCTTCGACTTCCTCGGGATAAACGTTGAAGCCCGAGCGAATGATGATTTCCTTGCTCCGGCCCACCAGTTCCAGGTTTTCGGCGGCATCGAACAGCGCCATGTCCCCGGTGTTGTACCACCCGTCCGAATCAAGCACTTCGGCGGTTTTTTCGGCGGCGCGGTAGTAGCCCTTCATAACATTGGGACCGCGAATCCACAGTTCGCCCGGCTGATCGCATCGGTCAACGAGCTGGCCGGCGCCGTCCATCAGCTTGGCTTCCAAACCGGGCAGCAGCGGTCCGGTCGAGGTTCCGGTGGTTGGATTCTCCGGTCGGGTCTGGCTGACCGTGGGGGCGCATTCGGTGAGCCCATAACCGTTGTTGAGCGTCAGGCCAAAGGCCGCTTCAACCCTCTGCTTCAGATCCAGATCAAGCGGCGAGCCACCGGCGGAAAGATAGCGCAGCGCCGTGTTCCGCAGGTTGAGATGGTCCCGTTCGGCGCATTCCAACAGCTTGGCGTACATCGCCGGCACCCCCTGAAAGACCGTGACCTCATCGGCCATCATCGCCGCCAACAGGGCTTTCGGATCAAAGCGCGGCGTCAGCCAAAGGCAGGCCCCCGAGGTCAGGCACCCCAGGCACATCGAGACCAGTCCGAAGACGTGCGCCACCGGCAGCACGCCGTACACCGTGTCGTCGGGGCTGAAGCCGCGATACCGACCGGACACCATGGAGACGAAGTTCATCGCCTTGTGGGTCAACATCACCCCCTTGGGCGCACCGGTGGTGCCGGAGGTGTAGATCATCGCGCCAACCTGGTCGTTGTCCGGCAGCACCGGCTCGGGTTGGCCGCAGCGCTGCGGCCGATGGACCTGCAGTCCCTCCAGGCCGGCCAGCGCGAAATCCACCGCCCCATAGTGGGTCGCGTGGG
>CAXBMB010000162.1:0-2165 GCA_963976695.1 uncultured Rhodovibrionaceae bacterium
GGAATCGAACCCTCGTCGTAAGCTTGGGAAGCTTCTGCTCTACCATTGAGCTACGCCCGCGTTGTTGGTTTTTCAACCTTGGTGACACTTCCTTGCCGGCCCGCGATCAACTCTTTTCAGCGGGGCAAAGCGGTCACGTCCTCACGCGCGGCAAAAGCATTGCCACAGCCCGGGGGGAATGACAAGCCGCTCTTTTGCCGGTCGGTCTCACGCCGGCGCGCGTCAGCCGTCAAAGCGGGATTTGGCCGGGCTTTTTTTGCCAAACCCGGCTTGACGGTGATAAGAGGTGGACGCGCGGTTTGGACGGCATCGCCGGGAAATTGCGTTGCCACCGGCTCGACTCCAGCGCGGGGTCGTCTGCCGCTTTCCGCCGCCCTGTCTCGGCGCTTTTGTCGTCTTAGCCCTTTCGGCCCTTACCTTGCGTCGTTTGACGCTGGACTAGATTTTCGGAGCTTCCTCGCCATGCCGCGATCACTGCCCTTGCGCCGCACCGGCCTTTTTCTGGCGCTGGCCCTGCTGCTGTCCCTTGCCGCCGCGCCGCCCGCCGCCGCCCAACAGCTGCGGGCCGGAAGCATCGTGCGCCTTCTCAACAGCCTGCCCCAGGTCGCGGCGTTGGGGTGGACGGTTGACGAAGGCGAGGGCATGGCCGCCCTGCCCCGGGTGATGCAGGGCGACCCCTTTGCCGCCGGCGTCGCCTTGCTCACCAAGACTGGGCAATTGAACCAACTCAAGCAGATCGCCCGCCGTTACGGCTTTGCCGACCTGGCGACCTGGCGCACCACCGGTGATCGGGTATTTCGGGCCGCCATCGCCATCGAAATTCCCGGCCAACTGGCGGAAATGGACGCCCAATTGGCCGTCATGAAGTCACAGATCCTGGCGGCGGAGGGCTTGAGCGCGGCGCAGAAATCCGAAATGCTGAACGCCTTTATCCGGGTGCGCGCGGCGCTACAGGGCCTTGCGGAGCAGGCCGACCCGGCCGATATCGCCGCAGTTCAACCCTTCATGCCGCGCATTCGCCAGGTGCTGAAATAGACCGGGAAGGGAAATCGGTTATGTCCGCCTGGTTCGCGCAATGCCCCGGGTTCGCATCGCGCCTGCCGTCCCGGCATCGCCTGTTGGGCCTGTGCCTGTTGTTGGCTGGGGCGGTGCTGCTGACGCCGGCCAACAGCGCCGGCCAGACCGGCCCGTCGCTGCCGCGCGCCAATCAAGACGCCACCCTCAGGCAACTGTTTGATCAAGCCCAGGGCGCACCCTTGGACAAGGCGCGCGTCGGTCAACTGCTGTCCGCCCTGCCCAAGGTGCGGGCGCTGGCCGCCGACGCCAAGGTGCTGGCCCCGAAAGGGCAGAACACCAGCCTGAACGCAATGGTGCGCGGCCTGACCGATTCGGTCTTTGCCCCGCGCTTTCGCGACCTGTTGATCGGCGAAGGCTTCGCATCGCCCGAGGCGTTCTTGCAAGCCGCCCAGCGCCTGTTTGTCGCCTATGCCAGCATCAAGCAGCAACCTGACCTGGCGGCGATGCGGGCCAAGACCATCGCTGATTTTGAAAACAAACTACGTGACTCCGATCTCAGCGAGGCGCGCAAGCAACGCGCCCGGGATCAATACCTGCCGGCGGTGGAGATTTACTTCAATCGCCTGATGAACAACCCGGACCTGGCGGTTGTTGCGCCGCTGACGGCGGAGATTGACGCCACCATCGCGGCGATGGAGCAGGCGCAACGGTCGTATTAAGGCTTTTCATCTTAAAGCTTGTCATCGGGCAAGCGATAGGCCGCGGGTTTGCGCGACCCGCCGGCGTTGGCCGTAAGTGGCGCGGTGGCGGCGCGTAACGGGCTGTTGTGGGGCGCTGTGGGGCATTCCCGCCCACCGCAAGTCTCGCGGCCGGATGACAGGCTTTCAAAGACCCGTGATCCGCAACCGGCGGCGGCTGACAAGTTCCTGGCGACCAGCTAGAGTCAGGGCGGTTTAAAGGGGCGCGCGTCGCGATCCCGTTTGAGCCCTGCTCGCGCCCGTCATCGCCCTATCGCAGGGCGATGACGCTTGTGCTGTCGGCCCTTGGGCGATGGGCTGCTGACTATTTTCCTTTCAGGATTGGGTGTTCCATGCTGTCTCGCCTCCTCTGCCCGCGCCGCCGCATCCACCGTTACGCCCACCGCCGCA
>CAXBMB010000163.1:0-2144 GCA_963976695.1 uncultured Rhodovibrionaceae bacterium
ACTTCTCACGCACGGTTTGGATCACCTTCCACTGCCGCGGGATCACCTCCAGCGTCTCGGTGATGTCTTCGCCCATCTTCACGAGGCGATCCGAGCCGCAGCAGGTGCAGGCGGCAGGTGCCTCGACAACAACCCGCTCGCGCGGCAGGTGATCGGGGAACGGATTGCGCACAGGGTGGCGGCGCGTGAAGGCGCGCACCGTGCCGGTTTTCTCGGTCGCCTGTTCGGCGGCCATGGCATCCTCGGTTGCCGCCGTTTCCAGTTCTTCAAGCTGCAATTCCAACTGATCGATCAGCCGGGCGCGTCGTTCTGACGAGATACCGTATTTGTCACGGCGTAGTTTGGCGATCTCAAGCTTGAGTTCCTGGATCATCGCTTCCGAGCAGGAGACAACCGCTCGGGTCTGTGCCAGTTCGCTTTCCGCAAGCTCTGCCCGGGCCTCGGCGGCGGCCAGGGCGGCGCGTAATCTGGCGAGTTCGGAAGCAGTGTTCGACATGGCCGATGTCTACCATCCGGGCTCGTGAGACACCAACAAAAACAGGCCCGTCGGCGCAATTTACCCAGCCTTTGCAGGGCGTTGCGTCCAACGTGGGTTGCGCCAGTCGATCCCTTCCAAGAGATATCCGAGTTGCGCCGCCGAGATCTGCACCGCTTCGCCCGACCGGCTCACCGGCCAGATAAACTTGCCCGCTTCCAGGCGCTTCAGATAAAGCGACATGCCCACGCCATCATGCCACAGGATCTTGACCAGATCACCCTTACGGCCTCGGAAGCAGAAGATCTCGCCCGCATGGGGATCGCGGCCGAGACCCTCCTGCACCTGCAGCGCCAGCGTGTTCATGCCCCGCCTCATATCGGTGACGCCGCCCGCAATCCAAACCTTCACGCCCGCCGGAAACGCGATCATTGCCGGTCCACCACGGCCAGAATCCGGGCAAGCCCTTCAGGGTCCACGCCCACCGGCACGATGACCCGGCGCCCATTCGGCAGGGCTATCTCAACCTGACAGCCCGGAGGCGGACAGGGATCGACTGAATTGGTCTGCGGCGCGGGCGCTTTCGTCACGGTCACCGGCGCGAACGATACCGGGCGAGAAGACCCAAGCTCACCGTTTCGATACTGCCGCCGCCAGGTTGTCAGCAGCGACCGGCAAATGCCATGCCGCCGCGCTGTGGCTGCCGCCTGGCGGTGGCCGATGAAGCTTTCCTCCACAATGCGCAGTTTGTCATCATCCGACCAATACCGGCGGCGTTCACCATCGGCGGCGGAAAGAACTTCAATTTGAGGGCGGTTGATAAAGTCGGACATAAGGTCGGACTTACCATCGGATCAAACCCAAGATCAGACGGCCGCCCCCGGAGGCTTACCATGTTTGTGGCCAATGCGCACCTTGTCTCCGGGCCTTTCCGATTTCGCCGATTGCCATAACCCCGGCAGTCCGCAAGAACGGTGGGCAAACCGCCTTGCGCGGGCGTGCGACAGGTGGCGGGCAAGTCATGAACAGCAGTACCGAGACGGCCACGATCGCCGTCGCCCTGAGTGCCCTCACCGGCTTGATCCTTTTCCAGTTCTGGAACACCTGGGCCGCGGATCTGAGTGCCATATACCTCGCCGCGCGGTCCTATGGCCTGGGGCAGGAGGGGTTGATCTATCTCGCCCCGTCCGGCTTCTTCGGGGGCTCCGCCTCGCCCGAGTGGGAGCGGATGGTCGCCGCGCTCGGGTTCGAAGGCGAGGTCGCGTTTCCCTATGTCTACCCGCCGATCTGGGCCGCGCTCCTGTCCAGATTCGCCCTCGCCGTCGGACCACTGGCCTTCTTCAATACAGTGCTGGTGATCCACACCGCTGCCCTGATCGGTTCCATCTTCCTGGCCTGGCGCATCGCGGATCGGCCCCGCGCGTCGCTGGCCACCTGGGTCATGCTTAGCCTTCTGATCATCGTCCTCAGCAGGCCGTTCTTCGTCGCCTTCTGGCTGAACCAGCCGCAGATCCTGGTCACCTTCGTGGTGCTTTTGGGGTTCGAGCGCTACCGCCAGGGCCATTCCGTTTCGGCGGGCATGGCCCTGGGGCTCGCCGCCGCGCTCAAGCTCAACCCGGTCATCTTCGGTGTCATCTTCCTGATCGACCGGAACTGGAAGGCGGCGGGG
>CAXBMB010000164.1:0-1867 GCA_963976695.1 uncultured Rhodovibrionaceae bacterium
GACAGGCGCACGGGCGCGTCGGCGGGCAAATCGGCTGCGGCCTGCTCCAACAGCGCGCGGCGCTCGGCAAAGGGACGGTCGCGGATGTCCTCGCCCTGCCATTCCAGCAGGTCGTAGGCGTGCAGCACCACAGGCGCTTCCTTTAGCAGCTTTTTGGGCACAGTCTTGCGTCCGATGCGGGCCTGCAATGCGTTGAAAGATGAAGGGAATTCGGCCCCCGGCTGCCAGACCAGCAACTCGCCGTCGAGCACCGTGCCCGGCGGCAGGTGATCGGCGGCGCGGGCGAGTTCGGGGAAGCGGTCGGTCATCAGTTCTTCGCCGCGTGACCAGACGAAGTAGTCGCCATCGCGCAGGATAAGCTGGCCGCGGATGCCGTCCCATTTCCATTCCGCGCGCCAGTCTTCGGGGGTGCCGAGCGCTTCCGGTCCGTCTTCCAATGCATAGGCGAGGTAGAAAGGGTAGGGGCGCGAGGCGTCGGCGCTGGCGTCTTCGGCCTCGATCAGGCTGTGCCACGTGACGTCATCGGGGTGCCAGTTGCCCATCAGGCGGTGCGCCAT
Organism: uncultured Rhodovibrionaceae bacterium; assembly: GCA_963976695.1. Classification (GTDB taxonomy): domain Bacteria; phylum Pseudomonadota; class Alphaproteobacteria; order Kiloniellales; family DSM-21159; genus CAXBMB01. The sequence continues at coordinate 558 of CAXBMB010000164.1, forward strand.
TTCCGGCTCGGGGCGGCCACTGGCGCGGGACAGGGCGCGGGTCATCAGCTTTTGGCTGATGCCGATGCGAAAACCGCCGGTGATGAGCTTGTTGAACAGGAACCGCTCGGTGCCGCCAAGCTGTTGCCAAGCCGAAAGGACGAATGCCTTGCGCGCCGCGTCGTCTTCGTCTTTCAGCCCCCGCAGGGCGTTGATCCATGCGGTCAGCGTGCCGGTGTCGTCGTTCTCTACCGGGGGGAGGACCAGCGCGATGGTCTCGGCCAGATCGCCGACGATGGCGTAGCTGTCTTCGAATAGCCAGAGCGGCACACCGGACGCCTCTGAGGCCCATTCGCGGAGCTTGGTCGTGGTGACGGCGCGTTTTGGGCGGCGGCCCGAGAAAAGCGCCACGGTCCAAAGGCGGTCCTCTTCGGCCGCGGTGGTGAAATACTCGGCCAAAGCGGCGACCTTTACCGTGGTTTTGGTGGTCTGGTCGACGGCGTTGAAAAGAGCGGCGAAGTCCTTCATTCGCTGTCGCCTCCGTCGCTGTCGAACTGGGTCGGAACAACCTGCGCGTTCCAGCCTTCGTCGTTAAGGTAGCGCGTGAAGATATCGGTGTAACCATGCGTTACATATATGTTTTCCGCCCCAGTCTCACGGATCGCCCAAAGCAGCCCATGCCAATCCGCATGGTCCGAGATGACAAACCCCCGATCCCCTGCGCGCCGTCTGCGCACCCCGCGCAGCGCCATCCAGCCCGAGGCAAAGGCGCTCTCCTGCGGTCCAAAGCGCCGCGCCCATTGGCTGCCTAAGGCCGAGGGCGGCGCCAGCACCAACGCGCCGGGATGCTCCTTTGGCACCAACTCGGGCGTCACAAGCGTGGTCTCGGGCAGGGTGATTCCCTGTGCCCGCAGCACCGCATTGGTATTTTCCACCGCCGTATGGGTCAGGATCGGTCCGATCGCGGGATCGAGCATCGACAGGAGCCGCTGCGCTTTGCCCAGCGAATAGGCCCCCAAAAAGGCCGTCTTTCCAGCGGCCTTGCAGCCCGCCCACCAGTCGTTGATTTGGCCCGCCACCTCGGCCTGCGGCGCCCAGCGAAAGACCGGCAAGCCAAAGGTACTCTCAGTAATGAAATGGTGGCACTGGACCGGCTCAAAGGGTTCTGACATGCCGTCGTCGATCACCTTGTAATCGCCCGACGCGACCCAGACCTCTCCGCCGACCTCAACCCTGATCTGCGCGCTGCCGGGCACATGGCCCGCCGGGTGGAAGGAGACCGTGGCCCCGCCGATCTGCCGCCTCTCGCCATAGGCGATGCCCTCGATGGC
>CAXBMB010000165.1:0-1708 GCA_963976695.1 uncultured Rhodovibrionaceae bacterium
GAACCTCCGGCCCCTACGTCCCGAACGTAGTGCTCTACCAGGCTGAGCTACTCCCCGTCACTTACCCCTTCGACAGACAAGCGAGGCGACCCCGATCGGCTCGAAAGCGCGATCAATCTTGAAGCCGCTATATAGCTTCATCTTTTGGGTGTTGCAACGACAGGATTGGCCTTTTTTTCCGACCAACGGCGAATCTGCTTATTTTGTCAAATACGGCTAAAGACTTGTCCTTTCTGTGCAAGACGGGATAGCTTGCTTCGAGCCTGGGAAAAGAACCACCGCAAAATTTGGTCTCCCGAGCATGATCGACAGGGGTCGTGCGTGGCATCACGGCAGCAAGGCGACATCATCGCGCGGCGCTGTCACAGGAACAGGAATTTGGGAGGAAGAGTTGATGAATCTCAAGACTATCGCCAAGTGCGCGACGGCTGTTGTTTTGGCCGCCGGGCTGGCAACCGGCCTGGCCGGTCCAGCCGACGCCAAAACCCGGTTGAAAATGGGCTCCACCTATCCCAGCAAGTTGGTGCAACTCGGCAGCTTGGGCAAGACGCTGGAATCCAACGTCGATGCCATGTCCGATGGCGAGCTACAGCTGAAATTCTATGAGCCCAATGCGCTGGTGCCGGCGCTGGAACTGTTCGACGCGGTCCGGAACGGCTCGGTCGACGCCGGTTGGTCGACCCCGGGTTACTGGCAGGGCAAAGAGCCGGCCTTGGCGCTGTTCTCCGCCGTGCCGTTTGGTCCGGACGCCAGCGAATACGCGGCCTGGCTGTTCAACGGCGGCGGCGAGAAAATCATGCAAGGCATCTATGCCAAGCATAACATCTACTCCTTGATCTGCGGCGTGATCGCGCCGGAAGCCTCGGGCTGGTTCCGTGAGGAAGTAAAGTCCCTTGACGAGCTCAAGGGCAAGAAAATGCGGTTCTTCGGCCTGGGCGCCAAGGTGATGCAGAAACTGGGCGTGGATACCCAACTGCTCGCCGGCGCTGACATTTATCCGGCGCTGGAGCGTGGCACCATCGACGCCACCGAGTTCTCGCAGCCGGCCATCGATCTGAACCTTGGCTTCTATCAAATCGCCAAGCACTACTACTTCCCGGGTTGGCATCAGCAGTCGACGGCGTTCGAATTGCTGGTCAACATGGACAAGTGGAACGGCCTGACCAAATCCGAGCAAGCCATGTTGACCGTGGCGTGCCGGGCCAACTACACGCTGGGCATGGCCGAAGGCGAAGCCATCCAGGGGGCCGCGCTCAAGGACCTGAAGAGCAAGGGCGTTCAGATCCACCGCTGGTCGCCGGAAACCCTGGCGACGCTCAAGGCAACCTGGGAAGAGGTCGCCGTCGAGATCGCGGCCAGCGACGCTTCCTTCAAGGAAGCCTGGGATTCGTTGCAGGCTTTCCGCGCCGAATACAAGGTCTGGAGAGACCTCGGCTATCTCAACTAACCCGACCGATAAAACGAGGTAGCTCGACCTCGGGCCTGTGACTCGGCAAGGACCGTTTTTATGCGGCGCCTTGCCGGGCGAGCCCGCCCGCTGGGCGAGCGCAGAGTAGAAAAGGATTGTCCCGGGCGCCGCCACGGGGCCGGAGGGGCCAGACGACTGGTCTTGTCCTGAAAGCCGCCGCGTCGCCCCACCGTCAATCCCTGCACCTGTTTTATCGTCACCGGTGAACCCCTGGCCGCCAACAAAAGCGCGTCTGCCTGA
>CAXBMB010000166.1:0-1631 GCA_963976695.1 uncultured Rhodovibrionaceae bacterium
TTCCATCGCCGCGAAGGCCTCCCAGCGGTTGATGCTTTTACCCGGCTCGCCATTGACCATCATGGCGAAGGCCCCCCAGCGATCGTCGTCAAAGCGCAGATAACCGGCAATGGTGATCACTGAGATCGGCTCGGTAAGGCCGCCGGTCTTCACCGCCAGCCGGGTTTGCCATTTCCTATTTTCCCGCCACAGCGCCGCGTGTTTGTTCTTCTCGTCGGGAATAACCAAGTTGCCGAACAACACTGAAAAATCCGCCGGCTTTCGATAGAGACTGTCCAGAAGACCGACCAAATCACGGCTGGAAAGCCGATTCTCCGGCGTCAGACCGGAGCCGTCGAAAAGCCTCGATTGGCTGGCTTGATCGCCGGAAAACCGGCTGGCGGCCACCGCGTCACGCAAAAAGCCCTGCAGCAGCAGGCCGGCTTGCGGTAGTTGCAAGGCCACCTGCTGCGCGGGCGGCGCGCTGGCCCCCTCCTCGGCCTGCTCCTGGCGATACGCCACCAAAAGATTGAGGGCGAGGGTGTCGGCGATGATGTTGTTGGAGTGATCCAGCATCAACCCCAGAGTATTGCGCAGGGTTTCTCCCGGCAGTTCCAGCAGGAAAAGATCCTCCGCCGGCAGCGGCGCGCTTTCCACAATCACCGCGCCGGAAAAAGTAATCCCCGTTTGCCGCAGGAGCTGGGCGAAGATTTCGCCGGCGTAGCGCTCCGCGCCGGCGATCGAGCGATACAGCAAACGGGGTTGGTCGCTTTCCTTGACCTTACCGCGCAGAACCACGTGGTTTTGCGCGCCCAAGCTAAAGCGTTCGGCGGTCAGATCATCTTGCGCGCCGTCGGTCAGCACCCGGGCATCCACGGACAAGGACGGCAACTCAAACGGCAGCGGCGCAACGGCGGCCGCCCCTCCCACCTTGGCGGCCGGGGCCACTTGAACAGCCATGTTGGAGTAGTTCACCCCCAGCGCGCTGAGCGGCGCATCGTAGGAATTGAGGCTGCTTTGCTGGGCGTCGCAGCGGTCCTTGATGCCACAGGACAGCTGGCCGAAACGCGAGACATCGACCCGCAGATCGCCCGTAACTTCGCGCAGTCCCAGCGCATAAAGCCGTTGAGCCAGGGTCCAGAGCTGTTGATCCAGCAAGGTGGCGTCTCCGCCGCCTTGCAGAACCAGGTCACCGGTCAATGTTCCGTCGCGCAACGCGCCGCGCGCGAACAGACGGGTCACAAAGCGCTTATTGGCCGGCCAGCGATCCAGCGCCATCGCCGCGGTCACCAACTTGGTGGTCGAGGCCGGCGCCAGCAGCGCATCGGCTTGATAGGACGCCAAAACCGCCCCCTGACTCAAATCCACCACCAGGGCGCTGACCCGCGCCCCTTTCGCTTCCAGCGCCCGCAACGGCTGAAAATCAAGCCGCGCGGCCGCATCGGCAAACGCCGGGCGAGAGACCAAGACCAGGGCCACGGCAAAGACCAGACAGACCCGCCACGCGACCACCGGGAAACGCTGCCGGCCACGCAAAAAAAATTTACGCCCGCGCCAAGAGCCCATACCGCAAAAACCCCAAGATCTGTTAAACTCCCGCCATAAGATCAAGCAACCTGTTGCTTGTCCATCCATCGTCCCTGCCCATCGTC
>CAXBMB010000167.1:0-1600 GCA_963976695.1 uncultured Rhodovibrionaceae bacterium
CCACCGGCAGCGCGCCCGCTGAATGGGCCAGATCCCAGATCATCACCGCGCCATTTGCATGGGCCAATTCGGTGATCGCCTTCATGTCGTGCCTGCGCCCGGTGCGGTAGTCGACCTCGGTCAGCATCACCGCGGCGATGTCCTCGCCGATGGCCTCCGTCACTTCTTCTGGCGCCACGGTGGGCAGCTCATAGCCCTGCTCCAAAAGCCCCACCAGTCCCTCGGCCATATAGAGGTCCGACGGGAAGTTGCCGCTGTCCGACAGGATCACCTTGCGGTCCGGGCGCAGCTTCAGCGCCGAAGCCAGCGCCTGAAAAACCTTGATCGACAGGGTGTCGCCCATCACGACCGAACCTTCTGGCGCGCCAACGATCCCGGCAACCATGTTGCCAACGCGGGCGGGCTGTTCCATCCAACCGGCTTGGTTCCAGCCGCGGATCAACATCTCACCCCATTCCGCAGTGATCATCTCCTGCACCCGCGCGGCGGCGGCCTTGGGCAATGGCCCCAGCGAATTGCCGTCGAGGTAGATGACGCCCTCCGGTAGGATGAACTGATCTTTTTTCAAAACAGACACTTACAGTGCTCCTCTCACATGCCAAAGCTCAGGGAAAAGCTCCACCTCAAGCATTTTGCGCAGATAGGTCACCCCAGCGGTGCCGCCGGTGCCGCGCTTGAAACCAATGATACGTTCCACGGTGGTCACGTGGTTGAACCGCCAGCGTCGGAAGTAGTCTTCGAGATCGACCAGCTTTTCCGCCAATTCGTAGAGTTCCCAATGAGTTGTCGGGTCTTCATAAACCTGTTTCCACAGGGCTTGAACCTCGGCCTTCGGCTGCCAAGCCTGCGGCTCGGGGCTGCCGGCAAGCGACGGCTCCCCCAGCCGTGTGCAAAGCAGATCAATCGCCACCTGATAGAGGCTCGGCTGCTGCATTTCCGCCACCAGCGCCGCATGGGGTTCGGGCGTGTGTTCATGCAGTTTGGTCAGCGCCGCGATCCGGTTGCCCAGCAGGTATTCGATCAGACGGTACTGGTAGGACTGAAACCCAGAAGAGGCACCAAGGTGCGGACGGAACTGGGTATATTCGCTCGGCGTCATGGTCCGCAGCACGTCCCAAGCCGAATTAAGCTGCTCGAAAATCCGTGCCACACGGGTCAACATCTTGAAACTCTGGCGCAATTCCCCGGCCTGAAGCGCCTTTCGGCAGGCGGTCAACTCATGGATCGCCAGCTTCATCCATAGCTCCGAAGTCTGGTGCTGGATGATAAAAAGCAGCCCATCATGCGCCATGTCGAGCGGATTCTCGGTGGTCAGGATTTGGTCCAGCCCAAGGTAATCGCCATAGGATTTGTCCTTGGCGAAATCCATCTTGGCGCCTTTGGAGGCTTCGTCGAAACTGCTCATGTATCCTCTCTCAGCGCGAAACGCTGGATCTTGCCGGTCGCGGTTTTGGGCAGTTCTTTGATGAAACGAATGTCGCGCGGGTATTTATAGGGTGCGATGGTCGCTTTAACATGATCCTGCAATATCTTGATAGTATTGGCGTCTTCGGGCGTTCCGTCAACCAGAACCACATGCGCCTGAACGATAGAGCCGCGC